>CAZSLI010000009.1:0-85788 GCA_964607705.1 uncultured Eubacteriales bacterium
TCTGGGAGAGCGACGAGGGCCGCAGCAAGGTCTACACGTACCAGTCGCTCTACTATAAGGTCTGCCGCTTCGCCAACGTGCTCAAGAAGCATGGCATCAAGAAGGGCGACCGCGTCGCCATCTACCTGCCGATGATCCCCGAGCTTCCCATCGTCATGCTCGCCTGCGCCCGCATCGGTGCGATCCACTCGATCGTATTCGGCGGCTTCTCCTCGCAGTCGCTGCGTGACCGGATCCAGGACAGCTCCTGCAAGATGCTCATCACGGCCGACGAAGGACTTCGCGGCGGACGCGTGATCCCTCTCAAGGCCATGGCCGATGAGGCGCTGTATGAGTGTCCGACCGTTGAAAGCGTCATCGTGGTCTCTCGCACGCGTAATCGCGTCGACATGGAGCCCGGGCGCGACTTCTGGTACCACGAGGAGATCCGCAGCACGGAGATACAGCGCCACTGCGAGATCGAGTGGATGGATGCCGAGGACCCGCTCTTCATCCTCTACACCTCGGGTTCGACGGGCAAGCCCAAGGGTGTCGTTCACACCACCGGTGGCTACCTGCTGCAGGCGACGATGACGTTCAAGTACACGTTCGACTACCACGACGAGGACGTCTTCTTCTGCACCGCTGACATCGGCTGGATCACCGGTCACAGCTACGTCGTCTACGGACCGCTGTGCCTCGGCGCCACCTCGCTGATGTTCGAGGGTGTGCCCACCTATCCGGATCCCGGACGGTTCTGGCAGATCATCGAGAAGCACGGCGTGAACTCGTTCTACACCGCTCCGACGGCGATACGCGCACTCATGAAGTCGGGCGATGAATGGCCGGCCAAGCACGATCTGTCGAGCCTGCGGGTCCTCGGCACTGTAGGAGAGCCGATCAACCCCGAGGCATGGAGCTGGTATCACCAGAAGATCGGCCGCGGCGAGATCCCGATCGTCGACACGTGGTGGCAGACCGAGACCGGTGGTCACATGATCACCAACCTGCCGGGTGCCACCCCCATGAAGCCGGGTTCGGCGACCCGTCCGTTCTTCGGTATCCAGCCGGTCATCCTGAACGAGGACAAGACCGAGACCGAGCAGGGCGGCGGTGGCCGTCTGTGCATCAAGTTCCCGTGGCCGGGCATGATCCGCGGCACGTGGGGCGACCCGGACAATGCCCGCGTCAAGGAGGTCTACTTCTCGACGTTCCCCGGCAACTACTTCACCGGTGACGGTGCCCGCCAGGATGCGGACGGCTACTACTGGCTTCTCGGTCGCGTGGACGACGTCATCAACGTCTCCGGACACCGCATGGGTACGGCCGAGGTCGAGTCTGCGCTCGTCAGCCACCCCAAGGTCGCCGAGGCGGCGGTCGTCGGGTTCCCGCACGACATCAAGGGTGAGGGCATCTACGCCTACGTCATCCTGAAGGCCGATGCGCCGACCGACACCGACGTCGCCTCGATCCTCCGCGGGCACGTCCGGACGGAGATCGGTCCGATCGCGACCCCGGACCATATCCAGATCGTCCCGGACCTCCCCAAGACCCGTTCCGGCAAGATCATGCGCCGCATCCTGCGCAAGGTCGCCGCGGGCGACCGCGACATGGACGGGTTCGGCGACACCTCCACGCTCGCCGATCCCACGGTCGTCGAGAAGATCGTCGCCGGCGCGCCGGACGTCGCATAGCTGTTCCGCACGTCGTATCGAACCCCGGTCCGTGTCTCGCGGGCCGGGGTTCGTTCTTCTCGGCGGGGCATCGATGTAACAGATGTCACGAGTACGGGCTTCGTGCCCACGCATGGTAGAATCCGCGTCGGCTCCGAACCCGTCGAGCCCATGACTCATTCGCTTCGAAAGGCAGCGTTCCCCATGGCTTACAACGACCTCTTCCTTCGCGCCGCCCGCCTCGAGCCCACCGAGCGCACGCCCGTGTGGATGATGCGCCAGGCGGGCCGCTACATGCAGGAGTACCGCGATATTCGCGCGAAGTACGGCTTCCTCGAGATGTGCCGCACGCCCGAGCTCGCGGTCGAGGTGAGCATGCAGCCGGTCGACCTCGTCGGCGTGGATGCCGCGATCATGTTCTCGGACATTCTCGTGGGCTTCACGGGCATGGGTCTGGACCTCGAGTTCCAGAGCGGCAAGGGCCCCGTGATCAACAACCCGGTCCGCACCATGGACGACGTGAGGAAGCTCCGCGTCGCCGACCCCATCGAGGACACCGGCTACGTGCACGAGATCATCACGATCCTGCGCCGTGAGCTCGAGAACAAGGTGCCGCTCATCGGTTTCGCCGGTGCGCCGTTCACGCTCGCAAGCTACGCGATCGAGGGTCAGGGCACGCGGGACTACGAGAACTGCAAGGCGCTCATGTGGTCGGATCCCGAGGCGTGGGACCTGCTGCTCACCAAGTTCGCCGACACCACCATCGAGTACCTGAAGATGCAGATCGACGCCGGCGCGCAGGTCGTGCAGCTCTTCGACAGCTGGATCGGCTACATCGCGCCGCGTGACTACGAGCGCTTCGTGCTCAAGCACAGCGCCCGCGTGCTCGCCGAGGTCAAGGCTCACGGCGACAAGGTCGTGCCCGACGGCGGCGTGCCGGTCATCCACTTCCCGAACGGCGCCACCTCGATGCTCGACCTCGCGCAGAAGGCGGGCGGTGACGTCATCGGCGTCGACTGGAGACTCGACATGAAGCACGCGGTCGAGCAGATCGACCCCAAGTTCGGCATCCAGGGCAACATCGACCCGGTCGCACTGTTCGCGCCCGACGACGAGCTCGAGCGCATGGTCGTCGAGATCCTCGAGGCCGTTGGCACTCGCCCGGGCCACATCTTCAACCTGGGTCACGGCATCCACAAGACAAGCGATCCCGAGAAGGCTCGCACGATGATCCGCTTGGTGCACGAGCACTCGGCTCGCATCCGGGCGGGAGCGTAGGTCATGCCGAAGACGGGCGTCCTTCTCGTCGGATTCGGCGGTCCCGACTCGCTCGATGCGGTCTCGCCGTTCATGTGCAACCTCATGGGCCGCGAGCCGTCCGACGAGCTCGTCACGCGGGTCTGCAACCGCTATCTGGCCATCGGAGGCTCTTCGCCGCTGCCCCAGATCGCAGCCTCCATCGCGCAGAAGCTGAAGGTGGAGCTGATGCGGACCGGCGAGATCTACCCGGTCGAGGTCGGGATGCGCTACTGGCACCCGTACATCGAAGACGCTCTTGGCCGTCTGAAGGCCGAAGGCTGCGATCGCGTCGTGACGGTTTCGCTGTCGCCGTTCGAGTCGAAGGTCGCGCAGCAGGCCTACCGCGACGCGATCGCAGAGGCTGCGACAGCGCTCGGCAGTCTCGAGATCGTCGAAGCGCCACTCATCTCAACCCTGCCCGCTTTCGCCGAGTACATGGCGGGCTCGACGGCCGCAGGCATCATGGACGTCGAGCCCAACGAGGGCGCGATCGTCGCGTTCACGGCGCACAGCCTGCCGGGAAGCGACCTCAGTGACGACGACCCCTACGTCTCCGGACTGCGTTCGGTCGCGACCCAGGTCGCGGACATCCTCGGCTTGCAGCCCGGCGTCGACGATGCGGGTCATCCGATGTTCGAGGAGTTCCGCGCGTTCGGTTCATCCGACAGGCCGAGGGCGTGGTATCTCGTCTACCAGTCGAAGGGCAACAAGCCCGGCGAGTGGCTCGGTCCCGATCTGGACGAGCTGATCGACGCCTGTGCGGCCAGCGGGGTTCCAGCCATCGTCGCTGTGCCCATCGGTTTTGTGACCGACCACATGGAGACGCTGTACGACCTCGACATCGTCGCCGCGGGTCGCGCGCTCGACCACGGCGTCGAGTTCTTGCGCGCTGCGGTGCCCAACGACGACGACGATCTTGTCGCGGCGATCGCGGCCGCCATCACTCCCGAGCTCTGACAGCAGCGTATCGGCCGGACCGGCACCGGCTCATCCGCGCTTCGCATCGAAAGGAAGCATGACGGTGAAGCGAGTCATCATCATCGGCGGCGGCGTTGCCGGCCTTGGCGCCGCCTACAAGCTCAAGCGCGCGGCGGACGCGGGGAATGACGTCGACTGGGTGGTCATCGAGAAGGACGACCGTCTGGGCGGCAAGCTCGCGACGGAGTACATCGACGACCCCGAGACGGGGGAGCGCTTCATCGTCGACGGAGGCTCTGACGCATTCATCACCGAGAAGCCCGGGGTGCACCGCGTCGCCAAGTTGCTCGGCATCTTCGACGAGGAGACGCCGACCTGCGACGAGAACAAGAAGACGCTCGTGGTAAAGGGAAAGCGCCTCATCGAGCTGCCCGACGGCATCATGATGTTCGCGCCCACGAAGATCCTCCCGATGGCCACGACGGCGCTCTACTCGTGGCCGGCGAAGTTCCGCATGGCAGCCGACCTCTTCATCCCTCGCAAGGAGAAGTGGCCCGAGGGCGACACGGCCGCGCAGCACGACGAGACGCTCGAGAGCTTCGTCGTGCGCCGCATGGGCCGCGAGTGCCTCGATCGGCTCGCCGAGCCGCTGGTCGGCGGCGTGCACGCATCCGACCCCGGGCTGATGTCGCTCGCGGCGACGTTCCCCAACCTGCTCGAGATGGAGCAGAAGCACGGTTCACTCGTGAGGGGATTCCTCGATCAGCGCAAGAAGGTCGAGGCGATCAAGAAGAAGTATCCGCACAAGCCCGGGCAGAAGCGGCGTACCTTCTTCAGCTCGTTCTATGAGGGCATGCAGTTCTTCACCGAGAAGCTTGCCGATGCGATCGGCCGCGACAAGATCGTGACGGGCGTGCCGGTGTCGCGCATCGAGCGCAGCGGCGACGGCTGGAAGGTCGCGCTCGAGAGTGGTGAGGTGTTCGAGGGCGATGCCGTGATCGTGGCCACCGAGGCATGGGCGGCCGACAAGTTGGTCCGACCGCTCGACGAGCGCCTGGGCGAGCTGCTCGGCTCGATCCCGTTCTCGTCTTCGGCGACCGTGCCGATGGCCTTCAAGGCCGAGGACTGCCCGTTCGACACGAAGTTCTTCGGCATCCTGTGCCCGCTCGTGGAGAACCGTCCGGTCATGGCGGTGACGATGTCATCGTCGAAGTGGCCCAAGCGAGCGCCTGAGGGCCGGGTCCTGCTTCGCGGCTTCGTGGGCGGTCCGCGTAACCAGGAGATCATGAAGAAGTCCGACGAGGAGCTGGTCGAGATCGTGCGCCGGCAGCTCGTCGAGGTGCTGGGCCTCAAGCCGGACGCGAAGCCGCTGTTCGCGCGTGTGTTCCGCTGGACGATGGGGATGCCGCAGTACACGATGGGGCACCTCGAGAGGGTCGCTGAGATCGAAGAGCGCACAGCCGAGGTCACCGGTCTCGGCCTCGCCGGTGGTAGCTACCGAGGGGTCGGCATCCCTAATTGTCTTGAGAGCGGCGAGAAGGCCGTCAGCAAGGTGCTGGGCGAGTTCGGCATCGAGCTTGCCGAGGACCAGGTCGAAGAGAAGCGCATCTACTAGCGGGCGGACCATGAGCCGCCGACTCACGAGAGGACGAACGTGAAGCGAGTCATCATCATCGGCGGCGGCGTGGCCGGCCTGGGTGCGGCGTACAAGGTGCGGCGCGCGGCGGAGGCGGGCCACGAGGTCGAGTTCGCGCTGTACGAGAAGGATGACCGCGTCGGCGGCAAGATCGCCTCCGAGTTCGTCGCCGACGAGTGGGAGCCGGCCGAAGACGGCGCGCGCTTCGTGATCGACGGCGGCCCTGACTGCTTCCTCACCGAGAAGCCGGCGGTCCACCGCATCGCGAAGGAGCTCGGCTTCTTCGACGACGAGCTGCCCACCGACGATAGCCGCAAGAAGACGCTCATCCTCTCCCGCGGCCGTCTGTACGAGATGCCCGACGGCGTCATGATGTTCGCGCCGACGAAGTTCGTGCCGTTCGCGACGACCGGCCTGTTCAGCTGGCCCGGCAAGATCCGCATGGCGATGGACCTGTTCATCCCGCCGAAGGACGTGCCGGAGGGCGAGCTGAACGACGAGACCCTCGAGGATTTCATCGTGCGCCGCATGGGTCGCGAGTGCCTCGATCGCCTCGCCGAGCCGCTCGTCGGCGGCGTCCACGCATCGAATCCCTCACAGATGTCGCTTGCTGCGACGTTCCCTCGTCTGCTGGAGATGGAGCAGACATATGGTTCGTGCATGCGCGGCTTCCTCGCCGCACGCAAGAAGGTCGAGGAGATGAAGCGCAAGTACCCGCCTCAGCCGGGCGTGAAGCCGCGCACGTTCTTCACCTCGCTGATGACCGGAATGAAGCAGCTTCCCGAGGCGATGGCCGACGGCGCCGGGCGCGCCGCCATCAAGACCGGCGTCGGTGTCGAGACTCTCGAGCGCACCGATGACGGCCGCTTTGTCGTGACGCTGTCTGACGGCACGAAGGACACTGGGGACGCGGTCATCTTCGCGACCGAGGTCTGGGCTGCGGAGCCGCTCGTGCGAGCCGTCGACGAGGACATCGCCAATAACTTGGCCGGAATCCCCGCGAGTTCCTCGGCGACCGTGTCGATGGGCTTTCGCGAGGACGAGATCGACATCGACATGGACGCCTTCGGCGTGCTGTGCCCGATGGTGGAGGAGCGCGCCCTGCTCGCAGCGACGTACTCGTCGACCAAGTGGCCTGGTCGTGCGCCCGAGGGCAAGGTGCTCATGAGGGGCTTCCTCGGCGGCCCCCACAACCAGAAGATCATGGAGCGGCCGGACGAAGACCTCGCCGCGATCGCGCTGGCGGAGATGCGCGACATCCTCGGCATCCCTGAGTCGGTGCAGCCGCTGTTCACGCGCGTCTACCGCTGGCATCTCGGCATGCCGCAGTACACGCTGGGGCACTTGGACCGCGTTGCGCAGATCGAGGAGCGCTCGGGCGCTATCGCGGGGCTCGCGCTGGCCGGCGGCGGCTATCGTGGCGTGGGCATCCCCAACTGCATCGAAAGTGGCGAGCGTGCCGTGAGCAAGGTCCTCGGCGATTTCGGGATCGAGCTTGCCGAGGACGCGGTCGAGGAGAAGCGCGCCTACTAGCCGGCTGCTGCGCCGCGGATGACGTCGAGCATCGCCGCGTGCAGCGCCGGGTTGGCGGTGCACAGCGAATCGGTAGCCGTCGTCCACGTGCCGCCGTCGGTATCGGTGACCGTCGCGCCCGCCTCGCGCAGGATGACGACGCCCGCTGCCATGTCCCAGACCTTGAGGTGGAATTCCCAGAAGCCGTCGCACCGCGCGCCGGCCACGTGACAGCAGTCGAGGGCGGCTGAACCGTCTCGCCGGATGCCGTGAACCGGCGCTCGCAGGAAGGCGCCGAGCGTCGCCAGCTGGCGGTCGAGCGGCGCCGTGCGGTCGTACGGGAACCCGGTGACGAGCAGCGACTCGGGAACGGTGGCAGCGTTGGTCACGCGCAGTGCAACATCGTCGCGCCACGCTCCCAACCCCACGGCGGCCGAGTTCATTTCGTCGAGAGCGGCGTTGTACACCGCACCGGCGACCGGCTGACCATCCTGAAGGCAGGCGACCGACACGGAGTAGCACGGGTAGCCGTGGAGGAACGACGTCGTGCCATCGATGGGATCGATGACCCAAAGCTCGCCGGAGTCTGAGAGATCTCCGGGCGTGATGCCCACGATCTCGTACACCTCGGGCTCCTCGCACACGACTCGGGCGCCGGGCATCGCCGAGCGGATCGCCTCGACGACCGCCACGCCCGACGCGATATCGCTATCGCTCACGAAGTCGGTCGCGGAGCCCTTGGAGCGGACCGCGCCCACATTCGAGGCTCTTTCCCGCACGACTCGACCGCCGGCCAGTGCTGCGTTCCTCGCGGTCTCAAGAAGTCGATTCACGAACTGGCCTCTCGGTTCGGGGATAATCCTGGTAGCGCCACCATTCCGCCTGGGTCAGTGTACCCCGCGCCCGTGTCCCGATCGCTTCGCGCAGAGGAGCCGCCGTGTACAACCGTGGAGTAGCCACCCCCATGAGCGTCCGCTTGCTGGACGACCTCACCCAGCGCGCTCTGGCGAGCAGGGGATCGGTGCTGACCGCGACGACCCTCGCCGCATCCGGCCACCCGGGCGGCTCGTTCTCGTCCATGGAGATCTACACGACGCTCTACTCGTTGGCGCGGCTGCGTCCCGACGAGCCGCGCTGGGAGGACCGCGATCGCATAGTGGTGAGCCACGGCCACACCTCGCCCGGCGTCTACACCGCATTGGCCTCCGCGGGCTTCTTCCCCCGGGAGGAGGTCGAGGCGCACTTCAGGCAGGCAGGCAGCGTCTTCGAGGGCCACGTCGAGCGTTCGGTACCGGGCGTGGAGTGGTCTACCGGCAACCTTGGCCAAGGTCTCTCGGCTGGGGTGGGATTCGCGATCGGCGCGCGGCTGACGGGCGCCGACTGGCACACGTTCGTAGCGATGAGCGACGGTGAGCAGATGAAGGGTCAGGTGGGCGAGGCGCGCCGTCTGGCCGCGATGCGCGGGCTCACGAACATCACTGCTGTCGTTGACTGGAACCGTGTTCAGATCTCGGGTCACACCAGCGAAGTGATGGGCGTGTCGATCAAGGAAGACTGGGAGGCCGACGGCTGGCTGACCTTCGAGTGCGACGGCCACGACATCGCAGCGCTCCACGAGGCCCTCACCGCCGCGATGAATGCCGAGAAGCCCGCCGTGGTGCTCGCGCACACGATCATCGGCAAGGGCGTCTCGTTCATGGAAGACGAGCCCGAATTCCATGGACGCGGCCTCACCGTCGACGAGTACGGGCGTGCCATGGCCGAGCTCGGCTTGGACGCGGGCGCGCTCGAGCAGGCGCGAGCGCGACGGGACGCGGCTGTCGGGGTGCCGGTACTTCCTCACGAGACCCCGGTGGTCGTAGTGGACCAGGGTACGCCGCGCGTCTACGGCGCCGAGGACAAGACGGACAACCGGTCCGCGTGGGGCAAGGCGCTCACAGACCTCGCGGCCGCCAACCCGTCGCTCCCGATCGCGGTGCTCGACTGCGATCTCGCGCAGTCGGTGAAGACTGACGGGTTCGCGAAGGCGCACCCCGACGCGTTCATCGAGTGCGGCGTGGGGGAGCACAATGCTGCCGCCGTCGGCGGCGCGCTCTCTACCGTGCCCGGCGCCCTCGCGTTCTGGGCGGACTTCGGCGTCTTCGGCATCGACGAGGTGTACAACCAGCAGCGCCTCAATGACATCAACGGAGCGGCTCTCAAGCTCGTGGTCACGCACTGCGGGCTCGACGTAGGCGAGGACGGCAAGACGCACCAGTGCCTCGACTACGTGGGGGCACTGCGCGACTTCTTCGGCTGGAAGGTCATCGTGCCCGCCGATCCAAACCAGACCGATCGCGCAACTCGGGCGCTGCCGTCGATCCCCGGCTGCGTCGCGCTCGCGATGGGCCGCAGCAAGCTGTCGACGATACGTGCCGAGGACGGGTCTCCGCTGTTCGGCGAGAGCTACCGGTTCACCTACGGCGAGATCGTCTGGGCCCGACGTGGCGAGCAGGTCACGCTGCTCACGATGGGCACCGTGGCCGGCGACGTCGTGGCGGCGGCCGACGCTCTGCGTGCCGAGGGCATCGATGTAGGGGTCGGCATCGCGGCGAGCCCGCTCCACCTCGACGACTCCGCGATGGAGATCGCCTCCGGCACCGGCCTGGTAGTGACCGCCGAGGACCACAGCGCTACGACGGGGCTCGGCGCCTCGGTGGCCGAGTGGCTCTCCGATCGCGGCTCCTCGACGAGAGTCGTCAGGCTCGGAGTGCGCGCGTACCAGAGCTCGGGAGCGGCCGCCTCGCTGCTGCAGCGGGTCGACCTGCACGCCGAGGGCATCGCTGAGTCGGTACGGCTCGCGCTGGCCTGAGAGGACGCTACGACTCCTCGGAGGCCGCTTCCGCGGGCCTGAGCGACTCCTCGGGCATAGGCTCGAACGACCGCATCGCCTCGATGATGGAGGCGTTCACCTCGGCGCCCTCACGGGCGGTGGACACGACGCCCAACTGGGCGAGCTGTTCCAGAACCGCGCCCGCCGCGAGCGGCAAAGCTTCTTCGACGGCGGGGGAGAGCTCGAGCACCCACTCCTCGATCGAGTCGATCTGAATGCCCACCACGACGGTCTCGGGCCTGCGGTCCAAGAGGGCAGCGTTCTCGAGGACGTCAACGAGCCGCAGGTCGTGCATCGAGTGCAGCACCTGGCTTCCCGCGAGGTCCTCGGGCGACAGTACGAGAACGGTACCCGGCTCGTGACCGGTGTCCTTGATGGCATCCACCACGATGAGCCGATCGATCCCTCGGAGCAGATCCAAGATCATCAGTGCCATCGTGCCCGCGTCCACGACCTCGACGTTCTCGGGGAATTGATAGCCGCTGAGCAGCAGTTCGACCACTCGTGGGCCGGCGCCCTCGTCGCGCATGAGGGGATTGCCCACTCCAAGTACCAGGATGCGTTCAGAAGCCACGTCGTCAGTCCTTCTCGAGTAGCGTGCAGGAACGTGCGGCAGCGCCGCAGTTGAGAGAGTGCCAGTGTAACGGAGACGCCAGGGGGATCAGATCGCAGCGAGCTCCGGCGTGGTACCGAGCATGGCCGAGGTGTCGCCTTCGAGCAGCAGGATGCGCTCTTCGAGCGGCAACTCGGCACGGGCGCGGTCGCGAGCGTCGTTGGACAGCGCAAGGGTCTCCCGCATCATGACCAGCAACAGGTAGCGTCCCTTGTCGGTGAGGGTGACCTCGTCTTTCGTGTTGGTCGCGATGCCGCCGACGAGGCCCATGAACGCGAGCTCCGTTCCAAGACCGATCTCGACAGGCACGCCGAAGTCGCGCTTGAACCGGCGCTTGTCGAGGCGCAGCCCGAACAGGTCGGTGACGAAGCGATAGCGCATCCGGGCGACGGGGCCGTACGGATGCCCCTTCTTCACGAGCCCCATCTCGCCGATCGATACCCGCGCGTGGTATTCGGCGAGGGAGAAGGTGTTACCCCAGACGGTGTCGCGCAGGTATGACAGAGCGCCCGAACCGATGCCGACGTACTCGGGATAGTCCACGATGTACTCGTCGATCATGACCGAGGGGTCGCGGGAGAACGTCCACGCGCTCGCGGCCCGGAACTCAGGAGCGAGCGCCTCGGTGAGCAGGCGGTAGTAGCGCGCCTCGCGGTCGAAGTCGATGTCGCCGACGGTCTGTGCCAGCTCCTGGCGTCTCAGCGGCGAGGCCATCAGTGGATAGAAGGTGGTCTGGTTTGCACCGGTCGCCTTGACCAGTTCGATGTCGCGAGCGAGCACGTCTTCAGTCTGGCTCGGGAAGTTGAAGATCATGTCCACGTTGAACGACGGGAACTTGGACGCGACGGACGCGACGTGCTCGAAGACCTCTTCGCCGCTCCCATACTTGCCGTAGCGGTCCATTTGTCGCAGCAGACGGTCGTCGAAGCTCTGCACGCCCACCGATAGCCGGTGCACGCGCCCTGACAGGGCGGCTAGAAGCTCGTCACCCAAGTGGTTCGGGCTCGTTTCCGAGGACACCTCACCGAGGGACGGAAACAGCTCGTGCGCGAGATCGATCGTCGTGGCGAGCTCGTCGAGCAGGATCGTCGGCGTGCCGCCTCCCACGTAGAGTGAGTCGAAGTCGTAGCCGAGGCGCGCGACTGTGCGCATCTCCTCGCGGAGGTCGCTGAAGTACGCCCGAGCGCGATCTTCCTTGAAGAGAAAGCGGTTGAACGAGCAGTAGGTGCACAGCCGCTCGCAGAACGGCACGTGCGCGTACAGGACGTAGCGCTTGCCCTCCTGCGGCGAAGGCACCACCGGCAGATCGGTGGGGCACGTGGCGAGATAGCGCTTGTTGAGTACGCCGAGTGCCTTCGAGATCACGCGTTCCGACAACACGAGTACGACCACTCCTCTCCCTCTGTGTCTACTGCAGACACGGGCGCTTCTCCTGCCGGGGAGAGTGAAAAAGAGAATGGGTCCCGGCACCGGGCCGGGACCCATTACTTACCTCTATCGAACGAACGTTACGCGACGGCCTCTGTGGAGCCAGCGTGATCGTCGCCGGATTCCTTCCAGGCGAAGATCATCCTGGAAGGGGCGAAGTTGTAGATGTTCGCCAGATAGACGTGTGCAGCGGTGAAGATGAGGACGACCCACATCACCCAGTAGTGGAGGATGCGCATCGGCATCGGATCGGCGCCACCGCCTGCGTTGAACAGGCTGGCGACCCACGCGGTGCCCGCGGCGAAGAACGCCCAGTCCGACGTGGGGCCCCACAGGCAGAAGCCCGTGTAGGCGGCGATGAACGTGATCGGGATGGTCGCCAGGTAGGCGATCTTCTGGAGCACGCCGTACTTCGCCGAGATCGGGTGGTCCTTCTTCACGAACAGGTAGTACTTGATCCACGGGATCATCTGGTGACGATTGGCCTGCTGCGGCAGCCAATTCTTGATGTCTGTATCGACCTCGCGCGTGTCCGGCATGTTCGCCGTCTTCACGACGAACGACAGGATGATGCGCAGCGTGAGGTTGATGATCAGCACGAACATCCAGAAGAAGTGCGTGCCACGGGCGACACCCATCGCACCCGGGAAGATCGGGTAGTGGATGTAGAAGCCCGACAGGGTCAGGAAGAGCATTGCCAGCAGGTTGATCCAGTGAGTGATGACGAAGACCAGTGGATGCGCCTCACGGTACAGCTTGTGTGCCATCTACCTCACCCCCCACTTACGGGAGTACACGGTGCCGGTCTTACCGGTTTTGCGTTCAATCACGTGAACGCCGCAACCGATTCAAGGATCGAAGCTGCGGGCGATGCGCCCGGCTTCGATCGGGCGCTCAGGATCGAGCACCGGAGTGCCGACCAGCGCCTCTTCCATCGGGCCACGGACGCCGTCGGCGTCGCGAGGACTGATGTCCCACGTGGACGGGGTGCAGATCTGGTAGTTGGCGATCTTGCCGCCCTGCACATTGATCCAGTGCCCCAGAGCGCCGCGCGGCGCCTCCCACATGCCGGCACCCTTGCCCTCGGACTTCTCGATGGGCTTGAAGAACTCCACGGGGCCCGCCTTGATGGTCGCGATGAGCTCGTTGACCCACTCGAGCGACCAGTCGGCGATGACCGCGGTCTCAAGGTTGCGGGCGGCGACACGACCGAGCAGCGACACGAGAACCTCAGGCTTGCCTGCGGCACCCAATTTGGTGAGCGTGTCGTCGATGATCGTCTTGACCGGCGCGACCCCGCGCAGGTAGGCGACGATCATGCGGGCGAGCGGACCGACTTCCATGGCCTTGCCGTCGTAGCGCGGCGCCTTGGCCCAGGTGTACTTGTCGTTCACGTCGTAGCCCTGGAAGGCGGTCGGCGGGATGGTCTCGCCATCGGCGGGATTGAGGCCGCTCTTGCCCTCTGCGAGCCACGAGTGCTCGACGTACTCAAGAACCTTGTTCGGATCCGCATCGTTCACGGTCAGGCCCGTGGACTTGACGTCGACGAAGCCGTTGGGGAGATAGCGGTTGGCCATCTCCATCGACTTGTCGTTGAACACGCCCCATGCGAGGAAGTTGCCGTGGCCGCCGCCGTAGCCGAGCGCATCCTTGTAGAAGGGCGCGATGGCCAGCGTGTCAGGGATCATGGTGTTGTAGACCCAGTTACGCACGCGCTGGAAGCGGAACAGGACGTCGTCGAGCTTCTCCTCGGTGGGCATCCATGCGGTGCCACCGGGGATCGACGTCATGAAGTGCGGGAACTTGCCGCCCATGATGGCGATGATGCGCGACGCCTCTGCCTGCATCTCAAGAGCCTCGAGATAGTGGGCAACGGCGATCAGGTGCAGCTCAGCGGGCATGTCCTTGGCGTATCCGGGGTGACCGAACCAGCCGTTGGTGAAGATGGACAGGTTGCCGCCGTCGATCAGGCCCTGCAGCTTCGCCTGAACAGCCGCGAAGTCCGCCGAGGACGTGCCTGCGGCCTCTGCGAGCGCGTAGGTGTCCGCGATGTTGGCCGTGAGCGCCTTGCTCGGGTCGACGTAGTCGAGGGCACCAAGGGTGTAGAACCACAGGATGTGGCTGTGGAGGTACTGCGCGGCCTCGATGAGGTTGCGTACCAGACGAGCACCCGCCGGGATCGTGACGCCCAGGGCGTCCTCGGTGGCCATGGTGGACGCGTGGCCGTGCGAGATCGGACACACACCGCAGATGCGCTGTGCAACGTAGTAGGCGTCAGACGGCGCGCGGCCCTGGAGCACGAGCTCCATGCCGCGGTAGAGTCCGCCGGATACCCAAGCGTCGGTGATAACGCCGTCCTTGACCTCACAGTCGACCCGCAGGTGGCCTTCGATCCTGGTCAAGGGGTCGATGGTGACGTTAGGAGTTGCCACTACTTACCGCCCCCTTTCCCGCTCTTCTTGCGGTCGTGTTCTTTCATCTCTTCAGTGGCAGGGCCTTCGCCGATGCGGCCGGCGGCCTTCATGCCGACACCGTGCACCGCGAGTGCTCCGACGACCACGCCACCGGCGATCGCACCGGCATACGCCGGGTCGATGCCCGAGGGGCCAGCCGAGCCGATGCCCACCTGGCGGTAGCGGTCGAGGAACGGTGCGTTCTCGTCCACCCAGTTGAAGTCGCCGCAGCCGATGCATGGGGAGCCGGACTCTACGCACCAGCTGACCTGGTCGTTCCAACGAACGATCGGGCAGTTGGTGTAGGTCTGCGGACCCTTGCAGCCGACGGGGTAGAGGCAGTAGCCCTTGGCCTCCTCGGCGGAACCGAACTGGTAGACGAACTCGCCGTTCTCGAAGTGTCCGCGACGCGGGCAGTTGTCGTGGATAGTCTGGCCGAAGATCAGCTTCGGGCGGCCGTACTCGTCGAGCTTGTTGACTATAGAGCCGTCGGCAAGCTGGCCGAGGATCAAGGCGTCGATCACCATCGCGACGATCCACTCCGGGTTCACCGGGCAGGTCGGCAGGTTGATGACAGGGGTCTTGATGCCCTTCTTGGCGAAGTACTGCGAAACGCCCGTCGCCCAGCCGTCAGGCTCGCGAGTGACGTTCTTGGGGGCCGGGCTGGGGACCGAGCGGACCCAGCCGCCGTCCACCGCGCATGATCCCACTGCGATGACCGCTGCGGCCTTGGGACCGAGCTCGTCCAGCACCTTCAGGCTCGGCTCGCCGCGGATGAGCAGCGTGTTGCCCTCGAGGCCGGTCATGACCGAGCCCTCGTAGATCAACACGAACTTGCCGGCATTCTGCTCAGCGGTCTGCTGCAGGGCCTCCTCGGCGGAGTCGCCCTGGGCCATCATGATCGTCTCGATGTAGTTGAGCGAAAGGATATCGAGAACGATCTGGGCGATATCGGGGTTCGTGACCTGCGCTGCAGACTCAGTACAGCCGGTACATGCACCGCCGTTCACCCATACGGCCGGGTAGAGATTCGAGCTGGTTGCCTGCTCCACTGCGGCTGCGATCGTGGGGACCATAGTCTCGGACACCCCGATCATCGCAGCGATCGAGCCGCAGAACTTCAGGAAGTCACGCCTGGAGACACCGCGGTCGGCGAGCTGGTCGTAGAACGCTCGATTCTCATGCGTCATGCCATACACCTCCTTGTCTGGTTCCGTACGATTCGATTGCAGGTGGCCTTTTGTGGGGGCCTGCGGTCGACGCGCCTTCAGGGTTGTCTCAGCAGGCCAGCGAATTCGAAATGGCTACGATCCTCCTTCCGGCAAGACTCAGGGGTGGACCGCGCGTGCTTCACCGGCCACGCGCGCGTCAAAGCGCACGTGGCGGCGCAGGCCGCACGCGTCGGTTGTGCAGGGGGTGGGGGAAGAAAGACTGTGCCGAGAAGTCGCGCGACGCGTATGCGTGCGATGGCACGGAAACAAAGCTGCGAGACCCCCTCGGCGATGGAACCTATGAAAGGACAGTCTTCACCCGTGCCAAGAGGCCAGAGATGCGTCCGCCGGCACGGGTGCTCCCTCATCCACCATTCTACACATGTGTAGGAAACGCCTGCCAGCACTGATGAAAGCCGCCTGATGTACCCGCGTGATTGTCAGGACCGACGAAAGGGGTGTACATGATGAACGACGATAAGGATCGGGATCAGGCTTCACTGACCGGCAAGCCGGAAATCCCGGCTCGTGGCGATGACACCGATGCCCTCATCGACCGATGCGAGAACGACAGAGCGTCCATGTCGCCGAAGGAGACGGCGGACTGCGCGGGTGCCACGATCGTCGAGCGCTACGAGACAGACGAAGACGGCGGCTCATAGCAGGGGTTCGGGACAGGAGCGCCGAAGTGTTTGGATAGGCTTCACGGGGACAGGGGTGAGCGGTGGCTGGCGGTTCTTCGGGGCTGGTACTCGATATGCGGGGATTCGACCCCTCGCTTCGGCGTGCCATGGTCTTCACGGTCGTCGATAAGCTCGTCGAGATGGGATGTGAGCAGACCCTTCTGCTCGTCTCAGACCACGAGCCCGCGGGCCTCGGCTATCAGATCGACCTGAGGCGAGAGACCAGGGGCCTTTTCGAGTTCTCGTACAACCAGCGCAGCGATGGCGCGTGGGTGGCCTTGCTGCAACCGCGCGTCTCGAATCGCCGGGGGTTCAGCTACGGTCGCTGACGAGTCGCGGCAGCAGGTCGGCGAGGTCGAGCAGGTTTCCTCGCCAATCCGCCGACACCGTTTCGACTGAGCCGACGTAGAACGTCTTCATCCCGATATCCGCGGCCGCGAGGTCAAGCAGCGCGTCGTCCCCGACCATGACGCATTCCTCGGGTGCCACTCCCAACGTCCTGGCGATCTGACGGTAATAGTCGGGATGCGGCTTGCATGCGTACATGTTCTCGTACGACGTCACTTCGTCGAAGCTCGACGTCTCCATGCCGGCCCAGCGTGCGCGCTCGTCGATCGCGGCGCGAGGGAAGATCGGGTTCGTTGCCAGCGCGGTCTTCAGCCCGAGACCTCGCGCAGTGGCAAGCACCGAGCCGGCGCCTTCCCGAGGACCCTGTCCCCGCTGGAGAGTCGGGAACGTCTCCATATAAAACGCCGCGATCGCCGCCGCGGCCTCCGGCTGGTCAAGGTCGAGCCCCGTCAGGGCATGGAACCGCTCATTGAATACCTCGCGGTTCGTCCGGCCGGGGTGTGATTCGGCCATCGCCTCGGTACCCGACATCACTGCAGCAAGTCCGTGCGAGGGGTCTACACCGTCGGTCAGCAGCCCGCCGAGAACCGGCCCGAGCAACCCGAAGTACTCGCGGAGGAACCTGTCGAGATCGATGTCGAGAAGGGTACCGTCCATGTCGAACAGCACGGCGGATATCACGAGCACTCCTTCGGATAGGCGGCGGCGCACATCGTAGCATCGGGCTCCCGTGAAGGGGGCCGCTTCGGGTCTCGCTCATCCGGCCGAGTGTGAAAGAACATTGACAAGAGGGATACCTAGGGGGGTATTCTACTGTCGTTCTTCGCTTCACCCCTGAGGCGACGCATGGACCCAAGCACAAAGGAGATGCCGGAACCATGGCAGCTGTGAGCAGACAGGTCGAGTCGGCGCTTGTCGACGTAGTCGGCGCCGAACACGTTCGGACCGACCGGCGTGAACGGAAGATGTACTCGTTCGACATCGGGGCGATGCCACGGCTCGTCAAGCCTTTCGTGCCGGCCGGTACGGCGGGTGCCGTCGTGCGCCCGAAGACCGAGCAGCAACTGGTGGAGCTGACCCGCGTCGCCCAGCGGGAGGGCGTCAAGCTGGTGCCCCGCGGGTGGGCCACCAGTGGATACGGCGGTGCATTGCCCGCCGAGGGCGCCGTCGTCGTCGACTTGTCGGGTTGGACGAAGGTCGTGTCCATCGACACCGAAAACATGGTCGTCCGCGTGCAAGGCGGCGCCATCTGGGAGCAGGTCGATCGCGAGATCGCTCGGCACGGACTGACGCTGCGCCTGTACCCGTCTTCGTATCCGAGTTCCTCGGCAGCCGGGTGGCTTGCGCAGGGCGGGAGCGGGTTTGGCAGCTACGAGTACGGGACCTTCAAGGAGAATGTGGTCGCGGCACGTGTGGTCATGCCCAATGGCGAGACGCGCGAGTTCACCGGCGACGACCTCCTGACGTACGTCGCGGACGCCGAGGGGATCACCGGCTTCATCACTGAAGTCGAGTTCCGGGTCCGCCCGCTCGAGGAGGAGGTGCACCGGCTCGTCGCCTTCGAAAGCGCATCGTCGCTGGGCGCCGCGCTCACCGCAGTATCCGAGCAGGGCTTGCCGGTGTGGTCGATCACGTTCCTCAACCCCGAGTCGACCGCGCTCAAGCAGAAGTTGCCGCACCGCCACGGGCACCCGTACGAGATGACACACGAGCACTACGAGCCCGTGCTTCCCGCCGCGTACATCGCGGTGATCGCCTACCCGGAGTCGCGCAGGGGGGCGATCGACCAGCAGCTCGACTCAGTGATCGGCCGGTTCGGGGGTACTGAGCTAGACGCCAAGGCCGCTGAGCACGAGTGGGAGCAGCGCTTCGCGCCCATGCGTCTGAAGCGGCTCGGCCCGTCCATCGTGCCGACGGAGGTCGTCGTTCCGCTCTCTGCGATGCCGGCGGTCCTCGGCGAGATCGATGAGAAGCTGGACCAGCCGTTCATCCTCGAAGGCATGGCCGGCAAGGGCGACCAGGTCGTGCTCCTCGGCTTCATACCGCATGATGAGCGCTCGTTCGCCTTCAACCTCGCGTTCGCGCTGTCGCTCTCGGTGATCAAGATCGCCAAGAAGCATGGCGGGGCCGCCTACTCGACCGGTCTCTACTTCCGCCGAGAGGCGCCAGCGGTCCTGGGCAGCGCGCGTCTGGAGAAGTTGCGGGCGCTCAAGTCGCAGGTGGACCCCAAAGGCATTCTCAATCCAGGCAAGGTATATGGCTCGGGCGGCATGCTCGATCTGCTCATGGGCGGCGCATCGGCATTCGAAGGCCTCGTGAGGCCGATCGCGAACGCCGCGAAGCCGCCCAGCGGACCGGGTGACCTGAGTGAAGACGTCAACGGCATCCCTGGCGACGTTGCGTTCATGGCATACGCCTGTGCGCGCTGTGGCTACTGCGTGCCCACATGCGAGCAGTACTCGGGCCGCGGGTGGGAAAGCCAGTCGCCGCGGGGCAAGTACGCCTACATCCGTGAGGTCATGGCCGGGCGCGAGAAGTGGGACCGCAAGGCGATCGACACGATGCTCGTCTGCACCACATGCGAGGTGTGTAATACGCGCTGTCAGCTGCAGCTTCCCATCGAGCACAACTGGATGGAGATGCGCGGCAAGCTGATCGACGAGGAGAAGCGGGGCACTTTCCCGCCCTTCGAGATGATCGCCTCGTCGCTTCGTGGCGAGAACGACATCTGGGCGGGCAAGCGGGAGAACCGTGACAACTGGGTTCCCGCCGACGTGGCCGAGAAGCTGTCCGAGCAGTCCGACATCATCTACTTCGCCGGCTGCACCGCGAGCTACGTGGAGACCGACATCGCCGAGGCATCGATACGCTTGCTCCAAGACTCGGGCTACTCGGTCGGCTACATGGGCAAGGACGAGGCGTGCTGCGGTATACCGATGAAGGTTTCCGGCAAGTGGGACCTGTTCGAGGAGATCTACGAGCACAACGTCGCCGAAGCGAGGAAGCGCGGCGCCAAGACCATCGTCACGTCGTGCCCCGCGTGTGGGCTCGTGTGGAAGGAGTTCTACGCGAAGCTCGCGGCCGAGCGGGGCGAGGCCTACGAGTTCGAGGTCAAGCACTACTCGGAACTCGTCGCCGAAGCCCTGGCGGAAGGCAAGCTCGAGCTTAAGAAGAACCCGTTCGAGGGCAAGACGGTCACCTTCCATGACTCGTGCCATGCGGGGCGCGCGCAGGGGCTCTACGAGCCGCCACGCGACATGCTCAAGGCGATCCCGGGGCTCGACTACGTTGAGATGGAGCACAACCGCGAGGAAGGGCTGTGCTGCGGCTCGGTACTCACGCTTATCGGCGAACCGCCGGTGGCGCCGGTGCTCGGCGGACATCGCCTTGAAGAAGCGGTCGATGCGGGCGCCGACACGGTCGTCGCGCTCTGCCCGTGCTGCCAGGTGCAGCTCCGTGACTCGAACGTCAAGAACGACCTCGGCTTGCGCGTTGACGACCTGTCGCGCGTCGTGGCGGAGGCGGCCGGCTACGACATTCCCGAGTCGACCGAGTTCTCGCTGTACATGTGGAGCTTCTTCGACAAGTTCATCGACCTCATGCAGCCCGAGAACATGGCGCTGTTCATGACGCGGATCTTCCCTCAGATGCTCGATGCCATGCCCGTGGGCATGAAGCCGATGATGCTGTCCATGAAGCACGTGCCGGGCGGCCTTGCGATGATGGAGAAGATGATGCCGCTCATGTTCCCGGCGATGGCTCCGGGGATCCTCGGCAAGTGCATGCCGGACATGATCCGCGAGGTCGAAGTGGTGATGGGCGAGATGCCGGACGACATGGCGGAGCTCATGCCCGACCTGCTGCCCAAGACGATGGAATCACTCATGCCGACGTACCTGCCGCAGTTGATACCGCACCTGGTACCGCTGTTCATCGGCTTCCTGCGTGACGGCGAGACGCCCGGCGGCGGTTCGCCAGCCGAGAAGCCCGGCGTCGGCGACAGGGCAGCGTAAGCGGCTCACGCCGAATGCGATGACAAGGGGCGGGCCGGCGACGGCACCGCCCCTTACGTTTGCGGGCGAAAGTGTGTCTAAAGTCACAGGAGTCGAAGCCGATATCCAGATTATGAACAATACAGTCGTGACAAAAGAGCAGGTACTGTCCAAGCTGGCGGCCATCCCGATGTTCTCGGACCTCGCGCCTGACAGCCTCGAGACGCTCGCAGGCATGGTCCAGTACCGCCGCTACCCCAAGGGCGCGTTCATCATCGGCCAGAACGAGGTGGGTACGTGTATGTACCTGCTCGTGGGCGGCCGGGTGAAGGTGTCTCTCGCGAGCAGCGAAGGCAAGGAGCTCGTGCTCAACTACCTCGAGGCGCCGGCGCACTTCGGCGAGATGGCACTCGTCGACGCCATGCCGAGGACGGCTGACATCATCGCCGTCAGCGACGTGGAGCTGTTCGCGCTTGACGGCAAGGACCTGTCGACGGCCATCCAGCTGCAGCCCCGACTCGCTCTCTCACTCATCGCCACACTCTCACGGCGCCTGCGCCAGACGATCACTCGGCTCGAAGATATGGCGTTCCACGACGCCACCCACCGCGTCATGCGCGTCGTGCTCAACGTGGCGACCGCCGGTCTGGAAACGCGGGGTGCGCCGGTCGTGCAGGGGATGACCCACTACGACATCGCCACGCTCGCCGGCACGTCTCGCGAGACGGCGAGCCGCGTGATCTCGAGCCTGGCGCGTGAGCAGATCGTGACCACGAACGGGCGGAGGATCATCGTCGACCTCGAGGCGCTCACTACGCGCCTGGAGCGCGACTGAGCCTGCAGCCTCCGGCGTCATCGGCCGCGTCCCGCCGGGGCGCGGCTTTCGTTTATGTGTCACGCTTCAGAGGTATGAAACCGCTGGAAGCAGATACCTTCGGACGCCGAGGAGGCACACGTGAAGGACTTCACCCTCGAAGAACTCGCGCAGTACAACGGAACGAACGGCCAGCCGGCGTACGTCGCCTACGAGGGCGTGGTCTATGACGTGAGCGACAGCGCCATGTGGGGCGACGGCGACCATGAGGGGATGCACCAGGCAGGTGCTGACCTCACCTCCGAGCAGGCCGACGCGCCGCATGACGTGTACGTCACCGACTTCCCCGAGGTCGGCCGTCTGGTCTAGCGACGCGGACTAGTGATCGATAGCGACGGCGTTCGTCCCTCGGGACGGGCGCCGTTCTTCTTACTCGGGCTCGAACAGCGCCATCGTCTCCACATGATAGGTCTGCGGGAACAGATCGAACGGCGTGGCCGAGACGAGGCGCATCCGGCTCTCCGCCAGCGCTGCCGCATCGCGGGCAAGCGTTGCCGGGTCGCACGAGACGTACACGAGCCTGCGCGGACGCATGGCCGCCAGGGCATCGGTCACGCCGGGCGCAAGGCCCGTCCTCGGCGGGTCGACGAGCACGAGGTCTGCGCCACCGATGTCGTCGATCTCGCGAGTGGCGTCGCCGCCCACGACCTCGGCCCACAGCTGACCTGCCTCGAGGTTGCGTCGGAGGTCACGAACGGCCGGTCCGTACGACTCGACGGCGATGACCTCGCCTGCATACTCGGCGAGGGGGAGCGTGAAGGTGCCGGCTCCCGCGTACAGGTCGACGACGCGATCGGAGCCGTCGGGACCGAGCAGCTCTATCGCGCGGCGGACCATGGCCTCGGCGAGCGCCGTGTTCACTTGGAAGAACGAGGGGCCGGAGACTGCGTATTCGCGGCCATCGAGCCGCTCACGCCAGTGGCCCCGGCCGGACAGCACCTCGACCTTGTTGACGGAGCGCTCTTTGAGCGGGCCCTTGTAGAGCAGGCGCACGAGACTCGTCAGCGGCAGCGCCTGTCCGAGTGTCTTGGCCGCGGCATGCCGAGGAAAACCGCTCGGCGCCGTCCACAAGCCGAGCTCGACGTCGCCCGTGTGCCTGGCGACTCTGAGCTGCACCCGTTCGATCCCCAGGTCCCCGTCGCCCTCCACGTAGCGCAGCGCGCCGGCGATGGACTTCGGCGCCTTCTGGAACCGCTTCGGGAGTAGCAGGCACGACTCCACCGGCAGCACGTCGCTCGACCCGCCCTTGTGGTAGCCGAGCGCGAACCGCCTGGCGGCTGGATCTCTCACGAGTTCGACCTTGTTGCGGTAGCCGTACTCGGAAGGCGACGCCACCGTTTCGGCGACCAGCGAGTCGGCGTCGGCGACCCTGCCGATGCGCTCGAGCGCGTCGACGATGGACCGGCGCTTCGCATGCAACTGCGCGTGGTAGGCGATGTGCTGCCATTGGCAGCCTCCGCACACCCCGAAGTAGGGACAGGGGGGCACAAGTCGGTCGGGCGATGCCTCGAGCACTTCGACGACGCGTCCGCGCACGAAGCGCCCACGATCCTCCGCGATCTCGACGAGGGCACGGTCACCGGGACATCCGCCGCTCACGAAGGCTGTGCGGCCGTCGTCGAGGCGGGCTATGGAGTCGCCTCCATATGCTAAGGTTTCGATGTCGAGGGTGACTGGTTTCATGGTCTGTTCGGGTCCGTTCTACGTGGTGCTTCATCGTACCCGACCTGCACATGTTGAGCGTGACGTCGCCCAAGCCGATACCAACAGAGGTCGTTCCACTCACAACGGACGTACGGCCGCCCGCGCAGGGCGCCGAGGAGGTCTTCGCCGTGCCAGACAAGAGCGTACTCATCGTCCATGACGACCAGGCGTTCGTAGACCAGGTGAAGGCCGGACTCTCCGTGGCCGCACCCAACGTCTCCGTCACCGTCGCCCTGTCGGCGCCTCGCGCCCTCGGAATGGTGGCTAGCGCGAATCCTGACGCCATCCTCGTCGACGCCGAGCTCGTGGGTGTGGACGGATACGCGTTGACCCAGCAGCTCAAGGCGGATCCGCAGACCAAGGACGTGCCGGTCGTCATCGTGACGCTGTCGCCGAGTGAGTCCTCGGCGCTCCGGGCGCGCCAGGCCGGCGCGACGGCACATCTTGCTGCCGCTGGACCGGTCGAGCCGATCGTCGCCAAGATGGTCGCCCTCGTGAACGGCGGCGCGCCTGCAGGGACGCCAGCCGCGGGCGGCGGAATCCCGGCCCCAGGTGCGACGGCACCAGTCGGTGCGCCGGTCACTGCGCCCGTCGGCATGCCGGTCGGCGCGCCCGTCGGAGGGCCCCAGGCTCCTGCTCAGCCCGCTGGCGCCGGCATGGCTCCCCAGGGACTCGGCGGTGCTCCTGCGCCCGCTCCCGGCGCCGCGGCTCCGGCCGCCGCCTCTGAGCAACAGCCCGTGCGATCGGCCCAGCCCGCACAGCCTGCTGCAGCACAGTCCGAACCGCCTCTAGCCGGCTACGGCGCTCCGCAGCCGGTCAGCGCTCCGCCGCCTCCCGGAGGGGCAGGGTACGGCGCCGCGGCGCCTGTCGGCGGCGACGTCAAGGTCACGCCGGGCGGTGGCCCCGGTGGGGACACGCCTCATGTCGACGATCTGCTCCGCCTCATGCTTCAGCGCGGAGGTTCCGACCTCCACCTGACCGTGGGCAGCCCCCCAGGCATCCGCCAGCGGGGCGAGATCGTCTCGGTGGAGAACATGAAGCCGCTCACGCCGCGCGACACCATGGAGATGATCCTCTCCCTGCTCTCAGAGGAGCAGCGCCGCCGGTTCGAGACCGAGCTCGAGCTCGACTTCGCATACTCGATCCCGGGCGTCTCGCGCTTCCGCGCCAACGTCTTCCAGCAGCGTAACTCGATGGGGGCCGTCTTCCGCGTCATCCCCATCGACATCCCGACCATGGAGCAGCTGGCACTCCCCAAGGTGTGCAAGTTCCTGGCGGAGCGCCCGCGCGGCCTCGTGCTCGTGACCGGTCCCACCGGCTCGGGTAAGTCCACGACGCTGGCGGCCATGATCAACCACATCAACGAGACACGGTCGGTCCACATAATCACGCTCGAGGACCCGATCGAGTTCATGCACCGCAACAAGAAGGCGTTCGTGAACCAGCGCGAGATAGGCGAGGACACGCACTCGTTCACCTCGGCCCTCAAGCGCGTCTTGCGCCAGGACCCCGACGTCATCCTCGTCGGCGAGATGCGCGACCTCGAGACTATCTCGGCAGCCATCACCGCTGCTGAGACGGGACACCTTGTGCTTGCCACGCTGCACACGACCGGCGGTCCCGAGACGGTAGACCGCGTGATCGACGTCTTCCCGCCGCACCAGCAGCAGCAGGTGCGCATGCAGCTCTCCACGACGCTCGAGGGAGTCCTGTCTCAGGTGCTCCTCCGCTCCACTGACGGGCGCAGCCGAGTGCTCGCGATGGAGATCATGCTGGGTATCCCGGCCATCTCGAACCTGATCCGCGAGGGCAAGACGCATCAGATGGAGACAATCATCCAGGGTGGCGCGCAGTTGGGTATGCAGACGCTCGACCAGCATCTGAAGAACCTGCTGCAGGCCGGCAAGGTCACCTTCGAGGAAGCGATCAGCAAGGCGAAGAACCCGCGCGAACTCGCCAACATGGTGGGTCGCAAGATCTAGAGGACGGCGACAGGGTGCGGTTGAACGCGGCGGGCCCGGCGGGCCCGTCGCTGTCGTAGGAGGTAGTCGTGGACCAGGCTCGTATCCGGTGGGGCGGCAAGCGACAGTTCGTGAGCACTGACGAGGCCGGTCACAGCGTCGTCATGGACGCCAAGGCAGAGTACGGCGGAGACGGGAGCGGCATCAGGCCGATGGAACTCGTCCTCCACGCCCTTGCCGGCTGCACGGGCATGGACGTCATCTCCGTCCTTGAGAAGAAGCGCCAGGACGTGCGGGGTCTCGAGATCATCGTCACCGGTCACCAGCGTCTTGATGAGTTCCCCAAGATCTACACCCGCATGGAGGTCGAGTACGTGGTGACGGGCTTCGGCGTCAAGCCGGAGGCCGTGGCACGAGCCATCGAGCTCTCCGAGGAGAAGTACTGCACCGTGAAGGGCATGCTCGGCCCGCAGGTAGAGGTCGTGACGTCGTACCGGGTTCTCGACGAGCACGAGCCGGGCCATGCCGGCTTGGATGACGAGGACGGGACCCACGAGTGAGCGACCTCGTCCTTATGCCCGTCTACAACGAGGCGTCGACCGTCAGCTCGGTGCTCGATGCCGTCAGGGACCACTTCGAGGGAGAAGTGCTCGTGGTGGACGATGGCTCCGATGACGGCACGGCACTCATCCTCGCCGAGCGCGAAGACGTCGCCGTGGTCCGGCTCGATCGCAACTGCGGCTATGGTTGCGCGTTGCGTATCGGCTTCGACGTGGCTCGGGAGCTGTGCTTCGACCGCGTCGTGACGATGGACTGCGACGGTCAGCACGAGCCGGCACACATCCCGCAGTTCCTTGAGGAGCTCGACCTCGGTGCGGACATCGTTTCGGGTAGCCGGTACCTTCCGGGCAGCAGCTCGCTCGGTATCGCACCGCCCAGAGACCGCCGAGAGATCAACGAGCGGATCACCCAGGAGATCAACCGCATCACCGGCTACTCGCTCACTGACGCATTTTGCGGCTTCAAGGCGTACCGGCTGGAGGCACTCTCCGGCCTCACTTTGCGCGAGCCCGGCTACGCGATGCCCCTCGAGTTGTGGGCGAAGGCGTGGAAAGCCGGCCTCAAGGTCGAAGAGATGGCGGTCGAGCGGATCTACTGTGACCGCGACCGCAGTTTTGGCGTGGCTCTCGACGATCCTGAAGCCCGCTACGCCTACTACCTTGAGGTCTGGTCAAGCGCACTTGAGGAGGCCTGACGTGTCCGACTGGCTTTACGACGCCGTATGCATCGGCGCTCATCCTGACGACGTTGAGATCGGCATGGGCGGCACCGTCGCCAAGCTCACGCAGGCAGGCAAACGCGTCGCGATCGTCGACCTTACCAACGGCGAACCCACTCCTCATGGGACCGTCGAGCAGCGCGCATCCGAGTCCGCCGAGGCCGCGAAGATCCTCGGCGTCGAGGCGCGCCGAACGCTGACGCAGCCCAACCGCTACCTGTTCGACACGGTCGAGGCTCGCACTGAGCTCGCGCAGGTTCTGCGCGAACTGCGGCCCCGCATGCTGTTCATCCCGTATGCCGAGGACGCGCACCCCGACCACATCGCCGCATCCCAGATCGCCATCGGCGCGCGCTTTTACTCCAAGTTCACCAAGACCGAGATGGCGGGGGAGCCGTTCTATCCTCCGCGCGTGTTCCGCTACATGGCCGTGCACATGCGCGTCGTGGCCCAGCCGACGTTCGTCATCGATATAGCGGACACTCTGGACGCCAAGATCGACGCGCTTCTCGCATACCGCTCTCAGTTCGTTGAGAACCGCAAGAACGCGGGAATCGTCGAGATGATGCAAGGCATGGCCGGCATGTGGGGCTCCATGGCCAACGTTGCGGCAGCAGAGCCCTTCTTCGCCCTCGAGACCCCTGCGCTGACCTCACCCGACCAAGTGCTGTAGGAGACCTTTTGATCCAGTCGCGTCCCCACCTGCCCGCGGGCCATGGCGAGCTGCTCACACGGCCACCGTATGACGAGTGGGCGGGTCTGGTCGCAGCCAATCGGGAACGCGCCTCCGCTTGGCGCTTCACGGTAGCCGGCCGCGACGTCGACGACGTACGGCGCCTCGCACGCGAGGACGTCCTTGCGGTGAGCCAGAGATTCTCGGCGAAGCTGCGAGTGCCACTGACCCCGGTACTGGCTGCCGAGGAACCGCTGATCATGACCGGCCACCAGCCGGAGCTCTACCACACCGGTGTCTGGGTGAAGGACTTCTTGCTAGACCGCATCGCCGGTTCGGTAGGGGCCAATGCCGTCGACGTGGTCGTCGACTCGGACGGCTTCGACGCTGTCACGATCGAAGCACCCTGCTGGGCGCCGGATGTCAGGCGCTGCCGGCAGTACCTCGCGATCGGGACGGCGGACTCGTGCTACGCCTGCTCACCGGTGCCGTCAGCCGATGACCTCGAAGTCTTCTGCACGTCGGCGGGCTCGATGCTCTCGACGTTGCCGTCGCCTTCGGTCAAGCGGCACTTCGACGACTTCTGCGGCCATCTCCGTTCCGCCCGTCTCGACGCTGATGACCTCGCTCAGCTGGTGACCATCGCTCGGCGGCGCTACGAGGCGGCAGCCGGCACGGGGTACCTCGAGGCACCGCTGACGCATCTTGCGCGCACGGAGTCATTCGCCTGCTTCATCGTCGACATGGCGTTGGACGGTGTGCGCTTTGCGACCGACTACAACGCCGAGCTCGCCTTCTACCGGGAAGCTCACCGGACGCGCTCGGCACTTCAGCCCTTCCCTGATCTCGCGATCGAGCACGGGCGTGTCGAGCTGCCGCTGTGGGCGCTTAGGCAGGGCACGCGCCGAACCGTGTGGGCGAGCAAGGTGGAGGGCGGCATACGGCTGCTCGCCGGAGACGACGAGATCGCGCTACTTCCCGAGGAGCCGGCCGACGCCGTTCGCGCGCTGCAGGAGGCCGGCATCTCCCTGGCGCCCAAGGCGCTGGCCCTGACGCTGTTCGTCCGCGTCTTCTGCTGTGATCTGTTCATACACGGGGTGGGCGGCGGGCGCTACGACCGCGTGACCGATGGCGTCTGCCGACGCTTCTATGGCGTCGAGCCCCCCTCGTTCGCGGTCGCTTCTCTCACGATGTACTTGCCGATCGGCGCTCGCATCGTCACGGATGAGGAGGTGGCGGCCGCCAAAGAGCGCATGAACCGCTTGGAGCACAATCCCAACCAGGCGCTCGGCGACGTCGACTTCGGGTCCGAGGACGAGCGTATTCGCGCATTCGCTTTGGCTGCCGAGAAGTCCGAGCTCGTCTCGGCGATAGCCCTGCCGGGCGCGGACAAGAAGTCGCTCGGCGGCCGGATACGCGTGGTGAACACCGAGTTGGCCGCGCTTCTCGAGCCCCTGCGCGCCGAGTATGCGGCCGAGCTGTCGTCGCTGGAGGCGCAGCGCGACGCCAGCGACGTGTTCACCGATCGGACGTATCCCTTCTGTTTCTGGTCCCCCGAGGAGATCGCCGACAAGGTCCGGTAGGGATGGGCTGGTAGACTGGCGAATATTGCCAGCGCGGGGAGCCGCCCCGCCGCTGTTCGAAGAGGAGCCCGCTATGTCGATTCCTGTTGTTGACGTCGACGCCTGCACGGCGTGCGGCACCTGCATCGATGACTGCCCGAGTGGTTGTTACGAGCTCGAGGCGACGGCGGTCATGGCCCGACCGGACGACTGCACCGAGTGTGGCATCTGCGCGGATGACTGCCCGAGCGGCGCCTTGGTGATGGACTAGGCTCGACGCAACACGCGGCTTGAGGCACGTCAATTGCAGGGTTATGGGTCGGGCGCTATCATGCTCCGAACCGTAAAGCCAGCCTTCGGGCTTACCTGCATGAAAGGACGGCACTATGTCGCTTCCTGTCGTCGATCCGAACCTGTGCACCGCATGTGGCATCTGCGTGGATGAATGCCCGCAGAGCTGCTACGACCTCGAGGACATCGCCCGGCTGAACCGGCCTGACGATTGCACGGAGTGCGGTATCTGCGTGGATGCTTGCCCCAACTCGGCGATCGAGATGGACTAGCATCACAAGCATGGAACGGAGAGAGGCCCGGGGGAATCCCCCGGGCCTCTCTGTACTTCTCGGCAGGTCCTAGCGGTTCGCGCATGCGATCACGTGCATCTGCGCCGACGGTGTTGTTGCGTCCACAGCGGCTGGAGTGGCCTCGCCCGGAACTGCCGTCAGCCGCGGGGGCCCATGCGGTCGTTGACGTAGAGCTTCGGCTCGTTTCCGCGCAGCATCCCGATGAAGCGCTTGTGATGAGCGGCGTACACGAACAGACCCATCGCAAGGGCGAAGGGCCAGTCAGGGGAGTGCAGCGCGAGCGCCGCAACCGGCAGGGTGAGTGCCGCAGCCACCTGCCCTGCCATCATGTAGCGGGTGATCGCGATGACCAGCAGCCCTACCACTACCACCGCGACGAAGTAGCGCCAGTCGTAGGCGAGTAGTGCGCCGCCGCCGGTCGCGAGCCCCTTGCCCGTGCGTTGGAAGACGCGTTTGGCCAGTGCCATCCACACCGAGTAGTTGTGGCCGAGCACAGCTCCCGCGACTGCAGCCATGGGCACGTACGCCAGCGGCCAAGCAGTCCAGTTCGCGGAGAGCGACTCGAGCGTGACGCCCCACGGCGTCGCGAACGCCTCACCGACGCCGTAACCGGTCACCGCCATCTTCGCCACGAGCGCGGGCAGTATTCCCTTCGATGCGTCGGCTACCATCGCCACGACGAACCATCCCCACGATCCCGTGGATCGGCGGACGTTCATGGCACCGACGTTGCCGGTCCCGTGCGCTGTGATGTCCTCACCCGTGACGCCTCTCACGATGAGATAGGCGAAGGGTATCGACCCGACGAGATAGGCCGCGAGAAGCGCAGCGACGACGTAGAGCCATTGGATGGACTGCGGACTCACTCGCTGTCCCTTCTCGGCACGATGCATTCGATGGCACCGTGCAGCATCTCGATGTCGTATCGGCACTCGAGCAGCATTTCGCCGTCCACCTGCGCCGGAATGGGGCTCTCGCACTCGATCACGGCGCTGCGGTGGCGTGACATGTGCGCCACTTTCATCCCTGTGTGCCTCCCGCTGATGACGAACGGGAGGCGCCAGAGAGCCTGCGGCAGGGAAAGCGGGTCGATCATGCAGACGTCGAAGAGGCCGTCTGTCGCGTCGGCGTCGGGAGTGATGTAGAAACCGCCGCCGTAGGTTGGGCCCTGGGTCATGGCGACGATGAGGGTGTCATATCGCTTGGCGGGCTCCCCGTCGAACGACAGGTTCATCACGAAGCTGTTCAGGTCCCTGAATAGAACGTTCAACAGCGCCGTCAGGTACAGCCAAAGACCCGAGCGCCGGGTGGTCACCTTGTACTCGACCGCCTTGGCGGTCACCTTCGCGTCGAGGCCGGCTGCGAAACTGTTGTTGAAGTAGATGTCGTTGGCCTTGCCTACGTCGAAGCGTTTGCGCTCCCCGGTGACCAAGACCAGTGCCGCCTGGGTCAGATCGGCGGGGATCCCGAGTGTCCTGCGCGTGTCGTTGCCAGACCCTGTGGGCAAGACGCCGAGCGCGGGGCGGACGTCCTCGGCAAGCCTCATAAGGCCGTTGAGCACCTCGTGAACCGTGCCGTCGCCTCCCGCGGCCACGACGAGGTCGTAGTCGCTGCCGCGCTCCTCGGCGATGCGGGCGGCGTGCCCCATGTACTCGGTCTGCACGCTGTCGTGCGCGACATTTGCGAGGAGCTGCTCGATGACCGGGACGAGCTTGGCGGTCTCGCCGTGCTTGGCCTCGGGATTGATGACGAGAAGTGTGCGTGGACCGGTCAACGGGGGCCTCCGAGCGGGGACAGTTGGTGGCAGGGAGAGCATAGCGCACGCATGCGGCGAGTTGGTCGGGTAGCGGCGGTATGATAGAGTGCGTTCTCGCTGTTCACGCCCTCTTAGCTCAGTGGATAGAGCGTCTGCCTCCGGAGCAGAAGGCCGCAGGTTCGAATCCTGCAGAGGGCGCCATCGCGCACACACGAGAGGCCGGCCCCCCAGGGGAGCCGGCCTCTCGTTGTATCGGTGAGCTTTGCAGCGGTGAGGCGGCTAGTGGCCCTCCGCGCGCTCCTTCTGGTAGGTCTCGACGAGCTTCTTCTGAACGTCGCCGGGAACCTGCTCGTAGCTCTCGATCTTGATCGTATACGTGCCGGTGCCGCTCGAGATGGCGCGGAGGTGAGGCGAGTAGTGCACGACCTCGGCGTAGGGCACGTGCGCCTTGATGACCTGAACGCCCGGTGCGGGCGCGTCCATGCCCAGCACGCGGCCGCGGATTGAGCTGATGTCGCCCATGACCGCGCCGGCGTAGGCGTCAGGCACTTCGATCTCGAGGGTCGCGATCGGTTCCAGGATGACGGGGTCGGCTTTCTCGGCGGCCGCGCGGAATCCGATGCGGGCAGCGGTCTTGAACGCCATCTCGTTGGAGTCGACCGCGTGCATCGAGCCGTCGTAGACCGCAACGCGGACGTCCTGCACGGGGTAACCGGCGATCGCGCCCTGGGTCATCGTGTCCTGAACGCCCTTGTCCACGGCGACGATGAACGGCTTGCTGATCTTGCCGCCCACAATCTCGTCCTTGAACTCGTAGCCGCCGCCGGGGTTGGGCTCGATGCGGAGCCAGGCGTCGGCGAACTGGCCCGAACCACCGGTCTGCTTCTTGTGGCGCCCTTGTGCCTGCGCGGTCTTGCGGATCGTCTCACGGTAGGGGATGCGCAGGTCGATCAGCTCAGCCTCGACATGGAAGCGGTCACGCAGCCGCGACAGCACCACGTCGATCGCGGTGTCTCCCATGCCGGTGACGACCGTCTGGTGAGTCTCCTCGTCGCGCCGAAGCAGCAGCGAGGGATCCTCGTCGACGATGCCCTTCAGCGCCGTGCCCAGCTTGTCCTCGTCGGCCTTCGTCTTGGCCACGATGGCGACGGGGTACAGCGGCTCGGGGAGAGGCAGCCCGTCGAACGAGACGTCGCCCTTCGCGGACAGGGTGTCGTTGGTGAGCACGTCGGCGAGCTTCGTGAGCACCGCGATGTCGCCGGCGGGCGCGCCGGTGATGTCCGCAGTCTCCTTGCCCGTCATCTTGAACAGGTGAGCGATGCGCTCCTTCTTGCCGTTGCGCGCATTCACGAGTTCGGTGTTGGGCGTGAGCGTGCCCGAGACGATCTTCACGAAGTTGATGCGGCCGACGTAGGGGTCCGAAAGCGTCTTGAAGACGTGCGCGGAGACGTCGCCGTCCGTCGAGAAGTGGACTTCCTTGCCGTCCACGGTATGAAGCGGTCCATGCGCCGTGGGTTCGGGGAAGAAGGTGACGATCTCGTCCATCAGGTCCTCGATACCCTGCAGCTTCGCGGCCGAGCCGACGAAGACCGGGATGACCTTGGACTGAGCGATGGCGAGCCCGAGTAGCTTCTCGAGGTCCTCCTGCGTGAGCGGTTCTCCCTCGAGGTACTTCATCATCAGCTCGTCGTCGGCCTCGGCGGTCTTGTCCGCAAGTTGCTCGCGCGCCAGCTCGGCGGCCGCCACGAACTCGGCAGGGATGTCATCCATGTGCTCGCCGTCGTCCTCGTGGTGGTAGGCCTTCATGCGGATGATATCGACCACACCGTGGAAGTCGGCCTCGTCGCCCATGGGCAGCTGCACCGGGACGACCCGGTCGCCGAACTTGGCTCGCAGCGCCTTGAGCGCCGCGTCGAAGTCGGCGTGCTCCTTGTCGAGCCGGTTGATGAACACGGCGCGGGCGATTCCCATCTCGCCCGCGATCTTCCACAACCGCTCGGTCTGCACCTGCGGTCCCGCAACAGCATCGACGACGAAGAGTGCCATCTCGGCAGCCTCCATGCCGGCGATGGCGTCGGTGATGAAGTCGGCGTATCCGGGGGTGTCGATCACGTTGATCTTCACGCCGTCGTGCGTGACGGGGGCGAGGGCGAGGTTGATGGTGAACTGACGCTTGACCTCTTCAGGATCGTAATCGAGCGTGCTTTGGCCGGTGTCGACCGAACCAAGCCGCTTCGTCGCGCCCGAGAGGAAGAGCATCGCCTCGGCGAGTGACGTCTTTCCGGCGCCCCCGTGACCTACAAGGACGACGTTACGGACCTTCTCTGTGCTCGGTGCTCCCAAGAACATCGCCTCCCTGGATAGAAGCGCGCCACCGCATGGTGACGCGCGCCAAGAGCAACGCGGAGGCAACCCGCCCCCGCGGGTCCATCGCCGACTAGTCTACTCCTTCGCGCGCGCGGAGCGACTCCTTACCACGCTGCCGTTCGGCTGCTAGAATCCCTTGGAACACTTTGTCGCGGGAGGCAGCTCTCGCGCGCTTCGAGGAGGTCTTTCGCCGTTGTCCCGCACTTCCCGCGTCCTGCTCCTTTCCTTTCTGGCTCTCGTGTTCACCGCATTGCTCGCGGTAGCCGGATGCACGGGAAGCGCCACCGACAAAGCGGCGACGACGAAGCCAACGGAGCCGACCGGCGCCGCGACCGAACAGGCTCCACAGACTACCGAGGAGGGCGGCTTGTACACTCCCGCGTATCAGCCCAGAGGCGACGAGGTCGCCATCATCAAGACCAGCAAGGGCCCCATCACCGTCAAGCTCTACGGGAAGGACGCCCCGATCCACGTGGGCAACTTCGTCGAGCTGGCGAAGAAGGGCTTCTATGACGGCATCAAGTTCCACCGCTACGAGCCCGGCTTCGTCGTGCAGGGTGGCGACCCCAAGACCAAGGAGTTCACCGCCGAGCAGGTCGCCGAGGAAGTCGCGACCGGCTATTCGCAGTTCGGCACGGGCGGTCCGGGATACGTCATCAAGGGTGAATTCGACCCGAAGACCAACCCGAACAAGCACGTCATCGGTGCCCTCGGCATGGCGCGCACCAACGATCCCGACTCAGCCGGCTCGCAGTTCTACTTCGCGCTCCAGCCTCTGCCGCAGCTCGATGGCAGCTACACGGTCTTCGGCCAGGTGACCGAGGGCCTCGAGGCCATGCAGCAGCTGCGCGTGGGCGACGAGATCATCTCGGTCGAGCTCAAGAACGCCGAGTAGGCCCGGACTTAGTGGACTCTTCCAAATTCCACGAGGCGCAAGCCGCTTACGACGCCGGCGACTACCGCTCGGCGGCTAAGGGCTTCCTCGCATCAGCGGGGAAGGGCGCCCTGGGTAATGGAGCCGCGTACCACATGGCCGGCAATGCGCTCATGCGTCTTCGCCGCCACGCCGACGCCGTCACCGTCTACGGTCATGCGTTGCGCGACGAGACGTATGACAAGGCCGGTGCCGTTCATGCGAACCTCGGTGCCGCCTACGTCGCGCTCGGAGAGCACACCCATGCGATAGCGTCGTACGAGGCCGCGCTCGCTGACCCCGGCTACCAGACGCCGTACAAGGCGTGGCAGGGGATCGCCTCCGTCTACATGGAGCGCGGGCGTGCCGAGGACGCCGCCATCGCGTACCGAAAGGCGGCGCTCGACGAGACCAACCCTGACCCGGGCAAGGCACTCGTGAACCTGGGTCTGTGCTTCATGGCCCTCGGCCGTCCGAATGACGCCGCCGACGCCTACAAAGCAGCGCTCGGCTTTGACTCATACCAGGGCCGTGGGCGAGCGCTCGCCAACCTCGGCCAAGCGTATGCCGCCACGGGCGATCAGCTCGAGGCCGTTCGCGCGTTCGAGAAGGCCACGCAGCTTCACGGGCACCAGTTGTCGCCCTCAGCCCGTGCTGACTACGAACGGGCGCTCGAGGCCACCAGGCCGCAGCGCGAGACCGTCGAAGGCTGGGTCACCGGCGAGATGCCTCCGGTCCCGCTTGACGACCAGGAGCCGACCGGCTGGGACACAAACGAACTGCATGCCCTGACCGGCGTGGGCGCGTATGCCCAGGCCACCTCGCCTGCCGAAGAGGCTGCGGCGATCGAGTACGGCCCGGTCGAGCCGGTGCAGCAACCGGTGGCCGAGCCGACCGCCGACGACCAGGCCGACATCGCAGCCCGCGAGCTGGGCTTCGGCGATGAGGCCGCGGTCACGAGCTTCTTCAGCCTCACCGAAGACGAGATGAAGGCGCGTGCTCGCGAGGAGCGTCGCGCCGAGCGCGCGAGCCGCGGCCCAGCCGCCGTCGTACGCGGACTGCTCACCATCCTCCTGATCGTGCTGGTCGTTGGCGGCCTCATCGGCGTCGGCTATTGGTTCGGCTTCGGGTGGCCCATGCAGGACACCACCGTGAAGGGCCTTTTCGTCGCCTACTCAGCTGGTGAGCCGGTCGAGCAGTACTGGGTCGCCGTGCCGGATGGTGACGTCAAGAAGGAGATGGCTAAGGTCCCGCCCGTGAAGTCGTTCACGGTCGACAAGATCGTGCGCGGCAAGGACACGTCGAAGGCGTCTGTGACAGTCACTCCCGAGAACGGTGCCCCTTTGCACTACGTCGTGACGCTGTCGCGCGAAGGTGTGGGCTGGCGCGTCACCGGCATCGATTACAACTGGCGTTCGACGGGCGGCTAGAGGCCGTCCGCAGCGATAGGAAGGATTCACGACTTTGGAGCAGCAGACTTACGTAATGATCAAGCCGGACGCTGTCCGGCGCGGGTTCGTCGGCAAGATCGTGTCGCGGTTCGAAGATGCCGGTCTTCGCATCGTGCGGCTCGAGTACGGCCTGGTCACCGCCGAGGAGGCCGCGGCCAACTACGCCGAGCACGAGGGCAAGCCGTTCTACGCCGGCCTGATCAGCTACATCACCTCAGGACCGGTCGTGAAGATGGTTCTCATGGGGCCGGAGGCCGTCAAGGTCTGCCGCAAGCTCATGGGCGCGACCAACCCCGCCGACGCCGCCCCGGGCACCATCCGTGGCGACTTCGGGCTCGTTCTGGACGAGAACGTGATCCACGGCTCGGATTCGCCGGAATCCGCCGAGCGCGAGATCTCGATCTTCTTCGGCAAGTAATCAGCGCGTGAAAGGGGCGGCCCGTCGGGTCGCTCCACTCGCATCCGGGACCCCACCGCGATGCGATGCCTGGGAGTAAGGGGACCACATGTTCTTCCGCGTCATGGACAAGGCGCGGCTCGCGGACCTCGTGCGCGGCTTGGCCGAGCACTACGAGGTCGTCGGGCCTGTCGCCAAGGGCGATGCGTTCGTCTTCGGGCGCATCGACGATCCGTCCGAGCTGAGGCTCGACTACGACACGACGCTTCTTCCGCCGAAGAAGTACTTCGTGCCGCAGAACGAAGAGCTCATGCGCTTCCGCACCGAGGACGGGCACGTCACGTCCGACAAGGCGCCCGTGCATCCGCGCGTGCTCTTCGGCCTGCACCCGTGCGACCTGAACGCGCTCATGCTCATGGACAACGTCTTCCTCGGCGAGTACGAAGACCCGTACTACAAGGCGCGTCGCGACCGCACGCTGCTCGTCGGCGTCAGCTGCGAGCCTCGTGACGAGTGCTTCTGCAACGCCTGGGCGACCGACGAAGTCCACTGGGGCTTCGATCTCTTCCTGACGGACCTGGGCGACCGCTACTTCGTCTCGGTGCGTTCGGTGAAGGGCGCCGAGCTGCTCGACCACTACGTCGAGACGCGCCCCATCTCCGAGGAGGACACCGCCGAATTCCAGCGCAAGACGCACGAGTTCAAAGAGTCGTTCACCTCCCAGCTCGACACCGCACAGATCCCGCTGCTGCTCGACGCGAAGTTCGACGACCCGATCTGGGACGAACTCGGCGAGCGCTGCCTGTCGTGCGGTGCCTGCTCGATGGTCTGCCCCACGTGCTACTGCTTCGACGTGAAGGACCGGCTCACTCCCGACGGCAAGGACGGCTCCCGCATCCGAGTCTGGGACAGCTGCCAGTTCTCCGAGTTCGCCGAGGTGGCGCACGGCCACAACTTCCGAGAGACCCGCGCCAGCCGCGTGAAGTACCGCTACTACCACAAGCAGTGGGGCTATCTGTCCAAGTTCGAGCGCGTCCTGTGCGTCGGCTGTGGCCGTTGCACGCGTGCGTGCAAGGCGGACATCAACCCGCGCATCGTCATCGAGGCGCTCCAGAGCGGAGGTGCCCGATGAGCAGCAGCACCGCTAAGGCCTACCGCAAGCTCAAGGCGAACCCGTACCGCCCCTGGCCGGCGCGCATCACCTCGATCACCGAGCTCACCGACAAGGAGAAGCTCTTCGAGTTCCGCCTCATCGACGACGACGTCCGCGACGCGTTCGACTTTGACGCCGGGCAGTTCGTCGAGCTGTCGATCTTCGGTGTGGGCGAAGCGCCGATCTCGATCTCCTCGGCGCCCTCGAAGCAGGGGTTCATCGAACTGTGCGTTCGCAAGGCCGGCGACGTGACGAGCGCGCTGCACGCGAAGCAGTGCGGCGACGTGGTGGGACTGCGCGGGCCGTTCGGAAGGGGATTCCCGTTCGAGGAGATGAAGGGCCACGACATCCTGCTCGTAGCGGGAGGCCTGGGAATCGCGCCGCTCAAGTCGCTCATCAACCACATCCACGACGAGCGGCACGACTTCGGCAAGGTCACGATCCTCTACGGGTCGCGCAACCCCAGCGAGGTGCTCTTCCGCCAGCAGTTCGACATGTGGAAGCACCGCGAGGACTTCGAGTTGATCATGACCGTCGACCAGCCGGATGAGACCTGGGACGGCGAGACCGGCCTCGTCACGCGACTCTTCGGCGATCTGGAGATCGACCCTGACAACACGTACGGCGCCATCTGTGGTCCGCCGGTCATGTACAAGTACGTGATCGACGAGATGCGGGGCAAGCGCATGGACGTCGACCGCATCTATGTCAGCTTCGAGCGGCGCATGAAGTGCGGCATCGGCAAGTGTGGCCACTGCGGCGTCGGCCATCAGTACGCCTGCATCGACGGCCCGGTGTTCAACTACTGGGAAGCCATGAACCTGCAGGAGGCGATCTAGATGGCGGCGCGCGTAGTCGTCATCGGCCTGGCGTCCGACTTCGGATGCCAGGTGCAGATGACCAACATGGAGGACCACCTGCTCGACGTCCTCGGCTCCATCGACCTGCAGTACTGGCAGCTCGCCTCGAGCGGACACATGCCTGCCGAGTACGACGTCGCCATCATCGAAGGCGCTGTGACAACGGTGGAGCACGTCGAGTTGCTCAAGGAGGTGCGCGACAAGGCTGCCACGGTGATGGTCATCGGCTCATGCGCGATGTCCGGGGGCATCCCGGCCTTGGTGACCAGCGGCGACTTCGAGCAGCGCGTCGACCGCGTTTACGGCCGTGATGGTCGCCTTGTCGCACCTGGCCGTATCTCGCCGCTGCCCGTCGACGCCGTCATCGACGTCGACTACCGGGTCCCCGGTTGTCCGATCCAGCCGCACGAGTTCGTATCGACCCTTCAGCGCGCCCTCATGGGCCTGTCGGGACGCCCGCCACGCGAGCCGCTCTGTGCCGCCTGCAAGATGGCCGAGAACGAGTGCTTCTACGACTCCGGCTCGGTCTGCCTGGGCTTGGTGACGCGCACAGGGTGTGGCGCCAAGTGCGTGACGCTCGGCCGCCCCTGTACCGGCTGCCGAGGAATCGCCGAGGATGCGAACCTCGCCGCCGCCGAGGAACTGCTGGCCAAGCGCGGGATGCGCATCGAGGACCTCGCCGACACGCTCACTCTCTACAACTCGCTTTCGGAGGCCCTGCGATGAGTACGCTGACTGTTGAACACGTAGCCCGCATCGAGGGACATGGCACCATCACTGTCGATGTCGACGGCGGAGTGGTGCGCAACATCAAGATGGACATCGTCGAGCCCGCGCGCCTGTTCGAGAGCATGGTCGTGGGTCGACGCTTCGACGAGGCGCCGCTCATCACGAGCCGCATCTGCGGTATCTGCTCGCCGAACCACGCGGTCACGAGCATCAAGGCGGTGGAGGCGGCCCTCGGGATCGAGGTCTCCGAGCGCACCACGCTGCTGCGGCAGCTGATGGTGTACGGCAGCTACCTGCAGAACCACGCGACGCACCTGTACCTGTTCGCGGCGCCGGACTTCGTGGGTCAGCCGAGCGTCTTCCCGTTGGCCGAGTCTCACCCGGATATCGTGCGCCGCGCGCTTCGGGTCAAGAAGCTGGGCAACGAGCTCACAGGGCTCGTGGGCGGGCGCTCGGTGCATCCCGTGACCGCGGTCATCGGCGGCTTCACTTCCGAGCCGCCCAAGCACGAGTTCGCCGCATTCGCGACGCGCCTGCACGCGGCTGCCCGCGACGCCGCTGCGACCGTGGACCTGTTCGCGGGATTCGACGTTCCCGAGTTCGAGACCGCCGGTGAGATGCTCGCGCTGGTCTCGCCTGACACCTATGCGATCTACGACGGCGACGTCTGCGCGCTCGACGCCGGCTGGTGTCGCCCGGTCTCCGAGTACCGTGACTTCGTGACCGAGACCGTCGTGGGCCACAGCAATGCCAAGCACTCCACGGTCGATGGCCGTACGTTCCTCGTCGGCGCGCTCGCCCGGGTGAACCTTTCATGGGACCGCCTCGTGCCGTCCGCGCGAGTCGTGGCGAGCAACACCGGACTGCGCCCGGTCACGCGAAACACCTTCCTCAACAACCTGTGCCAGGCCATCGAACTCGTCGACGCCGCCGAGCGCTGCGCGCTGCTGTGCGAGCAGCTCGCCGAGGACGCGGGCAGCAGCGAGCCCGTGGCATTCGAGGTCGCCGCAGGCAGTGGTACCGGCGCGACAGAGGCGCCGCGCGGCACGCTCTACCACTCGCTGTCGATCGACGATGACGGCGTCGTCACCTCGGGCAACGTCATCACGCCTACTGCTCAGAACCTCGCCAACCTCGAGGCCGACATGCGTGCGTTCGCACCCACGGTCGCGCATCTGCCTGAAGCAGAGTTCGTGCTCAAGATCGAGCAGCTCGTACGCGCGTACGACCCCTGTCTTTCCTGCGCTGTGCACTAGACAGCTATCCAGAATCGTAGAGGGCCCGGTCGCTTCCGCAGCGGCCGGGCCCTCTTGTGTCGGACGGAAAGGTCGAGGTTAGGTCTGCGTCACTCCTCGTGTGGCACGCTCGGCTCAGACGAGACGCGAGGGGGAGCGATGGTCACCGAGCCGATGCGCAACGAGAGTCCGAGAGAACTCCTGCTCGAAGGGCACGCCTACGCCATCTCCGACGAAGCCCTTCTGGCGGTGCTGCTCGGTGGGCAGGGAGCGCAACAGATCTCGGGCTTGCTGGGCGCAGACGTGACCGACGCCCTGTGGCGCGTTTCGGGCGACGATCTCATCGCCCTCGAGGGCGTGGGCCCCGCCGCCGCTGCCCGTCTGCTCGCCTGCGTTGAGATTAGCCGGCGCGCAGGCTCGCGCAAACTACCCGAGCGACCCGTGATATCGACTCCTGAAGACGTCGTCAGTGTCTGCGGGCCACGCTTCCGAGGACTCGATCGTGAGCACTTCTGGACCCTCGCGCTGAATACCAAGAACCGATTGCTCCGCGTCATCGAGGTGTCGGTCGGATCGCTCAACGCCTCGATCGTGCATCCGCGGGAGCTTTTCAAGGAGGCGGTACGCCTGTCCGCGGCTTCCGTGATCGTGGTGCATAACCATCCAAGCGGCGACCCGACGCCCTCGGGGGCCGACATCCAACTCACGCGGCGCATCGTGAAGGCCGGCGATGTTCTCGGCATCGAGGTGCTCGATCATGTCGTGATCGGCGATGGTGGGGAACACGCAAGCCTGAGGACCTTGGCATGATGTAACGCGACGGCGACGGGGCGGTCGAGCGCCCCGTCCTGTGTTAAACTCGCAGGTGTGAAGCACGACCGGCCCAGACCTCACGGTCGAGGGTCGGTTTTGGCGTGTAGGCCGCCGGAGGGCGGTGCTGCACCGGTGCACGTCCGCCGAAGGGAAACGGAGCGACCGTGTCGCTTGTCGATATGTTCTTCAACTCGTGGGGCGGCGACATGGCCGTCGACCTCGGGACCGCGAACACGCTCGTGTCGGTGCGTGGTCGAGGCATCGTACTCATAGAACCGTCGGTCGTCGCCATCGAGCGCGACAGCAAGCGTGTTCTGGCTGTCGGTATCGACGCCAAGCGCATGCTCGGTCGCACGCCGGGCTCGATCGTCGCCATCAGGCCGCTCAAGGACGGCGTCATCGCCGACTTCGAGGTGACCGAGGCGATGCTGCGCTACTTCATCAACAAGACGCGCGTGAAGCGCTTCCCCTGGCAGCCCAAGCCGCGCGTGGTCGTCTGCGTGCCCTCGGGCGTGACCGAGGTCGAAAAGCGCGCCGTCTTCGAGGCGACGATGGCGGCAGGCGCTCGGCAGGCGTACCTCATCGAAGAGCCCATGGCCGCCGCGATCGGCTCGGGTCTGCCTATCCAGGAGCCCACCGGTTCGATGGTCGTCGACATCGGCGGTGGCACGACCGAGGTTGCGGTCATCTCGCTCGGCGGGATCGTGGTCGCCCAGTCGATACGCATAGCCGGCGACGAGTTCGACGAGGCCGTCATCGGCCACGTCAAGCGTGTCTACAACGTGCTCATCGGCGAGCGCACCGCCGAGGAGATCAAGTTCGAGATCGGCAGCGCCTGGCCTCTGCTCGAGGAAGTGGACGTCGAGGTTCGTGGCCGCGATCTGCTCACCGGCTTGCCGCGCACCATCACGATGGAGTCCGAGGAGATCCGAGAGGCGCTCGAGGAGCCCATCCAGGCGATCATCGCCGCCATCAAGGGCACGCTCGAGCAGACTCCGCCGGAGCTTGCGAGCGACCTCATGGAGTACGGCATCGTCCTCACGGGCGGAGGCGCGCTGCTCAAGGGTCTCGATGAGCGCGTCCGCCATGAGACCGGAATGCCAGTTCACGTCTCGGAGAGCGCTCTCACCAACGTGGTCGACGGCTCGGCGCAGGCACTCGAGGAGATCGACGTCCTCAAGAAGGTGCTCCAAGGCGGCCGCTAGGTCAGCCTGAGTTATGCGCATCAGCCAGACAGAGCCCACCGGGCCGCGCCCGGGCGTACTCATAGTCTTCGTGGCGCTCGCTATCGTGGTGATGACGGTCTGGTACCGCGAAAGCGACTCGGGGCCCGTCCATCGCGTCCGAACAGGCGTTCAGGCCGTTGCAGCTCCGCTGTCCTCGGGTGGTGAACTGGTGACGCGACCTGTCCGGGGCCTGTTCGCATGGGCGGGCGACCTCGGCGTATCGCGCAGCCAACTTGAGCAGTTGAGGTCTCAGAACGAGCAGCTGCGTACCCGTGTCGGCGAGCTCGAGGAAGCCCGACAGGAGAACGTCCGACTCAGAAGCTTGGTGAAGCTTGCGCAGGCCCGCGAGCTCCCCTCCATAGCGGCGCGCGTAATCGGACGCCCGACCAATTCGTGGGAGGGCGTCATCACGATCGACCGCGGCTCTCGTGACGGCATCAAGACGGGCATGCCCGTCGTCGGACCCCGCGGACTGCTCGGTCAGACCGTACAGGTCGGGCCGGGATATGCGCGCGTCCGTCTTATCACCGACCAGCGAAGTGGTGTTGCCGCCATGGTGCAGCGCAACCGCGCGACGGGCATCGTCCGGGGCTCGATCGAAGGCGACCTCGCGCTGGACTTCGTGAGCAAGGAGACGACGGTGAAGGCGGGGGATGTCGTCATCACGAGCGGGCTTGGCGGCGTCTATCCCAAGGGGATCGTGGTGGGTGAGGTGTCGTCGGTGGCTAAGGAGCCGAACGGGCTGTACCAGCAGATCGGCGTCACCCCCGGCGGAGACGTGTCGCGGCTCGAAGAGGTGCTCGTGCTGACGGCCGAGTCCGCGCTTCCGTCGACCGAAGGCGGAGAGTAGATGAACAAGCTCCTGCCGACCATAGCGGCCGTCGTAGTTGCGGCCGTGCTCCAAGCGGCGCTCGCGCCATACCTAAGCATCGGCGGCGTCACGCCCAACTTCCTGTTCCTCGTGGTCGTCACGCTGGCGCTCACCGAGGGACCCACTGCCGGTGCTTCGGCCGGTTTCGCAGCCGGGCTCATATTCGACCTCATCGGCACCGGTCCGGTCGGGCCGATGGCGCTCGTGCTCACGGTCACCGGCTATCTGGCCGGCTTGCTTCACGAGCAGATGTTCGCCGAGGGATGGCTCTTGCCGATCACCGTCTTGGCCATCGCCGCGTTCGGCAGCGAGCTTGCGTACGCGCTCCTTCTCGGTCTGCTCGGCGAAGGCGGCTCGCTGTGGACCGTGTTGTGGACGAAGGTACTTCCCGCCACGGTCTACAACACCGCTCTCGCGCTGCTCGTGTATCCGTGGTTGGCTCGGTTCTTGCGCCGTGACCGACCGATGACCACGTTCCGCAGACTGGCGTAAGGGGCGCCGGGCGGACCCGTTTCGCCCTCCCGCTCCCAGCACTGTCCGGAGGACCATCACTACATGCCTACGTTCCGCCAGAGACTCAAGCCACGGTTCGCCGCACTCGGTGCGATCGTTCTGCTTGTGCTCGGTCTCTTGCTGGTGAAACTGTGGTCGATGCAGGTCGTGTCCGGTTCGGCATTCGCGGCGCAGGCGGAACAGAATCGGGTGCGGGAGATCACGACCGTGGCGCCTCGCGGGCGGATACTCGACCGCAACGGCAAGCCGCTCGTCACCAACCGCGCCACGCTTGCTGTCGTCGTCGATCCTCAGGCCCGCAATGACAAGGCGCTCGTCCAGAGGCTATCGGCCCTGCTGGACGTGCCCGTGAGCGAGATTCAGGAGCGGCTCTCCAGCGTCAAGGAGGCCGCGCTCGCGCCACGCGTCGTGGCGATCGACGTGCCGATGGAGAAGGTCGCATACCTCGCCGAGCACGAATCGCAGTTCCCGGGTGTCGAAGTCCAGACCCGGGCGGTCCGCGAGTATCCCCAGGGCAGACTCGCGGCGCACGTTCTCGGCTACACCGGCGAGATCTCGGACAGCCAGCTCAACGACCCGGCGTTCAAGGGCTACGACCCGACCGACGTCGTGGGCAAGGCGGGCGCAGAGGCATCGTTCGAGAGCGTCTTGCAAGGCGACCGGGGGAGCCGACGGCTCGAGGTCGACGCGTCCGGCCGGCCGCACAGGATCCTGCAGGAGATCGACCCTGAACCCGGCCGCGACGTCGTCCTGACGATCGACTCGACCGTGCAGAAGGTCACCGAGAAGGCGTTGCAGGACGCGCTGAAGGACGCCCAGAAGGAGAACTTCGACAACGCCCACGCCGGCGCCGCCGTAGCCATCGACGTGAAGACCGGTGAGGTCCTCGCGATGGCCAGTGCGCCGACCTACGACCCGACGATATTCCTTGGTGGCGTGTCTCAGAAGCAGTGGCGCTCACTCATGAGCACGGACTCCGAGTACCCGCTCTCCAATCGCGCGATCGCCGGCCAGTACCCACCGGCCTCGACCTTCAAGGCGTTCACGGGCCTGGCGGGACTCCAGTACGGCGTGACGGGCAAGTGGTCGACGTACCAGTGTGCGGGCAAGTGGACCGGCATGGGCGAGCAGTGGAAGAAGTACTGCTGGAACCGCTCCGGTCACGGAACCGAGTCGTTCATGGCCGGCATCGAGGACTCCTGCGACACGGTCTTCTACGAGATCGGCTACGCCTTCTACAAACGCAAGGACGAGAAGATCCAGCAGATGGCGCGGATGTTCGGCTTCGGATCCCGTCTGGGGATCGACTTGCCGGGCGAGGCCGACGGTCGCGTTCCGGACGCCAAGTGGAAGCGCGCGTTCAACGAGAACTACCCCGAGTACCAGCAGTGGCTGCCGGGCGATACCGTCAACATGGCGATCGGCCAGGGCGACATGCTGGTCACGCCACTCCAGGTCGCAGCCGCCTACGGTGCTATAGCCGGTAACGGGACCGTCATGCGACCGCATCTCATGCGGACGGTCCTCGGCAGCGATGGCAGGCCGGTGCTCTCGACGAAGCCCGAGGCCGCGTTCAAGCCCAAGGTCTCGAAGTCGAATCTGGCGATCATGGACGAGGCGCTGAAGCGGGTCACGACCACCGGAACGGCGAAGGGCGCGTTTCGCGGGTTCGAGCCCGGCGCTGCCGGTAAGACGGGAACCGCCCAGGTCGCCGGTAAGGACGACTACGCATGGTTCGTGGGCTACGCGCCCGCCGAGAAGCCGCAGTACGTCGTGGCGGTCGTTATCGAGCAGGGTGGGCACGGTGGCTCCATCGCCGGCCCGGCGGGTCGGCAGATCCTGGCGTCACTGCTGCACGAGAAGGTCGAACACGTGACCGCGACGGACCTGTCGAGGTGATGACGTGAACGAGCGCTCAGGCGTGCTCCGCGCCGTCAATCCGGTCCTCATCGCTGCCGTGCTGCTACTGGTGGTCTACGGCTCCGTCATGGTGAACTCGGCGGTCTCCGGCATGTCGGCCGGACCTGCGATGTTCAGGCGCCACCTGTTCGGTCTCGCCGTCGGACTCGTCCCGCTGATCGTCGCCTGGATCTTCGATTACCGGAAGCTGCAGGCGTGGGTGGGTCCGCTCGTGATCCTCGACGCGCTGCTCATCCTGTCGCCGAGGATCCCGGGCCTCGGCGATGCAGCGAAGGGTGCCACGTCGTGGCTACAGATCGCCGGTATACGCCTCTTCCAGCCGTCAGAGCCGGCGAAACTCGTCACGATCGTCGTGATGGCCGCCATCATCGCGCGCTACAACGGCAAGATCGAGAAGCCCGCCGACATAGCCAAGATCCTCGGTATCCTCGCCATCCCGCTCGGTCTCATACTTCTGCAGCCTGACCTCGGGACGGGTCTCGTCTTCGTGGCCATCACCATGGGGATGCTGCTCGTGGGCGGTCTCAAGCCTCGCTGGTTTCTGGTATTCGCCCTCGTGGGAGTGGTGCTCGTCGGCGGACTTTTCCGGCTCGACACCATGCTCGACCAGGCCACCGGCTCCGACAAGCTCATCAAGGAGTACCAGCGGGACCGCCTGCTGACGTTCGTCGACCCGAATGCAGACCCGGCAGGGGCGGGCTACAACCTCGCGCAGTCCCGGATCGCCATCGGATCAGGTGAGCTGTCGGGCAAGGGCCTCGGCTCAGGAACGCAGGGCAATCTGAACTTTCTGCCCGAGCGGCACACAGACTTTATCTTCAGCGTCCTCGGCGAGGAGCTGGGCTTCGTGGGTGCGCTGGGGTTGTTGGGGCTGTACCTGCTCTTGCTGGTCACATCACTCGAGGTGGCTGCGTCGAGTCGCGATCTATTCGGCGCGCTGATAGTTGTGGGCATCATGAGCATGTGGACGTTCCAGATCCTCGAGAACATCGGGATGACGATCGGCCTGATGCCCATCACGGGTATTCCGCTACCATTCATGAGCTTCGGCTCATCGTTCATGGTCACCAACATGATGGCTGTGGGTATGCTGTTGTCCGTGTGGACCCGTCGCTACGCATAGGGGGACCAAGTGGCGCTACCTCTCGACCTTCGAGACATGCTCAGTTCCGGAAGCCGGCTCCGTGTCGAACGCGAGAAGCCGGTCCGGATCGCTGTTTTCGTGGACGCATCGGCTCCTGACGCGCTCATCGACGCGCTCAAGCGCGAGCTTCATCCCATGACCGGCGCAGCGATGCTCCACATCGAGGCCGTGACCTCCGGCGACGTACTCGCGGTGGATTCGACCGCCGACGTGGTCATCGGAGCCGCAGGCGACTCCGACGTGCTCGAGGCATCACTCAGGCGTGCTCGCGAGCAGTTCATCCCGACCGTCGTGGTGGGACTCGGAGTATCGCGCGATGCGCTCTCGCGCCGCGTCCAGCACCCGATGCTCGACACGATCGCCGACGACGAGCCGGACGAGGTCATCGACGCGCTCGGCCGCTGGCTGTCCGATCGTGTTTCCGCGAAGCGCATCGCCCTCGCCGTCAACTTCCACTTCGTACGTCGGGCGGTCGCCGAGGAAGCCATCAAGTCGACCTCGTTCCAGAACGGTGTCGTCGGTGCCGTCGCGTTCATCCCGGGCGCCGACCTGCCGATCATGACCGCCAACCAGGCCAAGATGGTCATGCAGATAGCCGCTGCTTACGGTGAGCCTCTTGGCGCCGAGCGCATCAAAGAGCTCGCAGCCGTCGTGGGTGGGGCGCTGGTCTTTCGTACGGTGGCGCGCCAGTTCGTCGGGCTCATCCCGGGCTTCGGCTGGGCGATCAAGGCGAGCATCGGCTACTCAGGCACGCTGGCCGTGGGCTACGCCGCACTCGAGTACTTCGAGGCCGGAGGAGACGTTTCCGGCCTGTCGGAGCGCATTCGCCAGGCGCGCGAGAACGCGCTCGAGGCGGCCCGTCGCCGGCGGCGCGGGGAGCCGATCCCCGCGAACGTCACACCGGTGGACGACGCCACGCCGGTTCCTGTCGCAGAGCAGGCGTTGCCCGAGGCGAACCTCGGCTTCATGGCCCCGTCGACGGGAACCCAGGAGCTGTGACGAGCGATTCGCTGTGGGACCGCATCGAGCCATTGCTCGCGCGTGTTGAGAGGCCGACTCGCTACATAGACCGTGAATGGGGCGCGTGTCATGACCCTGACGCGGACTATCGCGCCGTCCTTCTCTACCCCGACGCCTATGAGGTAGGGCAGGCCAACCAGGCCATCGGCGTCCTCTACGCGGCCCTCAACTCGATCGATGGCGTAGCGGCCGAGCGGGCGTACGTGCCGTGGATCGACCTGGCCGACCTGATGCGGGCAGAGGGCATCCCCCTGTTCAGTCTCGAGTCCTGCGCGCCGATCCGCAGCTTCGACCTCTTCGGCATCACGCTGCCGTACGAGTTGACCTACACCAACGTGCTCGAGGCCCTCGACCTCGCCGGCATTCCGTTTCGCTCAGCCGACAGGACCGCCGAGGACCCGCTTGTGATCGGTGGCGGCCCATGCGTCTTCAACCCGGAGCCGGTCGCGCCGTTCTTTGACGCGATCCTCATCGGAGAAGGGGAGCAGGCTGCCGGAGAGATCGTTGCGGCGCATCGCAACGCGCGAGCGCAAGGCCTTGATCGCGCGGCGACGCTGGAGGCGCTGGCGCAGGTACCCGGCGTGTACGTGCCTTCGCTCTACGAGCCGGTGGTGATCGACGGCAGGCTTGAGGAGACCAAGTCGCTAGCCAGCGCACCGGCCGTGGTGGAGAAGCGGGTCGTGGCATCCCTGTCCGACTATGCTGCGCCCACCTGCCCGGTCGTGCCGTTCATGGATGTCGTGCACGACCGCATGACCGTCGAGGTCTTGCGCGGCTGCACGCGCGGCTGCCGCTTCTGCCAGGCCGGCATGGTGTATCGACCGGTCAGGGAGCGCGCGCCCGACGAGATCGTCGCAGCCACGATGTCGGGCCTCGCGTGCACCGGCTATGACGAGGTCTCGCTCACGTCGCTTTCGACCGCCGACCACTCGCTTCTGGAAGAGGTGCTTCGCCGGCTCTCGCGCCGCCTCGCCGGGACCGGCGTCTCGGTGTCGCTGCCATCCCTGCGGGTGGATGCCTTCTCGGTGGACATGGCGCGCATGATCGGCAGCGGCAAGAAGAGCGGGCTGACGTTCGCACCGGAGGCCGGTACGCAACGCATGCGTGACGTCATCAACAAGAACGTCACCGAGGAGGACCTGCTCGACACCGTGCGCAGCGCCTTCGAGGCGGGTTGGCGTCGGGTCAAGCTGTATTTCATGATCGGGCTACCCACGGAGACCGACGAGGACATCCAGGGCATCAGCCGGCTGGTGTACCAAGTACTCACTACGGCCAAGGAGGCCACTCCTCCGCAGCAGCGTGGGAGCGTTCGCATCGGCGTCAGCGTGTCGACCTTCGTGCCCAAAGCGCAGACGCCCTTCCAGTGGGAGCCGCAGGTCACCCTTGAGGAAGTCCGACGCCGGCAGTCCGTTCTGCGGGAGCGTATGCCGCGCAAGGGCGTCGACCTGTCCTGGCACGACGCTGACGTGTCGTTCCTCGAGGGCGTCATCGCTCGAGGAGGGCGCGAAGTAGCCGACGTGCTCGAGGCCGCCTGGCGCTCCGGTTCGCGGTTTGACGCGTGGACCGAGCAGTTCTCGCTAGAGCGCTGGCTAGCGTCGTTCGAGTCGGTAGGCGTCGATCCCTCGGCGATCGCAAATCGCCAGCGCGACGAGGACGAGGCGCTTCCCTGGGACCACCTCTCGGCCGGCGTCTCGCGCACTTACCTGCTCCGCGAACGCAGGCGCGCACTCGAAGAGAAGACGACGCCGGACTGCAGTTTCGTTGGTTGCACCGGTTGCGACGTCTGTGACGACCTCGACGTGGCTGTCGTCATCGCCGGCGGTGAGCGCCGATGACGGCGGGCGAGTTCCGTTTGCGGATCTGTTTCGCCAAGTCAGGACGGCTGAGGTGGCTTTCGCATCTTGAGATCGTCCACGCCCTCGAGCGACTGTTCCGCCGCTCAGGCCTGCCGTACGCCGTGACCCAGGGCTTCAGCCCACACATGAAAGTCGCATTCGGCCCCGCTCTTCCGGTAGGCACGGCGGGCGAGAGGGAGTACGCTGACGTCTGGCTCACGAGTTATGTCGCCGCGACGGATGCCCTCGAGAAGTTACAGAGTGCGGCCCCGGTGGACCTCAGGCCGTTCGAGGCACGCTACGTGAGCGAGAAGGCACCGTCGCTCACCGCGGCGTTGACCATAGCCCTGTACAGGATCGATGTGACGGAAAGGGAGATCGAACCGACCGCAGTGCACGCGGCGCTTGAGCGCACGCTCGGGCGCGGTGAGCTCGAAGTGGAACAGAAGGGCAAGACGAAGGTTTTCGACTTGACGCGCAGCGTCCCGAAAGACGTGCGTGTCGAGGAGGCGGAGGATGGAGTAGCGCTCGAGCTCCCGATCCGCATGGGATCCCACGGGTCCCTTCGCCCAGAAGTTCTTCTCCGGGCCGCCCTCGCCGAGGACGGCATCCAAGTGTCCGCCGTGCGCACGACGCGGCTCGACCTGCTCGTCGAAGACGAAGAGGGGGTCTGGTCGCGTCCCGTGTAACGGAGGGACCATGGCCGATCCGGCCCGCGAGATGCTCATCTCGCATGATGCGAACGAGACACGGGTCGCCTTGCTCGAAGAAGGCGAGCTCGTAGAGCTCTACATCGAACGTCCTAAACGCAGCGTCGTCGGAAACGTCTACTGGGGCAAGGTCTCGGACGTTCTTCCCGGCATGCAGGCGTCGTTCGTCGATATCGGACTTGAGAAGAACGCCTTCCTCTACGTCGACGAGGTCGTGAATCCCGAGGGCATCGAGGCGCCGCGCCGCGAGATATCGCAGCTGCTCAAGCCCGGGCAACAAGTCATGGTGCAGGTGGTCAAGGACCCCATGGGCACCAAGGGCGCCCGCGTCACCACCGAGATCTCGTTGCCGGGGCGCTTCCTCGTCCTCATGCCCTTCTCGGAATTCGTCGGGGTCTCGCGCAAGTTGCCTGATGAGGAGCGAGACCGGCTCCACGAGATCGTCGAGAGGCACGTGCCGCCCAAGATGGGCGTGATCGTCCGAACCGTGGCGCAGGGCGTCTCGGAGCGCGACCTGGTGAGTGACCTCGAGTTCCTGTTGCGGCTCTGGAAGCGGGTCCACCACCTGTCGAGCGAGGCCCTGGCCCCCGAAGTCCTCTACACGGAGATGGACCTCGCGCTGCGCTTCGTGCGCGACGTCTTCTCGGACGAGTTCCGTCGTCTGACCGTCGACGACAAGCCCACCTACGACAAGATCGTCTCGTTCCTCAAGAAGACGTCGCCCAACCTGGTGCGCCGCGTGCAGTTCTACAAAGACCGTACGGCGCTCTTCGAGGCATATCGCCTGCAAGACACGATCGACTCGGCGCTCCGGCGCATGGTGCCGCTGCCGAGCGGCGGCTACCTCACGATCGACAAGACCGAAGCGCTGACGGCCATCGACGTGAACACGGGCAAGTTCGTCGGGCGCAAGAACCTCGAAGAGACGATCCTGCGCACCAACCTCGAGGCCGCCGAGGAGGTCGTGCGGCAGCTTCGCCTGCGCGACATCGGCGGCATCATCATCGTCGACTTCATCGACATGGAGGAGGCAACGAGCAAGCAGATGCTCTCGGGGCAGCTGCAGGCCGCCCTCGACCGCGACCGCACGAAGACGCGCATGAGCGATATCAGCCGCCTCGGCCTCGTCGAGATCACCCGCAAGAACGTCACCGACGGGCTCTACGGAGTGCTTACCGAGCCGTGTCCCAACTGCGGCGGGGAAGGGCGGGTCGTCTCGCGCCAGACCCGAAGGATCGCTGTGGAGCGTCGCATGCGTGAGATACTTCGCAACGGCAAGAGCGATGCGTACCTGTTCGGTCTGAACCCGGACACGTTCAGGCTCATCACCGAGCCGGGGCTCAACGTCGCCGCATCGCTGCGAGCCGAGACCGGCCGACAGGTCACGATCGTCCCCGACGAGGACGCGGGCCCCACGGAGGCGCGTGTGCTGATCGAAGGACGGACCGGGCTGTTCGGCAAGAGGTCGCCGTTCGGGAGATAGCGGGAGCCGAATGTGGGTAGATACGCCCGGCTCCGTGTTACCATACGCAGGTCGTTGACGGTGCATCGCGAGGCTGTTAGCATATCTCCTCGCGCAATCAAGCGATTGAAAGGTTTCCGATGTACGCAGTCGTTGCTACCGGTGGGAAGCAGTTGAAGGTCGCCGCAGGCGACGTCGTCGAGGTAGAGAAGCTCGACGCCGCTCCTGGTGAGACGGTCAACTTCAACGTGATCTTCCTGGCCGACGAGGGTCAGATCACGGTCGATGCCGACGCACTCGCGTCCGCTTCAGTGACCGGTGAAGTGGTCGAGCACTTCAAGGGCGAGAAGGCAGTCATCTTCAAGTTCAAGAAGCGCAAGGGTTACAAGCGTCTCAAGGGTCACCGGCAGAACCTGACGCGCGTCCGTATCACGGACGTCGTTGCTGCCGAGGCGCCGAAGAAGAAGGCCGCTCCGCGCAAGAAGGCTGCGGAGAAGGTCGAGGAGCCGGTCGAGGCGCCCGTTGAGGCGACCGAAGCCGCCGAGAACGAGTAGGGCAGGGATCCTCAATGGCTCATAAGAAAGGTCTCGGCTCCACCAAGAACGGTCGCGATTCCAAGGCCAAGCGCCTGGGCGTCAAGCGTTTCGCGGGCGAGAAGGTGAACGCCGGTACGATCATCGTCCGCCAGCGTGGGACTCACTTCCACCCCGGCGACAACGTCGGCCGTGGCGGCGACGACACGCTGTTCGCGATGGTGCCCGGCACCGTCGAGTTCACGCGTGGCCTGAAGCGCAAGGTACACATTCGACCGTTCGAGGCCTAAGGCCCGATCGAGCGATAGCGACTTGAGCGAGCCCTCCGCCGACAAACCCGGCGGGGGGCTCTTCGCATATCATGACCGCAGGTGGCGCATCCTTTCGCAGGGGCGCGGCCACGACCGGTCGAAGGAGGTGAGCGTGGATGTTCATCGATGAGGTCAAGATCAACGTCAAGGGTGGCGACGGCGGTGCAGGATGCATGTCGTTCCGCCGCGAGGCGCACGTGCCCAAGGGCGGACCCGACGGCGGCGACGGTGGACGGGGCGGCGACGTGCTGCTCGAGGCAGACCCTGCCCTGTCCTCGCTGATCGACTACCGGTTCAAGCGGCACTTCAAGGCGCCCAAGGGCGTCCACGGCAAGGGTGCCATCCGTCACGGCGCGCGGGGCTCCAATCTCGTTCTCAAGGTCCCGCTCGGAACCGTCGTTCGTGACTCGGAGACGGGTGCATTCCTCGGCGATCTGACGCACGCGGGGCAGCGGCTCGTCGTGGCCGAGGGCGGGTATGGCGGCCGGGGCAACCCCCACTTCGTGACGCCGACGCGTCGGGCCCCGTCATTCGCTGAGCTCGGGGAGCCGGCCCAGGAGCGCTGGATCGACCTCGAGATGAAACTCCTCGCCGACGCGGCGCTCGTCGGCATGCCGAGTGTGGGCAAGTCGTCGCTCATCGCACGGATGTCCGCAGCGCGTCCCAAGATCGCCGACTACCCGTTCACGACGCTGGCCCCGAACCTCGGCGTCGTGAAGGCGGGCGAGCGCAGCTTCGTCGTGGCCGACGTCCCGGGGCTCATCGAGGGTGCGAGCGAGGGCAAGGGACTCGGGCACGAATTCCTGCGCCACATCGAGCGCAGCGCGCTCATCATCCACGTGGTCGACCTCACTGGCAGCTACGAGCAGCGCGACGCCATCGAGGACTTCGACATCATCAACCGCGAGCTGGCGCTTCATGCCCAAGAACTCGCTCAACGCCCCATGGTCGTCGTGGGTAACAAGGCCGACGTCATCGGCGTCGAAGAGGCCGATGCGCGCCTGCGCGAGCGTGCCGAGGAAGCTGGCTATCCGTACTTCGCCGTCTCGGCCGTTACGGGCGAGGGCGTGGACGCGATGATCCGGTCCGTGGCCCAGCGTGTCTTCGAGCTGCGCAGCGCAGCGGCACAGGACACGACCTCGTTCGAGCAGGTCTGGACGCACGACCGCCGACGGATGCGTGAGTACAGCGTGAAGAACCTGGGCGGCGGCGTCTTCCAGGTCGAGGGCCGTGGCATCGAGCGCATGGTCATCCAGACCGAGTGGGAGAACGAAGAGGCAGTCGCCTTCCTGCAGAAACGCCTAGTCAAGGCTGGTGTGGAGAGCGCGCTCATCGACGCGGGCGCGCGCGACGGCGACGAGATCCGCATCCTCGGCAGAAGTTTCGAGTTCGACGTGGGGCTGATCGAGGACGACGAGGTCGAGTACCTTGAAGAGGAACTCGAAGATGATGATGTCGTCGAGGGAGACAGCGAAGAATGAGCGGCAAGCGGGTCGTGGTCAAAGTGGGCTCGTCCACCCTCACGGGTGATGATGGGCGCCTCGATCGCGGCTTCGCCTCTGAGCTCGTCAGGCAGCTGTGTGACCTGATCGATGCCGGCGACTGTCCGGTACTCGTCTCGAGCGGCGCCATCGCCGCCGGAGTCACTCGCTTGGGGCTCAGCGAGCGGCCCAGCGACATGCCGTCGCTCCAGGCCGCGGCGTCCGTGGGCCAGGTGAGCCTCATCGAGATGTACGCGATCCTGTTCGGCGAGCGCGAGGTGCCCGTCGGGCAGGTGCTTCTGACCCGCCACGACACCGGGCACCGCGAGTCGTTCCTTCACGCTCGGGACACCTTCGAGCGCCTCATCTCTCTGGGCGCCGTGCCCATCGTCAACGAGAACGATACGGTGGCGGTCGACGAGATCCGGTTCGGGGACAACGACACGCTTGCGGCTCTGGTCGCGACCATGGTCGGGGCGGACCTCGTTGTGGTCCTCTCGGACATCGATGGCCTGTACGACGCGGACCCGCGGGTCGCCGAGGAGGCCAAGCTGCTCGCCAATGTGGACGAGCTGACCGAGGACCTCGTGGCAGCAGCAGGCGGTGCCGGTAGCGAGGTGGGCAGCGGGGGCATGGCGACGAAGGTTGAAGCTGCTCGGGTGCTCATGCGCGCCGGCATACCGATGGTGGTGTGCGACGGGCGGAGAGCCGGCGTCCTTGCCGATGCTGTTGCGGGTGAGGCCTGCGGCACTCGGTTCACCCCCGGAGAAGAGACGCTGGGCGCGCGCAAGCTCTGGATCGCCCTCGGGCGCAACGCAGCCGGAGAGATCGTGATCGACGACGGAGCCAAGTCCGCCGTGACCCAGCGCCAATCGTCGCTACTTCCGGCAGGCGTCGTCTCCGTCGGCGGCGAGTTCGAGGCCGGTGATGCGGTAGTATTGGTTGATCGTTCGGGCGCGGTAGTGGCGCGCGGATTGACCGAGTTCTCCTCGGCAGACCTCGACCTGGTCAAGGGCATGAAGACCCCTGCCATCGCCGAGAAGCACCCGCACCTGGCGGGCAAGGAAGTCGTGCATAGGGACCGGCTGGCGATCCTGTAACGCCGGCAAGGGAGGAGCGTCACAGATGTCGCAGGTCCTGCATCTTGCAGAGCGAGCTCGCGAGGCGGCTACTCGGCTCGCGATCACATCTACCGGGCAGCGCAATCGCGCCCTGTTGGTCATGGCCCACGCATTGAGCGCGAAGCAGGACGACCTGCTCGCGGCCAACGCCGCCGATCTGGACGCGGCGCGCGCCAAGGGAACACCCGCAGGTCTGCTCGACCGGCTTGAGCTGACACCGGCGCGGCTGAAGTCGATGTCCGAGGCGCTGCGAGGCCTGTCGTTGCTTCCAGACCCCATCGGCGAGGTCATCGAGGGTTACACGCTGCCCAACGGCATCGAGCTCAAGCAGGTCCGTGTTCCGCTGGGCGTGGTCGGCATGATCTACGAAGCGCGCCCGAACGTGACCGCTGATGCAGCGGGCCTGTGCATGAAGACCGGCAACGCGGTCATCCTGCGCGGGGGCTCGCTGGCCCACCAGAGCAACCTCGCACTCACGCGGGTGCTTTCCGAGGCAGCCGCTTCTTCGGGGATGCCCGAGGACTGCATCCAGTCCATCGAGACGACCGACCATGCCGCTGCCGAGGAGCTCATGGGCCTGCACGGCTACGTCGACGTGCTGATTCCGCGTGGTGGAGCCGGGCTCATCCGAAGCGTCGTGGAGAACGCGAAGGTCCCGGTGATCGAGACGGGTACGGGCAACTGCCACGTCTACGTCCACGAGGCGGCCGACCTCGATGTCGCGCGTAGGATCGTCGTCAACGCCAAATGCCAACGGCCGAGCGTGTGCAACGCGGCCGAGTCGCTGCTCGTCGACGAGAGCATCTACGATCGCGCACTTCCTCCCATGCTCAAGGAGCTCGAGGACAACGGCGTCACCCTCTACGCCGACGAGAAGACCCGGGCTCTCGGTGCGGTCATGCGGATCGAAGCGGCCACCGACGAGGACTGGGGCACCGAGTACCACGACCTCAAGATGAGCGTGAAGGTAGTCTCCGCTCTCGACGAGGCGATCCGGCACATCAACCGGTACGGCACCAAGCACTCCGAGGCGATCGTCACCCGCGACTACTCGGCGGCCCGGCGCTTCCTGAACGAGGTGGACGCCGCGGCGGTCTACGTCAACGCGTCGACGCGCTTCACCGATGGTGGCGAGTTCGGCCTCGGCGCGGAGATAGGTATCTCGACCCAGAAGCTTCATGCACGCGGACCCATGGGCCTCGCCGCGCTGACCTCCACCAAGTACATGCTGATGGGAGATGGGCAGATCCGCGAGTGAGAAGCGGCACCCGACTCGGCATCATGGGTGGGACGTTCGATCCCATCCACAACGGGCACCTCGTCACCGCCGAGGAAGCGCTCGTGCAGTTCAACCTGGACAAGGTCGTCTTCATGCCGACAGGGGAGCCGGCGGCCAAGACGCATCGCCCTGTCACTCCGGCAGAGCACAGGTACCTGATGGCCGTTCTCGCGACGGCGGCGAACCCGGACTTCGATGTGAGCCGGATCGAGGTCGACCGACCCGGTGTCACGTACACGGTCGATACGCTCCGGGCGCTACGCGACCTCTACGGTCCGGCAGCAGAGCTCTTCTTCATCACGGGCGCCGACGCCGTCTGGGAGATCCTCACCTGGAAGGACGCCGAGGATGTCGCGGAGCTCGCGACGTTCATCGCCGCAACGCGTCCCGGCTACGATCTCGAGGCGGCCAAGCGAGCGCATGAGGAGGCCGTGACGAGATTTCGTGTCGAGTACATGGAAGTGCCCGCGCTCGCGATCTCGTCGACCGATCTGCGCGAGCGCGTGGTGCAGCGTCGTCCTATCAGATACCTCACGCCCGAGGCGGTCGCCACCTACATCGCCAAGCACGGGCTTTACCGGGAGCCGTACTGAGTGCCGGTCACCTTCGACATGGCAGAAGCCGCCGTCCGCACGCACCTTGGTGAGGAGGCGTTCGCGCATTCGCGCGCCGTTGCCGATATGGCCGGCCTCATCGCGACCGTCTATGGGCTCGACGTAGCGGCCGCGCGCCTCGCGGGGCTGCTGCACGACTGGCACCGCGAATTGGGCCCCGCGGAGTTGCTCACGCGCGCTCGTGCCGCCGAACTGCCTGTCACGGATGCCGAGGAAATCGCACCCTATCTTCTCCATGCACATACAGGCGCGCAGGAGCTTCGCGAGGTGTTTCCCGACCTCGGTCCCGAGGTGCTGGCGGCCATCGAGAACCACACGCTGGGCGACCCGTTGATGGCGCCGCTCGACAAGGCGGTCTACGTCGCCGATATGATCGAGCCCGGTCGCGACTACCAAGATGTCGACGACTTGCGCGAAGCGGTGGGAACGGTCGCGCTCGATGACCTGTTCGCCCTGTGCTATCAGCACTCGATCGCTCATCTGGTCGCCACCCGCAAGCGCCTCCATCCGAAGACGATCGACGTCTGGAACGCGCTCGTCGCGAGGGCTCGGCAATGAGCGAGAAGCAGCGACGCTCCAGCACGCCACCGCCTCCCGAGTCCCCGTCGGGCTACCGGTCGACGCGACGTGGCTCCAAGGCGCTCAAGACCGCCAAGAAGGCCGAGAAGCAGCACAAGGTCGCAACCGCGATGCAGCGGACGACCCGCAGCGTCCGCAACGTCGTGATCGTGGTGGTCCAGGCTATCGCGGCGGCCGGCTTCGCGCTGCTCGTGCTGCTGCTCGCCGCCATGCTCGTCAACTCGGCCGTCCGCTGGAATGCGCAGCGGCTCGCTGACAGGCAGAACTCGCCGTCCGAGCGCGAGCGGCGTTCGCGCGAGAACGTCGTCATAGTCGGCGCCAACGGCGAAGACCCCGTCGGCTTTCTGGCGCTCAGGGTCGACCGCAAAGGCAACCAGGTCTTCGGCATCGCCATCCCCGAGGGGGCCTTCATAGACGTGCCGGGTCAGGGCTTCTCCCGGATCGGCGACGCATATCCCGCTGGCGCGGACGTCGTCGTATCGGGCATAGCGAACTACCTGTCGGTACCGTTCACGAAGTACGTCGTGGTCCCGGCCAACGTCTACCGGGACGCGGTGCGCCGGCAGGTCGTGCGCGGCATCCCCGAAGCGGCGACCTCGAGCAACCTGACCGAGGAGGAGCTGCGGGCGCTCTCATCCGAGATCTCCGCGGTGCCGCAGAAGAACGTCGCGCTCGTCCCGATGCCGGTGAAGCCCATCAAGCTGGGCAACCAGACCTACTTCGAGCCCCAGAAGGACGAGGTGGCCGACCTGCTCAAGTCATGGTGGGGTGTCGACCCCGCCAAGGGAGACGAGATAACCCGGGTCGTGGTATACAACGGCGCCGGCGTGCCCGGCATCGCCGGCCAGGCAGCTCAGCAGCTCATCCGCTCGGGCTACCGCGTCGTGGATACGCAGAACGCTGACCGGTTCGACTACGCCACCACCAAGATCGTGGTCAGGCGCGGGAACAAGTCAACTGGTGCGGGGGTCCAGAAGGTCCTCGGCGTCGGAGAAGTCGAGGTCGACCAATCGACCGAGACGGTGACGGATCTGGTCGTCATAATCGGCAAGGACTACAAGCCGCCGACCGGTGGCGAAACGAAAGGGAACTGAGTGTCTTCATCCAAGGAAGAAGCACGGCTTGCAGCCGTTGCAGCGAGCGACAAGCTTGCGACCGACATCATCGCCATCGACGTCGCCGCACTTCTCGTGGTGACCGACTACTTCGTGATCTGCACCGGCAACAGCGCGATTCAAGTGCGCGCGATCGGTGACGCCGTTGAGGACCGGCTGCGCGAGGAGATGGGTGTCAAACCCATCGGGCGTGAGGGCGCCGAGGAAGGCAAGTGGCTTCTTCTCGACTACGGCGACTTCGTGTTCCACGTGTTCCAGCCCGGGGAGCGCGAGTTCTATCGCCTGGAGAAGCTTTGGGGCGACGCTCCTCGGCTACAGTTGCCGGGTGAGGTCACCGGTTCGGGCGCGCCGCAGGACCAGGAGTCGTGAGCGAGGGTATCCGTCGGTACGGCATCCAGCTCGCCCTCGTCGCGGTCGCGGTCGTATGGGGCGCGACCTTCGTCATGGTCAAGGACGCCGTCGAGGCGTATCCGCTGTACTCGTTTCTCGGCTGGCGCTTCGCGATAGCCGTGGCGGCGTTCGTCATCCTGTTCCCTCGTTGCCTCAAGCGGCTCACGCCCGGCGTGATAGGGGTGGGCCTGCTCGCCGGTGCGCTGATGTGCGCCGGCTACATCTTCCAGACCTGGGGCCTTCAGGCGACGAGTGCCAGCAAGGCGGCGTTCATCACCGGCATGTTCGTTGTGATCACGCCCGCAATGCAGGCCGTGCTCCTGCGCCAGGCGCCTCATAAGGCGACCATCTTCGGAGTGGGCCTGGCGGTAGTGGGGCTGTGGCTGCTCTCGGGCGCCTCGGCGGGGGGCTGGAGTGTCGGCGACACGCGGGTGCTGCTTTGCGCGATCGCCTATTCCGCACACATGATCGTGCTCGGAAGCCTCGGACGCCGCCATGACGTGCTCGCGCTCACGTTCGTGCAGCTGCTCACGACCGCCGTCGTCTGCGGGGGCATCGCCCTGGCGACCGAGCCTCGACAGCTGCCGCCCACGGCTGAGGTCTGGGTCGCGTTGCTCGTGACCGGCGTCCTTGCGTCGGCAGTCGCCTTCGCCGTACAGACGTACGCGCAGCAACACATCCCGCCCGCAAGGACGGCACTGATCCTGATCACCGAGCCGGCGTTCGGCGGCTTCTTCGGCTGGCTTGCCGGCGAGATGCTGGGGGTGCGAGGTCTCGCTGGTGCGCTTATGATCCTCGGCGGCATGATCACCGCTGAGGTTGTGGGCGCGGCTGCCGCGGCCGACGAGCACGTGGTCCTGGAGCCCGCGCTCGAAGGTCCGTCGGTGCCGCTGGTGGAGCAGGTCGACACGTCCGAAAGCACGGCGAGTGGGGTCTCGTAGGGGTTGTCGCGCGTAGCCGAAGAGTGCGCTTGACCGCGTTCGAGCCGCTGGTATACTACCGCTTGCCGCTCAGGCGGCGCCCAGATGTGGGGCCTTAGCTCAGCTGGGAGAGCGTCTGGCTGGCAGCCAGAAGGTCAGGGGTTCGATCCCCCTAGGCTCCACCAAGGAAATGACGACACCCGCCGATGACGGCGGGTGTCTTTTCTTTGCGTGCGGTTAGTCGCAACTGTTACAATCCCAGTTGCATTCGGGACCGTGGGGGACCCGTTGACCATGCCGTTGGGGGACCTTTGGAACAGCCGTTCTTCGGACCGGACATGTTCGTGCCGCTGGTCGGCGCGACGATATGGGTGATGGTCGCTCCGTTGCTCGTACTCGCCTCGGACCCGCGTCTCCGACGGCGCAACCCCGATCACTTCGCGCGGCTTGTGCGCATCAGTCGTACGTGGGGCATTCTCGCTTGTTTCCTCGGCTTCGTGATCGCGCGTCTCCTCTAACTCCTGCTCGTTCCTTGTGCTGCGTGGGCCTCGGCGACGGCGGCTTTCACCGTCCGCGCGCTGTTCGCGAGCGCTTCCTCCTCGGCCGGCTCTAGTTGCGGCATGAACGTGTCGAGCACGCCCGAGCCGCCCACGAGCCGAGGCAGGGAGACGGTCACGTCACTCACCCCGGCGACATCCGGGGTGGGGGCGCACACGGTCAGGACGCTGCGCCGGTCGCTCAGTACCGTGTCCACGATGCGGGCGAGCGCCGCACCGACTCCGTAGTACGTCGCGTTCTTGCCCTCGATGATGCGGTAGGCGGCGTTGCGGACGGCGTCGTCCACCTCGGCTCGATCCTGGTCATCGAGTTCGTCGCCGTGGTCGCGGCAGAACTCCTCGAGCGGCATACCTGCGACCGTCATCGTCGACCAGGCGAGGACCTCGCTGTCGCCGTGCTCGCCGAGGACGTAGCCGTGCACGTGCTGAGCGTCGATGCCGATGCGGTTCGCGATCAGCGCGCGGTAGCGCGCTGTGTCGAGCGTCGTGCCACTGCCGAAGACGCGCCCAGCCGGCGCGCCCGACTCGCGCGCGATCTCATCGGCGATGTGCGTCATGACATCGACCGGGTTCGAGGCCACCACGAGCGTCGCACCGGGCGCGTTCGTGAGGACCGCAGGTATGACCTCCGCAAAGACTGCGGCGTTCCGGCCGAGGACGTCCATGCGGCTCTCGCCGGGCCGCTGCCCGACTCCGGCCGCCACGATGACCACACCTGCGCCGTCCAGTGCCTCGTAGCCGCCCGACGTGACCCGCAACGGGTTCGAGAAGGGGACCGCGTGCGATATGTCGGCCGCCTCGGCCTTGGCCCGCTCCTCGAATTTGTCCACCAAGACGATCTGCCGACCCACGCCCTGCATCAGGCATGCGAAGGCGGCGGTCGACCCCACCAGGCCTGCTCCGACGATGCCGACCTTCATAGCCATCGCTCCCTTCGCCTAGACCTCTCGGTTCGTTCCCGCGCCGAAGCCGAGCGAAGCGGCGGCTCCTCGGCTAGAATCTTTCGGTACCGCACAGACCGGGAGACGCGCCGAGGAGGCCCTTACCCGTGGCAGATTCCAAGTACGAACCGCTCCGCATCGAAGAGAAGTGGCAGGCTGCGTGGGAACGTGAAGGCCTGTACCACGCCACCGAGGACCCCACAAAGCCCAAGAAGTACGTGCTCGAGATGTTCCCGTACCCGTCGGGAGACATCCACATGGGCCACGTGCGCAACTACACCATCGGCGACGTGATCGCGCGCCAGGCATCCATGAACGGCTTCTCGGTGCTCCATCCCATCGGCTGGGACGCGTTCGGCCTGCCTGCCGAGAACGCCGCCATCAAGAGCAATTCCCACCCGGCGACGTGGACCTACGCCAACATCGAGAAGCAGCGTGCGAGCTTCAAGCGCATGGGCTTTAGTTACGACTGGGACCGTGACGTGGTCACGTGCGACGAAGACTACTACCGCTGGGGCCAGTGGATCTTCGTGAAGTTCTGGGACAAGGGGCTCGTCGAGCGCAAGAGCTCGCCGGTCAACTGGTGTCCGAGCTGCATGACGGTGTTGGCTAACGAGCAGGTCCTCGGCGAGGGCGTGTGCTGGCGCTGCAAGAGCGTCGTGGAGAAGCGCGAGCTCGAGCAGTGGTACTTCAAGATCACCGAGTACGCCCAGGAGCTGCTCGACGACCTCGACAAGCTTCCCGGATGGCCTGAGCGCGTCAAGACGATGCAGGCCAACTGGATAGGACGCAGCGAGGGCGCCGAGGTGGAGTTCGAGCTGTGCGACGCCGAGGGCGAGCCGAGCGGCGAGCGGATGACGGTCTTCACGACCCGGCCGGACACCCTCTTCGGCTGCTCGTTCTTCCTGCTCGCGCCGGAACACCCGAGGGTGCGCGAGTTCGTCGAGGGAACCGAGTACGAGGCCGAGGTCATGGCTGTCGTTGAGAAGGCGTCACGCGAGACGGCCGTGGAGCGACAGTTGGGGGAGCGCGAGAAGAACGGCGCTTTCACGGGCCGCTACGTGGTGAACCCGGTCAACGGCGAGAAGGTGCCCGTCTGGGTGAGTGACTACGTCCTGATGGACTACGGGACCGGCGCCGTGATGGCGGTGCCCTCCGGCGACCAGCGCGACTTCGAGTTCGCCCGCAAGTATGGGCTGCCCATCCCGCCGGTCGTGGTGGCTGATGGCGACGAGCTCCTCGGCGAGCTGGCCGGTGTGGCCGAGCGCGTACGCACAGAGGTGCCGTGGGCCGAGGCGTACGCCGGCGAGGGCGTGATGGTGCAGTCGGGCGCGTTCACGGGGATGCGCGGCGGCAAGGCCAGCGAGGGCATGCGTGCGGTCACTGAGTGGCTTCTCGAGCGAGACCTCGGCCGGTTCTCTATCAACTTCCGTCTGCGTGACTGGCTCATCAGCCGTCAGCGCTACTGGGGCAACCCGATCCCGGCGATCCACTGCCCGTCGTGCGGCCTGGTGCCGGTTCCTGAGGACCAGCTGCCGGTGAAGATGCCGATGGACGTCGACGTCACAAAGGGCCAGACTCTCGCCGATATCCCCGAGTTCTACGAGACGACCTGCCCGAAGTGCGGTGGAGCTGCTCGGCGCGAGACCGACACGATGGATACGTTCACGTGCTCGTCCTGGTACTACCTGCGCTACGCCGACGCCCGCAACGACGCGATGCCGTTCTCGCGTGAGAACGCGGACTACTGGCTGCCGGCCGACCAGTACATCGGCGGTATCGAGCACGCTATCCTGCACCTGCTCTATTCGAGGTTCTTCACCAAGGTGCTGCGGGACCTGGGCATGCTCGGGTTCGACGAGCCGTTCACGAACCTGCTCACCCAGGGGATGGTCAAGCTCGACGGCCAGACGATGTCGAAGTCCAAAGGCAATGTGGTTGCACCTGAGGACATGATCGCGCAATACGGCTGTGACGCCCTGCGCGCCTACATCCTATTCATGGCACCGCCCGACAAGGACCTCGACTGGAGTTACGAGGGGCTTGACGGCATGTACCGTTGGCTCGGTCGCGTGTGGCGGTTCGTGGCGGATGCTGCCGAGGCGTCGGCTGCCGGCTGCGGCGTAGCGGCTGCGGCCGACGACGCTGCAAAGACGCTCCACCGCGAGATGCACCGTGTCATCGGCAAGGTGACCGCGGACGTCGAGCGGTTCCAGTTCAACACTGCCATCGCGGCGATGATGGAGCTGACGAACGCCGCGTACGACTACCGCAAGGCCGGGGTCGCCGAGCAGCGCGATGTCGCCTTGCAGCGTTCGGTCGCCGAGACGCTCACGCTCTTGCTGGCGCCCTTCACGCCTCACATGAGTGAGGAGCTGTGGCGCGGGGTCCTCGGCAAGAATGCGTCGGTGCACCTCGAGTCGTGGCCCGCATTCGACGCGAGCGCCGCGACCGCGGACGAGGTCGAGCTCGCTGTGCAGGTCAACGGAAAGGTGCGGGGCAAGATCACCGTTCCGCGGGAGGCCGCCGAGGACGACGTCGTGGCAGCCGCACTCGCGGAGGTGGGCGCGCATCTGGCGGGTAAGGACGTCAAGAAGGTCGTGGTCGTACAGGGAAAGCTCGTAAGCGTCGTTGTAGCCGGATAGCGCACTGCTGGTTCGTTGTTACGAAGGAGCGGACGGCCATCGGCCGCCCGCTCCTTTTCGATTCGTTTTGCGTGTGCGCAGCTAGTTGAGAACGTAGATGCTGTAGTTATTGTTGATCGCGTCGAGAGCGCTCTTGAGTTTCAGCAGGTCCTCTCGCGACATGGTGTCGATGTTCGCGAACGCGTCGTGCACCATCTGGTCGATCTCGTACATCGAGAAGAACGCTCCGCACGGGCCTTGGAAATACGTGTCCCTGAACGCGACATCTCCACAGACCGGGTTTGCCAGGTAGTTGTTGTGCCAGGCGATCGCCTGATTGACGAAGATCTGCTTGTAGTCGCCGCCGGCCGGCGTGCCGAAGCTGTAGCCGAACGCGGTGTCATTGGCGGTGTTGCCATCGTTCTTCCAGTAGCCTTGCGACCGCACCTTGCCGCACCAGGGGCTCGCGTCGCATTCCCCGTCCACTGCGAGCGCCGGTGCAGCCATGGCGAACAACATCAGTGCGGTCAGTACAAGCAGGGCGAGCTTCCTCATGAGCTTCCTCCTCATCTCGCCGGACAATGTGTAACTCTTTCCCACTCGGTAACCCCCTGTGAGCTGGTTCTTTCTGCCATGGGAGCGACTGGATGAGCGCTTGGCTAGCTTCCGGTTGGTATTCGGCTGGTGAGGCGGTTTACGGTGGTCAAGCGGGTCGTGTGAAGGCGGCCCGCGCGGCCTGAGATTTCCTGCGACACCCTCGGCGCGGGGCGGGGGGTGGAGCGTTGCTGCAAGACATTCGGACGAGATGGGCTCAACTGGCGAGGCGTGCCGGGCTCAGGGACGTGCCACCGAGCGTGCCGGTGGCGGCGCTAGTCGTGGTTGTCGTCGCGTTGGGGTGGGCCCTGTGGCGATGGTGGCCTGCCGCCGCTCCTGCCGAGGGGTCGGACTCCCGTGGGGCGTCTGTGTCGGCGGAGACCACCCGCCCGGCCGCACAGGCGGCGAGCCTGACCGCGGACGTGCTTGTCCATGTCGCTGGCAGCGTGCGCCGACCCGGCGTGTATCGGCTCCCGGCCGACGCGCGCGTGAACGACGCCGTGGAAGCCGCCGGCGGATTGCTCGGCAGCGCCGAAGCTGATGCGGTGAACCTTGCGCGCGTTGTCGCGGACGGCGAGCAGATCCTGGTTCCGGCTCAAGGCGCGTCGCCCGCTGCGGCAGGTGCCCCGGCGGGCAGCGCACCGCCAGCGGCTGGTTCTGCCGGAGCAGCGGGCTCTCCGCTCGACCTCAACTCGGCTGACGCCGCAGCCTTTGACACGCTGCCGGGCGTCGGTCCCGCCACGGCGGCGAAGATAGTGGCGGACCGTGAGGCGAACGGCCCGTTCGCGCGAGTGGAGGACTTGGGCCGGGTCGCAGGGATCGGCCCCAAGAAGCTCGAGCAACTGAGCGGACTGGTCTGTGTCCGATGACGGGCGCACCATCGTCCGGCCGTCGGTGCCACCGGCGGTCTGGATGGCCGCGGCCTGCTGGCTGGGGATGACGATCGCCGAGGAGATGGGCTGGCGGTCGTACGTCAGCGGGGAGCCATTCCCGGCTGCTTTGATTGTCGCCACGTGCACCTTGCTCCTGATCAGCGTGCTTGCGCTGCGCCGCCGCGCGCTCGTCGCGCTCGTGATCGTGGGGCTCTGCATAGGGTCGGCCGCCGGCGGTCTCTACAACCGGCGCTGGCTTACCGATGTCGGGCGGTTGTCGGGTGCCGCCAACCAGCGGTGGGACTGTGAAGTCATAAGCGATTCGCAGATAGGCAGGTTTGGCGCAAGCTCCGATGCCGTCGCCTCCGGGGGTGCGTGCGTGCGAGTTTCGTGGGGCGATACGGCGCCTGAAGTGGGCGAGCGCGTCACCTTCTTCGGCAGTCTTAAGCCACCAGGGACGGACGACGGAGGGCGGCGCATGCATCGCGCGGGAAGCGTTGGATACGTGTCCGCACGTTGTGTCCGCATGCTTGGACCCGCGCACAGCGTCCGTGGGGCAGTCGCGCCTCTGCGGCGGTGGGCGGGTCACCGCATCGACTCAGTCCCGGGTCCCGGAGGCGCGCTGCTGTCAGGGGTGGTGATCGGCGATCGGAGGCGGCTGGCGGGAACGTCCCCGGAGGCCGACTTCAGGACGACGGGGCTCACGCATCTCGTGGCAGTGAGCGGGGGACACCTGGTGGTCATCGCCGCCTTGGTGGGCGCGCTGCTGTCCGCCAGCCGGCTGCCGCGAGCGCCGTCGACGGCGGTTCTCATCGGCGTTCTCGGCATGTATGTGGTGGTGTCGGGCGTACAGTCCTCCGCAGTGCGGGCATGGCTCATGGCGACCGTAGTGGGCGTCGTGTCGCTCGCGGGGAGACGGGTTGACGGTCTTGCGGCGCTCGCATGGGCCGTGGTGGTCTCGCTCGTGGTATGGCCGGACAGCGCGTTCGACCTCGGGCTGCAGCTGTCCGTCGCGTCGGTTGCCGGCCTGCTGTTGTTCGCGAGGCTTACGGAGGCGTGGCTCGGCGCAGCGCTGCCGCGGACGGCTGGTGCGCTCGCCGGCGCCGTGGGACTCACGCTTGTCGCGCAGGCCGCGACGCTGCCTCTCACGGTGAGCACCTTCGGGATGCTGTCGTTGGTGTCGCCGCTGGCCAATCTGATCGCGGGTCCGTTGGTCTCCGTCGTGCTGTCCGTGGGAATGGCAGGACTCTGCGTCACCGCAGTCTGGCCCAGGGTGGGGCTCGTGGTCCTGATGGTCGCGGGCGCAGCCGGCAACGCCTGCGTCGACGCCGCCGGATGGCTGGCACGATGGCCGCACGCTGCTGTGCCGCTCGGGGCGGACTCCCGTTTCGCGGCGGCACTCTGTGCCGGGGCAGCCGGAGCCCTGTGGGCCACGTGGCCGCAGCCGCGTGGCCGGGCGTTCCCCCGGGGGGTCCTCGCGTGCGCGCTGGTAGGGCTGGTCGCTCTCGCACTCGGTCCTCGCCCGGCGGACGGCGTTCGAGTCGTCGTGATGGACGTGGGACAGGGCGACGCGATCCTGGTGCGCGACGGTCCCGCCGCCGTCCTGGTGGATGCCGGCCCGTCGCCGGAGAGCCTGCGCACCGCACTCTTGCGAAACGGGGTGCGTTCTCTTGACGCGGTCGTGATCAGCCATCTTCACGACGACCATGCGGGGGGTCTCAAGGCGCTGGCTGGGACGATTCCGGTTCGGCGGGCGTACGTCGCCGCCGGCGCGCTGGGGGAAGGCGGTCACCCTGAAGTGATCGGGCTACTCAAATCAGTCAGCGACGAAGTGCTCGAGCTCGGCACGGGTCAGGAGCTGACCGTCGGCCGTCTGACGCTTCAAGCCGTCTCGCCCGCGAGCGCCGTCGCCGATGCCGCCGAGAACGACTCGTCGGTCGTGTTGCTGGCGCGCGCGTGGCAGACGGAGGTCCTGCTCACCGGCGACGCCGAGTCGGAGGTCCTCGAGCGTGTGGTAGGCGCGGGGCTGGTCCCCGACATCGACGTACTCAAGGTCGGCCATCACGGGAGCGCTTCGGCCGTCTCTCCCGGTTCGCTTTCGGCGTTGCGCCCCGAGTGGGCGATCATCAGCGTGGGCGCGGGAAACCGCTTCGGCCACCCCACGCCATCGACGCTCGAGCTACTGTCCGCAGCGGGAGCCCGAGTGCTGCGGACGGACCAGGGCGGTGATGTGACTGTGCTGCCCGGTCCGAACGGGTGCACGGTCGAGAGCCAGAATCGTGGAACCGCCTCGGGTGGCTATGCGACACTAGGGACTCGCATACGACCGACCCCGGAGAGCCATGGCCCGCGATACCAGCGACTTGAAACCCGTCTACCTGATCTTGAGCGAGCAGCCGATGCTCGTGGACCAGGCGCTCACGCGACTCCGCTCACGAGTTGCCGAGGTCGCCGACCTCGACTTCAACTCCCAAGTGTTCGAGGGCGACGCCGCGTCAGCCGACGACATCATCGTCTCCTGCAACACGATGCCGTTTGCATCCGATCACCGGCTCGTCGTGGTCCGGGGCGTCGAGAAGCTCTCCAAAGACGGACTTGAAGCGTTGACCGCCTACTGTGGCGATCCGTCGCCGACCACCATTCTGGCGTTGGCCGGCGCAAAGCTGGCCAAGAACACGCGCCTCTATAAGGCCGTCGACAAGCTCGGCGGCGTGGTCGACCGCAAGATGGACAAACGTGACGTGCCGGCGTTCGTGCGGGCGCTCTTCGCCGACAAGGGAAAGCAGATCCCCCTGGATGCCGCCGAGGAGCTCGTGAGCGCCGTCGGCTATGACCTGCGCAAGCTCTCGGTGGAGGTCGACAAGGCCGTGGCCTACGTCGGAGAGCGTTCAGCGGTCACGCGCGCTGATATCGAGGGCGTTGCCGCCACGACGGCGCCGACGAGCATTTGGGAGTTCACCGAGGCGGTCGGCGACCGCGACTGCCGTCGTGCGCTGGCGCGCGCCGGCGACCTCATCGGCGAGGGCGAGTCGCCCTACGGCCTGCAGGCGCTGGCGCTGCGCACTGTGCGGGACCTGATCGCGGTACGGGCACTGATGGATCGCGGCTCGTCCTCGGCATTCGAGGTGGCGCGGGAGATGGGGCGCCCTGACTGGCAGGTGAAGCGGCTGCTTCGACAGGCGAGGGGCTTCCGCGGGGACGAACTCGTGGACCTGCTTCGCGCCGCAGCTGATGCTGACGCACAAATGAAAACGAGCCGGGATGCCCGGCTCGTCCTCGAACGCTGGATTGTGAAGGTGTGCGGGGTCTAGCCGACCTTGTTCGCTGCCTTCATGATGCCCGACTTGCGGTTGGCAGCCTGGCTCTTGTGGATGACGCCCTTGCTGGCAGCCTTGTCGAGCTCCCTCGACGCCTCGAGAGCGGCGGCCTTGGCGGCAGCGGCATCTCCGGCGTCGATCGCGGCGTTGACCTTCTTGATCGCCGTCTTGAGAGAGGACTTCACAGCCTTGTTGCGCTGATGGGCCTTCTCGTTGGTGATGACGCGCTTCTTCTGGCTCTTGATGTTTGCCACGGTGGCAGTTTCCTTCCGATAACGATGGTGCCCTTCGCAGTGGGGTGCGATGGAACCGTGAGAGGATAGCACACGCCGCCGGGCGGTGCTAGCCGTTTGGGTATCGAAGCGAGGGCTCCTCGCTGCTACACTAAGCCGCTATGACCACAGACCCGCGCAACATACGCAACTTCTCCATCATCGCGCATATCGATCACGGCAAGTCCACGCTCGCGGACAGGATCCTCGAGCTGACGCACACCGTGAAAGAGCGCGACATGATGGAGCAGCTCCTCGACTCGATGGACATCGAGCGCGAGCGCGGCATCACGATCAAAGCACAGTCGGTGCGCGTCATGTATGACGCCCAGGACGGTCAGACGTACCAGTTGAACATCATCGACACGCCCGGTCACGTCGACTTCACCTACGAAGTGTCTCGCTCTCTCGAGGCATGCGAGGGCGTTCTCCTGGTGGTCGATGCCGCGCAGGGTGTGGAGGCGCAGACAGTCGCCAACGCGCTCATGGCAATGAACGCGGGTCTCGAGATCATCCCGCTCATCAACAAGATCGATCTTCCGGCGGCAGAGCCTGAGCGCGTGCGCCATGAGATCGAAGAGGGCTTGGCGATACCCGCCGACGAAGCCGTCCTGACTAGTGGAAAGAGCGGCATCGGCGTTCTCGACGCGCTCGAGGCGGTGATCCGTCGCGTGCCCGCACCTGAGGGAGATCCCGATGGACCGCTGAAGGCGCTCATCTTCGATAGCTATTTCGACGAGTACCGCGGAGTCGTCGCTTTGATCCGAATCGTCGACGGTTCGGTGAAGAAGGGCCTTAAGGTCCGCATGATGGCCACGGATACCGTGACCGACGTCGAAGAGGTCGGCGTCCGCCGCCCGGCAAACACGCCGGTCGGCGAGCTGACGGTGGGCGAGGTCGGCTACCTGATCACAGGCCTCAAGGATCCGTCGCTCGTCAAGGTCGGCGATACCATCACCCTCGCCAAGCATGGCGCGGAGCAGCCTCTGCCGGGCTACCGCGAAGTGAAGCCCATGGTCTACACCGGCCTGTTTCCCATCGACGGAGACCAGTACCCTGATCTGCGTGACGCGCTCGACAAGCTGCAGCTCAACGACCCCGCTCTCGTCTATGAGCCCGAATCGAGCCACGCGCTCGGCTTCGGGTTCCGCGTCGGGTTCCTCGGCTTGCTTCACATGGAGGTCGTCAAGGAACGGCTCGAGCGCGAGTTCGACCTCGATCTGCTTGCGACGGCGCCGTCGGTGGAGTACCACGCGTACCTCACCAGTGGCGAGATGATCACGCTCCACTCGCCGCAGGACATGCCCGACCCGGCGAAGCTCGAGCGCATCGAGGAGCCGTACCTCAAGGCCACCGTACTCGTGCCGCCCGACTACGTCGGCGCGGTGATGGAGCTCGCGCAGGGCCGCCGGGCGACTTTCGTCAACATGCAGTACCTCTCGCAGACGACCGTCGAGATGCACTACGAGATGCCGCTTTCCGAGCTCATCATGGACTTCTTCGACCAGCTGAAGAGTCGCACCAAGGGCTACGCGTCGCTCGACTACGAGTACCTGGGCTACAAGCCCGGCGCGCTCGTGAAGCTCGACATCCTCCTGGCCGGTAAGCCGGTCGACGCGTTGTCGTTCATCGTGCACAAGGACAAGGCCTACGACCGCGGCAAGGTGCTTACCGAGAAGCTCCGCGGGATCATCCCGCGACAGATGTTCGAGGTGCCGATCCAAGCGGCCATCGGAGGCCGCATCCTCGCTCGCGAGACGGTGCGCGCCAAGCGCAAGGACGTGCTCGCCAAGTGCTACGGCGGCGACATCACCCGGAAGCGCAAGCTGCTCGAGAAGCAGAAGAAGGGCAAGAAGCGCATGAAGAACATCGGGTCGGTCGAGGTGCCGCAAGAGGCGTTCATGGCCATCCTCAAGGTCGACGACTAGCCACGCCACGGCGACCTGCCGATGACCCGTCACCCGCTCTCACTTCCGCCCCGCGCCGTCGTGCTCGCGCCGATGGCCGGCGTCACCGAGGCGCCCTTCCGCGGCATCTGCAAGCAGATGGGCGCCGAGCTGACCTACACCGAGATGGTCAGCGTCAAGGGCTTGCACTACAACCCCGATTCGAACGCCACCCGTGCACTGCTCACCTTCGACGCGCTCGAGGTGCCGTGCGCGGTGCAGCTCTTCGGCTCGGAACCCGAGATGATGGCCGCTCAAGCGGCCCGACTCACCGAGCGCCACGCCGGCATGATCCGACTCATCGACATCAACATGGGCTGCCCCGTGACCAAGGTCGTCGCGAAGGGCGAGGGGAGCGCGCTCATGCGGACCCAGGCGCTCGCCGTCGCGATCGTCGAGGCCGTGAGCTCGGCGGTCGACGTGCCTGTGACCGTCAAGTTCCGCAAGGGCTGGGACGCCGCCGAGGAGAACGCAGTGGAGTTTGCGCAGGCGATGGAGGACGCGGGCGCCGCGGCTGTCGCAGTGCATGGCCGCACGCGCGAGCAGTTCTACCGCGGCCAGGCCGACTGGGACGCTATCGCCGCGGTGAAGGCCGCCGTGAGCGTGCCGGTCCTCGGCAGCGGAGACGTGTTCTCGGCGTCCGATGTGGTCGCCATGTTCGAACGCACGGGGGTCGACGCGGTCATGGTCGCTCGCGGCGCACAGGGGGATCCCTGGATCTTCCGCGAGGCACGCGCGCTGCTCGACGGCGACGACCCGCTGCCTCGCCCGACCGCCATCGAGCGGATAGAGATGGCGCGGCGGCACGCGGCCCTGCTTGCGGGATTCGCGGGTGTGCGCTCGTTCGTTCGCATGCGCAAGCACGTCGCCTGGTACGTCGCCGAGATGCCGGGTGCCTCGGCGGTGCGCGGTCTGGTGAACGACTGCGGCAGCTACGAGGAGCTCGACCGCTTGCTCGCCGAGTACCAGCGCCAGTTCGAGGTGGCGTGATGACGGGACCTGAGGGCCTGCTTCCCGACGCCGCGCCACTGCCCGTCGCCCTCTACGTGCACGTGCCCTTCTGCCGCTCGAAGTGCGCCTACTGCGACTTCGCGTCATCCGTCGAGGATCCGTCCCGGTACGGCGCCTTCGTCGATGCGGTCCTGTTCGAGGCAGGCCACTGGTCCCATTACGACCTCCTGGACGATGTGGTGAGCGTCTACTTCGGCGGCGGTACTCCGACTGCTCTCGGCGACGAGCTGGTGCGGCTGCTCGCCGGCTTGCGGGAGACAGCACACATACGTGCCGGCGCGGAGATAACCGTCGAGACGAACCCCGACACCACCGACGCAGCGCTCGTCGAGGCGCTCGTCCGGTCGGGCTCGAACCGCTTCTCGCTAGGCGTCCAGAGCTTCGACGATGACGTCTTGCGGTTCCTCGGCAGGCGACATGACGCCGCCCGTGCCGAGGAGGCGGCGGGTGTGCTGCGGGCCTCAGGCATGCCGTTCTCGGTAGACCTGATGTGTGGCATACCGACCCAGACCGTCGATTCGTGGCGCGAGAGCCTTCGGCGTGCGATCGCGACGGGTGCGAGCCACCTCAGCGTGTATCCGTTGTCGGTGGAGCAGGGCACTCCGCTCGCCGAGCTTACGGACGCCGGCATGCTCGCCGAGCCGGACCCGGATTCTGCGGCCGAGATGATGACGATCGCCGAAGACGTCCTTCTCGAGGCCGGCTTCGAGCGCTATGAGACCGCCAACTACGCCCGGCCCGGCGCTCGCGCCAGACACAACCTCGTCTACTGGACCGGTGGCGCCTACCTGGGCCTAGGCCCCAGCGCCGCGAGCATGCTCCCTGCCGAGGAGTTCGCGCGGGTCTCGGAGGCCGAAGGCTGGACGCGTCCGCGCCCGGCCGGGTTCGGCCTATCCGCCGCGCCGCCGCAGTACGCGCGAGCACGTTTCACGCAGCGCCGCGATACGCTCTCGTACCTTCGACAGCCGCTTTCCGCGATCGACGAGGTCGAGTACCTCGACGCCGCCGAGGCAGCACGCGAGGACATCATGCTCGGTATACGGCTCGCCGACGGCGTGGCGGATGCCGGTGTTCGCGCCGCCGACCTCGCGCAGATATTCGAGTCGCTCGAGTCCGACGGGCTCGTCGAACGCTTCGCTGTTCACGGCGAGCTCCGCTGGCGGACGACTCGCCAAGGCTGGCTCCTCGGCAACGAGGTGTTTGGCCGCATCTGGAGCCCCGAGTAGCGAGCTCGGCGGAAACGGGCACATTCCCCGGCGCGGGTAGCACTCGCTATACTGGAGTGCCAAATCGCCCATCGGGGGCGCCGAGGACCGAGGAGCGGACTCGATGCTGAACGAACGTCGGCGACGCGTGTTGCAAGCGCTCGTCGAAGAGTACATAGCCAGCGCGCAACCGGTGGGCAGCAAGACGCTCGTCGAGCGCTACGAGCTCGGCTGCAGCTCCGCGACCGTCCGCAATGAGCTGGCCATCCTCGAGGAGACCGGCTACGTCGTGCAGCCGCACATCTCGGCTGGACGGATGCCCACCGACACCGGCTACCGCGATTTCGTCGACAGGCTGATCGAGGCCGCCGGCGCCGACACGCACGCGCCGGCCACGATGCCCCAGGCGACCGAGGTGGACGAGCTGATGAGGGAGACGAGCGCGATGCTCACCCGCCTCACCGACTCGCTCGCCGTTGTCATGGCGCCGTCGGTGTCACTCGCCCGAGTGAAGCGGCTGGACCTGCTCTCGATGTCACCGCGCCGGGCGCTGTTCGTGCTCATAACCGAGTCAGGCCAGGTCCTCAACCGTCACATCGTGCTTGCCGAGGACGCCGCTCCTGAGCGCATCAGCAGCATCGAGCGCTCGCTCAACGCATCGCTCATCGGCAAGCGCGCCGCCGAGATCCGGCCGCTTCGCGACGCGCTCGAGAAGGAGGCGCGAGCAGGTGCGCCCCTTGCCGACGCGCTCATGGCGCGCATCGTCGACGAGATACTGGACGCGCTCGCCGAGGCCGACCGCGACCGTCTGTACCACGTCGGCGTGCCCGCATTGCTCGCTCAGCCGGAGTTTCACGACGCCGAACGTGCACGGCCGCTCATAGAAGCGGTCGAGAACGGACTGACGCTGCTGGAGGCGCTCTCTGACGCGCTCGGCCAGCAGGGTGTGGTCGTGCGCATCGGACATGAGAACCGGCGCGCCGAGCTCGGCGGCGTCAGTATCATCGCGACCAACTACGGGTCCGGATCGAGCGACGGTGTAGTAGGTGTCATCGGGCCGACGAGAATGGACTACCAGCGCGCCATGAGTGCCGTGCGTGCGGTCGCCGACGGCCTCTCCGAGGCCCTGAGCTAGAATCCGCGAACGGCGGTCGAGTGGTCGCCGGAGGAAAGGACGAACGTGCCCGCAGGTACCAAAGACTACTATCAGCTCCTCGGCGTCGAGCGCACCGCATCCGCCGATGAGATCAAGAAGGCTTTTCGGCGCAAGGCGCGTGAACTCCACCCGGACGTCAACAAGGCGGCGGACGCCGAGGAGCGCTTCAAGGAGGTCAACGAGGCCTATGACGTCCTCAGCGACCCCACCAAGCGACAGCAGTACGACCAGTACGGCTCTGTCGGCCGCAACGTCGGCGGGCCCGGCGGCTACCAGTACGTCGACCTGAATGACCTGTTCGGCGGCGGTGCCGGCGGCGGCTTCGACATGGGCGACATCTTCTCGGCGTTCTTCGGCGGTGTCGGGGGTGCGCAGCGCGGCGTGCGGCTCGAGGGCCGTGACATGGCGATGGGGCTGGCGATCACGCTCGAAGAGGCCGCGACCGGCGTCGAGAAGGAGGTCATGCTCGACCGCCTCGCACCCTGCGACGTGTGTGGAGGCAGCGGCGCGACTCCCGGCAGCAAGGTCGTCACTTGCCCGGAGTGCCATGGCACGGGCCAGAAGGTCTCGGTGCGGCGCACGTTCCTCGGCAATATGCAGACGTCGATGCCGTGTGATCGCTGCGGCGCCACCGGGCACGTGATCGAGCAGCCGTGCGAGGAGTGCGAGGGTTCGGGACGAGTTCCCGACCGCCAGCGAGTGAGCATATCCGTACCGGCGGGCATCCACGACGGCCAGCACATCCGCCTGCGAGGCCTCGGCGAGGCCGGTATCCGCGGAGCCGCGGCGGGCGACCTCATCGTCACCGTGCACATCCAGCCGCATGACTACCTGCATCGGGAGGGCGACGACCTGCACTGCAAGGCTGCCGTCAGCATGACGCAGGCGGCGCTCGGCGCGGATCTCTCGGTGTGCGGCCTTGTGGAGGACAACGAGATCCACGTGCCTTCGGGCACCCAGCATGGCGACACCGTGCGCCTGAGGGGCCGCGGCATGCCGAGGACTCATGGTTCGGGCCGCGGCGACCTCATCGTCCACCTCGGCATCGAGGTCCCCAAGAAGCTCACCAAGCGACAGCGAGAGCTGCTCTCGGAACTGGCGACAGAGTTCGGCGACGAGACCCGCGCGCACAAGAATCCGCTCGAGAAGCTCCGCGACTGGTTGACCGGCTAGCCGTGGCATCCCACCGCTTCTTCCTGACAGCGGCGCTGCCGCCTGCCGAGGGGCCCGTGGAGTTGCCGCTCTCGGACGAGGACCGGCGCCACGCAGCCTCTGCGCTGCGCGTGCGGCCTGGCGAGGAGATCGAGGTGGTCGAGCCGGCACCCGGCAGCGTCTGGCGGGTCGAGGTCGCGCAGGTGTCCTCGGCAGGTATCCGTGCGCTGCCGATCGAGCGACTGGAGCGGCCCTTCCACCCGCGGGTCACGCTGGTCCAGGGCGTCGCGAAGGGCGACAAGATGGACGCGATCGTCCGCCAGGCCGTCGAGATAGGCGCCGCCGAGGTCGTACCGGTGCTCACCGCTCGTTCCGTCGTGAGACTCGACGCCAAGAAGCGGCACGAGCGTGGCGAGCGCTGGCGCCGGATCGCCAAGTCGGCCGCCGAGCAGTCGCACCGGGCTGAAGTGCCGGCCATCCATGACCCGGTGACGCTTCACGAAGCGCTGCCGGTGCTTGCGGGATACGACGAAGTGATCGTGTTGTGGGAGGATGCGTCGGCGCTGGGACTGTCACGGGCGCTTGCTTCGCGCGTGAGCCAGCCCGAGACGCGGGTCGCGCTCGTGGTCGGCCCCGAAGGCGGGCTTGCGGCGAACGAAGTCGAGGAGCTCGCGGGCATCGGCGCTCAGGTCGTCTCTCTCGGGCCGCTGATCCTGCGCACCGAGACTGCGGCGCTCGTCGCCCTCGCTCTAGCCGCGTTCACGCTCGGAGGACTCGGCAGTGACTGCTGATCTCCGGGTCGCATTCAAGACGCTGGGCTGCAAGGTCAACCGGGTCGAGAGCGAAGACATCGCAGCGGAGCTTGTCGGCCGCGGCGTTCTCGTTGTGCCCGAGGACCAAGCCCAAGTCATCGTCGTCAACACGTGCACCGTGACCGGCGAGGCGGACGCCAAGGCGCGCAAGGCGGTGCGGCAGGCCCTCAAGTCCGCCGAGCACCCCGTCGTCGTCGTGACCGGCTGCCTCGCCGCGCTCGACGCGGACGCGCTGACTGCCCTCGGGGACCGGGTCGTCGTCGAGGCGGACAAGGAGCGTGTCGCCGAGCGGGTGGCCGAGGTCCTCGGCGTTCCGGATGAAGCGCCGCACGCCCACGCCGTGCGGGCGGGCGAGGGGTACCGCACGCGTGCGCTCCTCAAGATCGAGGACGGCTGCGACGTGTTCTGCTCGTACTGCATCGTCCCGCACGCACGAGGGGTTCCCCGCAGCGTGCCGTTCGAAAGCGTGGTCGCCGAGGCGCGCGAGCTCGTGGGCGCGGGGGCCGCGGAGATCGTGCTCACCGGTATCAACATAGGCCGCTATCGCGACGGTGACGCTCGGCTCGCCGACGTCGTCGAGGCGGTGGCGGCTGCAGGCGCGCTGCGCGTGAGGCTATCGAGCATCGAGCCGGTAGACCTCACCGAACGCCTGCTGTCCAGCCTGGCGAGCACGGGCCCGGCGGTCCACCATCTGCACGTGCCGCTGCAGAGCGGTTCCGATACCGTGCTCGCGCGCATGCGTCGCGCCTACACCTCTGCCGAGTACGCGGCGATCGTGGAGCGGGCCCGAGCGGTGCTGCCCGACCTCACCCTCACGACCGATGTGATGGCGGGCTTCCCCGCAGAGACCGACGACGAAGCCGCCGAGACGCGCGTGTTCTGCGAACGGATGGGCTTCAGCAAGCTCCACGTATTCCGCTACTCGGCGAGACCGGGCACGCCGGCCGCCGAGATGTCCGACCAGGTGGAGCCTCGCATACGCGCCGAGCGCGCCGCGGCGCTTCGGGAGCTGGGCACTCGGATGCGCGAGGACTTCATCGCCTCGCGCATCGAGACCGCCGCCGAGGTGCTCGTCGAGCAGGTCGGCGATGACGGCGTCGCCGAAGGTACGACGCCGGATTACGTGCGCGTGCGCTTTCCGTCCACCTCAGCCGTGGTGGTGGGGCAGCCCGTCGTTGTGCGTCTCGAAGGCCTTCTCGGCGATACGGTGCTGGGCTCGTTGCAGGGCTGAGGAGCGCGGCGGCGAAAGGGCGGTTAGACCGCCGTTGAGTGGTAGAATCCACGCAGATGAATCCACCGCGTCACGCGGCGCCAGACGCTATCGAATGAACGAACCGAGGTGTCGTAACCAATCGTGGAATCCAGTCAGATCCGCCTCGTCGTACCGCCCGACATAGACATGACGCGCCTCGTCGGCGAAGGAGATTCACTGCTGCGCCTCATCGAGGCGGAGTTCGAGTCCGACATATCTGTGCGAGGCAACGAGATCACCATCTCGGGTCAGTCCGGTGACAGCCAGACGGTCTCGTCGCTGTTCGCTGAGATGATGCAGCTCATAGAACGCGGCGAGCACCTCACCCCCGACGCCATCGAGCGCTCCATCGAGCTGCTCAAGCAGGGGGGATGCACGCCGACCGCCTTGCACGGCGACGTGATACTCACACACAAGGGCAAGTCGATCCGCCCCAAGACCGGCGGTCAGAAGCGCTACATCGACGCCATACGCTGCAACACCGTGACCTTCGGCATCGGTCCCGCCGGCACGGGAAAGACCTATCTCGCGATGGCCATGGCGGTCGACGCCCTGCGACGCAAGGAGATCGGTCGCATCATCCTCACCCGTCCTGCCGTCGAGGCGGGGGAGTCACTCGGCTTCCTGCCCGGCACACTCACCGAGAAGGTCGATCCCTACCTGCGACCGCTCTACGACGCCCTCTTCGACATGATGGACGCCGAGAAGTCCTCGCTGATGCTCGAGCGGGGAGTCATCGAGATCGCGCCGCTCGCCTACATGCGCGGACGAACGCTCAACGACAGCTTCGTGATCCTCGACGAAGCGCAGAACACCACTCCCGAGCAGATGAAGATGTTTCTGACCCGCCTCGGTTTCGGCAGCCGGATCGTCATCACGGGCGACGTGACCCAGGTCGACCTGCCCCGGGGGCAGTCGGGACTCAAGCAGGTCCGCGCGATCCTCGAGGGCGTGCCTGACCTGGCGTTCGTTGAACTCACGGGCAAGGACGTCGTTCGGCACAAGCTCGTCCAGCGCATAGTCAACGCGTACGAGAAGTACGAGGAATCGCGGGCGCAACCGGGCGATGAGTAGCGCAACGCATACCTCGCTGGCGCCTTCCGAGCGGTCGGCGGCCTCTCCACACCTGCGCGGGCGCGCCGGTCTTGGTTGGGCCACGCTGGTGGCAGCATTTGCCGCGGTCGTATGGCTCTGTGCGGCCGTGGCGTATCTGATGGCGCTTGTGACCGGCGGGTCGGACCCCTTCCGCGCCGCCCTCTACGGCGCTGTTGGCGGAGCTGTGGCCATCGCTGCAGTGGCCGTCCTCGTGCCGGCCGTGCGGCGTTCGCCAGCCGCACGCGCGCGCCAGCGGCTGATCGACGCAGCGAGCCCCGTCCACCCGCTCATGAAGCGCCTCATGGCCGAGGCACCGGGCACGTACGTGCACTCGCTTGCCGTTGCGAATCTGGCCGAAGCGGGGGCCGAGGCGATAGGCGCGGACCCGCTCGTAGCGCGCGTCGGCGCCTACTACCACGACGTCGGGAAGTTGGCGGCGCCCTGCTTCTTCTTCGAGAACCAGCAGGAAGGCGACAACCCGCACGACGAGGCCGACCCATCGCATTCTGCAGACATCATCACGGCTCACGTTCGCGACGGGCTGGCACTAGCGGCCGAGTACCGGCTTCCCCCTGAAGTGGTCGATGTGATCCGTGAGCACCACGGGACCTCACTGGTGCGATACTTCTATCACAAGGCCGCCGAGCGGGATGCCGCCGTCTACGAGGCCGATTTCCGCTATCGTGGCGGCCGACCTCATAGCCGAGAAGCCGCGGTGGTCATGCTCGCCGACTCCAGCGAGGCGTCGGTGCGCGCGATGACCAAGCCGGACACCCAGCGCATCGAGCGTTCGGTCCGCAGCGTGATCGCCGAGCGACGTGCCGACGGCCAGCTCGACGATGTGACGCTGGGAGACGACGAGGCTGAGCGCCTCATCCGCACGTTCGTACGTAACCTGGTCAGCCAACGTCACGTCCGTTGCCCGTACCCGGACTCGGGTACGCGAGAGGAGTCATAGTCGTGCAGATCAGCGTCCTCAGTCACCGCGAACCCGAGCCACTCGACCTGACCGCCTTCGAGCGCCTGGCCGCGTTCGTGCTCGAGCGCGAGGAGGCGCCGGACGCAGTCGAGTTGTCAGTCGCCGTAGTGGAGATAGCCGAGATGACCGAACTCAACGAGCGCTACCGCGGCAAGGAGGGCCCGACCGACGTCCTATCCTTCGAGTGTGACGATCCGTGCGCAGTCGTCTCGCCCGGCGAACCAGTCGCGCTCGGCGACGTCGTGATCGCCCCCGAGGTGGCCGAAGCGCAGGCCGCGGAGTACGGGCACACCGTCGAGCAGGAGCTGAACCTGCTGCTCGTGCATGGGGTGTTGCATCTTCTCGGCTATGACCATGAGGATGACGATGACGCGCTAGCGATGCAGAGCCGGGAGCGCGCCTTGCTCGAAGCCTGGGCGCTGGCCTCCTGACAGGCCGCCCGTGAAGCCGCGCCGCTCCATCATCTGGAGCTTCAACTACGCCATCGAGGGCCTTGTCTGGGCGCTGCGCACGCAGCGCAACATGCGGGTCCACCTGACGATCGCCGCGTTCGTCGCGGTGGGCAGTCTCCTGCTCGGCGTGTCGCGGTCACAGTTGATCGCCGTCGTCTTCGCGATATCACTCGTCTTCGTCACGGAGCTGCTCAACACGGCCATCGAGGCCGCCGTCGACGTAGCGACCGAGCATTACGACCCGCTCGCGAAGATCGCGAAGGACGTCGCGGCGGGTGCCGTGCTGGTTGCCGCCATCAACGCGCTGATCGTCGCCTACCTGGTCCTGTTCGAGCCTGTCGAGGGCCTACTCGGCGAGGGTATGAGGATCGTCCGCTTCGCGCCGGCTGACCTCACGGTCATCGCGCTGTGCATCGTGCTGATAGCCGTACTCATCATGAAGGGCGTCTCGCGCAAGGGGACGTGGCTCGAGGGCGGTTGGCCGAGTGGCCACGTCGCGATCGCGTTCGCAGCCGCGACCATCCTGGGGTACATCACCGGCAACGCAGGCGCTCTCGCCCTCGGTTACTTCGTGGCGTTTCTCGTGGCGCAGAGCCGGGTGGAAGCGGAGATACACACGGTCCCGCAGGTCATACTCGGCGCGCTTGTCGGGATACTGCTGGTCACGGCGGTGTTTCAGGTATTCTTCGTGTAGGCGCCCGCCGGGTGCCACGTCGAGGGGGACATACGCTTGCTGATCGTCATGACACTGGTCACTCTCCTCGTTCTCGCGGCTGCTGCGATGCTCGCGGCCGCTGAGACGGCTGTACTGCTGCTGCCTGTGGGCCGCGTGCACCGACTCGTCGAGGCCAAGACGAAGGGCGCGACGGCGCTCGATACGCTCGCCGAGCAGAGACACCGGCTACGCGCGGTTTCCTCGCTCGTGGGGGGTGTCGCATTCGCCGCGGCTGGCTACACGGGCATGGCCGCGGCCATTCAAGTGTTGCGGGTGGTCGCCTGGTTCTCGCTGGCCGATACCGTGGCCGCCGTGGTTCTCTTCGGGCTTGTCGGCCTGGTGCTCGGCGTAGCGGTCGCGCACTCTCTCGGCCAGGCGTTCCCTCGGTCGATCGCCGTCGCGAACCCCGAGCGGCTGGGACTCGATGCGGCGCCGATAGCAGTAGGTTTCGTGCGGGCACTGTGGCCCATCGCTCGCCTTCTCGGCGCTCCCTGGCGCTGGGGAGTGGAAGTGGTGGCCAAGGAGCAGACGCTCACCCCTTGGGCCGTGACCCCCGAGTTTTGGGGCGGCGGCACGGGCGAAGAGAGTGACCGGGAACGGGAAGAGGCCGAGGAGGCGCTGCTCGAAGCCGTCTCCGACTTCGCCGAGAAGGTGGCTCGCGAGGTGATGGTGCCCCGAACGGATGTTGCTGCGCTTCCCGATACCGCCAGCGCCGCCGAGGCCATCGAAGCGATCGAGCGCACGGGCTTCTCGCGGCTGCCGGTCTTCCACGAGTCCGTGGACGACATAGTGGGAGTGCTGTACGCCAAGGACCTGTTGGTGGCTTTAGGCAGGGGAGAGCGGGAGCCGAGCATCCGCTCCATCGCGCGTAAACCATTCTTCGTGCCCGAGACCAAGCCGGTCGAAGAGCTCCTGCTCGAGATGCGTCTCAAGACCCACATCGCCATAGTTGCCGACGAATACGGTGGCACGTCGGGTATCGTGACACTGGAGGACCTGCTCGAAGAGATCGTCGGCGAGATCTCCGATGAGTACGACCGCGAAGAACCCAAGCTGGTCGATCTGGGTGGAGACCGGTATCGCGTTGACGCTCGACTGCCGGTGGATGACCTGAACGACGTACTCGGCACCGATCTCGATACGGAAGCCGACTCGGTGGGCGGCCTCTTCACCGACGTTGCAGGGCGCATCCCTGAGCTCGGCGAGTCGCTCATCATCGAGGGACTTCGTTTCACCGTTACCGAACGACAAGGAACCCGCATCTTGCAGCTGAGCGTAGAGCCGGCCCAAGAGCCCACGGAAGGAAGCATCGATGCGTAATCTCACGCAGCCAGACCTGGCCCTCCTCGCCTTCGCCCGCGAAGCGCAGGAGCGCGCCTACGCGCCCTATTCCATGTTTCGCGTCGGAGCGGCCGTCTACACCGCCGATGGCGAGATCTTCGAGGGCGTGAACATCGAGAACGCTTCCTACCCGGCGACCACCTGCGCCGAGCGTGCGGCCGTGGCTGCCGCCGTGTCGTCAGGACGCAAGGACATCACGGCGATCGCGGTCGTCGGCGACTCGGAAGCTCCGACGGTGCCCTGCGGCACGTGTCGGCAGATTCTCGCCGAGTTCAATCCCGAGATGCGCGTCATCATGGGCGGTGTCCGCGACGACGTCATGGTCATGACGCTCGACGAGCTTCTGCCCGAGGCATTCGTGCGCGGCTATCTCGATCAAGACGAGACGAAGTAGAGTGGCGAACACGACACACGACGCGCAGGAACAGGTCAGAAGCGGTTTCGTCGCCTTGGTCGGCCGGCCGAACGCCGGCAAGTCGACGCTCACCAACGCACTGCTTGGGACCAAGGTCGCCATCACGAGCGACACGCCGCAGACGACCCGCCACCGCCTGCGTGCCGTGGTGAACCGCGACGACGCGCAGATGGTGCTCGTCGATACGCCGGGACTCCACAAGCCGCACGACGCACTGGGCGAGGAGCTCAACCGCAGCGCCCTCAAGGCGCTCGAGGACGTCGATGTGGTCGCCATGCTCGTCGACGCGACCAAGCCGATCGGCGGCGGCGACCGCTGGGTAGCGGAGCATGTCGCTCGCACCCGAGCCAAGAAGCTTCTCGTGATCACCAAGGCCGACATCGCTTCACCTGAGCAGGTGGACCGCCAGTTGAAGATCGCTCGCGGCCTCGTGCCGTTCGACGACGAGGTCGTGCTCTCCGCGACCGAGGCGTTCAATCTCGAGGGGTTCGCGGAGAAGGCGATCGCCTACCTGCCGCAGGGACCGCGATGGTTCCCGCCCGACATGCCCACGGACCAGTCGATCGAGGTCATGATCGCCGAGTTCATCCGAGAGAAGATCCTGCGATCGACGTTCGACGAGGTGCCCCATGCGGTGGGAGTGGTCGTCGAAGAGCTCGAAGTCGACGCCAAGCACGATCTCGCACGTATCTGGGCCGTCATCTACGTCGAACGCGACTCTCAGAAGGGCATCATCATCGGCAAGGGTGGGGAGATGATCAAGAAGGTCGGCAGCGAGGCACGCACGGACCTGCAGCGTCTTCTCGGTACGCGGGTTCACCTCGAGCTGACCGTGAAGGTGAAGAAGGACTGGCGACGCGACGCTTCGCAGATCCGCCGGTTCGGTTATGGCGAAGGGCTCTAGATGGACCGTGCGACGCTCGCCTCGATGATCGACCAGACACTGCTGAAGCCCACGGCCTCGCTGACGGACGCCGCCGAGTGGATGGAGGCGAACCGCGACCGTGGTTATGCTGCGCTCTGCGTGTCGCCGTTCCTCGTGCCGCTGACCGCACAGCGTCTCGCCGGCAGCTCGACGCGGGTCTGCTCGGTGTGTGGCTTCCCGCTCGGGTACTCGCTCACTGAGACGAAGGCCGAGGAGGCCGCCAGGCTCGTACAGCTCGGCTGTGTCGAGGTGGACATGGTCGTGAACATCGGGGCGCTGCTGGCGGGCGAGGACGAACTCGTGCTCGATGACATCGCCGCAGTAGTGGCTGCGACTGCCGAGTCGAGCGCGGGAACCGCCCTCGTGAAGGTGATCCTCGAGACCGGCTATCTCGGCGAGAACGAGATCCGTCGCGGCTGCGAACTATCGGTTCAGGCAGGAGCGGCGTTCGTGAAGACGTCCACCGGCTTCGGGCCGCGCGGCGCAAGTGTCGACGACGTCCGCCTCATGCGCGCGACCGTGGGACCGGACATCGGTGTCAAAGCCGCAGGCGGAATCCGTGACTTGGATGCCGCGCTGGCGATGGCTGAAGCGGGCGCAAGTCGGATCGGCACCTCGGCGGGCATCGAGATCATCGAGCAAGCTGCGCAGCGAGGCCTGTAGCGTCGATGCCGTCATACCCGGTCACAGCGCTGGTCCTGCGCAAGACCAAACTCGGCGAGACCGACCAGATCCTCACCCTGCTTGCCGAGGACGGGAGCCAAGTGCGGGCGGTCGCCAAAGGACTGCGCCGCCCGGGCTCGAAATTCGGCGCGCGCCTCGAGCCTTACGCGGTCGTCGACCTGCTGCTGCATACCGGCAAGTCGCTTGAGGTGGTGAGCGAGGCCCGCACGGTGTCCGCCAACGCAGCACTTCGAGAGGACCTGGATCGCTCCTCCGCGGCCGCGGTGGTGGTCGACCTGCTCGACAAGATCAGCGTCCAAGGCCAGCCGGAGTCACGCCTGTTCGCCCTCGCCACCACGACGCTGTGCGTGATGACCGACGCGCCACGTGAGGCGTTGCCGATCGTCGTCGTGGCGTTCCTCATAAAGGCGCTCGCGATGCATGGCTATCGGCCGGAGCTCGATTCCTGCGCGTCGTGCGCCTGCAGCGTCGAAGATAGCTCCGCCTTCTCGCTCGACGCCGGAGGAGCACTCTGCCCTTCCTGTGGCGCGCTTGAGCCCTCTGCGCTCCGGTTCCCGGCGCAAGCGCGGGCGTGGCTCACCAAGCTGCTCGGGGCGACCATGGCCGAAGTCGTCGAAATGGACATGCCTCAGCCTGCCGTGACCGACTGCTTTGTTCTGGTGAGGTCGTTCACCGCCTACCACCTGCAGGCGCGGCTGAAGGCCCTCGACTTCTACGCCGGGCTCATGCCCTGAGCCGTTCGTGCTGCCGCTCGGAGCCCGTCGCCGCGTATCTCCTTGGCGGTCACGACGCCTAACCGAGCATGTCCTCGAACGTCTTGTGGTGCTCCTCCTCGTCGCCGAGGATGTCTTCAAGGAGCTTCCTTGTCGTCACGTCGTCGGCGGTGTCGACGAGCTTGATCGCCGCCTTGTAGCGGGCGATCGCGTCGAGTTCGCTGTCGCGGTCGGCCGCAGCCATCTCGGCGATGGTGCGGGCATCGATCCCCGCGATCATCTCGGGCTTGGTCGTCGGGTCGCCGCCCAGGTAGTCGATGCGCTCGGCGAGCGCCTCGGCATGCTTCATCTCCGCGACCGAGATCTCCTTGAACTCGTCGGCCAGCGCGACTCCGTCGGGACCGGTCGCGACGTAGTGATGACGCATGTACTGGACGATGACGGCGAGTTCGCGGGCACGCAGGTCGTTCAGAACGTCGATTACGGATGATCCTTCGTACATGGACGCCTCCTCGGCACGTTGCGGGGCGCCTTCCCCGCGGACGTCGGGGAGGATGCCCTGCCTCGGCGCAGACCAAACCGGACCGGCGAGCAACGGGGTAGGTTCATGTAAACTATTCCGACTACTTCCAGCCGGGTCCCCGGCATGCCGGACTACGGGAGACACCACACCGATGGCGATGACCTTCCAGGACATCATCCTGGCCCTTTCGCGTTACTGGGCCGACCAGGGCTGCGTGGTCCTGCAGCCGTACGACACCGAGGTCGGCGCGGGCACGTTCC
>CAZSLI010000010.1:0-85387 GCA_964607705.1 uncultured Eubacteriales bacterium
AAGGCAGGGGCCTGCAAAGCCCTTATCCCCGGTTCGAATCCGGGCGTCGCCTCCAATGCGCAGTACGGCCGACGGATAACCTCTGTCGGCCGTCTTGCATTCCCCCGTCATATGCCGAGCACATCCTCTGCACTCTGAGCGTGTCGCCCGATCCTCACCCGAGAAGCATCGCAGGCACGCCGCACCGGGGCATGCCGAAATCTTGCCGCCCCTCAGGGCAGGCAAGTCATCGACAGTTCGAGGGTAACGGGTCCCCTAGGACGCGTACTTGATCTGCACGCGCTTCGCCTGCTCGAGGCGATTGAGGCCGCGCTCAAGGTCCCGCGGATCACGGATGTTCTCTACGGCCCACTTGACGATCTCGGCGGGAACGTTGGGATAGCGCTTACGCGCCTGAGCCAGGGTCATGGCTGCTCCTTCTGCTACGACTAATGCTGCGACTGGTGGTGTATTCGACTGACCCTACAGGGGCAAGTGTGCGCCCGCCTTCCAGAACTAGTCAAGAGCGGGCCCGACCGGACGCCGGACCCGCTCCGTGGTGCCTAGAACCAGGGCTTGCGTCCCACTACGTACGTGTTGCGGAACTCCTCGTCGGTCTTGGTGAGATAGATGATGCCCTCGACGAGGCCGACCAGCGAGCTCACCCAACTCAGCGTACCGAACGTGATGAGGGTGACGCCGGCCAGGATGAGGCCTTCCTTCACGTAGCCCAGGTAGAACTTGTGGATGCCCAACCAACCAAGCAAGATGCCGAGCACGCCTGCGACGATCTTGCTCTTGTCTCCGGTGGCCGGCGGCGGGGCCGTCGGCGGGGCGTACCCCGGTTGTGGCGCTGACGGAGCGGCTGGCGGAGGTGGCGGTGGCGGCGGATACCCACCGACCGGCTCAGGCGTCGCCTCAGTCTTGGAGACGACGTCATCGGACGCGGGGGCCGCGGATTCCGGCTCGGGCATCGCAGGGGGCTCCAAGTCGATGGGTCCCGGGGCGTCGATGCCCGGCGACTCCTCTGGCGGCATAGGCGCCGGGTTGGGCTCCAGGCCCTCATCGGGCAGATCGTTGACGTTGTCGTCGGCCATGGCTCTCCCCTTCTGGTTGGCAGTCAGTTCCATATCTAGCCGTCATAGCGACCGCATAAACCTACTTGTCCTTGCGCAGGATCACTTGCCCCGTGAAGTAGCCCAGAGCGGCGATGACGAGTGCTATACCCCCTCCGAGGTACAACACCTGCAAGTAGTCCGTAGCATCGATGGCCTTGCCGAGGAACAACACGCCGAGGACGACGGCGACCACCGATATCAACTTCTCCTTCAGGTCCTCGAGACTGTGGATGGCCAACCACGACGGAAGAGGCAGCCGGTCGTCCACGAAGAGCTCGAAGAGGCCAAGCGCGATGATGTAGAGCACGATGGCGAGGAGGAACACATCCGCCAGTTCAATGAAGCCGACGAGCACCTCCTTCATCTCCACGGTCTCGCGAATCACGACGATCACGAGACGTATCGTCTCGACGAATGCGACTGCGATGAGGACGATCGCGCCGATGAACAGCCCCAGGACCGGAATGAGGATCACATACCGCGTCCAGGCCGCCAGTCGGCGACCGATGCCCATCTCGTCGGAACGGTCTTCCGTGGTCACTACTCTCCCCATCTCTCGAACAGCGCGTGTTCGATGCCCAGCACATCGAGCACCTTCCCCACGACGAAGTTGACGAGGTCATCGATACTCTCAGGCTTCTGGTAGAACGCGGGCATCGCCGGGACGATGATCGCGCCCGCCTCGGTGAGCGCCGTCAGGTTGCGCAGGTGCACCAGCGACAGCGGGGTCTCGCGAGGCACCAGCACGAGGGGGCGGCGCTCCTTGAGGGCGACATCGGCCGCGCGCTCCGGAAGATCGGACGCCATGCCGGCCGCAACGCTCGCACAAAACCCCATGGAGGCAGGGGCGATGATGGTGGCATCGCTCGGATACGACCCACTCGCGATGGCGTCGAACATCTGCTCAGGGTAGGCCACGCGCAGCCCCTCGGCACTCGGAAGCTCGAGGAAGGTCGCGAGGGCGACCGCAGCCATCTCGGCGTTGTTGAGCGGGAGTTCGAACCCGAGCTCGTAGGCGGTGACCTCGCGGCCCGCCTCGGTCGCGCAGAAGGCGACCTCATGACCCGCGAGGACCAGTTGCTCGGTCAGGCGCATGCCATACACGCTGCCGGACGCCCCGGTTACCACGACGGTGATGCGCGCCATAGCGCAGTCCTCTCCTAGCCGATGAGCTGGTCCGCGACCGCGCCTATTAGCAGCACGACCGCGATCATCCCGTTCATGGTAAAGAATGCCGCATTCACCCTGCTCATGTCCTCTGGAGAGATTATCGCGTTCTCATACCAGAGCAGGCCGGCTCCGAGCGCCGTCGCCAGGTACCAAGGCCATCCCGCGTGTGCCAGCCACCCGCCGAGGAGAAACAACGCGATCGTGACGGCATGGGCGATATGGGTCTGCAGCAGTGCAGGCCCCACCCCGTAATCGGCAGGCATGGAATGAACGCCGTCCCTCACGTCACACTCCACGTCCTGGGTCGCGTAGATGATGTCGAACCCGCCGGTCCAGATCGCGACAGCGGCGCCGAGGACCCACGGCGCGGGATCGCCGATGGGGCCGCCCACCGCCACCCATCCGCCCACCGGTGCCAAGCCGAGACAGATGCCAAGCCAGTAGTGACAGAGCGGCGTGAAGCGCTTGGTGTAGGGATAGATCAGGAACGCTGCGATCGGGATCGGCCAGAGCAAGTGAGTGATAGGCGCAAGTTGCCAGACGCCGAACAGATACGCCGCGAGCACGAGTGCCGAGAAGAGCCACAGCTCCCAGGCCTTTACCAATCCCGCCGGCACTGCGCGTCCAGCCGTACGCGGATTGCGCGCGTCGATCTCCTTGTCGACCGCTCGGTTCACCACGAAGGCGAACGACCGCGCTCCGACCATGACTACGGTGATCCATATCAGTGCGGCCAGCGTAGGAAGTACCACGGCCTCGGGGGCAGGAGTGCCCACGATCGTCACATAAGGGCTCCCCGGGAAGTACTGCGGCGGATAACTCTCCGCGACCGCCACGCCTACGGCGGCGGCCCCATAGAGGGCGCCGATGTAGGCGTACGGGAGCGCGAAGATGGAATGCTCGAACTTGACGAGTTCGAGGAAGATCCGGATCTTCTCGATGATCCTACTCAAGCCCGAGCTCCTGCCACATCGCATCGACCCTGGTCTTCACTTCTGCGTCCATCTCAAGGGATTCGGGCCATTCGCGCTCGTGACCTTCGTTCTCGATCGGGCGGGTGGCGTCGATGCCCATCTTGTAGCCGAAGCTCTGGTGGTTGCTCGAATGGTCCAGCCGGTCGAGGGGCCCCTTGCTTATCAGGATGTCCCTGCTCGGGTCCACGTTGTTGAAGCAGCGCCAGGCGACCTGTGAGTAGTCGTGGCAGTCGACATCTTCGTCGACGACGATCACGAACTTCGTGAACATCATCTGCCCCATCGACCAGGCGAAGTTCATGATGCGGAAAGCCTGGCCGGGAAACTCCTTCTTGATCTGGAAGATCGCGCAGTTGTGGAAGACGCCTTCGAGCGGCAGGTCGTAGTCGATGACCTCTGGCATGAGCGCCCTGATTGCTGGCAAGAACAGCCGCTCAGTCGCCTTACCGATGTAGTCGTCCTCCATCGGGGGCGGTCCGACGATCGTCGTGGGGTAGATCGGGTCCTTGCGCATCGTGATGCACTCTACGTGGAACACCGGGAAGTAGTCGGCGAGCGAGTAGTAGCCCGTGTGGTCGCCGAACGGCCCCTCCCAACGCGTCTCCTCGAGGTCACACCATCCCTCGAGCACTATCTCGGCGTGAGCGGGTACCAGCAGGTCGTTGGTGACGCACTTGACGACCTCTACGCTCTCGCCCCGCAGAATGCCGCTGAACAGGTACTCGTCGATCATCGGCGGGACGGGAGCAGTTGCCGAGAAGATCGTCACGGGATCGCCACCGAGGGCCACGGAGACCGGCACGCGGCTGACGCCCTGAGCCTTCCACGCGCGCAGGTTCTTGGCGCCGTCGTGGTGCTCGTGGATGTGCAGTCCGGTCGTCCTCTCATCGAAGATCTGAAGCCGGTACATCCCCACATTGAGCTTGCCCTTAGGGCTGCTCGTGACGACGAGCGGCAGGGTGACGAACGGGCCGCCGTCGTCGGGCCATGTCTTGAGTACAGGCAGCCTGGTGAGGTCGACGTCGTCGCCCTGCAGCACCACCTGCTGGACAGGCGCCTTCTTGACCGTCTTGGCCCCTGCACCAGCCAGATTCGCCAGGTTCTTGGCGACGCCGAGCTTCTCCATCATCGACGGTGGCATGTCCAGCGGGAGCAGCTCCATGAGCTGACGCGCCTTCGCGTCGAGGTCACGCCAGTTGCCGTGCTCGGCATCGACGCCCAGCGCCCACGCCATACGGTCGTAGCTGCCCATGAGGTTGATGGCGACCGGCATGTCGTAAGGGTCGCCGGTCTCGCGGTCGACGGGATTCTCGAAGAGCAGCGCGGGTCCGACCGCCTTCGATACTCGGTCCGTGATCTCACCGATCTCGAGGTCCGGATCCACGGCGGCGGTGATGCGCTTGAGCTGACCTTTACTCTCGATCAGCGAGATGAACTCGCGAAGGTCTTTGATGGCCATCAGCTCTTACTCCTCGGCGTTCGTCATGCGGACCTTCGGATGGTACCGCCCTATCAGGTACGTAACCAGCGGTGCGACCAGCGCCACGAAACCGACGGCGGTGGCCTGCACAAGATCGAGGTCGTATTTGAATCCCCACTTCAGATCGGGAAGCGTCCAGGTGGGCACCACTCCCCACCACCACGCGAACCAGGCGACCTGGAGTGCGAGCGTCGCCAAGACGACCAGTATCGTCGCCGGACCGAGGGCGAGCCACCCCGGCAGGTACTCCCCCCTCGGTGGCTTCGGCGACTGTCTCAGCAAGGGATACACGACCGCGGCGACGGCCACCGCGACGACAGCGCTCAGCGCGGCCTCCAACAGGCGCCCGTTCATCCACGCCGAGATCCGGTCCTCCGAGTTGAAGGCCGACAGCGACCAAAGATAGCGATGCACACCGAAGAAGAGCGTGTTGTAGACGACGTAGTAGCTGGCCGCGCCTGCCGCCGCAGCGACCAGGGCGCGCCACGACATGACTCCCACGGCCGCGATGACCAGGAGCGCGCCAACGACCGCCGCGAGCCCGTACGGCGCTCGTGCGCGCCGATCGAAAGCCAACCGAGCTTCCTGCGCGCGCCTGAGGTACGCATCCGTGTTCACGCGCGTCGCACTCGACGCCCGAAGCGGGGCTACCGCCATGCCGGTCGGGCCGAGGATCTCGTCGGCGTAGGCGTCAACAGCCTCGACCCGCTGATCGGCAGAGCGCGAGACGGCAGCGCCGGGACCTACGACCTCGGTCAGCGCCTGCCCGACGGCGAATCGGGGCACCGGGATGCCTGCGAGCGCTGCGAGCGTCGGAGCGACGTCCTGCGAGGTGGCGGTACCGGTGACCATAGGGATTTGGCCCCCCGCGAAGACGCCGGGGACCTGTGTGACTTCCCGCTCCCATCCGCCATGACCGCCGGTGTCGAGGTGTCCATGATCAGCGACCACGACGAAGACGGTGCCGGGACTCTGCAGACCCTCCACAAGGCGCTTCAGGTCCGCGTTCATCCGCGCGACTGTGTCCGAGTACTGCAGGGAGGCACCGCCGTACGCATGACCGGCCTCATCGGCGTCGGGCAGGTGCAGGACGATCAGGTCCGGCGACTCGGCCTTGGCCAGCCTAAGCGTCGCGTCGACGTACTCGGCGGTCATGTAACGCTCGTCCCACTTGCGCATATAGGTGGCGGCGGTCTTGGCTTTCACGCCGTAGAGCTGCTCGAAGTCCTCGGGTCCCACGAACACCGTCTTCACGCCGGATGCGCGCGCGGTGTCGAAGATCGTCTCCACCGGAGCCGGCCCCTCATGCCAGTTGGTGACCACGCCGCTGATGTAGGGAGGTGCGCCCGATAGAAGCGTTGTCCAGTTGGGGTAGCTCAACGAGGGCTGCGGGGCCGTCAGGGTGAGATCGGCTCCGAAGTCACGCATCGCATTGAGTGTGCCCATGCGACGTGAAGCATCGAGCCGTAGTCCGTCGACGATCACCAGCACCGTTTGGGACGCGACAGCGCTGGACCGTCCGGACTGCGGCAAGTCCGCCTTCGCGTACTGTGAGCGGTAGTCGACCACACCGTTCCACGAGACCTGAGCGAGCAGGTACGCGCAGATCGCGACTCCGACGGAGACGCCGATCGCAGCGGCGAGCACTGCCCAGGGAAGCCAGAACTTCAGGCGCATGAATCCTCCCCCATGGCAGCATCGAGATCATCCAGCGTGCGAATGAAACGCTCATGGCCCGGATGCTCGCCGCCGTACCGGTCGATCAGCACCGGCAGCATCCCCACAGACTCGGCACCCAGCACGTCCGCGTAGTGGTGGTCGCCCACGTGGACGGCGTTCTCGGCAGTGACGCCGAGCCGCTCGAGCGCGAGCTCGAAGATGCGAGGATCCGGCTTGTGAAGGCCGACTTCCGCCGAGGAGACGATGGTGTCGACGAAGCGGTCCAGTTCCAGTCCGGCGAACAGTCCGGCGAGGCGCCGGTCCCAGTTGGAGATGAGCCCGATTCTGCAGCCCCGGGCACGGAGCCGCTCGAAGGCGGGAACCACGTCGTCGTAGGCGCGCCAGCGACTTGCGCAGCCGAACTCGTCGTACACCCTGCGGGCGATGCGCTCGGCGTCGACGTCGATACCCAGCTGGCGGCAGAGTAGCGAGTACATGCCGACCCACACCTGCGACGTCTCGTCTTCGTTGGTCCAGAAGGTGTCGTCGTCGCGGTACCGGTCCTCGTAGTACTCGTCGACCAGCGGCATGTACGCGTCGATCGCCGAGACGTCGTGAAGGTGGCCCTCCTCGGCGAGGATCTGTCGAACGACCTCAGAAACGCTCGGATAGGGATAGAGCAGCGTGTTACCGACGTCGAAGAAGACGGCGCGGATCATCCGCGTTCAACGCCGGACACTACTCGTGCCACTCGGCGATCTGCGCCTCGTGCGGCGGCGACGCTGGCGGCACGTTCGTCGGATACCCCAAGGCGATGAGGGAGACGATATGGTTCCCCTCCTCGACGCCGAGAAGAGCTTCGAGATCGTCCGTCACCCAATGAGCAAAGGTTATGTTGCAGGCGCCCAGGCCCTCGGCGGTCGCCGCGAGCATGAAGTTCTCGATGGAGGCGCCGACGGAGATCAACTTGTTGATGGAGTCATTCTCGGACTCCGGCCGCGGCATGGACACGGCCACGACCACGGGGGCATCTCCGAGCGACGAATACCAGTGCACGGCGTCCTCGTAACGCTTGGGACCCAGCACATCCATGTACTCCGACAGGTGGACCGTGGCCTGCGCTACGAGTTTGCCGAGGTCCGAGCGAAGCTGTCCGGTCACGATGTGGTAGTGCCACGGCTGAGCGTTCATCGCCGAGGGGGCCAGGGCGGCAGCGTGCAGTAGCCGCTCCACGACCGCGTGAGGGACCTCCTCGGCTCGAAAGTCGCGGATCGAATGGCGGTTCTCGACTACTTCCCAGAACTCCATCCCGGTCGCCCCTTATCGAATCGCTGCGAGCACCCGCTCGCACACCGTCTGCGCAGCCATCGGCTTGCCCAGCGTCTTCGCGTTGCCCGCCATCTGCTCGAGACGCTCAGGATGCGTCGAGAGGAACCTGACCTTCTCCACGACGTCCTCTTCGTCACGAGACAACATTCCAGCTCCGGAGTTGACCAGGAAATCTACGTTGTATATCTCCTGACCCGGCACTGGGTTGTAGATGATAAGCGGCAGTCCGACGGCGAGCGACTCGGAAACAGTGAGCCCGCCGGCCTTTCCGACCAAGACGTCGGCTGCACCCATCATCTTGTGCATATCAGGAGTGTAGCCGAAAACGCGGACGTGGTCGGCTTTACGTGCGAGCGTATCGAGCCGCCTCTTGAGGCGGGCGCTATGCCCGGTGGCGGCGGCTACCTGTATCCCGCCCTGGGAGAGCTCGGCGGCGATATCGCGAACCTCGCTCGTCAACCCGGCGGCAGCTGTGAGGAGCACGGTGAACCGGTCGCTGAGCCCCAGCGCCTTACGACACTCATCGCGGGTCAGGGGCTCGGAGAACTTCTCGTGGACCGGGATGCCGCTCACGACCAGACGGTCCCACGCGAGACCGCGAACCACCAAGTCCTCGCGCACCTCCTTGGAGGCGACGAAGTAGAGGTCAGTACCCGGATGAAGCCACGTCCGGTGCACGCCATAGTCGGTGATGACAGTCGCAACCACCATCGGCCGCTCCTGCTTGATGTCGGACACGACGCCGCCCGCAACGGGGAAGGTCGAGATCACGGCATCGGGCCTGAACTGGTCGATGTAGGCCGTCGCCCGCTGAAAACCCATGATCCGCAGCTCGTGGACGACAGGATTCGTCGGCAGGGCGTTCGAGACCTCGAAGAACGTGCCATAGAGGTCCGGAAAGAACTGGACCGACTGCTGATAGGCGAACTTGGCCAGCACGTTGAGGCCCGGCATGAACTCTTGGAAGAAGTCCACGATCTGGACCTCCACCTCTGCCGAGTAGTGTTCCTTGAAGTAGCGGAGCAGTGCTTCGGCGGCCGATCTATGCCCGCCGCCGAAGGACGCCGAGAAGATGAGCACCCGGCGCTTGGCCGGACGGCGCTGCGGCATCAGACCGCCCCGACACGATGCTTGGTGAGCCGGACGAGCGTTCCGCCAAGCGGTGAAGGCTCGAACTCGACGCGGTCCATCAGCGCACGCATGAACATTATTCCTCGGCCATCGGGCCGGTATGGATCATCTTCGGAGTTGGTTGGCTGCCCGTCGAAGTACCGGCCGTTGTCCATCACCTCGAGCAGCACGCGGTCTGAATAGGCCGCCACTCGCACTTGCACCTCGCTATCGTCGCTCGTCGATGCGCCGTGACGTATCGCGTTCGCCAGAGCTTCGCCAAGCGCAACCTTGATGTCGAAGAGGGCGGACTCCGGGAAATTGAGGGGCATGAGCACCTCGCAGACCTGCTCGCGAACACTGGATAGCTGAGTGACATCCGCCTCCATGTCGATCACACGGTCCCACAGGGGATCGGCCGACAGCGGGGGCAGGTCCAGACCCTCAAGCGCCGCATCGACGTTGGCGGACATGGCGATGGACGCGGCCACGGTGACAAGGCCGGACAATTCGAGGATGCGCGTCACGTCGCGCGTCGCTCCGGCAAGGATCAGCCGACCACCGGCTGGTCGCAACTTGTGATCGAGCCAGACGAGCAGGCCGAGCGCGGAACTGTCCGCATAGTCGACTCCCGCCAGATCGAGAACGACGTTCGTGCAGCCGCCCTCCATGACAGTCTCGAGTGCGCGCCTGAGTTCCGGCACCACCGACATGTCGATATCCCCGGACGGCCTCACCACACAGGCGCGCGGGCCTGTCTCTTTAACGATCTGAAACGGCGTCATTCTAGCCGGTGTTCCTTTCGCAGTCTTTTGCGATTCAGCGCACTCTCAATACGAGGACCGCCACATCATCGCGGAGTTCACCGGCAGCATAGTCGCACACGGACTTCAGCAGCGATTCCGCCATGTCCGGAGGCGCTTCGTCGCCAGCGAGTACATCCCTTACCCGTTCTTCACCGTAGAAGATACTACCCCTGCGAGCCTCGGTGACGCCGTCCGTGTACAGAAGAATCGTATCGCCGGCCCGCAGTGTCGTTGAGCCCTCGTCGTACGAGAGATCACTTTGAGCACCGAGCAATGGTCCCGTGACAGAGAGTGGCTCGATCGATCCATCGATCCGCCTGAGTAGCCCCGGCGGGTGGCCACCGTCCGCCCAGGACAGGACGCCTGTTGACGGCACGAAGCAGCCGAGCCAGACCGTCACTATGTCGGACGGGTCGTCATGCTCGGCGATCATGTTGTTGACCTCTGACACGATCTTCGAGGGTGAATGCCCGGCGACGACAAGGGCCCGTATGACGTACTTGATCATCGATGTCTTGGTGGCGGCGCGAACTCCCTTGCCGCACACATCCGCGATGGAGAACCAGATTGAACCGCCCGGGCCTCTGAAGAGGTCGTAGTAGTCACCACCGATGGTCGCCTCGGCGCTCCCCGGCTGATAGACCGATCCGGCCTCCAGTTCGGCCAGGTCAGGATTGCGCTCGGGGAGGATCGACTCCTGCAGTACACGCGACACCTCATGCTCTCGTCCGTACAGCCGCGCGGTGTCGATGGCTAGTGCGGCCTGAGATGCGAAGGTCTGAAGGACGTTCATGTCCTCGGTGCTGAATGCTCCCGGGTTGTTGGCGAACACTATGAGCACGCCGATCGCACGACCGCGGGCAAGGAGCGGAACCGCCAGCAGGGAACGGAGGCCCGCCAGCGCCGCCATTCCTGCGACACCGCCCATGGAATCGTGGAGATCTCTCAGCGCCACCGGCTCACGTCGTTTCGACACTTGGCCCGGTATGTCCTGGCCGATCTCGAGTCGAAGGTCAAGGATCCGCCCCGGAAGTGCCCCGCGTCCCATAGCGACGGCAAGGTGTCGGCCGTCCGGCTCGTTGAGCATGAGTGCGACCGCATCCGCCGAGAGGATCTTCTGGACCACGTCGAGCACGCGGTCCAGAACGACGTCGAGCCGCAGCGAGGAGCCGACCGCCTGGCTGATACGGAAGATCGTCTCGAGGTTCTCGGCGCGCGCCAGGGCTCGCCGGAAGAAGTACGCGTTATCGAGCGCCAGCGAGATCTCATCGGCGATGGCCTCCCCGATCTCCGAGGCATGCCGGATCGGAACGCCGGACCGCAAGCCAACGAGCAGGACGGCCCCGTGGTCGGTCTCGAACGCGATGGGCACCGCCAGGAGGCGGTCTGCCCGGTACTCATCCAGCACTTCTTCGGCGCCCTCCTCGTCACGTCCGATGATCACTGCGCATGGCCGTCCTCGGAGACCGAAGGCTCGGTACGCCAGACCGATCAGGCGGGCATCGCGACGGTCCTCCGTGGAGTCCATTCCAAGGACGGCACGGTCCAGGGGGGCGATCGAGACGACCGCAGCATCGAACAGGTCGGCGACGATGTCTTCGACCGTGTGAAGGGCCGCCTGGATGCTGTCGGGGCGAACGAGCTTCTCGGCGATCAGCTGGAGTGCCTCCGCGATCCGGCGAGCCTCGCTCTCGAACTCGAACAGTCGCGAGGTCTGCACCGCCACAGCGGCGTGGGCACAGAACGTGCGGAGCATCTCCTGCTCGCCCTCGCTCAACGACGAATCCGCCTCTCTGAGCACGACTATCGCCCCGAGCTGAGTGTCACCTGCCAACAGCGGTGCGGCCAGCGCGTCGAGCTGCCCCGGTTGCACACCCGGAAGCTCGCGTGCGATGTCGGCCTCGCCCTGGATGCAGACCGCCTCACGGGTAGCCAGGGCGCCGTTGAGCCATCCCGATTCGTGAGAGCTCACCGGCTCAGCATGGGCGAACTCCTTTCCCCGAGCGCGCCGGGGGACGAACGCGTTGTCGTCGAGAAGGTAGATCGCGGTGCCGCGAGGACCAACGAGGTGGTTCATCGAGTCGAGGACCGCATCGAGCACCTCGTCGAGCCGCGAGGAGCTCGCGAGGAGTTGCGACAGGTCTTGCAGGGCGTTCAATCGTCGGGAAACGGCGTTGAAGGCGTCGGCTACCCTCGATAGTTCGTCACCCGAATCAGTCGACAACGGACGCACGTAGGAACCGGCCGCCGCATTGCGGGCCGCACGCTCAAGGTCTCGCAGCGGACGGACCATGCGCTGGGAGATGACCCACACGGACCCCAGGGCAGCCAGACCACCCATCACAAGGACGACTGCCGTAGGAGCGACCGAGCGCGCCATGGCGCCCCACGAAGCCGTCGCCGGCTGCACGACGACGATCCGCCAGCCGAGGCTTTCGAGGAATCGCACGTCGCGATAGCGACCTACCAACGGCGTGCCGTCACGTGCCCGTGCGCGAAGACGACCGGCATCCGCCGTTTCAGGACTCCAGCGAGCGTTCTTGATGAGCAAAGGGTTCTGAGCCTCGTTCGCCGCCACAACCGTGTCGCGGCCATAGATGATCACGGCGCGGCCATGGGTCGGCTCTCCCGCTGCATTTACCGCATCGGAGAAGATGCGGTCCTTGAGCTTCACGCATATGACCAAGGCCTCGCCACCACGGCCGATGGCCGTGTGCGTCATCCACACGTCGCAGCCGCCGGTACTCGGCCAGACTGCCGTGAATCCCGTCCGCCCTGCGAGAGCGGCGACGAATGCGGGCAGTTGTCGGACCGACGCCGTCTCGATCTCGCTCCTCGGAAATGCCGCAACGGTCCTGCCGGTCCGATCGGCGATGATGAGCGAGTCGAGGGTCGCCTGATTGTGCTTGAAAGCAATGCCGAGTGCATCCTCGAGCTTGGGCCCACGCTGTGATGCAGCCTGCTCGCTCGCCTGGGAGACCGCCAACGATGCCGAGCGAAGATCACCGGCGACGCTGTCGTCGACAACCTCGATCACCCTCAGGTCGCGGTTGCGTTCGGTCTCGGCGGTGAGCCTTGACGCGCTGATAAGCGAGAAGACCAGGGCGGCGGTGATAGTGCAGACGCCAACGACGAAGGCAGTCCGCACTATTCGCTGAGCTAGGCCCGCTGTCGGGCGTGCCGCGCGAGCCATCTGTCCCCCCGATGATGACTGCGTTGATGGGCATGCCCATCGTACTTCAGGGTGGGCCGCAACGCACGAGGACTACACGTTGAGCGACGGCACCACTTTCGAGAGCCAGGTCGCCAACACGCCAAGCCGTCCCGTGAAGATGAGCACACCGATGACGATCAGCATCGCGCCGGCCACGCGGTTGAGGACCAAGGCATGCCTTCCGAGGAACCGCATGAAGCCCTTCACCCTCCCGAAGAGCAGTGCGACAGCGACGAAGGGTATCCCGAGGCCCAGCGAAAAGACGAGGAGCAAGAGCGATCCCTGCGCGACACTACCCGAGGCGCCGGCGAGGGCGAGGATCGTTCCGAGTATGGGACCGACACACGGAGTCCATCCGAACGCAAATGCCACGCCCAGCACGAACGAGGCGCCTCTACCGAATGCCCTCGTCTTCTCCAGGTCGAAGCGCGCCTCGCCATAGAGCCACGGAAGCTTGATGATCCCAAGCATGACGATGCCGAACAACACGACAGCGACCCCAGCCACTTTCTCGAGCGGCTCGCGATACGACGAGAGCACGCTGCCCAACAACGAGGCCGAGGCACCCAGGGCGATGAACACGAGCGAGAAGCCCGCGACGAAGAGCAGTGCCGGCGCCAGCACCTGTCCCAGCGACCGCTCCTCATCGGCGAGCTCGGCGGTCGTGAGGCCGGTCATGAAGGACAGGTAGCCGGGAATCAGCGGGAGCACACAAGGCGACAGGAACGACAGGAGGCCCGCCCCGAATGCAGCGGCGATAGAGACTTCATTCGTCAAGAGGCCCTCGATCCACGGTTACAGAGATCACGCGCGCCGAAGTATACCCTAGGGGGTATACAGGCCGCAATGCGGAAAGGCAGTCGCCTGGGGCCTTAGCTGATGACTTCGGCCTCATAGCCGGCGCCGCGGATGGCGTCGATGATCTTGGTCGCGTCGACGATCTCGTCGTCATAGCTAACGACCGTCTCGCCCGTGGCATGGTCCGTCTTCGATGAGATGACGCCATCCAGATCGCCAAGCGTCATGTCGACGAGCATCGAGCATGAGCTGCAGTGCATGCCGCTGGTCGCCAAGCGGTTGGTGACTTCTGCCATCGGTGCCTCCCGTGTGCACGTGTATGTGTGATGGCACGCATGGCGTGCCTCTCCCCTGCAGGTGCATCGCCTACGACGAATAGTCTACCTGCAGATGCCGTCGTCCGTGCACTCGCTGAAACGCTGGCCGCAGTGGGGACACATCCGCCAATCTCCGAAGACTGTTCCCCCGCAGGCTTCGCATGCGTGATGGGCGCTCGATCGCGATTCCGTGCGGGCGTGCCCGCCACGTGAGAGGCTCCACGCGAGTCCCAGCACCAGCACGCCTGAAACGAGTGGCAGGACCCACCCTGCACCGGTGGTAGCGGTGCAGTTGGCAAAGCCCTCCTCGGCATTGAGCGCCAGGAGCAGTCCCAGTACGCCGAGCGCGGCCATGCCGCCGGTGAGCCCGGCGAAAGCGATGCGTCTGAGGGGTGTGCTCTTCACGGGCTGCCTGATCCATGGGAATGGAGCGTACGCACGTGAAATGCAAGGTGTGTGCCAGAGGATTACAGGCCGAGGCGCTGCATCCTCGCTTCGAGCGTCTTGGCGGTGAGCCCGAGAAGTTTCGCCGCCTTCGGCACGTTCGCACCCGAGCGGTCGAGGGCCTGTCGGATCAGATCGAGCTCGACTTCCTCGAGATCCACGCCATCGTCCGGAAGACCGAAACGAGAAAGCGCGCGATCACCCGCTCCCGCTCCGGCACGAACCTCCGCAGGAAGGTCCTCGACTCCGATCTCGTCCTCGTGCGACAGGATGACGATCCGCTCGATGGTGTTCTCGAGCTCTCGGATGTTGCCCGGCCACTGGTACTCCGCAAGGGCGCGCATCGCGTCGGGCGAGATCGTCTTGTCGACCGCCTTGAACTTGTCGAGGAAGTGCGCCACCAGCAGCGGTATGTCGGACGACCGCTGGCGAAGCGGCGGCAGCGTGATGGGCACGACGTTGAGACGATAGAACAAGTCCTCGCGGAAGTCGCCGTCCGCGATGAGCTGCTGAAGATCACGATTGGTCGCGGCGACCACCCGCACGTCGACCTCGATGGAGCGCGTTCCACCGAGCCGCTCGAACCTGCGCTCCTGAAGCACTCGAAGGAGCTTGATCTGGGTGGCGGGCGAGATGTCGCCGATCTCGTCCAGGAAAAGCGTGCCGCCGTTGGCCATCTCGAAGCGCCCCGGCTTCGGCGTCATGGCACCCGTGAACGCGCCCTTTTCGTAGCCGAAGAGCTCGCTCTCGAGCAACGTCTCGGGGAGCGCGCCCGCCGATATCGAGACGAACGGCTTGCTGGCCCGCTCGGATAGATTGTGGAGCGCACGGGCGATGAGTTCTTTGCCGGTCCCCGACTCGCCGTAGATCAGGACGGTGGCGCTCGTCGGCGCCACCTTGCGCACAGTCTCCAACATCTCGAGCATGCGTTGGTCGGACGCCACGATCCCCTGGACGTCGTACTCCTTGCCAAGCTCTTCGCGGAGTCGCTCGACCTCGGCGGTGAGGTCCCGGTAGTGAAGCGCCTTCTCGATGGAGAGCTTGAGCTCTTCGAGGTCGAACGGCTTGGTGAGGTACTCGCTCGCCCCCGCCTTCATCGCCTCGACCGCTTGCGCGACGTTGCCATGCGCAGTGAGCATGATGATCGGGAAGTCCTGGCCCTTCTGGCGAACCCGCCGAAGCACCTCCATCCCATCCGGCTCAGGCATGCGGTGGTCGAGCACCATGATGTCGGGCTCCTGCTCGCCGATGGCCGCGAGCGCTTCTTTGCCGTCAGAAGCCTCGGTCACCTCAAAACCCTCGCCGGACAGCGCCTGGCCGAGAACCCAGCGCATGTTCTTCTCGTCGTCCACGATCAGGACGCGCTTAGTCATTCGCACTCCTCTAACCTTCGTCGGCCGCCGGTATGGAGACCGTGAATACGGTCCCCTTCGGCGAGCTGCTCACTTCGATATGCCCGTCGTGCTCGTCAATGATGCGGTGCACGATCGTGAGGCCGAGGCCCGTGCCCTCGGCGCGCTTGGTGAAGAACGGGTCGAACACCTTCGTCAGGTCCTCGGGCGCGATGCCGGGTCCTGTGTCCTCCACGCGCACTTCGACGTAGCCGCCACCCGACTCAGTGGTGATGTCGATCGAGCCCCCCAGTTGCTCCATGGCCTGGACGGCGTTGGTGACGAGGTTCAAGAAGACCTGCTTGAGCTGATCAGGATCGGCGGTCACCGCAGGCAAATCCGCGGCGTAGTGCTGATCGATCTTCACATTCGACTGCTTCGCGAAACGTGTGGTGAACAAGACGACGTCGTCGAGCACTTCATTCACGTTCGTCTTCACGAGCGTGGGCTTGCTCGGACGACCGAAGTCCAACAGTGCCTTGATGACGCGGTCGAGCCGGTCGATCTCTTGCTTGATGACCTCGGCGGCCTCGTGGATCCGGCTCGCGTCGCACTGCGCATCCTCGAGCAGCTGGACGCTCGCGCGTATGACGCCGAGCGGGTTCCTGACCTCGTGCGCGACTCCGGCGGTCAACTCTCCCATGGCCGCCAGGCGATCCGCACGGATGAGCTGGTCGGTGAGCGCCTTGATGTCGGAGACGTCTTCGAGCGTCACGACCGCGCCGAGTACCGTGCCTCCGACCGCCCTCATGCGCGATGCCGAGGCCTGGACGTGCACCTCGTGACCGGCCGGTGTGACAAGCGTCGTTTCGCGCAGGGCGAGAGGAAGCCTCCCGGCGAGAACCTTCGCCACGTCGGACGTGATGCCGCCATCGTCCTTGAACAACGCGGAGATGGGTTTGGGCACCATCTCGAACTCGGACATGCGCAGCATGCGCTCCGCCGCAGGATTCGCCGTTGCCACCGACCCGTCCGGGCCGACCGTCAGCACGCCTGAGGTGATCGACCGCAGAATGGACGAGGTGTAGTCCTGAACGTTGATCAGCTGGATCGCGCGTTCCTCGAGCTTCTTGTACGCCTCCTCGAGCTGCATGGAGACTTGGCGCAGATCGCGCGTCTTGGTCTCTTCGAGGTCCCTGACCGCGCCGAAGAGCAGGCCGAGCCCGAAGTAGCTGATCACCTCGAGCCATGTATCGACCTGAAGCCCCGGGGACTGCCCGAGCGAGATCTGCGAGTGGATCACGTACGGGATGGAGCACGCGAGCGCGGTAAGCAGTCCACCACGCTTCCCGAAGACGAACGCGGCGTACAGGATCGGGACGAAGTAGAGTCGGCGATACAAGAGATGGAGCGGGATATTGCCCACCGTGACGTTCGTGAACAAGTGAAGCACGGTGATGAAGGCGACCGTCACGGCGATTGTCGCGATAGCTCGACGGTTCTCCGTCTTCTCGTCGAGGCGCGAGAACTCCGAGTCGGGTCTTTGCGGGAGGCCGATCGTCTCGCTCATCGACGGCGCCGAGCCCAACTCGGCTCGATGCCGAGCTCTTCGCGGTACTTGGCCACGGTGCGCCGCGCCACCGTGACGCCCTCCTCGGAGAGCAGTTCGGCAAGCTTCTGGTCGGAGAGCGGCTTCTCCACGTTCTCTTCCTTCACCAGCTCGCGCAGGCGCTGCTTGATGCTTGTCGCGGCGACGTCCATACCCGTCGATGTTCGATAGCCGCCGCTGAAGAAGTGCTTGAGCTCGAACAGGCCGTACGGCGTGGCCATGTACTTGCCGGTCACTCCGCGCGAAACCGTCGAGAGGTGGACGCCAAGCTCGACGGCGACATCTTCGAGGCGGAGCGGCCGCAGGGGCCCGGTGCCGTCCTCGAAGAAGTCGCGTTGGACCTCAAGGATGATCTCGGTGATGCGGCTTACCGTGCCCTTGCGACGATCGACATTCTTGATGAAGCTCTCGGCCGAACGGATCTTGTCCTTCAGATAGCGCCGCGTTTCATCGTCGGCGGTCGAACCGGACTTGAGCATCGATCGATAGCGCGGCGACACGCGCAGGGTCGGCAGCGCCTCGTTGTTCGGGATGATCAGCCAGTCCTCATCCTCGGCAAAACGACGGACGGTGACGTCGGGCACGATGTAGCCGGGGGACGGGCCGGGCGAGAACGCCCCCGCAGGACGAGGGTTCAGGGTGCGCAGGAGTTCGACGAGCCGTCGGACCTCGGCTTCGTCGATGCGCAGCGCACGGGCCACCTTACGAAAGTGATTGGCCGCGATGTCGTCCATGTGGTCTTTGATGATGCGCGTGAGCATCGGCTCGTCCATGCCGAGATACTCCATCTGCAGGCACAGTGCCTCCGCGAGATCGCGAGCGCCGACTCCGGGCGGGTCGAGCAACTGCACAGCCTTCAGCCCCTGCTCGGCGGTCTCCTCGTCGACGCGAGCCAGTGAGGCGATCTCCTTGAGGGAGCCGACGAAGAACCCGTCCTCGTCGAGCGATCCCACGATCGCGCGAGCAGCTCGGTCGACATCCTCAGGGATGTCGAGCAGAGACAACTGCCCGAGAACATAGTCATCGAAAGACTGAACGCCCCCGACATAGTCTTCGGTGTTCGCTTGCTCGACGTTGGGGTCTCTCGGCGCCACCGGCTCCATTGAGTCAAGGTCGTCGTACATCTCGAGCCACTCGTCCCACGAGCGGTCCTCCTCGGGTGTCTCGACCTGCTCCTCCCCTTCGACGGGCTCGGAGTCGGTCTCGTCGACCTCGAGTACGGGATTCTCGAGCATCTCGACCTCGATCAGCTGCTGGAGGTCGGCGATGGGCATCGCCAGGATGTTCAAGCCCTGATAGACCTGTGGCGAGAGCGTGACCTTGTTGCGCAGCTCGGGGCGCTGTTGGAGTTCCATGTCCGCCTCCCCAAAGATGCCTCATGAGGGGACAACGGGTGCCGCCCTCTGCAAAAAATATACCACCGGCAGAGAGTATTCCCTGCGCTATTCCTGTGGAGGAATCGCCGTCAACGGCTCGCCTTCCGGAATCTGTACCACTGCGATGGCCGCGAGAACCAGAGCACCGCCGAGGAGCTGGAGCGCCGTGAACGCCTCGCCGAAGAGGAGGTAGGCACCGATACCGGCGATGACCGGCTCGACGGTCGAGGTAATGGTGGCATTCGTCGGAGCTATGTAGCGCAGGGCGTACAGGAAGGCCATGAAGGGAACGACCGTGCTTATCACCGCGACGAAGATGACGGCGGCAAGCGTCGCCGGGCGCGCCAGGATCTCGAGTATCGGTGTGGGACCAAGCGCAATGGTCCAGAACACCGTCGCGAACGCGAGGCCATAGACGAGGGTCGTCGCAGGATGAAAACGGTGAGCGGCCCAACTGCCCATGAGCGAATACGAAGCGAAGAAGGCGGCGGATGCGAGCCCCCAGGCGATGCCCTCGGCCGAGACGTCGAGCCCCCCGCCCCCCAGCGCGCCGACCACGAGCGCGCAACCAGTGACCGAAAGCGCGACGCCGACCGGCAGCGTCCACGTGAGCCGGTGCTTGAGGAAGAGCACCGACACCGTGAGCACGATGATCGGAGCAAGGTACTCGAGCAGGATCGCAGTCGCGACGTTGGTGAGGGAGATCGTCTTGAAGTACGTGTAATGGACTCCGGCCAGGCCAATCACGCCGAAGACGGCGAGAAACGGCAGGCTCTTGAAGGACACCCGAAGGGCGTCGCGATTCCGGACGAGAAGATAGACCAGCAGGATCACGAACGCCGACAGCGCCCGGCCGGCGGACAGCGTGGTGGGGTCGATGGCGATGCCCATGGGAGGCAGCGGCCATGATGCTGTCGCCGATGACGGACTCGTGAAGAGCCACTTGGCCGTGAGCCCGCCGGTCGCCCAGCAGGCGGCGGCAAGCAGCGCGAGGGCATAGCCTTTGAGGCGCGAGGAACTAGGCGAGACCGGCATCTATCTCTTCCGCCGTCTTGCTCGCCTGGTACTCGTCGTATGGCTCGAGATGGGCTATGACGTCGATCACCTGCGGGAATCGTTCGGCGATGTGACGTTCGACGTCCTCGGCGATCCGGTGACCGTCGGCCACTGTGCGGCTCTCGTCCACCTGAACGTGGAGATCGACGTACACCTCGGCTTCCGACCCACGCGTACGGACGTGATGGGCGCCGAGGACCCCCGGCGTCTCCATCGCAGCGCCCGAGATGAGGTCCGGTGGGATTCGCGAGGAATCCGACATCGTGGCGCTCGCCTGCTTGATGACGCCCCACGCGGTGTAGACGATGGCGCCGGCGACGAACAGCGCGACGACGGGGTCGGCCTTCGGGAGGCCCATCTTCACGAGCACCAACGAGACGATGACCCCGAGGCTCACGAGTATGTCCGAACCGGTGTGCGACGCGTCTGCGACAAGGATCTCCGACCCGAGCCGATGGCCCACCCGGCGCTCCCACGTGGTGATGAAGACGTTGACGGCCAGCGTACCGATCATGATGACGAACGACATGGTGTCGACCTGCGTTGGTTGCCCCTCGCCCAGCAAGCCCGCCACCGCACTGGAACCGATCCTATACGCGGCGAATACGAGCATGCCGGCGATGGCCGCCGACGCGTACGTCTCGTACTTCCCGTGCCCATAGGGATGGTCACGGTCCGCCGGTCGCGCCGCGAACCCCATGCCGATGAGTCCGACTACGTTACTCGTCCCATCGAACAGCGAATGGAACCCGTCGGCCTGCATCGCGGCGGAGTTGGTCAGGGCACCGTAGCCCAGCTTCGCGAGAGCCACCCCGATGTTGAGCACGAGGATCACCCACAGCACCCTGCGAATCTCGCGAACACGCGGAGAACTCGCACCAAGCTCGCTCTCCGGACGTCGGTATCCCACCGGTTCCTCCCACTTGTCCCAGAATACCCCCAGGGGGTATAATTGCCCCCAACAACGTGGATTCCACCCTAGCAGATTCGGAGTAGCGCATGGGTGAAGCAGTCATCGAGCCGACGGCGCCAGACGCGGGCGAGCGCAAGCAGATCATCAACCGCCTTCGGCGTCTCGAGGGCCAGATCCGTGGTCTTCAAACGATGGTCGAAAGCGGCCAGGAATGCGACGCGGTACTCACCCAGGTCATGGCGGCGAAATCGGCGCTCAACCAGGTCGGCTTGCACATCGTGGGCTACGCGATGAAGCAGTGCCTCATCGATCAGGACGCGACCGATCGAGACGAAGTGATCGACGAAGCCATCAAGGTGTTCCTCAAATACTCCTCGTGCGTGAAGTAGCCCCACCCCACTGCTGACGAACGCGAAGGCGCCGGCACGAATGCCGGCGCCTTCTGCTTACCTGCGTCCAAGGTGTGGTTAGAGCGACAACTCCTTCGCGAGGGCATCCGCACCCCGCGCGCCCACTACCTGAGCGGTGAGCTTCCCTGACTCGAACTTCGCTATCGTCGGGATACTCATGACGCCGTAGCGCATGGCGAGCTCTTGGTTCTCGTCGATGTTCACCTTCACGAACTTCGTCGAAGCGCCGAGGCGCTCGGAAAGCTTGTCTATCTCCGGCCCGACCATACGACAAGGGCCGCACCACGGGGCCCAGAAGTCAACGACGACGGGAACTTCGGAACCCACCACCTCGGTGTCCCAAGAGGCGGTGGTGACGTCCGTTGCGCTGCTCATACGTTCTCCGTTCATCATCAGGATCCACTACGTTCGATCATTCAACTTATACCCCAAGGGGTATCATCGCATCAAACACTATCCCCTCCTGAACGAGTATCATTCCCCCCAAGGGGGACATCTTGGACTCATCTGCATGGCTTTGGGCTGTATTGGTCGTGAGCGCCCTGTTCGCCGGGGCGTCTTTCGTTCTGGTCCTGGTCGTGCGACCTCAAGCGGAGGGCATCGTGGCCGTGACGGGCCTCCTGTCCTTTGGCGTCACCTCGGTTGCCTTGGCTACGACGATCAGCCGCTACCAGCGGATCGACGCGGCCTTCTACTCCGTGGCGTTCATCATCGCCGGACTGGTCGGTGGTTGGGCGCTCGCCTCGTCTCTCCTCGGCAGTCTGGCGAAGTCACCGGCCCCTGTGAGCCCGCCCGCCGTGCCTGTCGAGGACGTCGGCTCGTCAGCCGTGATCGTGACCTCCTGCTTCGAGCCGGCACAGTACAGCGCTCGCTCGACCGCGATGATGTTGCAGGCACTCGTCGCCGAGGACTTGCTCGGACTGTCGCTCGGCACGACGCCGTTCCTGTTCTTCGCACAGAAGGCGCGCTATCGCGCCGTCGGGGGAACGAGTCCGGCCGCAAGGCAGCTCAGGGACATCGCCGAGCGGCTCGAGCCAAGTCTTGCCGACGCCGGAGTGGGGCTGGTCGACTGGGCCGCCTGCTCTGGTGACCGACGCCTGGCGGCACGAGTCGCAGATGCAGCGGCTGCCGGACACCGCCGCATCGTGGTGGTCGATCTGACGGTTGGTGCGTCACTCCAACTCTCAGCCGCGAAACAGGAGACCGACTCGCTGCACTTGGCGGGAGAGGGCGTCCAGATCGTATACACGGAGGCACTCGGGAATTGTGACCCCATCGCAGCCGCTCTCACGAGGCGCGTGATGGAGGCATCGGGCAACACCGAGGAAACCGGCGTGGTGCTGGTCGGGCACGGCCAGCCGGAGCCACGGGCTCGGCGCAATCCCGAGATGGATGAACAGGAGACGTCGTTCCTCAACCGCATGCGGATGATGCTGCTGGAGAAGGGGCTGCCCGAGTCAAACGTGCGGGTGGCGTGGTCTGACTGGCGGGAGCCGGATGTGACGTCGTCGGTCCGGCACCTGGCCGCACTGGGATGCCGTCGGGTAGTGGTCGTGCCGGCTGTCTATCCAGTGGACACGCTCACGACCCGTCTCGACCTCGAGATGTCGGCGCGGCAGGCGCGTGTCGACGAGGCGGTCACTGTGGTGACGCTGCCCGCATGGAGGGACGACGAGGCGGTCATGGGAGAGCTGACAAAGCGCGTGCGCAACGCTCTGGAGCGCTGATTCTCGCTGCGGCTACTTGGCCTTGCAGCGCTCCCAGTTCCACGACTGCAACTGGCGGATGCGCGGGTAGTTGCGGGCAAGCCGCCACGCGAATGACAGGCCGTGACGCTCGGACTCCGCCCGGGTCTCCAGAGCGAGGATGCTGGCCTTGACCTCAAGCGCCTTGGTGCCGCGGAAGCGGGTGAACCCCTTGCCAACGGCCTCGAGGAAGTGGGCGTCGCTGCCACCGGTCGCTGCGACGCCGTGCCCACCCGCGAAGATCTTGGCCGCCACGCCGTTCGCCCAACGGAGGAACGGCAGCGAGTTGTAGATCTCGAGCGCGTGGAAGGCCCAGTCGTTGACCGCGTCGGCGAACAGGTTGCGGCCGAACGGCCCAAAGACGCCCTGGTTCGAGAACGGGTGCGCGACGATAGCAATGCCGCCTTGCGCCTCGATCGCGGCGATGGTGTCGCGAGGAGACATGCCGGCGGGCACGTGCTCGGTGAGGAACAGGCCGATGATGTGGCCGCAGTCCGAGGAGACTTCCTCGCCGATGATCACTTCGAAGTCATACAGCTCGGCAAGGGACTGCGCGAAGAGCGCTCCCTCGATGGTGTTGTGGTCCGTGATGGCGATGACATCCAGATCCGTTCGGTGCTGCACATATTCCATGATCTCGGGGATCGTGGCCGTGCCGTCCGAATGGTCGGAGTGGATGTGAAGGTCCGCTTTGCCCCAAGTCTCGGTGCCCACGTGTGTGTGATGCCCCCCGTTTTGCGCAGGGCCGCGAGTGCGGCCAGTTGTCGACGATCAGTATGCAAACCTCGAACCAATCGAACCGACAATGCCATTATCGGCAGGGCGGCGTGGCGGCAAAGACCCCGCTCGGTGAACGGTCACCGGCTCAGACGCGATCCCGCCATTCAGCCAACAGTGTTCCCGTGCGACGTCGAGCTTCCACCATCCTGGGCTGAGGCCCACTCGCCCAGCCGGCGTACGCCCTCCTCGAGGCGCTCGAGCGAGGTCGCGTAGCTGAAGCGCAGGAAGCCCTCGCCGCCATCGCCGAAGTCGATGCCGGGCGCACATGCGACGCCCGCCTCTTCAAGCAGCCGGCGGGACAGCTCCAGCGAGTCGGCGCTCCAGCAGCGGGCATCTGCGAAGACATAGAAGGCGCCGCACGGCTCACTGGCGATCGTCAGTCCCACCTCGCGCAGCGACGGCACGAGGTACTTGCGGCGGTCGTCATACACGGCGCGCATATGGGCGACTGACTCTTGCGCCTGCGTGAGCGCCACCACGCCAGCCTGCTGGACGAACGCGTTGGCCGCGAGGAAGAAGTTCTGCTGGATCTTCTCGGCGGGGCGGACGTACTCACGGGGAGCGATGAGGTAGCCGAGGCGCCAGCCCGTCATGGCGTACGCCTTGGAGAAGCCGTTGAGGACGAAGCAGCGATCGGTGTACTGGAGTATCGAGTGCTCGTCGCCGCAGAACGTCAGGCCGTGATAGATCTCGTCGCTCGCGATGTGGACGCCTGTGCGCTCGGCGATCTCCGCGAGCGCCTGTAGGTCCTGGGCGGACAGCACGGCCCCGGTGGGGTTGCTCGGCGAGGTGATCATGATGGCCTTGGTGCGCGGGCCTATGGCCGCTTCGAGCTCGTCGAGCCGGTAGCGAAAACCCTCCTCTGCATGCACGCGGAGTGGCTTCGGTACTCCGCCGAGGAAGCGTACGTAGTTCGGATACGCCGGATAGCAGGGGTCGGGCATGATGACCTCGTCGCCCGGGTCGAGCAGCGCGCCGAACAGGAGCAGCATGGCGGGGCTCGTTCCCTGCGTCACGACGATGTCGGCAGGATCGATCTCCACCTCATGCACGGCGCGGTAGTGGGTGCTGATCGCGTCACGCAGGTCCGGCAGGCCGAGCGACTGCGTGTAGTGCGTGCTCCCCTGCTCGATGGCGGCCTCGCATGCGCGGGCGATTACCTCGGGCGTGGGGAAATCGGGGTCACCGATCTCGAGGCGCACGATGTCGCGCCCCTCTGCCTCGAGCTCCTTGGCCCGCGCCACCACGTCCATGACGACGAAGGGGCGGATGGCCTGTGCACGCTTGCTGACCGTCATCACGAGCTCCTTGCCGGTACGGTGAGCCGGGCCTGGTACGCCTGCGCCGCCGCGTTGCCGAGGACTTCGAGCCGGCGCAGCTCGGTGAAGCCGATGTCGCGGGTGGCGATCACCTCGTGCGGCGGCTCGCGGTCGAAGCGCAGGCCGAGGTCCTCGGCATGCTCCCAAAGATGCGTACCGGGAAGCACGTGGAGGGTGGACATCTGCACCCGGCCGGGATCGAGGGCGATCACGAAGTCCATGCCCTCGCGCACGCTGTCGGAGGTGTCGCCGGGCAAGCCGATGATGAGGTCGCACTCGACGCTGATGCCGGCAGAGCGGCATACCGCGACCCCCTGGGCGAAGCGATCGCGGTCGAGCGTGCGCCGGCACGTCTCGAGCGCTCTCGAACCCACCGACTGCGGGCCCGTCTCGACGCCGACCACGCCCGCCTTGGCGAGGAGCGCGGCCTGCTCGGCATCGATACGCTCGATGTCGACCTCGATGGTATGCAGGCGCACTCCTCGGGCGACGTGGGGCTCCATGATCTCAGCCAGCCGGCGCAGGCGGTCGGGAGTGAGGTTGAAGACCGGGTCGATGAAGCTGAACGAGCTCATACCGGGGGTCGCCGCGACCGCCTCGATATCGGCGGCGACGCGGTCCCACGAGAACGAGCGGATACGCGTGCTGCCCTTACCCTCGTAGCAATACGCGCAGCAGTGGGGACAGCCTCGGTACGTCTCGACATAGGCCGACCCGTCCGTCGCGTGAGCGCGCGCCTGGAACGGCGACGGCAGTCGGTCGAGGTCCTCGAGTGGCGGGCGGTCGGGGCCGCTCACGACGCGCGCGCCCTCGCGGGCGGACACGCCGGGCACACCTGCGATCTCGCCCCCGCGGGAGTGAGAGAGCAGCAACTCGGCGAACGCGAACTCGCCCTCCCCTCGCACGACGGCGTCCACGGCGGGGTGCGCGGCGAGGACCTCCTCGGCGATGGGGCCGACCTCAGGGCCGCCGAGGACGACGAGCGTGTTCGGCCAGACCTCTTTGACGAGGCGCGCCACGTCGAACACTGCGCGGGCGGTCCAGCAGAAGACCGGCATCGCGACCACGTCGGCGGGTGGCTCGAGCGACAGCAGCCGGTACGCGATCCACCACGGGTCGGTGGTCACGTCGACGTCGAAGCGAGTGAGCGCCAGGTCGAGACGCACGTCCGCCTTGGCGGCCGCCTCCAGATAGTCGAGCGCGAGCGAACGGTAGCCCGACTGGTTTATGCCGACGAGCGCGACCCGTAGCTGACGCGCGCTCACGACGCCGGCTCCAGAACCTCGACCGGGGCCGGGGAAGGCTCCGTGCGGTCCGGCACCGGGCCGCGGACGAAGGCGGCCAGGCGGTTGAGGGCAGCCGTGTCGAGAGCGGCGCGCAGCAGCGGCTCCTCGGCAGGGCGCCACCTGTGCGCACGCGCGTCGAAGCAGACGGAGGTCGCGCCCATGGCGGCGAGCGCCGCGACCGCCTCGGGAAGGATCGAAGCGTTGTGGGGGCAGACGGGCACGAGCCCCGCGACGCAGACGTCCACGCGGGACGACGATGCGGCCGCCGTGAACGCAGCCGCACCGGACGCGGTGGCGGCACAGAGGCCTTCTCGGCAGGAAAGCCGGTCGTGGGTGGCCGGATCGCCGAGGAGCACCAGCTCGAGATGGCGCACGCCCGCGTGCAAGGCGCCCTCGGCGTTGCCCGCCTGCGCGAGCGCCGCCCCCGACGTGCGGAGCCGGATGCGCTCGCAGCCCTCGTCGGCGGCGACCGCGATGAGCTGGGGCAGCTGTGGATGCATGAACGGCTCGAAGCCGAGGAACGAGACGTTGGGGCCGGGCGGCAGCGACCAGCCGCGCGCGATCTGCGCCAGTTCCTCGGCGACCGACGCGAGGGAGCGCGGTGAAGGCTCGGGTGCCCGCCCGCATCTGCCGCACGTGACGACGCCGCCCGTGCCGATGGTGACCTCCGCGAACGTGATCAAGGCGCCCCTCCCTTCCGCGAACTCAGTCTAGCGGATGAGCCGGGGCCGCTTTCAGGTATATCTTCAATGGATAGGTAGTCTCTTCCGGTCCAGTCGAAGGGGCGTAAATGGCCAAGATCAGCCGCAACGAACGCTACCGGCGCATCGTCAAAGTGCTGTCCGAGGAGGGTTTCGGCACGGCCCTCGACCAGCTGGGGCTTCGAGCCCACTGGGTCGCCGCCATCCGACGCGATCGGATGAAGGAGTCGGAGGTCGGCCTCTCCCCCGAGGAACGGGCGCGGCGCACCATGGAGCGGCTTGGGCCCACGTTCGCGAAGATCGGCCAGATGCTCTCAGTACGCCCTGACCTCATCCCGCCCTCTTACGCCGATGAACTCTCCAAACTTCAGGACGAGATGGCTCCATTCCCGTTCGAACAGGCGAGGTCGGAGATCGAGGAGGCGTTCGGGGCTCCACTCGAGGAGCTGTTCGGTTCCTTCGAGGAAGTCCCTGCTGCTGCGGCGAGCATCGGGCAGGTCCATCTGGCCACGCTCAAGGACGGGACCCCTGTTGCGGTGAAGGTGCAGCGGCCCGGTATCCGCGACGTCATCGAAGCGGACCTCGACATACTGCGCACGCAGGCGCGACGCATCGCCGGCAGGACTGAGCTCGGCATCCGCTACGACGTCATCGGGCTGGTGGACGAGTTCGCGCGAGTCCTCCACGAGGAATGCGACTACGTCAACGAAGCCGAGAACGCGCAGCGCCTCGCGGCCGACTTCGATGGCGACGAGACGGTGTACTTCCCGGGCGTGTACTGGGACCTCACCGCGCCGACGGTCCTCACGCTCGACCGCATCGTCGGCATCCCGTTCAACCGCCTCGATGAGATCGACGCGGCGGGTATCGATCGTGTCGAGATCGCCCGCCGAGGAATCACCTGTTACTACGAGCAGATCTTCATCCACGGCTTCTACCACGCAGACCCGCACCCGGGGAACATCTTCGCGCTGCCCGACGGGCGCATCGCCTTCACGGACTTCGGACGCTCGGGAACCCTGACGGATCAGGCAAAGGCACAAGTGGCCGACCTGCTCGTCGCAATCATCGAGCAAGACGGCGAGGCCGCCGGCGATATCCTGCTCGACGTGAGCCGCGCGACGGCCGACGTTGATGCTGCAGGGCTCAAGCGCGACGTCACGTCGCTTATCGGCAAGTACTACAACATGCGGCTCAAGGAGGTGGACACGCGGGTCCTCGTCACCGAGGTGATGTCGCTCATCGGCAAGCGGGGGCTCACGCTGGAAGCGGAGTTCGCGCTGCTATTGACGACGCTTGCCACCGTGCAGGCGCTCGGCACCGCGATAGACCCGGACTTCCACTTCGTCGAATCGGTGCGGCCGTTCGCTCAGCGGATCATCGAGGACCAGGTGGCGCCGAGAAACCTCACGCGTGGCCTCACGACCGCGCTGCGCGGGGCGATGAAGGCGTTCAAGAACCTGCCGGACAACCTCAATCGCGCGGTCAAGCGCGTCGGTGACGGCGACCTTCGTGTCACGGTGCGTCCCGGCGGCTTCGACCCCCTGATGTCGCGCGTCGAACTCGCAGTGGACCGGATGGCTTTCGCGCTGGTCGTGTCGTCGTTCGTCGTGGGCTTCTCGTGGCTGCTGTCGAAGACCGAGATCCCCTGGTGGGTCGAGCTCATCGCCGACTTCGCGCTCGTGTGCGCGGCAGGCGTGGGGGTCTACTTCTTCCTGTCGATGGTGTTTCGGCGTTGGGTGCAGCGGCGGCGCGACTACTAGCGAGCGGTCAGCTCCAGCCGGGGCTCCAGTCGTTGCGCGACAGCCACATGAACAGCGCCCACATCCCACCCACCGCGAGGGCGATCGAACCCTGCAACACATAGTCGTGGACGAAGATGAACCGGGAGGGGTCGTACTCCGAGACGACTGCCACAGCGACGAGCCGAACGATATTCAACACCGCGATGGCCGGGATGCCGAGGAGGATCGCGGCAAGCCGTCGGTCACGTGCGACCGGGACGACTGCGACCGCTGCCGCGAAGAGGACGAACCACTCAAGCGCGGTGCACGCGAGGTCTATGCGCAGCACGTGATGGTGCAGCCTGAGGAGGGTGCCATCAAGCGCGACCGGCACGCCCACGGCCCGTACCCCGGTGGACGCGACATACGCCGTCACCACACGCATCCAGTCGGTCACCGCGGCGGGAGCGACCGCCGCGGCCATGCGGAAAGCCGCGAGCGTCGCGACGGGCACCATGACGAGCAGCGCCATGCCGAGAAACCCGACTGTACGGCGCCCTGCAACTCCCGCTCTTGCTCGCCGCCGGTTCACGCTGCAGCCCGCCTGCGTCGCATCGCAGACCAGACGCCTGCAAGTCCGATCAGGGCGGCAAGGCTGATGCTCCAGTCCGAACTCGCGGGCGTCGAGACGAGCGCAGCTTCCTCGTCGGGTGTGTATCCCACCGCGTACTCGGAGAACGAATCCGCGTTTCCGGTCACCATGTCGGCGTCGATGTCGAGCCCGGCCGGATCGGTGATGTCGGTCCAGCCCCCCGTGTAGTGATACAGCCGGATGGACGCTTCCTCGGTAGGCGACAGCGCGGCCCCGTCGTACGAGAGGGAGATCGTGAAGGATCCGCTGAAGGCTGTGTCGCTATGCACGTCCCAGATAGCGCCGGGCAGCAGTTTCTGGTGTCCGGGTAGCGGCTCCGTACGCGGCTCTGCGATCGAAGCCGTCGTGGTGCCCGCCGTCCACGCGTTGGCGAAGACGACGCTCACAGCGCCGCTCGCGCCTGCCGGCTGTTGCGTGAGCGGGAACGTCGTCACGGTCGCGGTGCCGTCAGAGGAGACGTTGCCCGCGCGATCGACCGCGGCGACCGCGATTTCGTCGTCGGCGGCCAAGCCTGCAGCCGAGAACGACCCCGCCGCGGTCGTGCCGAGCACCGAAGCGCCCCGGGAGACCTGATACCGATCGACTCCCGACGCGGAATCGACCACGGCCTCCCACGTGGCGGTGACGGAGCCCACTCCGGTATTGGTCAGCGTCACCACGGGAGTCGCCGGGGCGGCCGAGTCGACCTTGAAAGCCTTGGTCGCAACGGTCTCCGTGTTACCGACGGAGTCCTCGGCGAAGTATGAAAGGACGCTCTCACCCTCAGGCGGGTAGATGCCGAGGAACCCCGGCTCCGCGGCCTCAACGGTGTAGTCGCGATAGGGCGCCGAGCCCCATCGGTAGCGGATCGATGCGCCCGGCTCAGCAGTCATGGTCACAAGGGGCACGTGGCGAAACCACCCGTCGTCGCCGTCGGGGTCGCTGACCGACAGCGCTGTGGAGGGTGGAGTGACGTCGACTATGGCCAGGGCGCCTGCCGCGTCGAGACGCGAACCCGTGACGGTACGTCCTGCGAGGACGGGAAGCGGCTCGGCGGATTCGAGGAGCGCCCGCTTGAACGCGAGTGTGGACGCCTCTGGGTGTGCGGCCTCGAGAAGCGCTGCCGCGCCCGCCACATGTGGGGCGGCCATCGAGGTGCCGCTCCAGGCGTCGTATGCCTTACTCGGCGCCGAGGACCGGACCTCCACATCGTCGATGTAGACCCCCGTGCCCGGCGCGCCCGGCGTGGCACCCGTCTGCAGGACGAACGCGAGCTGGAAGGCGTCGCCCGCTACGCTGGACAGATCCGCTTGGTAACGAAAGAAGGCACCGGAACTCGAGCCGGTCAGGTAGCCGAGCGACTGCCAGACGCCGTCTGAACCGGCGATCGCCACGTAGAGCCGGTCGTTTGCCGACGGCAAGTTGAAACGGCAGCGGAAATAGAGCGTGCCCCCTTGCGAATCCGTGAAGGAGATCGGTTGCTCGGTGTAGAGCCATGAATCTTCATTCGCGCCGAAACCCGACGCAGGCGCGTGCGCATAGCAGCTTGGGCCGCTCCACGCGGCGGCGCTGGTCAGAGCCCACGTGTTGCTGTATCCGTCCGTGAGCCAGCTGTACGAGGGAGGATCGAAGTAGTCCGCGAAGGGATAGTAGGGCGCCTGGGCTGCGGGAACCGCACTGAGGATCGCGACTCCCGGTGCACCCAGATCGACGCTCGTGGCACCGTAGTTCGAGAAGTGTGCGAGAGCGTCGTGTCGGTCGGTCGCCGCTACGGCGATGATGTTCTCATTCGGCAGAGAAGCCGGGTAACTGGGCACCACGTCGTTGTCAGCGCCCTCGTTGCCTGCCGCGCAGACAACCAGCCCGTCGAACGCCGCGATCGCCGTCTCAAGCTCGACGGGGTAGTCGGATCCGGTCAGCGACATGTTGATCACATCAGCACCGTTGTCACGTGCGTAGTAGACCGCCTCGGCGATATCGGACATGTAGCCGCTACCTGTGTCGTCGAGGGCCTTGAGCGCCATGATCCGCGCATCCCAGGCGACGCCGGTCATGCCCGCGCCGTCGTTACCGGCAGCCGCGATCGTGCCCGCGACATGCGTGCCGTGGCCGAACACGTCGAGCGGGTCCGCGGTGCCGTCGGCGTAGCTCCATCCACGCCAGTCATCCACGTAACCGTTGCCGTCGTTGTCGATGCCGTCGCCGGGGACCTCATCGGCATTCGACCAGATGCGGGCGGCGAGATCGGGGTGCGTGTAATCGACCCCGGAATCGATCACGGCGACCACCACATCGGAGTCGCCGGTGACGACGTCCCACGCGGCCGTAGCGTTGATGTCGGCCCCCGGCGTACCGCCCTCTTGACCGGTGTTCGATAGCGACCACTGGCTTGAGAACAGCGGGTCGCTGGGCACCGCGCCGGACGAGAACCGGTAGTCGGGCTGCGCGACCAGGACGGACGGATCGTTGCGGTAGCGCTGAAGCACGCCGCGCGCCGAGGATCCTCGCGGTACGGCGACCAATTCGACATCGCTCGTGCCCCGCAGCAGTCGCACGGGAATGGCTCCGGCCTTGAGGTGGGCAAGACCGCGCGCGGCCGAACCCGGAGGTACGCGAGGAGCGAAGCGCACCACGATCCGCTCGACGGCCGCAGTGGCGGGCTTCTCGGCGACCGGGGACAGCAGCGGAGCGGTGTTGGGAGCGAGACGGGGTCGAGGAGTCGGCATCGCATGCGCCGGTGCAGTCGCGATCAGTGCCTGGACCGCAACTGCGACAGCGGCCATCAGGCACAGTCGCGATTCGCGAGAAGTCACGCGCACTCTCATCCACTCCAGCATCTGTGATCGGTACGCAGGTATACAACCATATCGGCATGATGAGCCGAGTGCGCGAGCGCACATCGTCCGCAGACGGTTCGAGGCGCCTGTAGGGAGGCGCCCGCCCCAAACGAAAGCGGCCCCGCCGTTTCCGACGGAGCCGCTGTTCAGTGCTGGTGTCCGAGGCGAGAGTTGAACTCGCACGCCCTTGCGGGCACTAGGCCCTCAACCTAGCGCGTCTGCCATTCCGCCACTCGGACATTGTGGCCTCCCCGCGAGGGGGACAGCGAGCGATAGTTTAGCAATGTCAAAACGCCTGCGCTACCCCTATTCGGCATCTCCTACAACTGCTGCCAAAGCGGCCTCGTCGACCAGCTGCACGTCGAGCTTGTCCACGTCGATCGGGTAGGGCTTCGCAAAGTGGCAGGCGGCCTTGTGGCCCTCTCCCACCTCGACGAGCTCTGGGGTCTTCTCGGAGCAGATGGGGAACTGCGCGATCGGGCAGCGCGTGTGGAAACGACAGCCCGACGGCGGGTTGATCGGCGAGGGCGGATCGCCCTCGAGCAGGATCCGCTGGCGGGTCGCCTGCACGTGCGGGTCAGGGACCGGGACCGCCGAGAGGAGTGACTGCGTGTAGGGGTGGTGCGGCTTCTCGTACAGCCCGCGCCAGTCGCTGATCTCCACGATCGAGCCCAGGTACATGACCGCGACCTCATCGGAGATGTGCTGCACGACGGAGAGGTCGTGTGCGATGAAGAGGTAGGCCAGATCGAACTCGTCCTGCAACTTGTCGAGGAGGTTGAGTACCTGGGCCTGGATAGACACATCGAGCGCCGAGACCGGCTCGTCGCAGACGATGAGTTTCGGGTTGAGCGCGAGCGCGCGGGCGATACCGATGCGCTGGCGCTGACCGCCGCTGAACTCGTGCGGATACCGGCTGATGTGCTCGGGATTGAGCCCCACGATGTCGAGCAGCTCGCGGGCCTTCGCCCGACGCTCGGCAGGCGTGCCGATGCCATGGACGGTGAGCGGCTCGGCGACGATCTCCCCAACCGTGAAGCGGGGGTTCAGGCTGGCGTAAGGGTCCTGGAAGATGATCTGCACGTCTCGGCGGAACGCCTTGAGGTCGGCGCCGGAAAGCTTCATGACGTCTCGACCCTCGAAGTCGATGACGCCCGACGTCGGCTCGATCAGCCGCATGATGCTACGGCCCGTGGTGGACTTGCCGCATCCCGACTCGCCCACCAGCCCCAGGGTCTTGCCCTGCTCGACCGAGAACGAGACGCCATCGACCGCTTTGACGGCCCCGGTCGACCGAGAGAGAACGCCTGCGCGTACCTCGAAGTACTTCTTGAGGTCGGTCACCTTCAGCAGAGTCTCAGCCATCAGGCGCTCACCTCCGTCAGGCAAGCGGCGTTCTCCCGCGTGAACTCCGGCTGCGCGGCGAAGTGGCAGGCCGCAGTATGGCCCGGGCTGACCTCGGCCACTGGTGGCTCAACGGTGCGACACACCTGCTGCGCATGCGGGCAGCGGGGATGGAACGGACATCCAGGCGGGACGTCGATGAGGCTGGGCGGCTGTCCCTTGATCGGACAAAGGTCGCCCTTCTCGGTCATGTCGTGCCGTGGAAGCGAGTCCATGAGGCCCCAGGTGTACGGGTGCTTCGGGTTGTAGAAGACCTCGTCGCACGTACCGAACTCGACCGGCCGGCCCGCATACATGACGAGCACGCGGTCGGCCATGTCGGCGACGACGCCCAAGTCGTGGGTGATCATGATGATCGCGGAGCCGGTGCGCGCCTGCAGCTCCTGCATCAGCTCGAGGATCTGCGCCTGGATGGTGACGTCGAGCGCGGTGGTCGGCTCATCGGCGATCAGGATGTCGGGGTCGCACGCGAGCGCCATCGCGATCATGACGCGCTGGCGCATACCGCCCGAGAACTGGTGCGGGTAGTCCTTGACCCGCGACTCGGGGTGCGGGATTCCGACAAGCCGCAGCAACTCGACGGCGCGTGCCAGCGACTCCTTCTTCCCGAGCCCCTTGTGGATCCGCAGCGGCTCAGCGAGCTGGGCCCCGATGCGGTAGACCGGGTTCAGCGAGGTCATCGGATCCTGGAAGATCATCGCGATCTCGTTGCCGCGGATCTTGCGGATCTCATCCTCACGCATGTTGATCAGCGAGCGGCCCTTGAAGCGGACGTCGCCGCCCTCGATCTTGCCGGGCGGCATGGGCACCAGACCCATCATCGTGAGCGCGTGCACCGACTTGCCGGAGCCCGACTCGCCCACGACGCCGAGCGTCTGCCCCTTCTCCAGGGTGTAGGTCACGCCGTCGACAGCCTTCACGATGCCGTCGCGCGTGTGGAAGTGCATCTTGAGGTGATCGACCTCGAGCAGTGTCTCGGCCATGGCGCTAGTCCTTCATCTTTACGTCGAGTGCGTCACGCACGCCGTCGCCGAGGAGCGTGAACGCGAGTACGGTCGTGAGAATCGCCAGACCCGGCCAGAAGACGAGCTGCGGTTCGGTCGTGAGGTAGGCGCGGCCCTCTTCGATCATGCGGCCCCACGAAGGCGTCGGCGGCTGGATGCCGAGGCCGAGGAAAGACAGCGCGGCCTCCGTGAGGATGGCGCCGCCGATCGACATGGTGCCGTACACGACGACCGGCGCGATGCCGTTGGGCAGGATGTGTCTGCTCATGAGGCGAGCATCGCTTGCGCCGAGGGCCTTGCCCGCGTCGACGTAGTCGTTCTCCTTGACGCCGAGGATGGAACTCCGCAGAACGCGCGAGATACTCGGCCAGCCGAGGAGACCGATCGTGAAGACGACCGGCCACACCGTGGTCCTCACATCCGGAGGTACGACCGCGAGCAACAGGATCGCGAACATGACGTACGGGAAGGCAAGGAAGATGTCCGCCCCCCGCATGATGAACGCGTCTACCGTCTTGCCGTAGAAGCCGGACAGCGAGCCGAGGATGATACCGATGAACACCGAAACGCCCACGGCGAGCACGCCGACGGTGAGCGACACGCGCGCGCCGTAGATCACGCGGCCGAAGATGTCGCGACCCAGGTCGTCAGTTCCCATCGGGTGCTGCAAAGAAGGATCCTGCAGCCGGTTCTTCATCGCCTGCACGGTGTCTATCTGCGTGGGGCTGCCGAAGTTCTGAGGCACCCACAAGCCGGCCGTCAGCGAGGCGGTGATGACGATGGCAAGCCACATCAGGGCGATCATGGCGAGCTTGTTCTTCCGAAGCCGATACCAGGAATCGCCCCAGAGCGTGCGGGTCTTGTGGGTCTTCGTGACATGGCTGTGAGGTGCTTCGTCATGCTCGAGGTGGTCGTGTCCTACCGGCGTGACCTCTGAGCCGGTGTACGCGTCCGCCGCGCGCTCTCGTGCATGCTCAGGGACGTGATCTGTGGTCTTGTGTTCAGTCATGGCTAGTCCTCCGCCCCCCCGTACCGGATCCTCGGGTCGAGGAAGGCGTATGAGATGTCGACGAGCAGGTTGATCATCATCACGGCGATCAGGATCACGACGGTCCCGCCGAAGACGATGGGATAGTCGCGTCCCTGGATAGCGCGGTAGATGGTGTAGCCGATGCCCGGCCAGTTGAAGACGGTCTCGGTGAGGATGGCGCCGGCAAGCATGGCGCCCAGATCGAGTCCGATGAACGTGACGACCGGGATCATCGCGTTCTTGATCGCGTGCTTCCAAAGTACGCCCCGCGCCGAGAGTCCCTTGGCGTACGCGGTGCGGATGTAGTCTTGGTTGACGACCTCGAGCAGCTGGCTGCGCATGATGCGCGCGGCGTAGGCCGTCGAGACCGATGCGAGCGTGATCGCAGGCAGGATGATGTGAGCGAAGTCGCTGAACTGGTCGCTACTGGCGCCTGAGATCGGTAAGTAGAACGCTCCGTTGGTCCATTCCTTCATGTAGATGCCGAAGAACACCTGGAGTAACAAGCCGAGCCAGAACACCGGCATGGCGACCAGGATCGACGTCGATAACGTCACGGAGACGTCCCAGAACGAGTATTTCTTCACGGCAGAGATGATGCCGGCCCCCACCCCCACTACAATCTCTATGAGGATCGCCGCCAGGGCGAGCTTCATGGTGTAGGGATAGGTCTCCTGAATGATGGTGCTGACCTTCTGACCTGACTTGATACTGACGCCCAAGTCACCTTGTGCCAGATCCTTCAGGTAGTTCACGTACTGGATGTACCAAGGCTCGTCAAAGCCATAGCGGTGCTGAAGCGCCTTGTACACCTCGGGATTGACGGCGCGTTCACCGAACCGCAGGCGGATCGGATCGCCGAGCATCGTGGTCATCATGAAAAGGATGAGCGTGACGCCGAGGAAGACCGGTATGAACTGTATGATTCGTCGGCTGATGAAGCGGAGCATGTCGGACCTCTGGGTCTGGGGGTAATCAGAGCGGGGTGGCAGAGTACCTTGCAGGTACCCTGCCACCCCCTTTGAAACAGAGAACTCTTCTCGAATCCTCTTTACTTCGTCGTGGTCGATTCCGAGGAACCGGAAGCCCCACCCTCGAGCCAGACCTTGGTGAAGTCCGCGAGGCTCATGGCGCTATAGGTCAGGTCGTGCACCCGATCCGACGCCACGTGGTGATGCTTGTAGAACATGACCGGCACGACCGGCAGCGTCTGGCCGATGGTCTTGTCGATCTCCTGGTACAGGGCGATACGCGCCGCAGCATCAGTCGTCGAACGAGCCTCGGAGAGCTTCTTGTCGATATCCGGGTTGCTGTACTTCGACTTGTTGTCGCCGCCGCCCGTCTTGAAGAGCGGATACAGGAAGTTGTCCATGATCGGGTAGTCGGCCTGCCAGCCGAGACGACCGATCTGGAAGCTGCCCGCGTCGTACTTCTTCAGGGTGTTCGGGAAGTCAGCAGTGTCGAACTTGACCTTGAGGCCGATGGCCTGGAGGTCGCTCTGGACCAGCTGCATGATCTTCTCGTGGCCACCATCGTTGTTGTACGTGATGGTGATCTCAGGGGCGCCCTTGCCCTCAGGGAAGCCAGCGTCGGCGAGGGCCTTCTTGGCTGCCTCGACGTCATACTTCGCATCAGCCCACACGCCAGGCTGATAGCCGGCGATTCCCGGCGGCACGATGTTGTCGGCCGGGTCACGCGTGCCCTCAAGGGCCAGGTCGCAGATCGCCTGGCGGTTGATGGCGTACGAGATCGCCTTACGCAGGTTGTCGTTCTTCATAGCGGCGTTGTCGAGATTGCACACCAGGTAGTAGGTGCCGTTCTCGGCGCCAAGGAGCACCTGCTTGCTCGGGTTGGCGGTGTAGCCGCTCTCCGACTCACCGTACTTGGCGCTGGCGTCCTTGATCTTGCCATCGCCGATCTGGGTGAAGTCGAGGTTGCCGGCTTCGAACTCGGTGTAGGCCGTGTTCGGATCCTTGAAGATCTTGAAGTCGATGCCCTCGATGTAGGGCTTGTCGCCGGCGTAGTTCTCGTTCTGCACGACCTTGAAGTACTGGTCACGCTTCCACGGCTCCGCCATCTTGAACGGGCCGTTGCCGATCGGCATGTCGCCGAAGGCAACCTTCTGGCCGTTGAAGTCCACGCCGCCCTCGACGTACTTCTGCGGCACCGGCGCGAGCGCCGGGTGGGCAACGACATACTCAAAGTCGGCGAACGGGTACTTGAGGGTGATCTCAAGCGTGTTGTCGTCGACGGCCTTCATGCCAGAGATGCCGCTGTCGCTGTTGCCGTTGTCATCCGTGCCTGCGACCACTGCGATGTGGTAGCTCAGGACGGACGGATCGGGCTCGCCGGTGGAGGTGTTCTTGGTCTTCGTCGACGCGATACGGTTCCACGCGTAGATGAAGTCCTGCGCCTTGACCGGCGTGCCATCGGAAAACTTGCCGTTCGGGTTCAGCTTGAAGGTCCACACCGTTGCGTCGGCGTTGGGTTCCCAGCTCTGAGCTGCTGCAGGGATGACCTTCTTGGGGTCCAGGGGATCGAACGCCGTGAGCGAGTCGAACAGCGCCTGCTCGACCTGAGTGCCCTCGGACTCCTGGGTGTTGTACGGGTCGATGTACGCGACATCGCCGACGTAGTAGGAGAGCGTCCCGCCCTTCTGCGGTTCGTCGGTCTTGGCGCCACTGTCGCCGCCCACGTCCTGCTTGGGAGCGCACCCTGCGAGCATTGCGCCCATGAGTGCCACCGCCAGCAGCGAGGCCAGCATCTTGCGGAAGTTTCCGTGCAACTCCTGCCTCCTTCCTCGGATGACCTGACCGCCCTGCTTGCGATCCATCGTTTGCGAGGCGGCCTTCGGTAAGTCATGCCGCACGCTGCCCGAGTCCCTCTCGAGCGTGCGGTCAACCATCAGAGTGTCCCTGAGGATGCATCAAATAACAAGCACGTTGCATACTTGACATTCGATGCGGCACACCCCAGGTCCCTCCAACCCCTCGGGCGCTTGGAATTATCACCCTCTTGTAGCGCAAAGTCACCCCCGACCCATGAGGCCGAGGGTGACTCGGAGGTACTAGAAGCTGCTGGCGAGGGGCCTTATGCGCCGTGCGGGTAGATCAGCATCAGCACGATGAGGCTCAGCGAGAAGGCGATGGCGAACCCGATCGTGATGCGGTCGAGGTTCTTCTCGATGATGCTCGTACCGCTCGAGGTCGTCGACATGACGCCGCCGAGCATCTCGGAAAGGCCGGTGCCCTTGCCTGAGTGCAGGAGCACGAAGACGATGAGACCGATGGCCGAGACGGCCCATACGATCAGCGTCAGAATGAGCAATGCGTTCACGTGTCTACCCTTCGAATTCCGTCAGCGCCGACCCATTCGGGTCACAGCGGTGCATCAGTATACCAGCAGGCTCGTTCCCGTCCACTCGGCGGGTCTCTCCACTCCGCAGAGGTCCAGCACCGTCGGAGCGACATCCGCCAGCTTGCCACCGGAACGGAGTGACAGCACGCCCTCGGCACAGACCACGATGGGTACCGCTGAGGTCGTGTGGGCGGTGAAGGGAGTCTTCCCGTCGGCGTCGACCATCGACTCGGCGTTCCCGTGGTCGGCCGTGAGGACGAGTGATCCACCCCGCGCCCTCAGCGCTTCGAGGATCTTGCCCACGCCTTCGTCGACCGCCTCGACGGCCTTTACCGCGGCTTCAAACACGCCGGTGTGCCCGACCATGTCGCAGTTCGCATAGTTGACGATGTAGACATCGGCGGCTCGCTGGCGGATGGCCTCGACCAGCCGTTCAGTCACCTCGGGCTCGCTCATCTCGGGTTTGAGGTCGTACGTCGCGACTTTGGGGCTCGGCACGAGCACCCTGGTCTCCCCCGTCTTCGGCGTCTCGACTCCGCCGTTGAAGAAGAACGTCACGTGCGCGTACTTCTCGGTCTCGGCGATGTGGAGCTGCTTGAGCCCGTTCTCGGCGAGGACGTCTGCGAGCACGTGGTCGGGAAGCTCTTTCGCGAAGGCAACGGCAGCGGGGATCGTCGGGTCGTACTGCGTGAGGCACACGAAGCGCAGCCGAGGGAACACCGGTCTGGGGAAACCCTCGAACGTCGGGTCGGTGAACGCACGGGTGATCTCACGCGCCCTGTCGGGCCGGAAATTGAAGAAGACGACAGCGTCACCCTCGGCCATCTGACCCGGAGCGACTATCGCGGGCACGACGAACTCGTCGGTCACGCCTTCCGCATAGGAGGCCTCGATGGCTCCGGTAGCCGAGTCACGGCTGATACCTTCGCCCAGTACGAGGGCCTGCCACGCCTTCTCCACGCGGTCCCACCGGTTGTCGCGGTCCATGGCGTAATAGCGCCCCATGACGCTTGCAACGCGGCCCCCACCGATGCGCTCGAGCTCAGCCTCGAGCTCGCGCACGTAGCCGAGACCCGACTCGGGCGGTGTGTCGCGGCCGTCGAGGAAGCAGTGGACCCACACGCGCTCGGCGCCTCGCCGCACGGCCATCTCGACCAGCGCGTACAGCTGCCGAGAATGACTGTGCACTCCTCCCGGCGAGACGAGCCCCATGAAGTGAACCGCCTTGCCGTCCGACTGCGCGCCGTCGATCGCCTCGGCGAGTACCGGGTTCTCGAGGAGCGAGCCATCCTCGATAGCGAGGTCGATCCGAGTGAGTTCCTGGTAGACGACCCGGCCGGCGCCCATGTTGAGGTGGCCTACCTCCGAGTTGCCCATCTGGCCCTCGGGCAGGCCGACCGCGAGGCCGGCGGCTTCAAGCGTCGACGACGGACACTGGGCAAACAGCGCGTCCAGATTGGGAGTGCGCGCGGCACGGACGGCGTTGCCCTGCGAGTCGGTACCCCAGCTGAAGCCGTCGAGGATGGCGAGGCAGACGGGAAGCTGAGGCATGCTACTCGGCGAACTGGGCGGCCGTGGCGAGCATCGAAACGAACGACTCAGCGTCGAGCGAGGCGCCACCCACGAGCGCTCCGTCGATGTCGGGCTCGGGCATGAACAGCGCGATGTTCTCGGGCTTGGCGGAGCCGCCATAAAGGATGCGCACCCGGATCGCGGCGGGCTGGCCGAACAGGGCGCCCAGCGTCGCACGGATCGAGCGGCAGACGTCGTTGGCGGCCTCAGGTGTAGGCGTGCGCCCGGTGCCGATGGCCCAGATGGGCTCGTAGGCGACGACGACGGTCGCGGCTTCCTCGGCAGTCAGGCCCTCGAGGCCCTTGCGGACCTGGTCGCGCACGAAGCGGTCGGTCTCGCCCGCGTCACGCGTGTCGAGCGACTCGCCGCAGCACATGATCGGCGTGATGCCGCCCGCGATGAGGGCCTTGACCTTCTTGTTGACCGTCTCGTCGGTCTCGCCGAAGTACTCGCGGCGCTCGGAGTGCCCGACCACGCAGTAGGCGCAGCCGAGGTCGGCGAGCATGGGGACGGAGACCTCGCCGGTGAAGGCGCCCTCGGCCTCCCAGTGAACGTTCTGGGCCGAGAGCTTGACCGGCGACTTGTCGAACTCGAGCGCCGTGGAGACCGGCTTCAGGTCAACGAACGGGGGGCAGACGACGCCCTCTGCCGCGGCGACCTTGGACGGGTCGTCCATGATCACATTGTCGATCGACTGGACGAGCGCGACTGCCTCGCCCGGCGTCTTATACATCTTCCAGTTGCCCGCGATCATCGGCGTGCGGCCCATGTCGCTCCCCTTCCTGGTAGTCGGTCAAAGGTCCCGGATGCCGGCCGGGCCCGTTGTTGCGCAGACTAGGCGTCAAGCAGGGCTTCGACGCCGGGCAGCGGCGCGCCCTCGAGCAGCTTCATCGAAGCGCCGCCTCCGGTGGAAACGAACGTCACGCGGTCCTCGAGCCCGAACTTCTTGAGTGCGGCAACCGAATCGCCACCGCCGATGATCGAGGCCGCGCGGTTATTGCGCCCGACCGCGACCGCGACCTCCTTGGTGCCGTTCTCGAACGGCGCCATCTCGAACACGCCCATGGGGCCGTTCCAGAAGATCGTTTTGGCGCGCGCTATCTCGCCCTTGTACAGCTCCACCGAACTCGGGCCGATGTCGAGGCCCTTCATGCCGGCGGGGATCTCCTCGCGGCCGACGACGCGCGTATCGGCGTCCTCGGCGATGTCGGCGGCGATCACGAAATCGGTGGGCAGCACGAGATCGACGCCGTGGGCATCCGCCTTCTCGAGCATCTTCTTGGCGGGCTCGACCCAATCCGGCTCGACAAGCGAGTCGCCGACCTCGAGGCCCTTGGCGACCAGGAACGTGAAGGCCATGCCACCGCCGATGAGCAGCGCGTCCACCGAGTCGATGAGTCGGTCGATGACGCCGAACTTGTCGGAGACCTTCGAGCCGCCGAGAATCGCGACGAAGGGCCTCTCGGGCTCGGCGAGCATGCCTGTGAGCGTCTCGACCTCGCGCGAGAGCAACATTCCCGCGTATGCCGGGAGGAACTCGGCCACACCCGCGGTCGATGCATGCGCGCGATGCGCGGCGCCGAACGCGTCGTTCACGTAGATGTCACCGAGGGCGGCGAGCTGCTTCGCGAACTGCGGGTCGTTGGCCTTTTCGCCCGGGTGGAATCGCACGTTCTCGAGCATGAGGATCTCGCCGTCGATCATTCGTCCGACGGCCTCCTCGGCCTCCGGGCCCACCGTCTCGGGCGAGAACGCCACGTTGCGGCCGATGAGGCGCTGGAGCGTGCGGCGGACCGGCTTCAACGAGTACTGCGGGTCCGGCTCCCCTTTCGGGCGGCCGAGGTGGCTCATGAGCACGACGCGCGCGCCGTGGTCGACCAGGTAGCGGATGGTGGGAAGCGCCGCGCGCACCCGCGTGTCGTCGGTGACCGAGCCGTCGGCAAGCGGGACGTTGAAGTCGACGCGCACCAGCACGCGCTTGCCCCGCACGTCGACGTCCTTGATGGTCTTCTTCGAGAACATGGTTCCTCCGTGCGTCAGGACAGTTGAAACGGGGCCCCGGTCGCGGGGCCCCGTCGGCGCTCTTGTAGCTCGTCTAACTAGGCCATCATCAGCTTGGCCAGGTCCTTGACCCGGTTGCTGTAGCCCCACTCGTTGTCGTACCAGGACAGGCACTTCACGAACGTGCCCTCCCCGCCCATGACCATGGTCTGGCCGGCGTCGAAGACCGAGCTCGCCGGGTTGCCCACGACGTCCACCGAGACGATCGGGTCCTCGGTGTACTCCAGGATGCCCTTCATGGGGCCCTCGGCGGCCGCCTTCATCGCGGCGTTGATGGCCTCCTTGGTGGCAGGCTTCGAGAGCTGCACCACGAGGTCGACCACGGAGCCGTCCGGCGTGGGGACGCGGACCGACATGCCGTCGAGCTTGCCCTTCATGTCCGGCAAGACGAGGCCGATGGCCTTGGCGGCGCCGGTGGAGGTCGGGATCATCGACATGGCTGCGGCGCGGGCGCGGCGCAGGTCCTTGTGCGGCAGGTCCAGGATGTTCTGGTCGTTCGTGTAGCTGTGGATCGTGTTCATGAAGCCGGACTCGATGCCGAAGGTGTCGCGCAGCACCTTCGCGAACGGCGCGAGACAGTTCGTGGTGCACGAGGCGTTCGACACGATGAAGTGCTTCTCGGGGTCGTACTCGCTGTCGTTGACGCCCATGACGATGGTGATGTCCTCGTTGCTGGCGGGCGCCGAGATGATCACGCGCTTTGCACCGGCATCGATGTGCGCCTTCGCCTTGGTGGCGTCGGTGAAGATGCCGGTGGACTCGACGACGAGGTCGACGCCGAGGGCGCCCCAGGGCAGGTCGGCCGGATTGCGCTCGGCGGTGACCTTGACCAGACGGCCGTCCACGGTGAAGCCGTCATCGGCCACCGCGACGTCATGGTTGAAACGCTTGTGGATCGAGTCGTACTTGAGCAGGTGAGCGAGCGTCTTAGCGTCGGTGAGGTCGTTCACGGCGACGACTTCGACTGCTGGGTCGTTCTCCATCGCGCGGAAGACGAGGCGGCCGATGCGCCCGAACCCGTTGATGCCGACCTTGATGGTCAAACCGATCCCTCCTTGTTGTACGCGGCCGCCACGACGCGACCCACGATTACTCCCCTATCGACCAGCGATCTTGGCGCTGGTGCCCCTCCGTCCGGAGGCGATGCTCAGCTCTCGGAACGCAGCTCTTCGGCCAGCTCCTCGATGCGGCGCACCCTATGATATACCGCAGATTTCGAGAGAGGCGGGTCTGCGAGCTCTCCGAGTTCTCTCAAAGACACGTCCGGGTTCTCCAGTCTAAGCGCCGCAAGCTCCCTCAGCGCGGGCGGAAGTCCCTCGAGCCCGCGGGCGTCGATGAGCGCATTGATGGCTTCTATCTGCCCCATCGCGGCCTCGGCGGTCTTCGCCTGATTCGCAATCTCTGCGTTCACGAGCCGGTTCACGTCGTTGCGCATGGACTTCACGATCCGGACGTCTTCCGTACGCAGGAGCGCGCGATGCGCTCCGACCAACGCCAGGAACGTCACGATGGGCTCCGCGCCCTTGAGATACACGGCGTAGCTGCCCCGGCGCTGCGCCACCCGCGCCTCGATGTCGAAGCGCCCCATGAGCGCACCGAGGTCGACCGCCAACTGCTCGTTCTCGGCAGTCAGCTCGAAGTGGAAGTCGCCGTGCGGATCGGCCACGAAGCCCCCGCCGAGGAAAGCGCCGCGCAGGTACGCGATCGCGCAGCAGTCACGCTTCACGAGCGAGGGGTCGATACCCAGGGCCAGACCCTGATCGCCGAGGATGCCGAGCTCGGCCAGGGCCGCGGGCAGCGGCTTTTGGCTGGGCACCGTGATCAGGTAGTTGTTGGTCTTGTGCAACACGCTGCGGCGGACCGTGAGTTCGGTCTTGAGGCCGTAGACGTTGTGCAGCAGCTTGATGACTATGCGGGCGACCGGCGCCGTCTCTGTCGCGACCTCGAGGCGGTAGCGGCCCGGACCGCTGATGTGGAGCGTCCCCTCGATGCGCACGAGCGCCGCGAGCTCCGCCTTGTTACAGCACCCACGCTTTGGCTCGACGCGCGAGAGCTCGTCTTTGACCTCGGCGGTGAAGGACATCAGCCGATCACCTCGGCAAGCACGCGGCAAAGAGCCGTGCGGTCGTGGCGCACAGGGTTTTCGGCGTCCGCGAGAGCCGCGAGGACGGGCCGGACACCGAGGGCCTCGATCCGCTTGAGGGCGGAGGGATCCGAAGCCACGGGATCGACCGCCTCGACGCAGGCGTCATCCGCGCAGTGATGCACGATAGCGATCTCGATGCAGCCCTCGAGGCCGTGGTCGACCAGCGCCTGGACGTGGTCTGCGGCGTCTAGGCCGACGGTCTCGCCTCGCATGTTGGCCACGTTGCAGACGTAGACGCAGCGTGCCGAGGACGCGCGAAGGGCGTCGGCCACGCCGTCGACGAGAAAGTTCGGGATGAGGCTCGTGTAGAGCGAGCCGGGGCCTATCACGACGACGTCGGCAGCGCCGATCGCCTCGAGCGCGGGCTCGTAGGCGGGCGGCGAGGCCGGCTCGAGGAAGGCGTGCTCGACGGCGCGCGTGTGCGACGCGAGCTTCGCCTGGCCGAATACCTCGTTTCCGTCACGGTCCACGCCGTGGAGCCGCACGTCGGCAAGCGTGGAGGGCAGCACGCGACCGCGTGCCTGCAGGTACTCACTCGCGGCTTCGATGGCCTCGGGGAAGCCGCCGGCCACGTCGGCAAGCGCCGCAAGGACCAGGTTGCCGAGCGCGTGGCCTGCGAGGCCCTCGCCGTGGGCGAACCGGTACTGGAACATCTGGGCGGCGAGCCCCTCAGGTTCGCGGGCCATCGCCACGAGGCAGTTGCGGACGTCGCCGGGCGGCAGCATGCCGAGCTCCCGGCGCAGGTGGCCGCTCGAGCCGCCGTCATCCGCCATCGTGACGACCGCTGCGGTCTCGAAGCCCAGGTCGAGCAGGCAGCCGAGGACGCCGGGTAGCCCGGTACCGCCCCCTATCGCGACCGCGCGTCGCGCCTGGCCGAGCGTCATCTCGGCGACCGATCCCGGCCGATGTCGCGGTGCGAGACGGCCACGCGGTAGCCGCGGCCGAGCAGGTGGGCGGCGGTCGCCTCAGCGAGAGCGACGGAGCGGTGCATGCCGCCGGTGCAGCCGAGTGCGATCGAGAGGTGCTGCTTGCCCTCGACGATGTAGCCGGGCACGACCGTGTCGAGCAGGTCGAACCACTTGCCGAGGAACTCGGCGGTCTCGGGATGGCCCATCACGAACTCGGAGACCGGACGTTCGAGGCCCGTGAGAGGGCGAAGGTCCGGATTGTAGTGCGGGTTGGGCAGGAAGCGCACGTCCATCACGATGTCGGCGTCGGCCGGCATGCTGTGCTTGAACCCGAACGAATAGACCGTGATCGACAGCTCGCTGGAGAGCGACTCGCTGAACCGCTCGCGGATCTGCGTCCGCAGCTCGCTCGGGCGCAACTCGGTCGAGTCGAGGACGATGTCGGAGCGGTCGCGCACCTGCACGAGCGCATCGCGCTCCGCCTGGATTCCCTCGAGCAGCCCCTCGCCCTCCTCGCACATCGGGTGGCGGCGGCGCGTCTCCTTGAAGCGGCGTACGAGCGTGTCATCGGCAGCTTCGAGGAAGAGTACGCGCAACGGGACGTCCTGCTCCCGCAGCTGGTCTATCTGACCGATGAGCTGCTCGAAAAACTCGTGGCCGCGCACGTCGCACACCAGCGCGACGCGGCGGAGCTGGGAGTCGGGCAGCTCGGACAGGGTGAGGATCTGCGGGATGAACGACGGCGGAAGGTTGTCGATGCAGAAGAAACCGAGGTCCTCGAAGGTGTGCATGGCCTCGGAGCGGCCAGCGCCCGACATACCGGTGATGATCACGACTTCCGGTGCTCGGGACGATTCGGCGTTCAACGGGGGGCAGCCCTCCGGCATGTCTCCTCCTGGATGCGACGGTGAGTAGCAGTATAACCGCGACAGGCGAGCGGGAACCTACCGCCACCCCTCGAAACTCGCTCGGAGCCGGTCACGCGTGCTGCGCTGATGCTCCCACGTGAGAGCCACGATGATGATGACCACGCCGAGGATGCCGAGGAAGAACCACCAGTACTCGGCGAACACCGTGAATGCCCGGTAGACCGCGACGAGGGCGAGCGCCGCCACGCCACCGAAGAAGTACGCCCGGACCTTGCCTGCGACGCCCGCCGTGATCGCGACGAGCGAGAGGCCGAAGACCCAACCCACGTGCGCGAGCGCGTCACCTGAGGCCGCCATCAGCGCCCAGGCGAGCGGCAAGCCGAGACCCACGCCCACCGAGGCGATGTCGAGGGCGACCGGGTAGGTCCGCTCAGGTTCACGCCGGACGAAGATCCAGCCGCAGGCGACCAGGTACAGCGCAAGCGAGGTGGTGAACAGCTCCTCGGGAGCGCCGGCGAACGTGTCCAGCTCGATCCAGGACGCGGCGAGCAGCAGCCCGAGACCTGCGTAGATCCCCGGCTCGAAGTCCCAACGCAGCGCCTGGACCAGCGCGATCGCACCGAGTACGGCGACGAGCACCGCCTGCTCGTGAGTTCCAAAGCCGACCCACGACGCGTCGGCCGGCCCATACAGTTCGAAGATGCCGACCGCGGCGAGCGCGCCAACACCCACCATAGCGGCGACCGCCGAGGACGCGCCCTGCACGCGCCACCGGCCTCCCGGACCGAAGGGCTCGGCGAGCGTGACCGCCGAGAGAGCGAGAGCGAGCACCGACTCGACCGCGACGGTCGTCCACGTGCCGACGCCCGCCCACGCGCAGGCTGCCGCCGCGGCTCCCATCAGCGCGAGCGCCGCCGGGAACGCGGTGAGCGGCATCCCGAGCCAAAGGCCTGCGGCCCATGCGACCGCCACGAGCAGCAGCGCCACCGCATGCCCGCCCGGGTGACCCCAGGCGGTGAAGCCGAGTGCCGTCGAGGTCGCAGCCACGGACACTGCGGCGACACGCGCGCTCAGCGGACGCGATCCGTACACGGCACGGGCGCCCAGCGCTATGACGACTGCGGCCACCGACGCAGCCAGCGCAAGGACGGCCGCCGCCTCCGTCCGCCCATCGAGCGCCGCAACTCCCACAGCCAGCACGCCGAGGAATCCGAACGCGCCCGCACTCGCGGGCTTGCGGTCGAGCGCGTCGTCGGCGGCGAAGACGAGGGCCGCGACCCCGAGGAGCACTGCGATCGGCAGCGTGTCGGGCACTGACCCAGCCATGTCTGCAGAAAGCGCACTCCCGATGAACACGATGAGCAGGAGCAGCAGCCTGTCGGCCCACGCAAGCACTCGGACGAACAGCCGGCTGAACCAGTTCTGGAGCCACCGCGCGGCAAGCAGCCAGGCACCCGCAAGGAGCACGAGGCCTAGCGCGTACCAGGCGGCGTCAAGTTCAGGGGCGAGCCACGCCTCCAGCGACGCGACCAGGTACAGCGAGTAGACCGCCACGCCGAGAAGCGCTGCGTCGCGCTCCCGCACCGAGAGGGTGGCGCACCATGCCGCGAACACTGCCGCAGCCAGCGCGGTATCCGCACCGGTGATCGTGACGCCGGTGAGCGGGACGCCGGCCGTGACGAAAGGCACCGCGAACGAGCAGACGATCAGGAGCGCGAACGCGGCCCACTCGGCGACCAGCGCGAGCGTCCGGGTCCCCGGCGGCGTGTCGTCTCGGGTGGCGAGGCCGTCGGCCATGCGTGAAGCGAGCGCCCAACTGGCGGCGACGGCCGCGAGCACCGCGATGATCACGTGGTCGTTGGCCTCGAGCACCTTGAGGAACTCGAACCAGAATGCCGCTTCGGCGAGCGCGGTAAGTACCGCGAAGGAGACTGCGTCATCGGCGAGCGCGAAGGCGCCGTACGTGAGCGCCGCGAGCCCCAGAACCGCCGCGAGGCCCCACGAGTGACCCGTGGTCGCGGCCGCCATCCCGACGGCCGCGAAGAACGGCAGCTGGATGAGCGCGGCGGTTCCTCGGCTGGGCTGCTTGTCGAGCAGCGGCGTGCGGACGAGCACGGCCGCGCCGCATGCCGAGACCACTGCCGCGCAAACGGCCTCGGTGACCCCCGCGCTTCCCACGAGTGCAAGATCCGCGACGATGCCCACCGCGAGTGCGGCGCTGGCGATCGGCGCGGCCCACTCGAGCACGGTCGCGAGCGAGCCGACCGTCTTGTCGCCGCGGCCACGCTCGGCGGCAAGCTGCCACAGGAGCGCGATGGCCGCCATGCCCGCGAGCCGCACCGGCACGGTAAGCCCCAACCCCGCGCCGAGCAGCCACCACCACCCCATCTGCGCCGCAGCCCCGATGACGCCGAAGAAGCGGTCGGCGAGCCGAACCTCGATGAACCAGTAGACCGCCGAGCACGCGAGCAGCAGCACCGCCCAAGGCAGCGGCCCCTCGAGGTTGTAGCCGTCGATCGCGATCCAGCCGTCGAAGAGCAGCATCGCCGAGGCCACGGCCGTCAGAGCCGTGGCCCCCGCCGTCGACTTGAGCCGCGTACGTGCGGCCCAACCCGCGGCGAAGAACCCGGCCGTCAGACTGCCAAGGAAGACGAGCTTCCCAGTCGCGCCGAGCAGGTCCCACACCGCGATCGCGAAGATCGCCGATGCGACCACGACGAGGAACGAGCCCAGGAAGATGAGGACGGTGGTCCACTCCACAGGCTTGCGCTCGCGCCTCTCGTGAGCGGGACGCGGCTGCCGAGTGGCGGGTGATCCCGGTGAGACCGCGGCAGGCGGGGGCCACGTATCGACCGCCGTCGACGTGCCCACCAGTGGGACGGTCGTCGAGTCAGGAACCGGCTGGCCGGTGATGGTGGCGACGAGAGCGGCTCGGCGGGCGAGATAGCGCGGAGCCAGCATCTCGTAAGAGCCGTGGTGGACCTCACCGCGCTCGACAGCGCGGGCGAGTTCAGCCAACAGGTAGTCGATCTTGCCGAGCTCGACCCACTCGGCGTCGAACGGGCGCTGCGCCATCGATCCCCCTCGTCCGTCCCTTAGGCGCGGGGTCCCTCCCGCTCCTCGGCCCATTGTCGCACGACGGTCACGATCTCCTCGGCGACGTCGAGGGGTACGCCCGGGATGGCGGCTATCTCCTCGGCGGTCGCGTCGCGCAGTCGTTTGGCCGAGCCGAAGTGGCGCATGATCGCCTTCTTGCGCTTGGGACCGACGCCGGGGATATCGTCGAGCACGCTCGCCGTCATGGCCTTGCCACGCAGCTTGCGGTGGTACTCGATCGCGAACCGGTGCGCCTCGTCGCGGACGCGCTTCACCAGGTACAAAGACGCCGAGCCGGTGGGCAGCACGACGGGATCGTCGGCCCAGGTCACGAACAGCTCCTCTTCCCGCTTGGCGAGACCCACCAGAGGGATGTCGCCGACGCCGCATTCGGCGAGCACCGCGCGCGCCGCGTTCAGCTGAGGCTTGCCGCCGTCCACGATGAGCAGGTCGGGCCGTCGTCCGAAACGGCTGTCCGCCTGACGCTCCGCGGAGAAGCGGCGGCGCAGCATCTCCGACATCATCGCGACGTCGTTGGCCTCGCCGTGGTCGAGCCTGATCTTGAAGCGTCGGTAGTTCTTCGTGTCGCTTCGGCCGTTGGCGAAGACCACCATCGAACCCACCGAGTGGCTGCCGTGAAGCGTCGAGATGTCGTAGCACTCGATGCGCAGAGGCGGAGCGGGAAGCGCGAGCGCACTCTCGAGCTGGAGAAGCGCCGCGTTGAGACGCTCCTCGTCGTAGCGCGTGCGCACCTTGAAGCGCATGAGCGTGTGCTGCGCGTTGCGCTCGGCGAGGCGGAGCAGATCGCGCTTCTCCCCCCGGATGGGCACCGACAACTCGACGCGGCTGCCTCGGAGCTCCGACAGCCAGTCGGACACGGTCTCGGGGTTCTCGGGCAGGAACGGCAGCGAGATGGACTTGGGGATGTCCGGCGCGTCGGCGTAGTAGCGCAGGAGGAATCCCTCGGCGAGCTCCTCCGAGGAGACGTCGAGCCCCTTGTCGAGCACGAGCTCGTTGCCGACGAGCACGCGGCCCTCGCGCACCACGAACAGGTGCACCGCCGAGACCGTCTCCTCGCGGAAGAAGCCGACGACGTCCATGTTGAGCGGGCGGCTGCTCACGACTGTCTGCCGCTGCTTGATCGAGCGCGCGGCCTCGAGCCGGTTGCGGTACTTGGCGGCAGCCTCGTAGTCGAGATCCGCCGCGGCCTCCTGCATCTGTGCTTCGAGCTCGCGCTCCAGGCCGCCGTGCTTGCCTGACAGGAAGCTCGCCACGCGTGAGACGTTCTCGGCGTACTCCTCCGGGGTCACGGCGCCGACACACGGCCCGGGGCCGAGCCCAACGTGGTAGTCGAAGCAGGCGCGGCCCGCGGAGGCGCCGCCCTTTGCGGTCACGCGCTTCCACTCGGGGCAGGTCGCGCGGCAGATGGGCACGATGCGGCGGACGGTGTCGATCGTCTCGCGCGCGGCGCGGGCGTCGGTGTAGGGACCGAAGTAGCGGGTTCCCTGCTTGCGCCGCTCGCGGGTGTACTTGATCGCGGGGAACGGGTCCTCGGTGGTCAGCGCGATGAAGGGGTAGCTCTTGTCGTCGCGGTAGTCCACGTTGTACGGCGGCCTGAACTGCTTGATGAGGTTGGCCTCGAGGATGAGCGACTCGACCTCGGTCCCCGTGACGACGTAGTCGAAGCTCGTCACCTGCTCCATCATCAGCGGGATCTTCTCGCGCTCGTCCTGCCCGCTCGTGTACTGGCGCATGCGTTTGCGCAGCGATTTGGCCTTGCCGACGTACAGCACCTCGCCGGCCGCGTCCTTCCACAGGTAGACGCCGGGCGCGTCAGGAACGCTCGAGACCTGCTCGGCGACGGTGGGTGCGGCGCGGTGCTCGGGGGTCATCGTTGGCTGCCGAGAAGCTCCAGGACGCGGCCGACGCGCGCGGCATCGACGATCGCGGTATGCGGCGTCCGCCACACCCAGCCGCGCACAGTCGCGTCGGTGAGCGCGATGTCGCCCATTTCGCCGGCGAGCCAGTAGCGAGCTCCGTCACCACGCCGGTAGCCGAGCCAGGCCTCCGGCGCTTCCCTTCGCGTGCCGCCCGCCCAGACGATCGCCCCCGAGGCATCCGACGAGGCCAGCACCCGAGCGATCGCAGCCGCATCGCCGTTCGCGGAGGCGGAGAGTATCGCGCCCACATCCCCGGTATCGGCGTCCTGCTCACGATCGAAGCGCGCGATGTCGATCGCGTCTGCCGGCGCGGCCGGGCTGTCCCCTGCCGCGAGGATGGCGGCTGCGAGCCGACCGTCCTGGGGAATCGGGGTGCGCGCGACGGCCACGCCAGCGCGCCGGGCGGCTGCGATGAGCCCGTCGCCGTTCTCGGGGGGCATCGCAAGTGCCTCGACGGCCGACAACCACGCGCGCATCTGCTCGGCGGTATCCGAGTCGACCCGCGACGGGACGACCTTCACGTCGGTCAACAGCTGCTCCGTACCCGTGGCCTTCTGTGCCTCCAGAAGTGGTAGCAGTCGTGCCTTGAAGGCGTTCGAGGCCGCCGAGGCGCTCTCGAACTGCGGGCTCTGAGGCGCGGATGCCGTCAGCTCGGCGCCGGCCTGAAGTCCCTCGCGCCCAAGTGCGCCACTCGGCCCCCCATCGCCGAGAAGCCCGGTCGCACGGTTCTTCGCGTCCAGTACGGCGCCAGCGACGTCGAGGTCGATCGTCACGGCCGTGAGGGGGAGCTCGAACGCTCCCTCCGGCCGCGAGTCGTGCAGTCGTTCGGCTGCGAGCGACTGCGCTGAGCTCACCGGAGCGGGCAGCTCCATCTTGACCCCGCGCAACCCTCGGATCACGTAGTCGATGAAGCCTCGCTTCTCGGCTGTCTTCTTGTCGGGGGCGCCGAACCCGCGCGCGGCGCCGGGCTCGACAGGAACCGCTCCGTCGACGACGACCGAGAACGGCTGAGGCTCCCCTGTCGCGTCCACGCCGCCCTCGGGCGCGCGGTTGAACCAGTCAGCGTCATACTGCGGACCGACCGAACCGGGCCGAGGCTGCGCGGCCTGGTAGACCAGGTAGCCGTTCGCCACGTTGCCGTCGAGATCGGCCGCCCAGAAGCCGTAGAGGTCGTACGTCGTCGCCGTCCCACTCCCGTTAGCGCGCATGGCGTCATCGAGGTTGGCAGCCGGGGCCGAGCGGAGCTCGGCGACACCCGTGAAGCGGCCGCTGAGCGCCGAGCCCCCTTGCGCGGCCCCGCCGGTGAGCGTGAGCGCGATCGAGGACTCCTGGCTCTGCGTCGTTCCCCCGGCGTCCTGAATGCCGAGGACGTCGCGGTACGTGATGGCGCCACTCCAGCGACCTGCCCGATACGCGAGGCGCATCTGATCGGCGATCGTAGAGCTGCGGGTGGCACCCGTCTCGCCGCCGTAGAGCCCCTCGATGCGCCATTCGTGGTCGTACGGCTCGTCTTGGGCCATTACGATCGTCGCCGAGCCTGCGACGGCCACCACGCCGAGGACGCATGCTATGACTGCGGTCAGAAGGCGCCTCATGATCCGCCGCCTTCGGAGGAAAGGTATCGGACGCCGGCGGTCGTGCGCAGCGTCTCCTCGTCATCACCCGCAGCGCGAGCATCCGCTCCGTTCCAGGTCATCTCGAGCAGTGGCTGCTGTCCCGGCCCATATACCTGGACGACGTATCCGCGCGCATCAGGATATGCGGAGCGCAACGCCGCCAGCCCGGCCTGCCACCCAGCGGCCACGTCCACTGAGCTCTGTGCCGAGGGCAGCTCCAGCCGAACGACAGCGGTCCCGCGCGAGTCACCCGCGATCGCGCGCTCAATGCCTGCGAGCCTGAGGGTTCGCAGCACCTGCTCCTGCGGCGTCGACTCGGCGAGCAGATTGACGCCCACGGGCCGTAGGGGCGCGAGCACGAACGGCACGGGTCCGCCGCCTCTCGCGTAGAGCACCATGACGGGGACGGCAATGAGCACGAGCGCCAGCAGCGCGAACCCGCCGATGAGCCGGCGACGCTCACGCTTCATGCGCGCGGCCAGCATCTCGGGGCTCTCGCCGGCGCGCGAGCGGCCGTTCACGCGCGCGCTCTGCTTGGTGTCCGTGGGGTCCATCGGCGCTTGCGCGTCCCTTCTTGGCGGTCAGATGCAACATGCCTGCACGCGCAACATAGTGCCACGCCGTGCAGGCTTGCGCACCGTCCTGCCGCGGGACGGCTGGTGCTTCCGGCGAACGGGACGGCGCGCGCGGGCCTCACGGACCTCATCCTAGGCGCGGGCCGGCTTCTTCGCCGCGGTGCGCTTCCGCGCGGCAGGCTTCACCGCAGCGCCGCCCAGCTCCGGCGCGACCGTGGCGCCACGCCCCTCGAGCACCGGCTTCAGGAAACGGCCGGTGTGAGACTCGGCGCACGCAGCGATCTCCTCAGGAGTGCCGCTTGCGACGACCTTCCCACCGCGGTCGCCTCCCTCAGGACCGAGGTCGAGGATGTGGTCGGCCGTCTTGATCACGTCGAGGTTGTGCTCGATGACCAAGACCGTATTGCCGGCATCGACCAGCCGCTGGAGAACGGCGAGCAACTGTCGGACGTCATCGAAGTGCAGGCCGGTGGTCGGCTCGTCCAGGATGTAGAACGTGCGACCGGTCGACCGGCGCTGCAACTCGCTGGCGAGCTTGACGCGCTGCGCCTCGCCACCCGACAGCGTGGTCGCCGGCTGGCCCATCCGCAGATAGCCGAGGCCTACGTCGAACAGCGTCTGCAGCTTGCGCCTGATCGGCGGGATGTTCTCGAAGAAGTGCAGCGCCTCCTCGACCGTCATGTCGAGGATGTCGCTCACCGTCTTGCCCTTGTAGGTCACCTGCAGCGTCTCGCGGTTATACCGGGCACCCTTGCACACCTCGCAGGGCACGTAGACGTCCGGCAGGAAGTGCATCTCGATCTTTATCTGTCCGTCGCCCTTACACGCCTCGCATCGGCCGCCGGCCACGTTGAAGCTGAAGCGGCCCGGCGCATAGCCGCGCAACTTGGCCTCGGGCGTCGAGGCGAAGAGTCCTCGGACGTCATCCCAAACGCCGGTATAGGTGGCAGGATTCGACCGCGGCGTGCGGCCGATGGGCGACTGGTCGATGTCGATGACCTTGTCGACCATCTCGAGGCCGTCGAGCGAGCGGTACGCGCCCGTGCGCTTGCGCGTGCGGTAGATCCGGTTGGAAAGCGCGGGGGCGAGCGTGTCCGTGACAAGTGAGCTCTTGCCACTGCCGCTCACGCCGGTCACGACCGTCAGCGCACCGATCTGGATGTCGATGTCGACGCCGGTGAGATTGTGCTCGGTCGCACCGCGCAGGCGGATCGAGCCGCGTCCCGGTGACCGGCGTTCGGCGGGTACAGGGATCTCGAGCCGGCCGTTCAGGTAGCCCGCAGTCAGCGAGTCTTTGCACTTCAGGATCGCCTCGGGCGGGCCGATGCAGACGATCTCGCCACCGTGTTCCCCCGCGCCCGGCCCCATGTCCACGACGAAGTCCGCCGCACGGATCGTCTCCTCGTCGTGCTCGACGACGATGACGGTGTTGCCGAGGTCACGCAGGCGCTCCATGGTCGCGATGAGGCGCGCGTTGTCGCGCTGGTGCAGGCCGATACTCGGCTCGTCGAGGATGTAGAGGACGCCCATCAAGCCGGCGCCGATCTGTGTGGCAAGCCGGATGCGCTGCGCCTCTCCTCCCGACAGCGACGCCGTGGCGCGCTCGAGGGTCAGATAGTCGAGACCGACGTCCACGAGGAAGCGTAGGCGCTCGACGATCTCCTTGATCACGCGCTGGGCGATCTGCTCGTCGCGCTCGGAGAGCTTCAGATTCTCGAAGAAGACGAGGGAGTCCTTCGCGGACATCACGGTCACCTCGTGGATGTTCGTGTCAGCCACCGTGACGGCCAGGATCTCCTTCTTGAGGCGCGCCCCGTTGCACGTCTTGCAGGGGATGACCGCCATGTACTCCTCGAGCTTGTCCTTGACGTTCTCGCTCTCCGACTCCTCCCAACGCCTCATGACGCTCGAGAGCGCGCCCTCGTAGCGGGAGTACCAGTGGGTCTCGCGGCCGTCGCGGGTGATGTAGTCGACCTTGATGCGCGTGTCGCCGAGGCCATGGAGCAGCGCGTTCTGCGCCTTCTTCGGCAGCTCGGCCCAGGGCGTATCGACCGACACGCCGAGGTGAGCCGCGGCTGCTGCGACGAGCTGCGGGTAGTAGTTCATGCCGGGGCTGAAGGGTGCGATGGCGCCCTGCGCGAGCGAACGCGACGTGTCCGGCACCACGAGCGCCGGGTCGGCTTCGAGACGGCTGCCGAGGCCGTTGCAATCGGGGCAGGCGCCGTACGGGCTGTTGAACGAGAAGTCGCGCGGCGCGAGCTCCGGCATCGAGATGTTGCCGTGAACCGGGCACGCGAGCGCCTGCGAGAACGGCATCTCGTCGCCGTCCACTATCGCGACGACCACCGTTCCCTCGGCGAGCCTGAGACCTGTCTCGACCGAGTCGGCGAGTCGGGTGCGGATGCTCTCCTTCATCACGAGGCGGTCGATCACCACGTCGATGTCGTGCTTGTACTTTTTATCGAGCTTGATGTCCTCGTCGAGCGAGCGGACGTCCTTGTCCACGCGGACGCGCGTAAAGCCCTCGCGCTTGAGGTCCTCGAACAGCTTGCCGTACTCACCCTTGCGGCCCCGCACGACCGGCGCAAGCACCTGGAACTTCGTGCCTTCAGGCAGCTCGAGGATGCGGTCGACGATCTGGTCGCTCGTCTGGCGCACGATGGGGCGCCCACAGATCGGACAATGCGGGATGCCGATGCGCGCGTATAGCAGGCGGAGGTAGTCGTAGATCTCGGTCACCGTGCCCACGGTCGAGCGCGGGTTCTTCGAGGTCGTCTTCTGGTCGATGGAGACCGCCGGCGACAGACCCTCGATGTGGTCGACGTCCGGCTTGTCCATCTGGCCGAGGAACTGCCGCGCATACGCAGACAGGGACTCGACGTAGCGTCGCTGCCCCTCGGCGTAGATGGTGTCGAACGCGAGCGAGCTCTTGCCGGAGCCGGACAGCCCGGTTATCACTACGAGCTTGTCACGCGGTATCTCCAGGTCGAAGCCCTTGAGGTTGTGCTCGCGGGCACCGCGGATAGATATGGAGTCCAAAGACACGGGCCGACTCTGCCTTTCACGAAAGGAAGCGATTCCTGGCGAACCTCGAGTGTACTCCCCCGCGAGGCTCGAAGATGCCCACTCAGAGCAAAGCCCACGCCGAGAAGGGGACACCCCCGCCCGTGTGACCAGTCTGTTTCAAATGTGTCGCAAGGTTTCACCACACCGACCCACCGCAGAAACAATCCCGAAACACGCGCCCCCCACAATCCTCCCAACACGGCGCCACATCCGTGCCGCGCCCCCGAATCCGAAAGTCGGGGTCGGACGCATCAGGGACGCAAGGGAGAACGCAATGGAGCAGGCAGAGGTTCTCAAGCAATTATCCGCACAGGTGGTGACGATGGGCGACCAGGTCATCAACATCGCGGACACCGGTTTCATGATGATCGCGGCAGCGATGGTGCTCCTCATGACACCCGCGTTGGCGCTCTTCTACGCCGGCATGGTCCGCAAGAAGAACGTGCTCTCCACCACGATGCACTCGTTCTTCGCGATGGGCCTCGTCACCGTCATCTGGGCGGTCGTCGGCTACACGCTGGCCTTCGGCTCCGCCGAGGGACCGCTCGGGGCCTACATCGGCGGCTTCAACAAGTTCCTGCTCAACGGTGTCTCGCAGAGCGCGTTCGGCATCGAAGGTCACATGATCCCCGAGTCGGTCTTCGCGATGTATCAGGGCATGTTCGCCATCATCACTGTCGGCCTCATCACGGGCGCCTTCGCCGAACGCATCAAGTTCAAGGCGTACCTGTTGTTCGCGACGGCGTGGGCCATCCTCGTGTACTCCCCGCTCGCGCACTGGGTCTGGGGCGGCGGCTGGCTCGGCGCGGCCGGGCTCGGCGCGCTCGACTTCGCCGGCGGCACGGTCGTCCACATCGCGTCGGCCGCAGCGGCACTGGCCTGCGCGATCATGCTCGGCAAGCGCAAGGACTACGGCAAGCCGGTCCTCCAGCCGCACAACCTGCCGATGACCATCCTCGGCGCCGGCATCCTGTGGTTCGGCTGGTTCGGCTTCAACGCGGGCTCCGAGCTCGCTGCTGACGGTATCGCCGGCTCGGCGTTCATGGTGACCCACCTCGCAGCGGCGGCCGGTGTCCTCGGCTGGACGGCGATCGAGTGGCTGCAGCACGGCAAGCCCACCACGCTCGGCGCAGCGTCGGGCGCCGTCGCAGGACTCGTGGCCATCACCCCGGCGGCCGGCTTCGTGGATGCGGGTCCCGGCCTGCTGATCGGCCTGATCGCCGGCGTCGCCTGCTACTACGGCGTGAAGATCAAGTCGAAGTTCGGCTTCGACGACGCGCTCGACGTCGTGGGTGTCCACGGCGTGGGCGGCACACTCGGCGCACTGCTCACGGGCCTGTTCGCCTCGACGGCGGCCTCGGGGGCGGTCGAGTTCCTCGGCGGCACCGACGGCCTGTTCTACGGCGGCGGCTTCGAGCAGCTCGGCAAGCAGGCCGTCGGCGTCGTGGCGGCCTGGGCGTTCTCATTCGTGCTGTCGCTGGCCATACTCAAGGTCGTCGACCTCGCGGTGGGCCTGCGCGTCGAGCCCGAAGCCGAGGAGATGGGCCTCGACCTGGCGGATCACGCCGAGACCGGCTACGTCCTGTAATCGACTGGGAAGAACTCCCATACACCCTCACGAGGAGCGAGCCATGAAGAAGATCGAAGCCATCATCAAGCCTCACAAGCTCGATGAAGTGAAGGAAGCGCTCAACGCGCTGGGCGTGGCCGGCATGACGGTCACCGACGTCCGGGGATACGGGCGCCAAAAGGGCCATACCGAGATCTACCGCGGTGCCGAGTACACCGTCGAGTTCGTGCCGAAGGTCAAGGTGGAGATCGTCGTCGACGACGAGATCGCCGAGCAGGCCGAGCAGGCCATCCTGATGGCGGCGCGGACCGAGAAGATCGGCGACGGCAAGATCTTCACCTACGACGTCGATCGCGCCGTGCGCATACGCACCGGTGAGCGCGGCCCCGAGGCGCTCTAGAGCGCGTGGAACGATTCGTCAAAGCACGGCTGTTGCACATAGAACGGGCGACACCAGGCACGACCGCCGCCCGAGAACTCTGTGCGATGACCGACGAGGCCGTCCGGGAACTTGCCCGGGCGGCCTCGTCGCACGCTCCCGGCCGCTGGGCGCTCGTAGCTCTCGGTGGCTGGGGGGCAGGAGCGATGCTCCCCGCGAGCGACCTCGACATCCTCGTTCTCTCGGACGCCGCCGAGGCGAAGCTCAAGCCCTTCGTCGAAGCCGTTCTCTACCCGCTCTGGGACGCGGGGCTCAAGGTCGGCCACCAGGTGCGTTCCCCCAAGCAGCAGCTCCGCGCCATGCGAGACGACCTTGCCACATGCACGGCGGCGCTCACCGCCCGCACCCTGACCGGTGACGCCGAGTGGGCCGCATCGGCGATCGACACCTGGCTCAGCGACTGTGCCCGCCACTCCAAGCGGATCCTGGCTGAGCTGGCGGAGCGCGAACGCCCCGGGTCGCCGTACTTGTTGGAGCCGGACCTCAAGGAGGGTGCGGGCGGGCGCCGGGACTACGACGAGCTCGTGTGGTCGGCCGCAGTCGTACAGGGCGCCGTCGCGCGCGACCCCTCACCCCTGGTTGCCGCCGGATTCCTTACCGCCGACGAGCTGTCGCGCGTCCAAGCGGCGGCCGATGTGGTCGCGACCGCCCGCTGGGAAGTGCAGCGCCGCACCGGCCGGCAGGTGATGTCGCTCGACCTCGCCGAGGAGCTGGAGACCGTCGACCCCGAGGACGTGCAGCGCGCCCTGGGCGCCACCGGCCTGGTCCTGTGCGACGTGCGTGCTCGGCTCACGACCCGCGCACGCCACCGAGAACGCCGGCCGGTGACAGCCGCCGAACTGTTCGGAGCGCTCGACCGCGGCATGGCGGCAGTGCCGGAGCTCGAGCGAGCAGCCGAAGCCGGGCACCTCGATGCGCTCGCACCCGGACTGCGCGGGTTGATGGCATGCAGACGACCGGGCCTCGGCCACGAACTGACGGTGGGCGCCCACTGCATCAAGGCCGCTGCGATCATCGGCGACTTGACCGACGACCCGGTGCTCCGGCGCTCGATGCAGCTGGCTGACCGCCGCGTCTCCCAGGCGTCCGCGCTGGCGCACGACGCAGGCAAGCGTGAAGGTGGCGCCGGCCACGCCGAACGGGGCGCCTCCGCGGCGCGCGAGATCGCACGCAGCCTCGAACTCACCCTGACGCAGGCCGACGATGTGGCCGAGCTGACGCGACTCCACCTGGTGCTCGTCGAGACGGCACTGCACGAGGACGTCGACGACGAGGACACCGTGCTACGCTGCGCCGCTCGGATCGGCCGCGCCGAGCTGCTGCCCCCTCTCCATCTCCTGATCGCAGCTGATTCGCTCGCAACCGGTCCTGCGACTTGGACACCATGGACCGCCGCCCTGGTGGGCACCCTCGTCAGCCGCCTCGACGCTGCGCTCGCCGCGGACGTCGACGGCGCCGGTCTCGCCGTGCGAGGAGAGGCCGTACGCGCCGAGGCGCTCGCCTCGCTGGGCGATGCGCGTGGAGGCGAGCGGGAGTTCGTCAGCCGCGCCCCTCTCCGCTACCTCGCCGGGCGCAGCGCCGAGGAGGTCCTTCGCGATGCCGGTCTGCTGGCGGAGCTGGGCGCCAGCGCAGGGAGGCGCGCGCTGCTCGGCGTGTCGCCGGGGCCTGCCGAGGGCACCCACGAGGTCACGATCGTCGCGCACGACCGTCCCGAACTCCTCGCGCGCCTCGCAGGCGCCCTCTCACTTGCCGGGCTCGACATCCACTCGGTCGACGCCTTCGGCGCGCCTGGGCGCATCGCGCTCGACCGCTTCGTCGTGTCCTCGGCGACCAAACGCCCGGTCACCACCGAGACGTTCGCCGAGCTCGAGCGCTTCGTGGACGCCGCGCTGCGCGACCGGCTGGAGCTCGCGACGCGCCTGGCACAGCGGCGACTCCACTACCCGCCCACCTCCGACACGGCGCTGCGCGTGGAGACGGCGCGTTCGGGATGGGACACGACCATCCGTGTCACGGCTCCCGACCGGCCCGGCCTCCTCCACGACATCGCTCGCGCCGTGTCCGCCGAGGAAGTCGATATCCGCTGGGCGAAGGTGCAGACCCTCGACGGTCTTGCGCTCGACACGTTCCACGTAACGGGCGCCGATGGCGGGCCTGTCGACGACCCGGGCGTTCTCGGCCACCTGGCGATGAGGATCCGCGCCGCGATCTAGGCACGGGGGTGTCTGCGGTGCTCGCCGGTCGTTCATACTGGAGCCGACGGACAGGCGAAGGGAGCGCAATGGGGATCTACACGCGTCGCGGCGACCACGGACAGACGTCACTGGCTGATGGTTCGCGGGTGACCAAGGATTCCTTGCGGGTCGAGGCGTACGGTGCGGTCGATGAGGCCAACTGCGCGGTCGGCCTCGCTCGCGCCGCAGGCACCGACCCCTTGCTCGACGCCCTGCTGCTGTTCGTGCAGCAGAAGCTCTTCAACTGCTCGAGTTCGCTCGCCACGCCGCCGTCTGCACGCTCCGACCGCACGCCCGTCATCGTTGCCGAGGACATCGCAGCGCTCGAGGTCGCCATCGACGGATTCTCGGCGGCCGCGCCTCCGCTCGACCGATTCGTCCTGGCGTCCGGCACCGAACTCGCCGCCCGACTCCACGTCGCGCGGACGGTGACTCGTCGTGCTGAGCGCCGCGTCGTGTCGCTTCACGCCGAGGAACCGGTCGACGAGCGTGTTCTCGGCTTCCTGAACCGGCTGTCGGACACCCTGTTCGCCGCGGCCCGGGCAGCCAACGCGGCGGCCAACGTCGCCGAAGACCACTGGGACGCACAGGCAGATCCACCGCGCTAGTCGCCGTAGACCTCGAGCTCTGTGTAGGCGTTGGTGAAGTAGGCATCGGGGTCGCCCGTCCCGTAGCCGACGAGCCGTACGTAGCGGGCGCGGCGCGGCGCGTCGAACGCGAAACCCTGGACGGCGTTCGTCTCGCCGCCACCCACGACTTGGCGCACCGGCTCCCACTCGGACCCGTCACGCGAGACCTGGATCTCGCCGAAGGCCAACCGGCGGTCGCCGCGCGAGAAGCCGACGCCCACGCCGCTCACCGCGCGCTCGATGCCGAGATCGATCACGACCGGCGCCCCGTCGCCGCCCACGGCGGCCATCGCCGCGACAGAACGGTCCGTAAGCGTTGAGCTGATATTGCGGCCACCTGCGGCGACCACGCTCTCCGAGGGCAGGGAGTCCTCGGCGACCGTCTCGAGCTCGAGCCGCGGCCTCATCGCGGGGTCTGCGTTGATGCCGGTGGCGATAGCCGCTTCGATCTCGTCGGGCGGGCCGGCCACCCTCAGCCTCACGGAGCTGCCGGAGCTCTGCGCCCGCTGCACGTGCTCCGTGACGTCGAAGACCCAGGCGCCGCCATTCACACCCGAGCGGGTGCGCGTCGAGAGAGGGTCGCCCGAAAGCGGCGACACCGGCAGGGACACTCCGTAGACGGATAGCCTTGCGGCTCCTCGGCGAGACCGGCCGTTCACCACGAGACGCGCCCGGGTGACGCGCCGCTGCCCCGCCATGCCGAAGACGAGGTGCTCAGAACGGCCGCGGCCGAGCGCGACGGCCTCCGCCTGGACGGGCAAGGGGACGATGCCGACCACGGTCGACTCGCTGTCGGGCGTCAGCACGGCGCCCTCAGCGGAATCGCCGGCAGGGTCGATGCCGCGTCGGGCGCGCTGGTCGCGCCAGAGCGATGCCGGCACGAGTGTCCGTCCGGCTGCGACGCCCTCGACGAGGTCCGCCTCCCGGTCGGCCCGCGTCCCGTCCGACCCGGTCGAGCTCGAGACCGCGTAGTTACGGCCGCTCGTGCCGATAGCGGCTCCCCAGCCCCACTGCAGCGTGTGGATGAGTGCGGGCGGCTTTCCGGCATCGGGCAAGGGCGGATCAAGCCCGACGAGGTTCCAAAAGACGCTTTGCTGAGTGGTGTGCCCGTGCATCGGCCCGCTGCCGTCATACCGGAACGTCGCGTCGACGCGATCGCCGTCCAGACGCATGCGCTCGAGCAGGTTCGCCGCAGCGAGCCACGCGTGGAAATCAGTCGCCAGCGTGGGCCGCGCGCTCGCCGAGTCTGTGATCACGTTGCCCGTCGTGTACCAGTACTGCGCCGTGAACGCGTGACGCGCCCTCACCGATGCGCATCGTTCGAACAGGTTGTCGCTCCCCCGCACGGCGAACAGGTAGCCGTCACCGGCGCCGACGAACTGAGGGAACCGCATGAGGCAGTCACGGACGGTCACGCTGCGCGCATACTCGAGCCAGATCCCCTCGGAGAGCAGATGGACGTCGGCACGGTTCCCTGGCGGCGCGAAGGTCCCCACGCGCTGGACCCAGCAGTCGTTGGCGTTGCGGATCAGCACGGCCTTGGCAAGGTGCGTGTTGTACGCGACGAGCGACGGGTTCTTCTCCTCGGCCATCCCGATCGACAGGTCCTCGAGACCGCTTCCCTCGAGGTGGTCGCTGGCCTTGTAGACGTTGGGCGCCGAGCCGCGGTCCCGCATGAGCACGTCGGTCCTGAGCGGTATGTCGAGCGCCAACCAGCCCTCGGCCTCGACGCTCGTCACGCGCCTCAGGTGTGTGGTGGCGTCCATGAACGACGGCGACCATCCCGGCGGGTTGCCGTAGAGGGCGAGCCATGCCGGCGTCGCCTCGGTCCTGATCACGACCAGGTCGCCTGCCGAGAACGAGCCCGCGTTCGTCACGCGTACGCGCATGCTTCCCGCAAGGGAGTCGGCCGCGAGGTTGGCCGCCCCGGCCGGGCACTTGCCCCAGTTGGGCGTGTCCGGGGGTCTCAGGGCGATGACCGCACGATTGCGCATCGCCGGCGTCGTGTTGTACACCAGCGTTCGATCGCGGCCCGCGCCGCGTACGACCACGTCGTCGTACCCGATCGTGAGCGCCTGAGCACGATCGGCCTGCGGGGCGACGCGGTAGGTGCCCGGCGGCAGGTAGACGACGCCGCCCCCCGTCCGCCCCACGTAGTCGATCGCCCGCTGGAGCGCCTTGGTCGCATCCTTGGTGCCCCGGTTGTTGACCCTGAACGGCCACTTCGTGACGTCCACCACGCGCTCGGTGGGATGCGGCAACGCGGACCCGTAGCGATAGCCGGCATACGAGAAGTCGGCGAGCATGCGGCCCGCCCTGTCGCGGCTGCCGGGCGTCCAGCCTTCCGGATACAGCGAGCTGCGCCATCCGCTCGGGACGAAGCGACCCGGCTCCTCGGCGGTCGGCACGCTGCCGAGGACGTCGGTCGACGGTCCCGCCGAGGCGAACGTCGGCGAGACGGCGATGAGCGAGGTGAGGGCGGCGATGACCAGTGCGCGCCTGAGAACACGGGGCATGGAGTGCCTTCGTCTACCGAGCGGTGTCTTCCGGCAAGGTGAGGAGGCGGGCATTCACCGCCACGATCACCGTGCTCGCCGCCATCAGAGCCGCGCCGAGCGCCGGTGACAGCAAGATACCACGCGATGCCAGCACGCCGGCCGCGAGGGGCAGCGCGACGACGTTATAGCCGGTCGCCCACAGGAGGTTCTGGCGCATCTTGCGGTACGTGCGCCGCGACAACTCGATGATGGCTACCACGTCACGCGGGTCGCTTCTCACCAGCACGACATCGGCCGTCTCCACCGCGACATCCGTCCCGGCGCCGATGGCGATGCCCAGATCGGCCGCGGCGAGCGCCGGAGCATCGTTGACGCCGTCCCCCGTCATAGCGACCGTGCGCCCTCCACGGCGCAGGCCCTCGATGACGCCGGCCTTCTCGTCGGGTCGAACTTGCGCATGCACTTCCGAGATGCCCAGTTCGGCCGCGACCTTGTCCGCCGCACCGGGAGCATCACCTGTGAGCATGACCGACGTGATGCCGAGCGCTCCCAACCGCTCGATGGCTCCGCGCGACTGGGGGCGCACCGTGTCGGCGATCTCTATGGCGCCTGCTATAGAGCCGTCCACGAGCACGACAGCGACTGTCGAGCGCTCGTCGACGTCCGGCAGCGATGAGCCGTCCCCACGGCCACGCACGGCATCGGCACTCAGGACCTCGACCAGCCGGCCTTCGACACGCGCACGCACGCCTTCGCCCGGCAGCGCCACGAACTCCTCGGCACGCGGTGGGTGCGACACGGCCTCGACGAGCGCCGTCGCGATCGGGTGCTCCGAGAACGACTCGGCGGCGGCAGCCAGCGAGAGAAGCTCCGACTCGGTCACGCCCGGCGATGGGACGACCCGCACGATGCCGAAACTGCCCTGGGTCAGCGTCCCCGTCTTGTCGAACACGACCGTGTCGAGATCGTGAGCGGCCTCGAACGCCTGCCGGTCTCGAACCAGCAACCCGCGGCCGGCCGCGAGGCCCGTCGAGACCGCCACGACCAGCGGCACGGCGAGCCCGAGCGCGTGCGGGCAGGCGATCACGATCACGGCGACCGTCCGCTCCAGGACGAACGCGAGCGGCTCATCGGTGAACGCGTACCACACCAGGAACGTGAGCGCGCCGCCTCCCAGCGCGATCACGGTGAGCCAGAACGCCGCCCGGTCCGCGAGCCGCTGGGTGCGCGACTTGGAGGCCTGCGCCGCCGTCACCAGCCGGAGCACCTCGCCGAGGAACGCCTCCTCGCCCGTCCGCTCGACCTCGACCGTAAGCGACCCACGCGCGTTGACCGAGCCGCCCACGACCTCGTCGCCCGCCAGCTTCTCAATCGGCACCGACTCGCCGGTGAGCAGCGACTCGTCCACCGCCGAGGAACCCTCCAGCACGCGCCCATCGGCCGGCAGCCGCTCCCCCGGCCGCACGACCACGTGGTCACCCGGCCTCAGCTGAGAGGTCGGCACGTCGCTAGTCCGCCCGTCCTCGCCGAGAAGATGCGCCTCCGAGGGCACGAGCCGCGCCAGGGCCTCCAGCGCGCCGGACGCTGCCATGGTCGAACGCATCTCGATCCAGTGGCCGAGCAGCATGACGTCGACAAGCGTGGCGAGCTCCCAGTAGACCGGGTCGCCTTCCAGGCCAAATGCGATCGCCGCGCTGTAGGCGTAGGCGGTCGTGATGCCCACCGTCACGAGGGTCATCATGCCCGGCGTGCGCTCCGCGAACTCGGCGGCCATGCCCCTGAAGAACGGCATGCCGCCGTACACGAAGATGATGGTCGCCAGCGCGAGGAGCACCCACTCTTCGCCGGCGAAGCTCGCGTGCGGCAATCCGAAGAACTCGAGCGGCATCGGCGAGATCAGGATTATCGGCACCGTCAGCGCAAGGCAGGTCCAGAAGCGGCGCTTGAAGTCAGAGTCGTGGCTGTGATGCACCGTCAGTACCGGTCGGCCCCGGACAACAGCTCTTGGACGATGCGTGGATCGGTGAGCGTCGAGGTGTCGCCGAAGGCGTCCGGCGACGTCTCGCCGGCGGCGATCTTGCGCAGTATGCGCCGCATGATCTTGCCGCTCCGCGTCTTGGGGAGGTCCGGCGCGAACTGGATGCGGTCCGGCGTAGCGATCGGCCCGATGACCCGTCTGACGTGGCCCGTGAGGATCTTGGCGAGGTCCTCGGAAGGGAACTCGCCATCACGCAGGACGACGTAGGCGTGGATGCCCTCGCCCTTGACCTCGTGCGGGTAGCCCACGACAGCCGCCTCGGTGACCGCCTCGTGCGCAACGAGGGCGCTCTCGATCTCGGCGGTACCCAGCCGGTGGCCGGACACGTTGATGACGTCGTCCACCCTGCCGAGAAGCCAGTAGTAGCCGTCGGCATCGCGACGCGCGCCGTCTCCTGTGAAATAGCAGCCCGGGAAGCGGCTGAAGTAGACGTCGCGCAAGCGGTTCTTCTCGGCGGTGTCGCCCCACGTGCCGCGGAGCACGCCGGGCCACGGACGGTCGATGCACAGGAAGCCGCCCTCGTCCTCGGCTGCCGGCTCGCCGTTCTCCTTGCGGACGGACGGCACGATCCCCGGGAAGGGCAGCGTGGCGGAACCGGGCTTGAGCGGAGTGGCCCCGGGCAGCGGCGTGATCACGAAGCCGCCGGTCTCGGTCTGCCAGTAGGTGTCGACGACGGGGCACCGCCCTCGGCCGATGACGCGGTGGTACCACTCCCACACCTCAGGGTTGATGGGCTCGCCCACGGTGCCGAGGAGCCGCAGACTCGACAGGTCGTGCCGCTCCGGCCAGCCGTCGCCGTGGCGCATGAGTGCGCGTAGGGCGGTGGGCGCCGTGTAGAAGGAGTCAACGCCGTACTTGCTGACGACGTTCCAGAAGCGGCCCGGGTCCGGGTAGGTGGGTATGCCCTCGAACATCAGCGTCGTGGCGCCACTCGCGAGCGGGCCGTACACGATGTAGCTATGGCCCGTCACCCAGCCGATGTCGGCCGTGCACCAGAAGACGTCCTGGTCGCGGTAGTCGAAGACCTCCTCGAAGGTCATCTGGGCCCACAGCAGGTAGCCCGCGGAGGTATGCAGGACGCCCTTCGGCTTGCCGGTGGAGCCGGAGGTGTAAAGGATGAACAGCGGGTCCTCGGCGTTCATGGGCTCGTAGGCGTCGCAGTGGCGCACCTCGGGAGCCGACATCTCCTGATGCCACCACGTGTCGCGGCCCGGCTCCATGTCCACGGCCCCGCTCCCCCGCTGGACGACCACGCATGCCTCGATGGTGGGGCACTCGAAAAGCGCCTCATCGGCAGCGGTCTTGAGCGGCACGTGGCGGCCTCCGCGCATGCCCTCGTCGGCAGTGACGAGCAACTTCGCGCCGCTGTCCTGGATGCGCCCCCGCAACGCCGCCGCCGAAAACCCGCCGAACACCACCGAGTGGATCGCGCCGATGCGCGCGCAGGCCAGCATGGTGATCGCGAGCTCAGGGATCATGGGCAGGTAGACGGCGACGCGATCGCCGCGGCCGACACCCTTCTTGCGCAGCACGTTCGAGAAGCGGCAGACCTCGTGGTGGAGCTGCTGGTAGGTGTAGGTGCGGCTGCTGCCGTCATCGCCCTCCCAGATGATCGCCGCCTTCGTGCGACGCCAAGTGGAGAGGTGTCGGTCGAGGCAGTTGGCTGAGACGTTCAGAACGCCGTCCGAGAACCAGCGGTAGTCGAGGTTCTCGAAGCCTCCTTCGAGCGCCTTCGTGGGCTCGACTATCCAGTCGAGACGCTCGCGCGCCTGCTCGAGCCAGAAGGCATCGGCCTCATCGATGGAACGCCGGTACTGGGCCTCATAGTCCGCCAGCGACGAGACCCGCGCCTTCTCGGCGAAGTCTGCGGGCGGCTGGATGGTCCGCTCGTCGGTTGAGAGCCGTTCGAATCCGGCAGGAACGGGCACGTCGTCCACGTCGTCACCTTCTCTGAGGCACGGCGCCGGCGCGCGGCGCGATGGTATCGGTCTCTTCCTGTATCCCCCAGCAGGGCTGTCGGCTCCCGACTTGGAGCCGTCCGTCGGGCGTAGGGCGCCGCTCGGCGTGTCACTCGGTCAGTCGGCCCGTCCGAAACTATACTCATCTCTTCACGATAAGGAGCCGTCAGCCCAATGTCTCAGCCTAAGTACGATGCACTGCTCGCACGCCTCGGCGAGTTCGACAGCCTGCTCGTCGCCTACTCGGGCGGGGTCGACTCGACGTTGCTCGCCGTGACGGCGCACGCGGTGCTCGGCGAGCGATGTAAGGCCGTGCTCGCCACCTCCGATACCTATCCCCTGAGCGAGGTCGTGGCAGCCCGGGCACTCGCCGACGAGCTCGGGCTCAGCCTGCTCGAGGTCGAGACATACGAGCTCGCCGATCCGCGGTTCGCGGCCAACCCGCCCGACCGCTGCTACTACTGCAAGTGGGAGCTGTTCGGCCTGCTTTCTCGCGTGGCGGAAGTCCACGGCCTGAGCCACCTCGCCGACGGCAGCAACGCCGACGACCTTGCGGACCACAGGCCCGGCTCACGCGCCGCCGCAGAGTACGGCGTGGTGAGCCCGCTGCAAGACGCCGGCCTCACGAAGCCGGAGATCCGGGCGCTCGCCAAGGAGCTGGGGCTGCCGAACTGGGACAAGCCGTCGATGGCGTGCCTGGCGTCTCGTTTCCCCTACGGGCAGGCCATCACCGAAGCCTCTCTCGGCCGGGTCGCCTCCGCCGAGGACTCGCTCCGCGAGCTGGGTCTTCGGCAGTTCCGGGTGCGCGCGCACGGAGATGTCGCGCGGCTTGAGGTGTCGCCGGACGAGCTCGACGCCGCGTGGGACCGCCGCGACGACATCGCAGCAGCGGTGAAGGACGCCGGGTTCCTCTGGGTCGCGCAGGACCTGGACGGCTACCGCAGCGGCTCGATGAACGACGCGCTCACCGACGACGACCGTCGCGCCTAGCTCGCAAGCTCCCTGAGCGCAGCGCGAAGTGCGTCCGGCATCTTCTCGGCGAGTCGCGCCGGGTCCAGCATCCGCAGGGCGATCAGCCGCGTGGCGTAGGGCTTCGCCGCCTCGGTGATGTCGATGTCCGGGTAAAGGGCCTGAGCGACTCCTTCCACCGTGACGAGCGCCTTCACCAGCAGGCCGTAGCCCACGGGCACTCGCACGTGCTGCTCGTCCATGATGCGCAAGAAGCCGATCGCGAACGAGCGCACGTCGCGCGGCGGCGCGGCGAGCGTCTGGGCCATCAGCTCCCCGACACGCCGCCTGACGTGCGCCTGCTTGTCGGGAGGCACGACCAACCCGAGTTCCGCCGAGTACTTGAGCGCGCGGTCGGCGTCCCCGTAGACCGTCGCCGCGAGCACCTGCGCGATCGCTATGCGCTGGGACGGATCGGTCGTCCCGATGATGCCGAAGTCGAGGTACGCGATTCGGCCGTCGGGCGTCACGAAGATGTTCGCAGGATGCAGGTCTGCATGGAATCTTCCGAGAACGAGCACCTGCCGCATGAACATCTCGGCGCCATGCAGCGCGAGCGCGCGGCCGTCGATTCCCTCCCGCTCCGCCACCGTGACCGCCGAGAGACGCCAGCCCTCGATGTACTCCATCGTGAGCACCCGGTGCGCAGTGCGCCGCCAGACGATGCGCGGCACGACGAGCAACGGGTCGTCTCGGAAGTCGAACGCAAAGCGGTCCGCAACCCGGGCCTCGCGTCGCAGGTCACACTCCGAGCACAACGAACGCGCGAACTCGTCGAGAAGCCCGGGCAGATTGTAGCGGGCCAAACGCCTCCGCCGCGCGAGCCAGTCGACGAGAGGGCGTGCGGCGGCGACGTCAGCCAGGATGGCCTTCTCGGCACCGGGCCGCACGACCTTCACCGCCACGGCGGTGCCCGCCGGGAGTGTCGGACCGATCACGGGGCGGTAGTCCTCGGCGAGCGTCGCCCGGTGCACCTGGGCGATGGACGCGCTCGCGAGCGGCTCATCGTCGAAGGTCGCGAACAGGGACTCAGGCTCGGCGCCCAGATCCTCGGCGATCACCGCGCGGATCGCGGCGGCGGGAAGAGCCGGAACCGTGTCGCGCAGCTTCTCCATCTCGAAGATCAGTTCGGGGCCGAAGAGGTCCGGGCGGACGCTGATCAACTGGCCGAGCTTGATGAACGCCGGACCGAGCTCTTCGAACGCCTCCCGCAGCTCCCGCGCGAAGGCTGAGCGCCGCGGCTCAGCGGCGAAACGCCAGCTGCGCGCGGCACGGCGTGCAAGCGTGAGGCCGATCGTGAAACCGCGTGACGCCATGGGGCTCAGGTCAGTCCGGCGCGCGAAGCCAACGCGTCGAGACTGGCGTGGAGGGACTCTATCTGGCCGCGCAACTCGGCGACTTCGAAGCGCAGCTCCTGGAGCTCGCCGGATACGTCCGCAAGCGATCCGGGCCGTTCGACCGCCCCCGAAGCAAGCTCGGTCTTAAGGCGTTCCTTTTCCTCGGCGATCATCGCGGACAGGCCGTCGACGAAGGCTTCGGGTCCCTCGCTCATGTCCCCGGTCTGCTGGCCGGAGCCGCGTTCGACGGCGGCCTTCCATCCCTCATCGGCGGTCTCATGTACCAGCGCCCACGCGGCCATGAACCGCATGAAGGTGTCGTTCTGAACCATCGCTCCCCCTCGCGTTGGATACTATGACCAGGTGATCTCCAGCGTAATGTCGTCTGATGAGTCCTTGCCGGCCTGCCACGAACGCTCGACGACCCGGACGCCCTTCGCCCCGGCCTTCTCCATGGCGCGTTGCCCCCATCCGCAAAGCCGAGGTCCTGCATAGGGAAGCTCCCCCATCCCCGTCATGCGCGCCGTGGCGAACTTGCGGTCCTCGGCGATGTCGACGGTGATGTCCACGCCCTCGTAGACCGCCTTGACGACGTTCGGAAGACGGCCGAGAACGCGCTCGGGTGAGGCGATGCGGACGAAGATGGAGTAGATGCCCGACAGGCTGTCCTCGGCGATGTAGGCGCCCATCGAGCGAAACGCCTGCTCGATCTGCCCGCGGTCCGAGCCGATCCGTGTCGCGACGAGCGTCCGGATCGCGGTTCCCACAGAGGCCATCGAGTACCAGTTGGCCGACTGGACGTTCTGGAGCTGGGTGCGCTCACTCTCGGGCAGATCGCCGAGTAGCCCGGCCCACGTCCCGGCGCCATACGTCTTCTCGATCCAGTCGATGTTGGGCTGGAGCGTGGTTCCCTTCATGCGCGCCATGTGAGTCCCTTTCCTCAGCGCCGTGCGGGACGCAGCAAGCGCATCCCGTTGAGGATGACGAGAAGCGACACGCCCGTGTCGGCGAAGACCGCCATCCACAGAGTAGCGCGACCCGTGAGCGCGAGCACGAGGAAGATCGCCTTGACTATGACCGAGAAGGAGATGTTCACCGCGATGGTGCGCACGGTGCGCCTGCCGAGAGCGAAGAAGCCCGCCAGCGCGGTCAGGTCGTCTCGCATGAGGGCGACGTCCGCCGTCTCGAGCGCCGTGTCTGTGCCGCCGGCGCCCATCGCGATCCCGATGTCGGACGCGGCCAGCGCAGGAGCGTCATTGACGCCATCTCCCACCATCGCCACCGTGCCGTACCGCTCCTTTAGCACGCGCACCGCGTCGGTCTTGGCGGCCGGCAGGAGGCGCGCCAGAAACCCGGTCAGCCCGGCGGCCTCCGTGACAGCCTCACCGACCCGTTCGTTGTCGCCCGTAAGCATCACCAGGTGCTCGATCCCCAGCCGACGCAGTGCCGCCACCGCTTCACGGGCCTCCGACCGCACCTGATCGGCGACACCGATGACCCCCAGGACCCGCGACGCGTCCGTGAGGACGAGTGCGGTGCTGCCCGACTCCTCGGCAGACGCGATGGCGCTCGCCACCTCGGCGGTCACGGCGCCGTGCTGCTCGGCGCATGAAGGGCTGCAGACCTCGTAGGCAACGCCGCCGATGACTCCCGACACGCCACGGCCGGGTGCCTCGTGATAGGAGGAGACGTCCGGGAGGGCGGCGTCGGCCGCTGCCCGAACGACCGCGCGGGCTATCGGGTGGTTGGACTGCGACTCCAGCGCGGCCGCGATGTGCAGCGCCTCCTCCGCGCTCAGGCCATGGAACCCGGCCAGCTGTGCGACCTCGGGGCGGCCCAGCGTGAGCGTGCCGGTCTTGTCGAACGCGATCGCGCGTACCTTCGCGGCCGTCTCGAGATAGGCCCCACCCTTGACCAGCACGCCGTCCCGGCTGGCTCGCGTGATACCGCTGACGATGGACACCGGCGTGGAGATGACGAGCGCGCACGGGCAACTCACGACAAGCATGACGAGTGACCGGCTCACCCACTCGGACCAGAGGGGATCGACGCCGGTCGCGAGCAGGAAGAGTGGGGGCACGATGGCGATGGCGGCGGCCAAGCCGAGCACCGCCGGGGTGTAGTAGCGGCTGAAGCGCTCGACGAGCTGCTGCGAGGGAGCGCGCGACGCCTGCGCCTCCTCGACCAGGTAGACGATGCGTGCGAGCGTCGATTCACCGGCCGCTGCCGACGTGCGGACTTCGATGACACCGAACGTGTTGAGCGACCCTGCAAAGACCAGGCTGCCCGTCGTCTTGTCGACTGGTACCGACTCGCCGGTGATCGGCGACTCGTCGACCGCGCTCGCGCCGGAGACCACCTCGCCGTCGAGCGGGACCCGCTCGCCCGGCCGTACCAGCACCGTCTCGCCTACGCCGACTTCGCCTACCGCCACGTCGACAAGCACCCCTGAGCGCCGTACGCGCGCCATCGCGGGGGCGAGCGACATCAGGTCGCGTATCGAGCGTCGCGTGCGTTCGAGCGAACGGGACTCGAGCAGCCCGCCCAGCGAGAACAGGAAGAAGACCGTCGCGCCCTCTCCCCACTCGCCGAGGGCCGCGGCGCCGAAGACCGCCACGGACATCAGGACATTCATATCGAGGATGCGCGCCTTGAGTGAGACCAGCGCGCGCCGCCATACCAGCAAGCCGCCGAAGACGATGGCGATCGCATACGCGGCCGTGGATACCCACGCCGGCGCCGGGGACCAAGCGAGGACCATCCCGAGCAGCGAGAAGACGCCGGAGCCGACCGTGGCGACCTCCGCCCTGTTGCGCTCGAGCCAGGGCCGCTCGGGCGCCTCCGCACCCGCCGCGACGTCCTCGAGCGACTGCGCTCCGTGCCCTGTCGCCTCGACGGTCTTGACGACCTCGGCCCGAGGGTCGGCCCGCGCCTCGTACTCGACGAGCAGCGTGCCCGAGGCGAAGTTGAGGTCCGCGGCGATCACGCCGGGCAGCCGACTGACGGACGCACTCACGGTGCGTGCGCAATCGGGTCAATCGAGCCCCGTGATGCGCCACGCGGCATGCCTCACCGAGTCGGCGAATTCAAGCCCCAGGCCCTCCATCTCACGCGCCAGCGCCGCCTCCGAGACCCGCGCGGGGTCGAATTCCACGCGCACGGCGGCGCCACTCACGTCGCAGTCGACCTTCGCGACACCGGGCACGCGCCCGAGCGCCTCACACGCGCGGTTCGCGCAGGAGGCGCAGCGCAGAGTGCCCGGCTGCACGCTCGGCAGCTCGAAGGTGGCGGTGCCGCGATCGCTCATCGAGGCGCCTCCTCGGCATGCTCGAGGCCGATGGCGAGCAGGTGCCGTACGTGTTCGTCGGCGAGGCGGTAGACCGCGCGCGTGCCCTCGCGGCGAAACGTCACGAGTCCCCGGTCTCGGAGCAGGCGGAGCTGGTGACTGACGCCCGATTCGCTGATGCCGGCCACGTCGGCGAGGTCGCACACGCAAAGTTCCTCGGCGGCCAGAGCCTCGAGGATCCGGAAGCGCGTCACATCGGCGAAAGCCGAGAAGATGGCGACGGTGCGTGCGGCTGACACGTCGGATGACACCGCAAGCCGCACGCGCGCCACGGCGGCCGGGTCGACGACGCGCGCGCTGCAGGAGCCGTTTTCGGGCGTTGTATGAATATCTGAGCACTTATTCATATAGGGAGGGTACTCCCCCGTCGCTCGGGAACGCAAACGGCCCGGTCAGCGTTGCACCGGGCCGTCAGAAGGGTCGTGCGCGCAGAGGGCTACTGGCCCATGCCGAACTCCTCCATGAGGGGGTCGAACGCCTGGACATTCCAGTCGACGCCCATCATGCGGAGCATGTTGTAGTAGTCCTCCTCGGAGTACTCCTTGTTGAGGATGTGGAACCGGGCACCGTTGAGTCCCACGCAGAATGCGCAGTCTCGGCAGTCGATGCACTGGACGCAGTCGATGATGCTGTCCGAGTTGTGGCAGTTGATGCAGTTGCGGGAGTTGTACACGTAGTTGCAGTTGCGACAGGCTTCGACGTTGAAGCAGCCATAGTTGTTCGCCTGGTCGCGATCGTGAGTGTGCTCGTTCTTGAGTCGCGCCCACTCTCGATTGAACTCGTCGCGGTTCATTCCTCGCCCCTTTGATGCGGTGAAACTGCCGGTGGCGTCACTGTATCACGCGTCGTTCAGGGAGTAGCATCTACCCAAGATGCTACCCGAACGAAAGGCCGCCGATGACCCCCACCACACGCCTCTGGCTCGTCGCGGGCGCCGCGGCCCTCGTGGGCGCGCTCGTCGGTGCCGGGGCGGCGATCGCATATCTTCAGGACACCGAGTCTGCCCCCACCGCCGACGTCACGATGCTGCGCTCGCAGATCGACGAGCGGGACGCTGAGATCGAGCGGCTCACCGAGAAGTACAACCAGGCGGTCTCGCTGGCAGCCACCACACCAGCATCCTCCTTGGCGACCACGCCGACCTCGGAGGAGGCACCCGTTTCCCAGGGCCAGACCGGTCGGCAGTTCGCCTACATCAGCAAACTGAAGAAGGGCGATCCGGGTTCCCTGGTCGCCGACTATGCGCAGTTCCTCACGGGCGCCGCTGCATCGAAGGCAGCTGCGGCGCATGGCGACGAATCTCCCCCGCCCAACGACTACTACATCGTGAACGACAACCCCAAGCTGCGGACTCTCCCGGTCGCCACGAACGTGAAGGTGGTTCTCGTGTCGCGTCCGGGTGGCGAAGCAGAGCTCAGCGGCTATTCGGCCGATCTCTCGACGCTCGCCAAGTACCTCGCCGACACGGGGGAGACAACCGCATCCATACGGGCGGACGGGTTCTGGCTGACGCTCGAGGATGGCATCGTGATGAAGATCGAGGAGCAGTACGTGCCCTAGCGGCGCCGCTTCTTGACGCCGTGGGCCGAGCCCTTGCGGGCGCCCTGCTTCAAGCGGTCGAGCACGTCGTCGGCTGAGAGCGCCTCGATCTCGGCCCTGAGCTTCACGACCTGGTCTCGTAAGCGGGCAGCCGTCTCGAAGTCGAGGTTCTGCGCCGCGTGAGCCATCTCGTCCTCCATCGAGGAGATGAGCCGGAGTGCCTCGGGCCGCGGCAACTGCGCCAGCTCGCGTGCGGCCTCGACCGCCGGCATGGCTTCGGACTCGCCGCTGCGCACGTATTGCACGATATCGGCGATCGCCTTGCGGATCGTCTGCGGCTCGATGCCGTGCTCCTCGTTGTAGGCCATCTGGAGGGCACGGCGGCGATTGGTCTCGTCGATCGCGAGCCGCATCGAGTCGGTGACCTTGTCGGCATACATGATGACCTCGCCCGAAACGTTTCGGGCGGCGCGTCCTATGGTCTGGATAAGCGAGCGGAAGTTGCGGAGGAATCCTTCCTTGTCGGCATCGAGGATCGCGACGAGCGACACCTCGGGCAGGTCCAGTCCCTCGCGCAGCAGGTTGATGCCCACCACGACGTCGTTCACGCCGGCGCGCAGGTCGCGCAGGATCTCGACGCGCTCCAGCGTCCCGATGTCGCTGTGAAGGTAGCGCACTTTGATCCCCTGTTCGAACAGGTAGTCGGTGAGGTCCTCGGCCATCTTCTTGGTGAGCGTGGTGACGAGCACGCGCTCGTCCTTGGCCACACGCTCCTTGATCTCGCCGATGAGGTCGTCGATCTGTCCCTTCACCGGCCGCACAACCACCTCGGGGTCGATGAGCCCGGTCGGGCGGATGATCTGCTCGACGACCTGCTCGGCGACGTTCATCTCGTAGTCTCCGGGTGTGGCCGAGACGTAGATGAACTGCGGAACGCGCTGCTCGAACTCGTCGAAACGCAGGGGACGGTTGTCGAGCGCGCTCGGCAGGCGGAATCCATGCTCGACGAGGGTCATCTTCCGGCTACGGTCGCCCTCGTGCATCCCGCGCACCTGCGGGATGGTCACGTGGCTCTCGTCGATGATGCAGAGGAAGTCCTTCGGGAAGTAGTCGATGAGCGTGTTGGGCGGCTCCCCCGGCTCGCGCCCGTCGAGGTGGCGCGAGTAGTTCTCGATTCCGCTCGTGAAGCCCATCGTCTCGAGCATCTCGAGGTCGTAGTTGGTACGCATCTCGAGTCGCTGGGCCTCGAGAAGCTTGCCCTCCGCCTTCAGCTCCTTCAGACGCTGAGTGAGTTCGTCCTGGATGGTCTGGAGGGCCTTCTGCAGCTTGCGCTTCTCGGTGACGTAGTGGGTCGCGGGCCAGACCGGCAGAGACTCGAACCGGTTCAGCACCTCGCCGGTGAGCTGGTCCACCTCGGCGATCGACTCGATGTCGTCACCGAAGAACTCGACGCGCACCGGATGGTCGGCGTAGGGCGGAAACACGTCGATGACATCGCCGCGCACGCGGAAGGTGCCCCTGTCGAGGTCGAAGTCGTTGCGGTCGTACTGGATCTCGATCAGATCGCGCATGAGTTGATCGCGGTCGTAACCCTTGCTGACGTCGAGGAACGCGGCCATGCCGGCGTAGTCTTCCGGCGAGCCGATGCCGTAGATGCAGCTCACCGAGGCAACGACAACCACGTCGCGCCGCGACAGCAACGCCGCTGTGGCGGCATGCCTGAGCTTCTCGACCTCCTCGTTGATCGAGGAGTCCTTCTCTATGAATGTGTCGGTGGTCGGGACGTATGCCTCGGGCTGGTAGTAGTCGTAGTAGCTCACGAAGTAGACGACGGCGTTGTCCGGCAGGAACTCGCGGAGCTCGGATGCGAGCTGCGCGGCGAGCGTCTTGTTGGGCGCCATCACGAGCGTCGGCTTCTGCACGGCCTCGATGACCTTGGCCATGGTGAAAGTCTTGCCCGACCCCGTCACGCCCAGAAGAGTCTGGTACCGGTCGCCCTCGCCAACGCCTCTGGCAAGGTCTGCGATCGCCTTCGGCTGGTCTCCCGAAGGCTCGAACGGGGACACGACACGCAACGGCCGCTGACCATCGCCTGCCGATGGCGGCAGGCCAAGATGTTTCTGCTCGCTCACTGCGCCCACCCTTCGAAGGCCTCGGGGTAGAGGGCCTCGTATCTGTCCTTCCCCCGTGCGACCTTCAGCACGAAGTACTTGGTCTCGGGGAACTCTATGTGCTTTCGGATGTCGCCGCCTTCCCTCGCCCATGCATCGGCGTTGGCAAGGCCGGCGTTGTAGGCGGCGAGCGAGGTCTCGACCTCGTGGTACCGCTCGACAAGGTAGCGCAGGTAGGCGGCGCCGTACTCGATATTGACCTCGGGCCGTTCGAGGTCCTCAGGCGGATACGTGCGCTCATCCACCTTGCCGCGGCGCGCCAGCTCCTCGGCGGTGGACGGCATGATCTGCATCAGGCCGGTCGCCCCGACGGCCGAGCGTGCGGAGGGGTCCCAGTCCGACTCGGCATCGATCACCGCGGCAACGAGGAACGGGCTCACCCTGTGCCTCTCAGCGGAGGCCTCGATGGCCGACTCGTAGCGCAGCGGGTAGTAGCGCCGCTGCCACCCCTGAGGCCCGCGCAGGAACAGGAAGGTCACCACGCCGAGAAGCAGTATGACGCCGACGAGCACCATACGGTGCCACGCCAGGAGACGTGCCCTCGGCATCAGCCGTTGCCCACCGGGGCCACGACGCGCTCCCAGTAGTCGCCGAGTCTCGCGATGAAGTCCTCTCGGCTGCCGGCGTTGACGATGACCTCGTTGGCCAGCTCGGCGCGCTCGGCGTCGGTCGCCTGCGCTCGTATGCGCCGCCGGGCGTCGCCCTCGCTCATGCCGCGCGCGAGTACCCGCTCGACGCGCACCGACTCCGGCGCGACGATCGCGAGCACGCTGTCGGCGATCTCGGCGAAGACCGGCGCCTCCACCAGCAGCGGCACCTCGATGACGATCGCTTCGGGTTGCGTGGCGAGCAGCCGGATGTCCCGGATAGCGGGGCCGACCTGGGCCGCTATCGCCGGGTGGGTGATCGCATTGAGCCGTCTCGTGGCCTCCGCCGAGGAGAAGGCCAGGCGCGCGAGAGCCGGTCTGTCGAGCGAGCCGTCGGCCAGCAGCACCTCTTCGCGGCCGAACTCCTCGGCGACCTGGTCGAGGGTTCGCGAACCCTTCGCCAGCACGTCGTGTGCGATGGCGTCGAGGTCGAGGATGACCGCGCCACGAGAGCGGAAGTACTCCGCCGCCGTGGACTTCCCCGAACCGAGGCCTCCTGTGAGCGCGATGACAAGCATACGTTCACTGGTACCACAGCTCAGGGACAAAGCCCACCCCGCCGAGCACTCCGCCGCAGGAAACACACGAGGCCGGAGCGGTTGTCCGCCCCGGCCTCGCCAGTGACTCAAGTGATGCGGTAAGGGATGCCTACTCGGCGTCCTTGACCTCAGCGTCCTCGGTCGCAACGGCCTCGTCGGCCTCAGGGGCCTCATCGGCGGCGACAGCCTCGGCATCAGCCTCGACAGTATCGTCAGCAGCGGCCTCGGCCTCGGCCGGAGCCTCCTCGGCGACGGGGGCCTCGTCAGCGACCGGGGCCTCGGCGGTCTCGGCCTCAACAGCGGCCTCCTCGCCCTCGACGGCCTCAGCGGCGCCCTCGGACTCCTCGCCCTCGCCCTCCTCATCGTCCTCACGGCCGATGATCGGGATCTCGAAGCCGAGCGTCTCGGCGGCCGAACGCATCGAGAGAGAGATGCGGCGGCGGTCGGTGTCGATGTCCATGACCTTCACGTGGACCTGCTGGCCGACGGTCGTGACCTGGTCCGGCGTCTCGACGTGGCCCTTGGCCATCTCGGAGATGTGAACGAGGCCTTCGACACCATCGCCGAGCTCGACGAACGCGCCGAACGGCACGAGCTTGGTGACGCTACCCTCGATGATCGAGCCGACCGGGAAGTTCTTGACGAGCTGCTTCCACGGGTCCTCGGTGGTCTGCTTGAGGCCCAGCGAGATGCGCTCGCGGTCGAGGTCGACGTCGAGCACCTGCACGTTGACCGGGTCGCCCACCTTGACGACCTCGGACGGGTGGTTGACGTGGCTCCACGACAGCTCGGAGATGTGCACGAGTCCGTCGATGCCGCCGAGGTCCACGAACGCGCCGAAGTCGACGATCGAGGAAACGGTACCCGGCAGGATCATGCCCTTCTGCAGCTTGCCGAGGATCTCGGCGCGCTCGTGCTTGCGGCCTTCCTCGAGCACCACGCGGCGCGAGAGGACGACGTTGTTGCGGTTGCGGTCCATCTCGATGACACGCGCCTCGAGGCGGGTGCCGAGGTAGGTCGCGAGGTCCTTGACGCGGCGGAGGTCGACGAGCGAAGCGGGCAGGAAGCCGCGCAGGCCGATGTCGAGGATGAGACCGCCCTTGACGACCTCGATGACCTCGCCCTCTACGTTCTCGCCACCCTCGAACTTGTCCTCGATCTTGCTCCAGGCGCGCTCGTACTCGGCACGCTTCTTGGAGAGGATGAGGCGACCGTCCTTGTCCTCCTTCTGGAGAACCAAGGCCTCGACCTCGTCGCCGACCTTCACGATGTCGGCGGGATTGGCGTCCTTGCGGATCGAAAGCTCACGTGCAGGGATGACGCCTTCGGACTTGTACCCGATGTCGAGCAGTACCTCGTCACGCTCCACGCGGACGATCGTTCCCGATACGAGATCTCCGTCATCAAAGGCGGTCATCGTGCCGTCGATGAGGGCGTGCATCTCCTCGGGGGTGTACTCGGTCTGCTCGAACGCTGTGCCGTTCTGCTCCTGGTCGGTCACTCTTTGGACCCCTTTCGAACTCGGGGCCCCCGGGTCATGTCCGTCGCCTACAGGTCTGCTCGTCGCCTATGGTCAGGTCGTTGCCTACAGGTCACTACATGTCGAGGGGCCTACATTGTCACGGTGCCGGGCGTATCCTACCGACACCAACGCGAGAGTATACAGCGCGACGCTCATGGATGCCACCGCGCCTCACCGTCAGGTGAGTATCCCCACTGCGAGGAAAGCGGCGGCGATGAATGCGGCTGTCACGCCCGTCAAGGCGACGAGCCGAGAGATGCCGAGGCCGTCGTTGTACACGAAGACGGCACGGGACGACATCGAGCGCGCGGAGTTCCGGACGCCCACTGCGCTGATGAGCGAAGCGAGCGACCAGAACAACACGGATGCGCCGATCACCGCGAAGGTGACCTGTCCGGCGGTCGACATGGGCGCCCCTCCCATATGTGACCTGCATCACACTACGGGATTGTCTCCCAGATGCGATCGCCCCGCTATCGGCCATGAGTAGGAGCGGCTCATGGTGATCGTCCCGCGAGCGAACGGGGACGATGCGGCTACGACGGCGACACAGCATCAGAGATCGCCGGCGACCCCACACTCCCCTACTTCGCGCTCGTCCAGTCGTCGCCGCTGCCTACCGAGACGTCCAGCGGCACGCGCATCTCGGCGACGCCACCCATCGCCTCACACGCGAGGGCGGAGAGTGACTCCACCTCGCCGACAGGCGCCTCGAAGACGAGTTCGTCGTGCACCTGCAGCACCATGCGCGACTCCATGCCGCTCTCCTGCAACCGGCGGTCGACCTCGATCATCGCAAGTTTCATGATGTCGGCCGCGGTGCCCTGCATCGGGTGGTTCATCGCCGTGCGCTCACCGAAGCTTCGCAGGTTGTAGTTGCTGCTCTTGAGCTCTGGGATGCGACGCTTGCGACCGAACATGGTCACCGCGAAGCCGTCCTGGTGAGCCTGAGCCACGGTCTCGTCGAGGTACCGGCGCACGCCGGGATAGGCCGCGTAGTAGCGATCGATCATCGCCTGGGCCTCTGCACGCTCGATCTTGAGCGTCTCGGCCAGCCCGTGAGCGCTCTGCCCGTACACGATGCCGAAGTTCACCGCCTTGGCCTTGGCCCTCATCGCCGGCGCCACGTCTTCCGGCTGTACGCCGAAGACGCGTGCGGCGGTCGCAGTATGGAAGTCCATGCCACTGGTGAACGCCTCGATGAGCCCTTCGTCCTCCGACAAGTGAGCGAGGATGCGCAGCTCGATCTGGCTGTAGTCGGCGGCGACCATGACGTCGCCGCGGCGCGCCGGCACGAACGCCGAGCGGATGCGGCGACCAAGCTCCGTACGCACCGGGATGTTCTGCAGGTTCGGGCTCGACGAGGAGAGCCGGCCGGTCGCCGCGACCGTCTGGTTGTACGTCGTGTGAAGCCGCCCATCCTCGCCGAGCATCCTCGGCAGCGCCTCGATGTAAGTGCTGGTCAACTTGGTGAGCTCGCGGTAGGCCACGACCTTCTCGGCAATGGGATGCAGCGGCGCGAGAGCCTGGAGGACGGAGGCATCGGTCGAGTAGCCGGTCTTGGTCTTCTTGGAGGGAGGCAGCCCCAGCTTCTCGAAGAGGACCTCACCGAGTTGCTTGGGCGAGTCGACGGTGAATTCCACGCCGGCGAGCTCGTGGATCTCGGCACGCAGCGACTCTATGCGCCCCTTGGTCTCGAGCGCGAGGGCGTCGAGCACGCGGGTGTCGATGCCCACGCCTACGCGTTCCATGCGGGCAAGCACGGGAACGAGGGGCATCTCTATGTTGCGGAGGACGCCGAGCGAGCCGTCATCCTCCAACCGGCGCTCGAGCTCATCAGCGAGTCGCGCGGCGGCATGTGCGGCGATGGCCGCCGCGGGCACGTCATCGGTCGGCTGGGGCGACGGAGCGCCCAGGTAGTCGGCGTGCAGACCGGTGAGCTCGTATGACGAGCGGCCGGATTCCATCAGGTAGGCGGCGATGCCACAGTCGAATAGCCGGTCCGCGTCCTCGATCCGCAGCTCTCGCACGCACGCGCGAGCTTCGTCGGGAGGGCATAGTTCCTCCAGAAGCGCCTTCGTGTCCGCCGCCGCAAGGTGCCCACCGTCGAGCAGCAGGCCCAGCACGCTCTCGAAGTCCGCCGAGGAAACGATCGCGGTCTGATCACCATTCGCCACGGCAAGATCGCGTGCGTCGGCGAAAAGCGTGTCGCCCCCGTCCGCTACAGCGACTCCGAGCCACCCCGGCTCGGCCGAGACCGCCCAGGTCTTGGCGAGCTCTACGGCCTCCGAGCCCATCACGCAGGGCTGCACCTCGCAGGCGACCGGCGTCTCGGGCGCGACGGCGACGCCCTCCTCGGCAGCATGGGCTCGCAAAGCGAGCACCCGTTCGAGCAGAGAGGTGAAGCGCAGCGCTCCGAAGGCCTGGCCGAGCTTGGCCGCATCGAACGTCCCAAACTCAACCGACGCGAGGTCGAGCTCGATGGGAATGTCGCACATGATCGTCGCGACCGTACGGCTCGCATGTGCTGCGCCCGCGTTCTCGGCGAGCGAGGCTCCGGCACGGCCGCCGATATCGTCGGCGTGCGCAAGTATCTCCTCGAGGGTACCGTACTGCTGGAGCAGCTTAGCGGCGGTCTTCTCGCCGATCCCCGGCACTCCGGGGATGTTGTCGCTGGTGTCTCCCTTGAGCCCGAGGTAGTCCGGGATCTGGGAGGGCGTGACTCCATAGCGCTCGAGCACCTCGTCGGGCCCGTAGACGACGATGTCGGTGACACCTTTGCGAGTCGTGACCACTTTGACGTGATCGCTCACCAGCTGGTACGCGTCACGGTCCCCCGTCACAAGCAGCACTTCGAGCCCGGCCGCCTCCCCCGTGCGGGCCAGCGTGCCGAGGACGTCGTCGCCCTCGCAACCTTCGACCTCCACGATGGGGACGTCCATCGCCTCCAACAGCTCTTTGACCATGGGGAACTGAGCCCTGAGCGAGTCTGCGGTGGGTGGCCTGTGAACCTTGTACTGCTCGAGCGCCTCAGTCCGAAACGCCGGCACGCCCCGGTCGAATGCGACGACAAGACCGTCCGGACCGATGTCGGCCATGAGCTTCACGATCATCGAGATGAACCCGAATGCGGCGTTGGTCGGCCGGCCGTCGGGGGCGGTCATCGTCTCGGGAAGCGCGTGGAAAGCGCGGTGCAGCAGGCTGTTGCCGTCGACGACGGCTATGGTGCGTCCGGCCATTCGGCGGGCCGCCTTTCGTGAAGGTCGGGAGCGATCAAGGGGCGCTCCTGAGTGTACCCGAGCCATATGACGCCAGCGGCGAAGCGGTGGCGCCCTCGAGCAGGACTACATCTTTATGGAGTTCCGGCGAAATCGGGTACCGATACCCTCCGTGGGGTACCCCATACAGGTAGAATGTGGAGAACAGTCCCCAATCGAGGAGGAAGACATGGCTGAACCGGATGGCATCATCGTATTCGTTGCCGCGTACAACAACGTCGAAGATGCGCTCGCGGACTTCGAGGGAATCCAGGCCCTCAAGTCGGCGAGTTTCATCGGCGACTACGAGGCCGCCGTGTTCGAGAAGCGTGAGGACGGCAAGGTCAAGATCCTGAACACCGACGCCACCGAGCGTGGCTGGGGCGCCAAGGCCGGCGCGGTCACCGGCGCAGTGGTCGGTCTCCTGTTCCCGCCGACCATCATCGGCATGGCGGCAGCGGGTGCGGGCGTGGGCGCCGTCGCCGGCAACTTCATGCGCGGCATCAAGCGCAAGGACATCATGGAGATGGGCGAGATGCTCGACGCAGGGCAGGCCGGCGTCGTCATGGTCGGCGAGACCACCCTCGAAGAGGGCATGGACAAGCTCATGAAGCGCGCCGCGAAGGTCATGAAGAAGGAAGTCGACGCGCAGGCCGAGGACATCAAGAAGGCCATCGACGAGGCGGCAGGGCTCTAGCACTCGAGCTCGCCAAGAGCGACATCAAGAGCGGCGCCTCACCCGGGGCGCCGCTCTTCTTGTGCGGACCCTCAGCCGTTCCAGAGGTAGCCGACGTTGCGCACGGTCTCCAGGCGTCTGGACAGCTCGCCGCCGATCTTGTAACGGATGCGCCGGATGTGCACATCCACTGTACGGGAGCCGCCGTAGTAGTCGCTTCCCCATACTCGGCGAAGGAGCATCTCGCGGGAGTAGGTGCGGCCCGGATGCGTCACGAGGAACGCGAACAGCGCGTACTCGAGATACGTGAAGTCGATCGGCTCGCCATGCAAGTGCGCCTGATAGGTGGCCAGGTTCAGCGTGAGCTCGTCGAGACGCAGCAGTTCCTGCTTGGTGACCTCTTCGCCCGGCCACAGCAGCAGGCGTACGCGCGTGGCCAACTCCTCGGAGGGCGCGCCGCGAAGGATGAAGTCACCCGGGTTGCGGACGGGAAGCCGCAGGTCGTTGAGGCCTTCATTCTCGACGAGAACCAGCAGTCGCACCTCGGCGCCGGCTGCCTGCGCATGCTCCACCACTTGAGCCTGCGACTCGGGACTACTGCCACCATCAAGCACGACGAGGTCGAGGTCGCCCTCGAGCAGCCGCTTCTGAAGGGCTCCCGCCGGGCAGTCCTCCGACTGCACGTCGAGACCGTCCAGCGCATGAGCCACCCATGCGCGCGTATGTGTGTCGTTCGAGACGATGAGGACCCGCTTCATGTGCATGATGATAGCGCTCCTCACGGATACGGCATCGGCTGAAATGGCGCGGCGCCGGACAGGGTGTCCCCCGCCCGGCGCCGTTGCCGTCGATCGATCGAGGTCAGACCTCGACTAGATGATGCTCAGGTAGCGGTTAAGCTCCCACTCGGAGACGTCCTTGATGTAGTCGAACCACTCGGCCTTCTTGTTCTCGCTGTAGAAGGTGTGGATGTGGTCGCCGAGGATCTCCTTCATGACCTCAGACTTCTCGAAGAGCTCGATCGCCTCTCCAAGGTTGCCCGGCAGCGTCACGATACCGGCGGCCTCGAGCTCGGCCGGCGTCATCTCGAAGATGTCGTTGGTCGCCTCGGGCATGAGCTCAAGCTTCTCCTCGATGCCCTTAAGGCCGGCGCCGAGCATGACCGCGAAGGCGAGGTACGGGTTGCACGAGGGGTCCGGCGAACGGAGCTCGATGCGGG
>CAZSLI010000011.1:0-20363 GCA_964607705.1 uncultured Eubacteriales bacterium
ATGAGCCTGCACATCCGTCCCTGCGCGTAACGCTCGAGCTGGCTAACAAGCGCATCGAGCCGACGCGAAGGACGCGTCGGGCGCTTCGCGCGATATGCTGGAACCGCGCAGCTCATGCGCAAGGACGTTAGACACACAGGGAGGGCTATGAGCGGGGGTCTTGGGCGCAACGAGCCCTGCTGGTGTGGCTCTGGTCTCAAGTACAAAAGGTGCCATCTTGGGCGCGAAGATGACGAGGCCATTTCGCCGTGGCAGGCCGCGCAGGCGCACCGCGACGCATTTTCCGTCAAGGAGTGCCTAGCCGCTCGAATTCACCCGGGCGAGTGCGACGGCCGCATCGTCGGTGCACACACAGTGCCTCGCTCGGGGAGTCTCGCCAAGATAGCGCGTGACGGACATGTCTACACGTTCATGCCCGGCATGGACGCGATCATCAAGAACGACGGGGAGCTTGTGCCCCAGTTGACAGGAATAGGGAAGGCGTCCGTCTTCTACGGCTTCTGTCAGAAGCACGACCGGGAGTTGTTCCTGCCGCTTGAGGTCGAGGAATTCGCCGCTCGGCCCGATCAGTGCCTCTTGCTCGCCTACCGAGCGTATGCGAAGGAGGCCTACAACAAGCGCGCATCCCTTGAGACCGTCGCAGTCATGAAGAAGGCTGACAAGGGTCGCTCGAAAGCGGAACAGCTGGCAATCCAGATGATGGTATCGGGTTTCGAGACCGGCACCCGGGCGGCAATTGCGGATCTCGAGCACAAACACGATGCATTCGACAAGGCGCTGTCAGAGGCGGACTACAGCTGCGTTCGAGCTTTTGTGGTCAAGCTCGCCGGACCGCCCCCTGTGATGGCCAGCGGCGGGTTCAACCCCGAGTTCGACTTCGACGGAAACGCGCTCCAAAGCTTGGCCGATCTTGGCACGGTGCCGGCGTTCATCACCGTGACCTCGTTCTGCAGCGGGGACGAGGGGTACTTCGTCCTGTCATGGTTGGAGCAGGACGACGCCGTGTGCGCCGCTTTTGTGAAGACCCTCGACGGCATGTCGGACGCGGAAATGACCGATGGGATGCTCGGCGTCCTGTTTGAGTACTGCGAGAACATCCAAGTTGCGCCCGATTGGTGGGAGAGCCTCGACGGCACGCAGCGCAAGGGCCTGGTCGCCAAGATGCGGAAGTCAGCGGACACCGCTGAAGAGCGTGGCAGCGATTGCATGGCGCTGGGCGTGACCGGCATCCAACCATGGGACGTGGCGTCTCGGGCTTGGGTCGGCTCAAACGAATCAGGTGTCTAACAAGCGCATCGAACAGAACGCCAAACGGTAGACTGACCTGAGAGCGCATGCGCGTCTGCTCATGCACAACACGTTCGACGGACTGGAGCATCACTTGACGGACAACGGCTTGGGATCGTCCCTGATGGGTGATTGGGAGTCATCGGAGAAGGATGACGAGCTCGCGTCATTGAGGAGGTCCGTCCGGCGACTGCGTAACTGGGTGATCATTCTCGTCATCATCATGGCGCTCACGCTCTGCGGCCCGTGGGTGCTGGGCGCGACCGCAATGCTCTCCATCTTCTCGGCGACCGAATCGGAGCTTCCCGAACCGGCGCAGGTTCGCTCACAGATCGTGGAATCACTGGGCTCCGGCGCGAAAGACCTGAAGGTGAGAACCGTCAGCACGCAGATGGGTGAGTCCCCATTTCCCTTCTCACTACTCGAGAAGACCCCGGCGCTCTACGTTGAGGGGACGCTGCAACCATCCGGTGTCCGGTTGTCGGACGTGCTGGACGCGGGTCAGGCATCTCTGTCTGAGTTCCTGCCCACTGTCGGGCCCCTCACGGACCGCATGAGTGCTCAGACCTACAACAACCTACTGACCGCGTATCACGCGCGCACCAACAAGCCGCTCGGTCGCGTGATGAGGTACACGCAGACGCAGGAGTTCGGCAACGCAGAGACCGAAGTGCTCGACTTCGGGGGTCGGAAGTATCCCGCGGAGCATGTGTGGGCGGCCGTGGCGGGGTTCAAGGTAGGGGACAAGCCGGTGCGCACAACTTCGCCGGAGTTTGCGACGCGAGAGGTGTTCGTCTTCTTGGAGAACGAGAAGACTGGAGAGTTCACCTTCTTGGGATCGGAACGGCGCCAGAACACATTCGAGCCTTCGTACGACTAACGGCCCGGGTCACGCCGTCGAACAAGCGCATCGAGCCGACGCGAAGGACGCGTCGGGCGCTTCGCGCGATATGCTGGAGGCGCGCAGCTCATGCGCAAGCACGTTAGCCGGACATGAGCGGGGACAGTGAAGGCATCACGGTAGGGGGCCAAGTGGAGGCGGCATCGCGAGTACCAAGTTCCGTAGCACAACTGAAGGGTGACCGACCATTCTTCAGTGCCCAAGGTGTGGTAGAGCGGCTCGGGGTGCGCTACGTTGGCTGGATAGATCTCATGGGCACGAGCAGCATGATGCGTCGCTCAGCAACAATCGCTGCGATCTTCATCGGCAAGCTCCACAGTGCAGCCATCGAGGCGAGCAAGAACCTGCCATCAGACCAAGTGCGCCTCTACCCGGTCATAGACGGCGTGTACTTGACATCCGCCACGCAGGGGCCGCTTCTTCGCGTGATGAAGGAGATCATGCGGGTTCTGGCGATAAACTTCGTCCTCGAGAAGGACATCGTCCATCGCTTCATGGTCCGTGGGGCGATTGCTTTCGGCCCAATGTGCGAAGGAGAGGATCTTCTCACTGAGGCGAATTGGCAGCTCAACAGCCGCCCCGAGTACGCGCGAAGCATTTGTCTTGGAGTTCCATTGGCACAAGCTGCTGATGCGGAAAAGGGCGCATCACCGTACGGGATTTGGATACATGAATCCGCTCGGTCGTTCGCGCCTCCCGGAGTACATCCTCTGACTGGGACCCACTGGCACTGGTGGAGGTATCAAGCGGGGGCCACCGACCAGCAGTTGGTTGAGTGCCTGCACTCCCAGCTGGTTGAGTACCTCGACTGGTGCGAGCGACATTCGACTTACTTGATCTACTCGGAGGATCGAATCGCCGCCCATCGGCATCTGGCCAATCAATACTTCACCACGATGCAGGACGACCCGTTCATTGAGGACGGCGATGAGACTACAGATGAACTCGCGGTCCTCCTGCCAGAAGATGGCGCAAACTTGCACGAGGCCGCCATGCCTTTCAAGTGCGAGCCAGTTTCGCCCGCGGAAGACAACTGACGCCTATTGCGGCGGTCGCCGGCTAACAAAGGCATCAAGCTGACGGCGCATGCGTCGTTGACCGGCGAGCTGGTCGGCCGCAGCTTATGCCTAACACGTTGGGTGAGACACGGGGGACTGCATGAAGTGGCTTCGAATCGTCTCAGTCGGCGTTGGCGTCGCACTGTTGGCTTGCGCTGCCTACGTCGTCTATGTCGGCTTCGAGGTTCAGGCCGCCCTCAACACGCCTGCGGGTGCTCCGGTTCTCCGCCCTGGCGAACAGAACCACTTCTCGGTCGGCCCCTATCCAGACGAAGGGGATGCCATCTATGTGGTTCGAGAGGACGTGATCTACCGTGGCCAGCTGACGACACCCTCTAACAAAAGGATCCGAATCGCGATCAGCGATACCCACGACAACGTCCTGCTCGACGACACCTTCAATGTTTTCGGCGGAGACGTCTTCGGCGAGATCGACTGGCAGTCGTCTGAGTCGTTCACGGTGAGGACGAAGTACGGATACACGACAGGGCCGCACCCGCGCGGCAGCGCGTCAGACATTCTGCCAACTGTGCGTTATCGATTTGACCAGGCGCACAAGCGGTTCCAAAGGTCCTAGCTGGCCTGTGCGCCGATAGGTGCTCACCTAACAAGCGCATCGAGCCGACGCCTTGCGGCGTCGAGTGCTTCGCGCATAAGGTCTTACAGCGCGGGTTACGCGCAAGCACGTTAGACTCAGCACTGAGACTCGCGGCAGTGTCGTTGGCGCTCGCTAGTATGTAGCAAAGTGTCGTCGACGGGGGTGGACTTGATGCGCGGCCAAGAGCATGCGGCGATTGCGGGATTATCCGCGCTAGGGCTTTGCTGGGGGCTTCAGCAGGCAGGAATGGACATTGGGCCGGTCTCGATGGCTACTGCCGCGGCAGTAGCCGCTGCTGGGGGTCTTGCACCTGACCTCGATCACCCGTTCTCGCTCGCAAGCTTTGCGATTCCTACCACCCTGCTCGGATACGGGGGCGGGTTTCTGGCGGTACTCGCGCGGCAAAAGACCCAGGAAGGTCCGCAGCTCTTCAGCCTGACCGCCCTTGGCCCCAGTTTCGTGACTGCGGCGTGGATTGCAGTCTGGGTCGGCATCCTGCTGCTGGCACTGTCTTTGACTGCCGGGAAGCTGTTCGGCCACAGGGGACCGGTCCATTCGATCGCGTTCGGGCTCATAGCCACACTCGTAGTCGGACTCGGCCTGCTGGTCTCCGGCGCCCCACTGTGGTGGGCACTCGCCTTCGCTTGGGGATGGGCCTCGCATCTTGCTGCGGACGGGACAACCAAGATGGGGCTTCCGCATCTGCTGTGGCCACTCAAGGGGCAGGATGCCGCGGCGACCTTAGAAGTCTCGGGCCTCTCGGAACATGTGGTCCCCGCCCAGACTGTCTCCGCAATACCAGTGCCTGAGCAGAACGCGGTTCCGCTCTGCCCGAACTGTGGCATACCCATGGTTCTGCGGACAGCGCGTCACGGCGAACGACTGGGTCAGCAGTTCTACGGGTGTGCGAACTTCCCGCGTTGTCGTCACACGCTGCAGTTGTAGGGGCCGTACTCTGCAGGTCCAACATGCGCATTGAGCCGACGCGTAGGACGCGTCGGGCGCTTCGCGCGATATGCTGGAACCGCGCGGGTTATGCGCACGAACGTTAGACACACGAGGGGGAATCGTGGCGCAAGCTGCAACAGATCGTCTTGCGGTCCTCATTGACGCGGACAACGCACAGGCGTCGATCCTGCCCGAGCTACTGGCGGAGGTTGCCCGCTACGGTGTGGCAAGTGTGCGTCGTGCATACGGCGACTGGACGACGCAGAACCTGAGCGGGTGGAAGCCGCAACTGCAGAAGCACGCGGTCCAGCCTGTCCAGCAGTTCGCGTATACCACCGGCAAGAACGCTACAGACTCCGCCCTCATCATCGACGCCATGGACCTGCTCCACTCGGGCGGCTTTGATGGATTCTGCCTGGTGTCATCGGACAGCGACTTCACGCGACTTGCCACCCGAATTCGTGAAGCGGGGGTCGTTGTGTACGGGTTCGGCGAGGCGAAGACACCAGAGCCCTTCGTCGCGGCCTGTGACCGCTTCATCTTCACCGAGATCCTGCGACCGCCGCCGACTGGCGAGACTGTGGCCAAGCCGAAGCCAAGCCCCAAGCTAAAGCAAGCCATCACCGCCGCGCTTGATGGCTGTGCTCGCGACGACGGGTGGGCCCATCTCGGAACGATGGGCCAGTACTTGGTCACTAACGATCCGTCGTTCGACTCACGCAACTATGGCTACAAGAAGTTGAGCGAACTCGTGCGTGCGCTGAATTACCTTGAGGTCCGCGATGAAACGGGGCCCAGGGGCGCCGGGGTGGTTTGGGTCCGGCTCAGGTAGGCCTCGCGTCGGTGTCCAACAGGCGCATCGAGCCAACACGTAAGACGCGTCGGGCGCGTCGCGCGACATGCTGGGGCCGCGCAGCTCATGCGCAACCACGTTGGACGGACGCAGGCGGGGCCGACGGTGCAGCGGCTGCTCGGCCTTGGCGCCGCGCCTTCACTTGAGCAGGCGCTGCAGGCCGTCGAGGATCAGGTCGAGACCGAACTCGAAGGCTGCGGCATCGTCATAGGGTTTCGTAGCGTATTCCGTCGCAACCGCTGCCAGTGACGGAAACTCGCCCTGCGGGATGGCGTCGAGAACTTCTTGCGCCACCTCGGCGTTGTCCTCATCATCGGCCGGCGCGATATTCGACCGCTGTCTTTCGAAACCGTAGATGTAGCTGTCGAGCGCAAGAAACGCGTTCGCAGCGACGGCGGGAGAGAACCCGGCGTGAAGCAATACGCAAAGGATTCGATCCGCGTACGACAGGCTACTTGGACCACTCCGTCCCCGGGAGTCGATGAGCGCGGCGCCCCACCGATGACGCGCGAAGACTTCGCGTGCGGAGACGGCTCGGCGCCGCATCGCCTCCTTCCAATCGACGTCACTCGACGGGAGATCGATTTCGCCCACGACGAGGTCCACCATGCCGTCTAGCAGATCGTCCTTCCCTGCCACGTGGTTGTAGAGCGACGCCGCCTCAACTCCCAGCCTACGTGCAAGTTCGCGCATGGTGACTGACTCAATGCCGCTCTCATCCGCGAGCTCCATTGCTGCTCGTACCACGCGCTCCCGGTTGAGGGTGTCCCGCGGTGCGTCCTTGTCTTCTGCCCGAGCGATCGTGGCGCCTCCTTCGGATCGAAATATCGCACGCTCACGCCGCTTGACATACTAACAGTGTTAGTACACTCTTCGCAATGGATACTAACAGCGTTAGTAGTCGTGACAACCCGGTGTTCAAGAGCGCGGGCGGGATCACGCCGATCAAGGAGGACTGCTGTGATGAAGGACATTGGGACGAAGGCTTCCACACTCTGGATCGTGGTCATGTTCAGCATGGTCTTCGCGGACATCCTCGGGATGATGGTTCCCGGAGTCCTGAACGATATGGCCGCCGGGCGAGTGGGTGTAGCGGTCACTCAAGAGCTTCTGCTGGTCTTCGCGATCATGTTGGAGATTCCGATCGCGATGATCTTCCTGTCGCGCATCCTGAAGCCGGCGGCCAACCGTTGGGCCAACACCGTCGCGGCCGTGGTCACCACCGTGTTCGTGATAGGCGGCGGTTCGCCGCATCTCCACTACTACTTCTTTGCGGCAGTCGAGATCGCATGCATGGCACTGATAGTCTGGCTTGTCTGGACGCGACGCCAGTCAGAAGCCGTGTCGGGCGCCGTCCAACAAGCGCATCCAGCAGACTCAGCGCTCGCACGGTAGACTCGGGCTCAGAGGTATGGCTGCGCCTCGCAGCTCATGCGCAACACGTTGGGAAGGTCGGCGATAGGGGGGCCCCGGATGAAGGCTGCGGGATGGTGTTCGCTCGTCATCGGGGTGTTGATGCTCGGGCAGTGGGTGTTCTTCCTCTCAATGGGCCAGGTGCCCGAGGTGCGGACGGCGCCCATCGCGCTCGGCTTTCACCTCGCAGCTGAAGCGATCACTGCGCTGCTGCTAGTGGTCTCTGGAACGATGCTGATTCGCGGGCGATCGCAATTCGCCTGGCTCGGGTTTGTGGCGAATGGCATGCTGATGTACACGGTAATCGTCAGCCCCGGCTACTTCGCCCAACTTGGCCAGTGGTCGCTTGTCGCGATGTTCGCCGTTCTCCTCGGACTCGCCACCTTCTCAATCTGGCAGCTGCTACGAGTCATCACTGGTGCCGACCCGGCTTCCTAACAAGCGCATCAACCTGACACCTTTCGGCATCAGCGCGCTTCGCGCGATAAGCTTTGAGGGCGCAGGTATGCGCAAGAACGTTAGGCACCACGGGGGGAGCATCATGGGGGAGCGCGAGAGCGAGACGTCAGCACACCGCACCTTCGCGGCGTGGACTGCGGGGGTGACAGCCACCCTCGCCCTCGGCTCGTTCGCGGTGGCCGCGACGACCCCGCCGAGAAGTGGACCGTTCGCCCAACCTGCCGTGGCGCTCGCCTACCCATACGCGGAAGCGGCGCGATACGTCCCGCGTGACTTCCTGTGGATGTATCCGGCGACCTTCATGATGCTCGCGTTCGTCGTCCTCTCGTCGTGCATCCTCGACCGCGCGCGGCCCGACCGGCGGTTGTTCGGCATCATCGGAACATCTCTGGCGACAGCTTCGTTCGTCATCATCGCACTCGACTACTTCGTCCAGTTCCGCACCGTGCAGGTGGCGCTCATCAGGGGTGAGGCGGCAGGCGTGGTCGCCCTATCCCAGTACAACCCGCACGGTGTCTTCATCGCCCTCGAGGAGGCCGGCTTCGTGATCGCCTCCGTCTCATTCGTCTTCCTGGCGTTCGCGCTAGGCAGCTCGAAGGCGGAGCGAGTGGCCAAGTGGGTGCTGCTCATCGCTGGAGCATTGGCGCTGCTCGCCCTGGGCGGCATGTCTGCGGCGTTCGGGCTCGGTATCGAGTATCGCTTCGAGGTCGCCGTCATCACGATCGTATGGCTGACACTCGCGACCACGGGCGCACTGTTGGCGTGGGCCTTCGCCCGCTCTGGCGACTGAGACCGGTGGCACAACCGAGGCATTCCGGCGAGGGGGGACCAGGTTGGAAGTTGCACAGACCAGCGGCCCGGACGATCGGTCGTCCGCTCTCCAGCGCGCGATCCCAAGCGAGGCGCAGTCTCTCACACGTCGCATTGCCGAGGCACCGGTGCTGGCCCGAGTCGGTCTCTGCCTTGTGCTGCTGGGGTTCGTGACCCTGCTCGACTATCTCACGGGGGCAGAGCTCAGCTTCTCGGTCTTCTATCTGCTCCCGGTGCTCTTCGCGGGCGCCTTCATCTCGCGGAACGCCGGCCGGCTGATGGCCTTCGCCGGGGCAGCTGTGTGGGGCTACCTGGAGATTACGGCACGAGTCTACACGGCCGGGTGGATTCCGGTTTGGAACACCGCTGTGCGGCTCGTGTTCTTCTTGACCATCAACGAGCTGGTCGCAGTTGTTGGGGCTGCGCACGACCGTGAGCGAGCGCTCTCTCGCAAAGACTCTCTGACCGGGATCGCCAATGCTCGCGTCTTCGCGGAGCGAGTAGAGCAGGAAGTCTCAAGGTCACGACGAGATGGACAGCCCTTCACAATCGCGTACGTGGACCTGGATCGCTTCAAACAAGTGAACGACACGCACGGGCACTCAGAGGGCGACAGGCTTCTTCGGGTGGTTGCAGAAACGGTCGAGCGCGAACTTCGAACCGTCGATCTTGTCGCGCGGCTTGGCGGCGACGAGTTCGGGTTCTTGTTGAGCGCGACGGGAGCTGATGGAGCGAACACAACGCTCTCGCGCGTCGCTGAGTCGCTCAAAGACGACCTGGGCGAGCGCTGGGGCGTTGGTGCGACATTCGGCGCGGTCACCTTCGCGGAGCCCCCAGCCGACGTGGACTCAGCTCTGAGGCTCGCTGACGATCTGATGTACCGCGGCAAGTCCCGAGAGCGCGGATCGATCGTGCAGATGACTTGGCCAACAGACTACGTCACGATTGAGTGAGGCACGTTTCTGTGCCTCACCATGAGATCGAGCGGACGACGCTTCGCGTTGCCGCTCATCTCAAGAGACGCTAGCCACATCGGTGCACCATCCTCAGGGGGAAGAGATGGAACACGGTGACCGTTTGACCTTCTGGCTCGCCATGATCGGCACGGCGCTGCTCGCGCTGGTGCTCGGATTGACGTTGGTCTCCGCACCGTCGGCCGTCGCGGACAACATCGGGCTGATGCCCTTGCTGGCGGTCGCCTCGATGGACCTGCTGCCGCTCGTGTTGGTCGGGGGGCTGTTGTTGGCGTGGGCGTCGGCACGCGCAGCATCACATCTGCTCCCGATCTGCGCGGGACTCTACCTCTCCGCGGTGAGCACCGTGAGCGGCATTGCGTTGAGTCTGGTCGTGCCGGCTCGCGCATTCACCTGGGCTAGCGCCCTGATCATCGTGTGGTGGCTCGGCCTGCTCCTCGCTACCTCGGCCGGCGTGTCGCTGGCCACCTCGTTGATCCGGCGGCGAGCAGCCGCGCGTGCCACACCTGCGAGTGGCTAACAAGCGCTTTCGAGCGGACGCCGTGGGCCGGTGCACTGACGCCGCAAACGCCCCAGCGCCGCTCAAGTGCAAAGACCTTCGATGAGATTGGTCGCATGCAAGTGGGTTGGCCCAGTAGCGTCAGCCGGCTGGGCCAAAGCAGCATCTGGCCACAACCTCTCGTGTCATCCTGGCGGGTAGATGCTCAGCAGGTGGTGGTCACAATGAAGCGCGATGATCTGGGAAGAGCGTTCGCAGTCGCGGGGACTATCCTTGTCTGGCTGACGGTTCTGGGGCCGATTGCCTTCGCAGCGCAAGCCAACCTACAGTCCAGGGGCTCGGGCTCACTGTTCGTGGATGTTACGTTGTTCGCCGTCTATGGACTCCCAATCGGGATTCTGGGTGGCGTCCTCCTACTCGCCGGAGCGTTCCGCGCTCGGTTTCAGCGAGTGTTGATGGGCAGCGCGCTTGCGTTTGCGGTGGCTACATCGATCACGCTGGCGGCAGGTGTTCTGCCCGAGTGGGTGGCTGGTGTGTTCGGTGTCGTCTACCTGCTGGCCCTCGTGGTGCTGGCGGTGTTGGGCGCGATGCTGACCGTCCGTCTCTTCCGGCGACACGACGAGCTCTCACCTCCTGCCATCTCGGCGTCCTAGGACCGCGAGTGACGGGATCGGACTTGTCGGGCCTGACAGGGGAGTGCAGACGGTGAGGCCCTGCTCCACCGTCGTGCCAGCGAGCGACACGGCGCGGTCTGGCGTGTGTCCGCGAATCAGCGTACAAGCGCAGCGAGCGGGCAGCGCAAGGTTGACTGACCTGAGTGCGTGGGGCTGCCGGTTACACGCAACACCGCTAGATGCACGAAGGCTGCGTACAAAGTCGAAGCCGACGCGAAGTCACTTCACGCCAGCTTCGAGTACCTGCCGCCTACCTCCACTCGATGGGCGTGCCCGGTTTGGCGGCATCGATGACCGCATCGAATGAGAAGAAGTCGCCGGCAAGCTGTCCGGATCGAGCTGCTCCATCGTCTCGAATTCGATCCGCTCGCTTCCCGCCCACTTCCCATTGCCGTTCTTGCCCGACGTCTCTCTCAACCATGTCTTCAGGGCATAGTCCGACTTGCGCATCGTAACCGCTCGTCACGAAGTGGATTGCCGGCTGACACCTGCGCCCTCTTCCGTTCTAGTGACACCCCTTGCCGCCCGGCCGTGCGTACGTAAGGTTCTTCACGACCCAGCCGGCCCCCTTCTTCGCGAACTCCCACTCGACGTTCCAGACGCCGTTGCTCGGCGTGACGTGCACCACGACGGCGGTGGCCTCGGGGCCGTCGGCAACCGCCGAGATCACCGAAAAGGACTTCAGCTCGTAGCCGTATTGCAGTGCTGCGAAGTCCTTCGCGCTCAAATCCGGCTCGATGCTCGGGACCATGGTGCGCGCTGTCGCCCAGTCCTTCTGAACGACGGCTGTGTAGTAGCGCTCGGTGTACTTCGCAAGTGAGGCGCCCTCGGGCACGACCGGGGCGGTCTCGGGATCGTACTCCGGCTTCGCACCAGGTCCCAACTGCGGCGGCGTGAACGGCTCGGCGGGCGCGGACACGGTTGAGACGCTGGCAGCGGCGGCGGGTGCAATCGGGGCGACCGTCGGCTCCGGGGTCGGCGAGGCCACACCTGCGGTTGTCGCTACAAGCGTGCTCTGCGCACTTCCCACCACCGCAGATTCACTAGCCCGCGCCTCAGTGCGGCCGCCGGAACACCCTGCCCCGGCCACCATCGCAGCTGCCAACGCCAGCCCAGCGAAGCACCCGCCTGCATTACTGCCTCTGCGTTCGCATCTCATGTCGTCCTCTTCTTGTGTCGTGCAGCCGGCCGCGTAGAAGGCAGGGGGGGGTAAGGGGCTTCTGCCCGACCCTGCCGGCACAGCGGATCGGGGGACCCTGCCCTCTACGCGACCGGCCGTGCTGCAGTCAGGCGGTGCAAGCCATCCCAAGGCACTCGGCCATACCGCTGGCGATCGACTCGATACGTGCGGCGGGGAGGTGTTTGGTCGCCATCACGACGTGCTTACAGTCGTACTGCGACCAATCGTGCGTCAGGATCTCGAGGCCGAGTGCGCCGGCGTCGTCATGGAAGCGGGTGCCCGGGAACGGCGTTGTGTACGAGATGAGCAGTCGCGCCCCCTCGGCACGAAGCGTCCTCATGAACGCGAGTGTCTCGGCAAGCGTTTCGGGCGTGTCATCTGGGAAGGGCACCATGAAGGAGCATGACACCGAGATATTGGACGCCACGGCCCAGCGAACGGCGTCGTGTGCGGCGCGCGTGTCGATGCCCTTCACCGAGTCGAGGATCTGTTGTGACCCCGATTCGACGCCGTACTGGATCCCCGTGCAGCCGGTTTGCGCCATGCGGTGGAGCAGCAGCTCGTCCACGCAATCGACTCGGGTCGCACACGCCCACGTGATGGGCAATGCTGCCTCCTCGAGTGCGTCCATCAACGCGCCGACCCATCGCCGATCGAGTGTCAGAATGTCGTCCACCAAGAACACGTGACCGGGCCCGTACTCGGTTACCACCTGTCGCAGCTCGTCGATGACGTGCCTGACAGGACGCATTCTCCGCCGTCCGCCCCACACGTGCGAGCCGGAGCAAAACGGGCAGCGGTAGGGACAGCCGCCGCGCGCCACGAGTACGTTGTGCGAGTCCTCATACATGCCAAGGGACAGCAGGTGCCGCGCGGGCAGCCCGATCTCGGCAGCATCGAGCGGCTCCCTCGGCTCGTTAATGCGCGGTCCATCAGGCGTCATGAATCCCAGGCCGCGGATGGTCTCCAGCGGAAGTCCTTGTTCGAGCGCGTGGGCGAGCTCGACCGCCGTGCGCTCGCCTTCACCGATCGCGACGAAGTCGACGGACGCCTCGGCGAGTACGTCCTTCGGCAGGATGCTCGCGTGCGGACCGCCGAGCACGATGGGGACAAGACGATCGAATTGCCTCACCAGCTGTGCGATGGAGACTGCGCTCGGATACGTTTCGGTGTGCGATGAGATGCCCACGAGCTGCGGTTCGAAAGACTCCAGTAGGTAGGTCACGCGCGCGGGGTTCAAACCGGTGAGGTTGAGATCGCGCAGTTCCACGTCGTGGCCGGCACTGATCAGGTGGGTGGCGACGTACGCGAGCCCTAGTGGTGGCGACAGTTGCGCGTGAGGGCTCATGTTCGTCACCGGCGCCTGGATGAGAAGAACCCGCATCCGTCTCACTTCCTTTGAAAGTCATCTGCCGGGTAGCCGGGCCCCCATCGGGAGGGCCCGGCTGCTCAGGCATGGCGACCTAGAGCGACTAGTTGGTAACCGGCTCCGACTCGGAGCCGTCGGACATGACGGCGGCGTACTGGGTGAGCCGCTCGACCATCAGGGGCTTGATGTCTCGCACCTGGAAGCCGAAAGCCCGGCCATCTGCCGCGATCGCGGCGAGAGCGTCGCCCAACGCGACGTCGCCGATCGTGTCGCGAACCCACTCGGCAAGCCCGATGGGGTTCACGAAGTTGATTGTGTCGTGCAAGTTCTCGTGAGTGACTTCGTCGATGGGGCTCAGGAATTCGGTGGCCATCGGCAGGCTCATGAGGCGCCGGGGACTCTGCCCCGCGGTCGCCGAGAGCTGCGCTCCGATGGCCGCGTCGCCGTAGTCGACGATGCGGGTCCAGTGCTCAACCTGCTCGCGGGTGGGGGTAGTGAACATCGTCATCGGACTCACGCCTTCCCGAGCTTCCCGGCCCGCTCGAGCTCGTCGGCCACGTGACCGAGGTCGAGCTTCTCGAGCGACTCGCGGGTCGGCCAGCCATTCTTGGCATCCCAACCCTCGAACTCGTAGTACATCGTCTTGACCTTCTCCACGCCTTCGCGCGTGAGCGTGCGGCCGGCCACGCTCTTGAACTTCCACTCGCCTGATTCGTGCACGGGGAGGACGTAGGGGAGCTCGAACGACGTCATGCCGCCATTGGAAGGCACGTCGTAGGTGTAGTCGGTGAAGACCTCCTGGTCGCGGTGGCGACCCTGCAGCACCCAGATGGCGCGGTCCAGGTTGAAGATCTTTCGGCCAAGGTTCATGCCTTCTTCGAAGGTGATGTCCTGGCCCGTGACCGCGTTGAAGAACTTCGGCTCACCCTCCGGCGTCATGCCCTCGTAGTTGGGGCCGTAGGGGTTGATGAGATCGGCCCACGCCCAGTCGCAGTACAGGACCGAGTTCTTCCAGAAGCGGCCGTAGTAGATCATCCATGCGGTGACCTTCACGACGGGCTCCTCGTAGATGCCTTCGTCGCTGTAGTCGATCATGAGCGGGTCGTTGAATGGGACGAGCTTCTTGCCCATGATCTCGGCGAGCCGCTCGGCGCTGACGTCCGGCTCCTTGCCCTGCAAGGCGTTGAGCGTCGGCGTCCAATAGCAGGGGAAGTCGAGGTCGTGGCCGTTGATGTCGCGCTCGCCAAGGATGGAGGCGTAGCCCCACTCGGCCTCCGTGCGGGCATCGTAGTGGTGGCCGTAGCCCCACTCCTGGATCGGCAGCGTGCCGTCCGCGGTGTCGCTGTCGTAGCGGCCCCACTTCTTGGCGGCTTGGGCGAGCCCGAGGGCGAGGTCCTTGCCGATATCGGTGTTCTCGGCTATGCACTTGTGAAGTGCCGCGGCGAACTCCGACGTGCCGAACTTGTCCCATGGCAGGTTCGAATCGATCTCCTTGCCCGGGCCGATTAGGTCCTGGGCGAGGAGGTGCTGGAACCACAGCGTCATCGCCATGAAGCTCATCGCGTTCATACCGTAACGCTGCAGCGAGTCGGTCGCCTGGGCGGTGTTCTCAGTGATGAAGCCGCCGTGTACCTGCTTGTCCTGGGGCGTGAACCAGTGGAAGTCGATGCAGCTCGACTCGTTGCCGGCACCCTTGTCGGTACGGCCGCGACAACTGCGCAGACACGCCTGGCACGCCTGCGGACGGCTCTTCACGCCGTCGCCGTACATCCGGATGGCGTTTCCCGGAGGCGCCGAGAAGCCCTGCATGCCGACGTACTTGTTCGGCTTGTCTGCGTGGCCGGCCCACGCATACTGCTGCGACCACATGCGCGCCTCCATGAGCGCCTTCGGGTCGGCGATCTGCACCGAACCCGTGCCGAGCACGCTGATCGCCTTCAGGTTCTTCGACGCGAACACACCGCCGAACCCGCCTTGTCCCGCGCCGTTGCCGGCGTCGTGGATGAGCGAGGCGAGGGGGCCGTACTTCTCGGCGTTGGGGCCGATCGTGAGGACCGCCGGGCGCTGTGTGGTACGTCCGCCGTCGCGAGTGCCCGTGGTCTCGGCCCAGTGGCCGTCCTTGCGGCCCTTGATCACCTTCGCCCAGATCTCCTCCTGGGTCTCACGCGTGTCGAGGCCCCACAGACCGGCGGCGTCCTCGAACGTCACCTTGTCGTCCACAATGTTGACCCACACGGGACTTGACGCTTTGCCGACGACGGCGATGCCGTCCCAGCCGGCGAACTTCAGGTGCCCCGCGAACCTGCCGCCGAAGTTGGAGCGCGTGTACCAGCCGACCGGTATCGCCTGCAGGCCGATCGTTTGGACCTCGGTACGTCCGGACACCGAGGGCGCGATGGTGCCCGAGAGTGGCGACGTCATGATCGTCACGACGTTCTTGGGGTCGGTGCCCTTAACCGTCTTGTCTTCGCACAGGTCCCAAAAGACCGCTGTGCACATGCCGTGTCCGCCTACCCACGACTCGTACTTGGAAGTGGGGATCTCCTCCACCTTCCGTGCGGTCAGATCCACCTTGAGGATCTTTCCTGCGTATCCGTTTGCCATCATCAACCTCCGCTAGAGAAGGCCGCGTCGTGCGGCCGAACGCGTTGTCACTTCTTGATCTGTCCGCTGCCCGCAACCCCGGTCGCGCCGACAGCGCCCCAGAATCGCGAGTCCCATGCAGTTCCGATGCGCAGGTCGACGAGGTAGCCTTCGTCCGACTGGACCGGGATCTCGCTGGTGAACTTGATGGCGCGCATGGAGCAGACGGACTCGCACGCGCGGACACCGTCGGGGCCGCCCTTCTCATCCCAGAACGGGGTGTCCAGGCACAGGTCGCACTTCTGCGCATGCTTCTCGTCGAAGTTCCACAGCGCCCGCGCCGGCGCGAACGGGCACGCGTTCACGCAGCGCTGACAGCCGATGCACTTCGCCGTGTCGACCGTACGTACGCCCGTTTCGTCGTCGGCGTGTAGCGCGCCCGTGGGGCACGCATCGACGCATGGCGGGAACGGGCATTGCCGGCACTGGGCGATCGTGATGTCTGTCGGATACTTGCCGAGGGAGTCCTGGTTCACCTGAATACGCGACAGCGACAGGCTGGTCTCTCCGTGGTGCACGAGCGCGCAGGCGAGCATGCAACTCGTGCAGCCGCTGCACTTCTGGGTGTCGACGAGCAGGTAGCCTTGGGATACCGGGATGGCAATGACCTCATCCGGCAGGAGTATTGCCTTGATGAGGAAGCCGCCGAACAGGACGCCGAGACCCGCGCCACCCACGCCCGAGAGGAACTGACGGCGGGAGATCGACTTGTCGTCTCCCGGCGCAAGCTCGGCGCCCCTTTCGATGTTGTCGTTCTCTGACATGTCTGATCCTTTCAGTGTCTACCGAGAACCGCTCATGCGGCAGGACGTGCTTCGGTCGGCTCGGACGCTGGTCCGGGCTCGGGCTGCGCCTGGTCCTCGCGCAGCTCTGCGATCCACCCGGCGTGCTCGTGCCGTGCATACTCGAGGCTCACGTAGCCGGTAAGCATCGAGCGGAAGATCGGCCAGCTAGCCGGCAGCAGCGCGGCAAAGAAGATGTGCGGCAAGATGAAGGCGATCATCACGACGGTCGCCAGATCGTGGGCCGGGGTGGCCAACGCGAGCATGAAGTTCGGCACGTCCACAACGTGGGCCGCGAGCTTCACGAAACCCGACAGGATGCTAGTGATGGTGGCCGCGGCCGCCATGAGGTACGCCATCTTCTCCGATTCGAAGTACTTGCGCTCGGGCGGCATGGTGAACTGCTTGAAGCCGAGCAACAGACCGTAGTGGCGCTTGGTGAACTCGATCGCGTCCTTGGTAGGCAGGTGCTCCCGCAGGCGCCTGGTCGCAAGCAGCGTGTTTGCGCCGTAGTAGAAGGTGCCGAAGAGGAACACGATGACCGACCAGAAGTGGATGTTCATAAGAGTCCATACCGGCTGGCCGCTCCCGACCAGGGCCGGCATGAACAAGAAACCGAGCAGAACGCCGGTCACAAGAAGTACCGCCGTCGAGAGGCCGTGGGTCCAGTGTTCGATGATCGCGACCAAGTCGTGCCGAAGCACCCTGTCGCCATCGACGCGCGGGTCGTGACGCTTCGAGAATGTGGCCGCAAAGACGCCAGCAAACGGCGCTGCCCATACAAGCCAGCTGGTGGTGTCGAACAACAGCGTCTCTTTCATCTGGGGTGATCACTCCTTTCATCGATCTGCGTGGAGGACGGTCGGCCCATGCCGACAGAGCCTCGTGGAGTGGGACGAGCGGGTGACCCGTACGCCAATCGACGGCCTCTTGGCCGTGGAACGCCGGATGACGCCGCGCGTCCCGCCGGTCAGCCGAGCGGTCGCAGCGGCGGGTGAGCCGGTCCTGTACCGACTCGTGTGCGCGCCATGTGAGCACCTCCTTACCCCAACACCTGTGATTCGCCGGCGGTGTTAGTACTCACTCTTGGGGCGTGCTAGAGTGTGTGTCAATCTCGTAATGATTAGTAGTTCGGGCCATCGAAGGGCTTGCGAATGCCCCAGAAGCAGAACATCTCAGCTATGCAAGCGATGCTCAGGGAGCCGACCTTCGCAGGATTGGCGAATGAGACAGTCCGCGAGTACGTGGACTGGGACCAGCTGACTCAGCGCGCGCTGCCGCCCGGATTGAGCGCCGCCGAGACGTGGGAGCTGCTCGGCATGGTTCGTCAGATCGGGGCGCACTGGTTCCCCATCCCCACGATCGACGGCAGGTACTTCTGGTACAACCTCAACCACGAAGGCAGCCGCTGCCTGCAGTTCATACGCCGCTACTGTCGCTCGGAGTCACCGCTTCACCGCATGCTGCAGGAGCGTGAGGGGCACCGCTTCTTGGTTCGGTCGCGGGTGCAGGAAGCCATTGCTGCATGCACCCTGGACGGCGTGCTCATCAACTACGAGCAGGCAGGGCACATGCTGCAGGACGCCCGCGAGCCGCACACCGACGAACAGCGTCTCGTGCACAACTCGTATCAGATGCTCAGGGAACTCGAATCGCTCGCGCCCGAGCCTTTCACACCGGAGCTCGTGTACTCGATCTACGAGCGCATCACCCACGGCGTGGACATGAAGTCGATCGCGCGAGGGCCGAGGATGACGAACCTCGCCGGCACGAGGAATCCGGAGACGATGCGCCAGGCCGCCGAGGAGCGCGGCATACTGCAGGAGATCTGCGACTACGCGAATCTCGTCACCGGCGACCCGCACGAAGCGACCGCCGCGAAGGGCTACATGATCCTCTCTGCGACCGCGTACTGGCAGCCGCTCCCGGATCTCAACGAAACCGTGGGCCGTCACTTATTGCGGCTCTTCTCAGTCAAGCGCGACTACCCCGTGCTCGGCTACCTGCCGACGAGCCTGATGATGCACAACTGGTTCGAGGGCACACTCCCGCGGGGCGTCGCCCGCTTCTCGACGCTGGAGCGCAGGCCGGTAGTGGGCAACGACATCGACGGCACCGAAGACATCCTCACCCACCTGCAGCTGACGACCGCGGCCGTGAGCGAGCTTCTCGGCTACATCCACCAGACGCAGGAGGAAGACGAGCGGCTGCAAGAAGCACTCGACTGTGATGAGCACCTCAACTACCGGCAGCGGTCGATACTCGCGCGCGCCCTCGGGCGGCCACACGCCGAGTTCCGGATCCGGTCGCACCAAATGGCCCACCGCGTGGTGTATCAGACGGCCCGAACCGACTTGCTCGAACTCGTGGACCTCGGCTACCTCCAGAAGGTGATGCGCGGCAAGGCCTTCGTGTTCGTGCCGGGCGAAGGGCTTCGGGCGCTGGTGGCCGACTAGGCCAGCGAGTCAGATTGCGGCGCCCCCCCGGGGGGCCCGGTCGAGTTCGCTATCCGAGCCAACACCACTGCGAGATGTGTTTCGCGTGCGACGAGTGGTGTCCGCGCGAAGCGATCCATCACTGGGGCCGAACTAATGGGGCCACGTACCACCATCCCGAAGTGAAGGCGCCAAGGACCTGTTCGGCGCCAGTCATCCAAGCGGCGCTGCCTAAGCGGCGCATTCAACCCGACGGCTTGCGATACTCGGTGCCCGATTCCTACGGGTTCACATCGCGGAAGAACTCGTCCACCTCGGCGACATGGCGCGTCTTTTCGTCGGCAGTCAGGAACGAACCCTCGAAGGAATTCACCGCAAGCTGCCGCACGTGATCCTCGGTGAGCCCCAATGCCTCGATCGCAGCCGTGAAGTTGTCATTGATATAGCCGCCGAAATAGGCGGGGTCGTCGGAGTTCACTGTCGCGACAACCCCAGAATCGAGCATCTCGCGCAGGTTGTGATCGGCCATACTGCTGAACACGCGCAGCTTGACGTTCGACAGCGGGCACACAGTCAGAGGCATGCGTTCGCGCACGAGCCGCGCGACCACGCGTGGGTCGTCCATCGCGTGAACCCCGTGGTCGATCCGAGAGACGCACAGCGAATCGAGCGTGGTCTCGACGTCACGCGCGCTGCCCTCCTCGCCAGCATGGGCAACAGTGAGGAAGCCATGACCGCGGGCACGGGCGAACACCGCGGCGAACTTGTCCGGCGGCTGCCCTAGTTCGGTGGAGTCAAGGCCGATCGCCGTAATGGCTTCTCGGTAGGGGAGCATCGCTGTGAGCGCCGCGTCGCCTTCCTCGGCGGTGAGGTGACGCAAGAGGCACATGATCAGTCTCGATGAGATGCCGAGCTCCGCCTGGCCATCTCGCAATGCCGAAGTGACGCCCCCAACGACAGTCTCGAACGCGATTCCACGCTCCATGTGCGCCTGAGGGTCGAAGAAGGGCTCAACATGCACGACGTGGTCGAGCGCGGCGCGGCGAAGGTACGCCATCGTGAGGTCGTAGAAGTCAGCCTCGGTCGCAAGCACGGACATGCCCTCGTAGTAGATGTCGAGGAAGCTTTGGAGGTCGGCAAAGTCGTAGGCGGATCGAATCTCCTCGACATCGCGAAAGGGAAGCTCAATGCCGTTGCGCTGAGCTAGTTCCATCATGAGTTCAGGCTCGAGCGTGCCTTCGAGGTGCACGTGTAGCTCAGCCTTCGGACAACCAGAGGCGAGCGCTATCGTGCGGGTGTTCGAAGACATGAGCAGGCTCCACGGGGATTCTCGGCATTGCACGAATACGAGGGCAGACGCGGGAACAGTGGTCCAGCCGCTGCTACGAGTCTACTCTACGGTCACCCACCACCAAGCCGAGAACCTTCTCGCGTTGTCAGCGCCGAGTGACGCGTCGTGCGAAGCGCCGGGAGTGACGTT
>CAZSLI010000011.1:20463-42393 GCA_964607705.1 uncultured Eubacteriales bacterium
CGGGGGAACCACCATGTTTGATCACGTCAGCGCGTTCCCCAAGACCCAGAGGCGACCCATCGTCACCGATCTCGTCACGTGCGTCCTCGACCATGACACCCGACCGATCAGGACTCCCCATGCGACTCGCAACGCGCAGTGACGCGATCAAACTGTCAGCGCTTGCCACCCAAGTGTTCTTGCACACGTATGCGACTGAGGGCGTCACCGACGACCTGTCAAGCTACGCGTTGAGTGCGTTCTCTCCCTCCAGCTTCGAACGAACCATCTCCGATTCGTCCTCGGCGATCCTCATCGAGGAAGCAGGCGACGGCGTCGTAGCATTCCTGGAAGTCTCGTTCGACACTCCTTGCCCTGCCAATCCCGAGCTGCGAACTGAAGTCACCCGACTGTACGTGCAGGAGCACTTCTCGCGACGAGGCATTGGGACGCGGCTGCTGGATGAATGCAGAAGACTCACTGGCGATCGGGTCGGGAATCCGGCGCTCTGGTTGTCAGTGTTTGCAGGAAACAACAAGGCGCTCGAGTTCTACACAAGCTGCGGGTTCCGGCGCGCGGGGGAGCTGTGGTTTGAGTTGGAGTCGGTCGCGCATCTGAACTTCGTGCTGATCGATGGCTGAGCGACCGGTGCTGTTCAGCACGTAGCAGGCTTGTCGAGCGGACGCTCAAGACGCGCCGGGCGCTTCACGCGATATGCTGTTGACGCGTACGTCTACGCGAGCAAGGCCTGCTGGTCGACCTGGGGGGATGCCGCGTGGCTCAGATCGAAGGCGAGATCGTCATCGACCGGACTGTCGACGACGTGTTCGACTTTGTCGCGGACGAGTGCAATGAACCTCGCTTCAACCCGCAGATGACATCCGTGGAGAAGCTTTCGGAGGGTGACGTCGGGATCGACACACGGTTCGGCGCAACAGTGCTTTCCGGTGGCAGGGCCGTGCCGATGGTCATCGAGTTCACCCGGTTCGACCGGCCGCACCTGCTTGAGTCGCGAACCACTATGTCTGGAATGGTGATCCTGGGCGAGCTGACGTTCGAACCAGTGGACGGCGACAAGACTCTCATGAGATGGGCGTGGCAGATGGAGCCCAGCGGAGCGATGCGTTTGCTCAAGCCACTGATCATCGTCATGGGCCGACGCCAAGAGCGGGCTATTTGGAGCAGTCTCAAGCGCTGCCTCGAATCGGAGGCGTCAGCGCACTAGCAAGCGCATCAGCTCGACGCCTGGCACCTTGCGCAACTTGGAGCAGGACATGACTGCGATAGACGTCATCGGTCGGATCATCATCGCCACGTACTGGTTCGCGCTCGTGATCGGCGGCGCCGAGAACGTCGTGGCTCTAGCCCGTCGGCGTTCTCGGTCTGCAGTCGTTGCCGCCCTGCTCCTACGCGCCGGTAGCGTCGGTTGCTTGGTACTAGTCGCGATGACCGCGAATGACGATTGCGGGGCGGCCTCGGTACTCGCATCGAGTGTGGCTGGATTGCTGGTGTTTCTGGCCTGCGTGTTTGACGCGTCGCGCCTCGTCGATATCCGCACCGAGCAGACACCGGCCGCCTAGAGTCAGCGCGGGCAGGGGGCCCTCCTGGCCGACAAGCGCCTCAAGCCATGACCTTGCGGCGTCGGGCGCTTCGCGCGTAAGGTCAGACGCGCGGCCCATCCGCAAGAACATGCGACAGACGCAGCACATCGGCTGGTGATCGGGGGGTCACGTGAGCAGTGACGTTTGTCAGGCGCGCTTTCCAGCCACAAACGGCGACATCATGGCTGACTCCATGGACCCGATGATGGAGATGGTGCTCGGCTCTCGGCTGACTTTCGCGGACCGGCTGGACTCTCACGCACTGGCACGCGCTTCGCGCCTACTGCTCGACCTCGAACCAGTCCTCGGCTGCTGGTTGGACAAGAGGTCACGTGGTGCGGATTGGGTGCGCTGCACCGGGCTGGACGAGCGGTCGGTGTTCTCGGTGGCAGACTCGGAGGACCCTGAGCGTGACTCCGCTGAGTTCCATGGGGCGCCGTTCGACCCACAAGGCCCTCGTGTTGCGGTGCTGCTGCTCCGCTCCAGGGACCACGACGACCTGTGCATACGTTTCGACCACGTCGCCGGCGACGGATGGAGCGCCAAGGAGGTCACCCATCTGCTCGCCGATGTCTACACCCGGTTGCTCGACGCCGCCGACTTTGTGCCGGCCCCAAGGACGACGCCGCGTCCCGATCACGCTGATGTATGGAATGCGCTCACTCAGGAGCAGCGCGACTTGGCGGCGAATCCTCCCTCGATGACGAACACCTCGCAGTGGAAGATGAACGGCCGACGAGGCGCGACGGACGGCTTCGCAGCCCGCACGCTGACCCTGTCGCCTGACAGGGTGGATGCGTTGCGGGCGTACGCTCACGCCCGGGGCGGAACCGTAAACGACGCTCTGATCAGCGCGCTGATCAGAGCAGTCGAGGCGAACAACCCCCAGAAGCCAGGTTTGAAGCCGAGTGTGTCGATCTCTGCTGACACCAGAAGGTTCGCCCACGAGATGAATCTTGAGCGGCTGGCGAACATTGCCACCACGCAGACGGTGAGGATGGACTTCCGGCACGGCGAGACGTTCGACGAGACCCTGCGGCACGTTGTCGAGGCTGTGAGGCCGTACAAGGCCACCCTATGGAACGTGCTCTCCACCTCCGGCGAGAAGCCGCCGTCGCCCAGAGTCTGGCGCGCAGTGTTCTGGCTCGCAGCCACCGCCTTGCGGGCGTCTCGTGCAGCGGCCATGGTAACGATGAACGTGGGGTCATTTGACGCCGAGCGGCTGGTCTTCGGATCGACCCGCCCGATGTCCGCCGTGGTCACCGGTCCAATCGGGAGGTTTGCGGGCTTCCCTCTGCTGATCAGCTACTACCGGGGTGCACTCACGCTCTGGACGGGGTTTCGGGAACGGCACATCGCGTCCGAACTGGTCGACCGACACTTTGCCAGCATGGAGGGCCAATTGGCGGACGCAATCGAATTATCGACGGCGCAGTCCGCCTGAAACCATCGAGCAGCCGCGCATCGTCGGCATGTGGCCTTGACGGAGGTCCAGCACCAGCTATCATCTCGACGGCCCTGACGACTGACCCAACGAAAGTGGTGCTTCTTGAGCGACACCCCCAACTGCCCGGAATGCAGCTCGGCCTTCGTCTACGACGACGGTAACCTCCACGTCTGTCCGGAGTGTGGACACGAGTGGCCCATCGGCTCGACCGCGCCGGCTGTGGGACTCGTCGTGCGCGATGCGAACGGCAACGTGCTCAGCGACGGGGACAGCGTGACGCTCATCAAGGACCTCAAGGTGAAGGGCACCTCGGCGGTAGCCAAGGTCGGCACCAAGATCCGCAACATCCGCCTAGTCGAGGGTGACCACAACATCGACTGCAAGGTAGACGGCATCGGCGCGATGGGCCTGAAGTCAGAATTCGTGAAGAAGGCGTAGAACACTCGACTGCTGGCGCTGTCAGCGCAACCTGTCAGCACATGCCGCGCAGCCTATTATGCGCAAACAACTTGGAACGACGATGAGTGGGGGAGTACGCGGGGTGTCTTTGGACGATGCGTTCGCAAGGGTTGCCGCAGATCTCGAGCGTGACGATCTCGGCAAGGCGCGAGACAGGCTCGAGGGCATGATCGACGGGTATCCGGCTTCTCTCGCCGTACGCGAGCAGCTCGGTGACATCTACTGGCGGCTGCACTACCCCGAGCGGGCCGGCAAACATTGGTACCTGATCGAATCGGCTCGACCGGAGATGGACGTCGCGAAGCAGGCCTTCGAGGCCCGGCACCACGGCGACCCACTGCTCATACTCAACGACCTGCGTTGGCGCGGGGGACTCGAGCCCATCGCTGGGACGTATGCAGCGGCGACACTGACGGATCTCGCGCAGAGAGCCGGAGTGCCGCTGGAGCGCATCGAGAAGGCGTCGGATTCAACATCGATTGCCCCCTTCGAGCCCTGGTGGTCGAAGTTCGTGCCTGCTGCGCTGGTAGTCGTCCTGGTGTCACTCCTCGTGTCGTCGTGTGTAGGCTTGTTCACGATCCTCGGAATGGCGGGGAAGTGGATTGCCGGCTGACGACGTGTGCAGAACTTCAGATGGCGGAATAGCCGGAGACGACATGCCGGCTCATGCGCGAGCATGACTGATAGACGGGGAGGCAATTTGATCTCAGGAGCGCACTATTCCCACACCAATCTGATCGCGCGAGACTGGCGTTCGCTCGCAGCGTTCTATGAAGCCGTGTTCGGCTGCGTCCGCACCTATCCTGAACGCGACTACGCTCCTGCTCAGGTGGAGGGCGGCACGGGAGTCATCGGCTCGGGATTCGCCGGTGCGCATCTGCTTCTACCGGGATACGGTTCAGAGGGTCCGACTCTCGAGATCTACACGTATGACCCGGCGATCGAAGGCGCACTGCCGCAAGTGAACGCGCCCGGCTTCGCTCACGTCGCCTTCGGGGTCGACGATGTGGACTCAGCTCAGCGGGAGGTGCTTGACTCGGGCGGATCGGCGGTAGCTGACGTCATCTCGTCAACGCGATCAGACGGCGCCGTGATCAAGTGGTGCTACGTGAGGGATCCGGAAGGAAACATCATCGAGCTGCAGTCGTGGAGCTATCCGCAACAATAGGACTGCCTGCTCACGTCTAACACCATGGACCTCTGGCCGCCGGCATCAAAATGCCGGGAAACGCGCCGGGTATATACGCAAATGAGTTGTAATCGAGGTATGCGAAGTCATCAGTGTGTGAGAGAAGGTGTCGACGATGACTACATTGAGCATGCCGACCAAGCGAGACCATGCGCTCCTGATCGGAGACGCATTCCTCCTCACCATGGGTACGGCCACCGTTGGGCTCGCCGTTGCGTTCATGCTCGCCGCACTCCAGGGACTGGTTCCGGAGGTCGCCCTCGGCATAGGTAGTGGTCTCCTGCTCCTTGCGTCGGGCGTTTCGGGCGTCCTCCTTACCTGGCTTCTCCATGAACGACGCGTAACCACGGTCACTGTTGTCGGAGCGCTCCTCGGCGCGGCAGTAGGGGGACTCGTAGTACCGCTGATGGCCGGGTTCTCCTTCATTCTCGGACTGCCCCTGAGGCTGGTCACCGATTCCGAGTTCGCCGGTCCGCTCGCGCTGCTGGCGCTGGTCTCCATCGCCGTGGCAGCCCTGACAGTGTGGCTCGTCGTCGACGCGATCAGAGACATGGGAGCCGGACACAGGACGCACCTGCGCCTCGACCGCGCGCGAATCATCGCGGCTGCCGCCTTCTTGATACTCGTGGTTGTCAGCGTGGCGCTCGTCATCGTCCAGCCTGGCCCTGAACAGGGAGAGGCGCCGATATGGGCGATCGCGGCTGGCCTCATAGCCGTTGGCGCGATCGCAGGCGCTGACCTCGCGAACGTCATCAGCATGAAGCGAGGGTTGCCAGGCTCGACTGCCATTGAGGGTTAGCGACTAGTCCCGTCCCGCCGCACGGCGGGACATCTCGACTCGGCGGGGGAATTCTGTGAGGTACGTCGCACTTCTGCGCGGGGTCAATGTGGGCCAGGGTGCGCGCGTGCCGATGAAGGACCTGAAGTCCCTTCTTGAGGGGATCGGGCTTAGCGACGTCCTCACCTATCTCAACTCGGGCAATGTGATCTTCAGCTCTGCGCTCGGCGCGGCCGAGCTGACTCATTTGCTCGAGGATCAGTTTGCCCGGGCATTCGGCGCCCAGATTCCGACGTTGGTCAAGACTGCGGCGGAAGTGATCTCGATCGCTGATGCGATCCCGGCGGATTGGGTCAGCGGCGAGGGCGAGCAGACCTACGTCGCATACCTGTTCAGCGATGTGGACGAACCTGAGCTCGTGTCGGAGCTGCCGGTCAAGAGGGAGTTCCTCAGCATCTTCTACACCCCTGGAGCCATCGTCTGGAACATCAAGCGCGAGAACTACAACCGCAGTCACATCACCAAGATCGCGGGTCACCGCTCTTACGCTCGGATGACGACCAGAAACGTGAACACCGCCAGGAAGCTCGCAGCGCTTTCCCACTGATCATCCCGTTGCGGGCCGCTGACGGCCGCACCGCGATATGCTGGGGCTGCCCCTTGAGCGAGCGTCCAGCCAAACCAGGAGATTGCCGATGACCCCGTCCGCCGGACATGATGTCCGCCTTGTCGACATCGATTCGCCTGACTTCACCGATCTCGTCTCTGAACTCGTCGAGGAGCTGGATGTCCGCTATCCCGGACTGAGCGACGAGGAACCGGCGCCGCAGGACCTGCTTGTGGCGGTTGTCGCCTATGACGGCGACGTTCCGAGCGGGTGCGGCGCGCTGCGCGAGTTCGGGCCGGGTATCGGCGAGATCAAGCGGATGTACGTGCGGCCCGAAGGTAGGGGGCAGGGCGCTGCTCGGCGAATCCTGAAGGTACTGGAGGAGCAGGCCAGCGAGATGGGCTACTCGGCGGTTCGGCTCGGTTCCGGTATGCGGCAACCTGAGGCATTGGCGCTTTACGAGTCATCCGGATATCGACGGATCCCGCTGTTCGGCGACTACGAGGGGGCCGAGCTGTGCGTCTGCTATGAGAAGGTGCTCCGCTAGCAGACGCACAGGTGGACGCGGGATTCTTCAGGCTTTGAAGCAAGTCAATCGGATTTCAGGTCAGGGAGAGGGCTCGATATGACGACGACACGCACCCCCCGAGAGTTGCTCGAGGCCTACCGGAATGGACCCGAGCTATTGCGCGCCGCGCTCGATGGGATGGACGCTGCTGCGCTGCGCGCCCGGCCGATCGAGGGCAAGATGAGCTCTCTCGAGGTGCTGTGCCACATCGTGGACTCGGACCAGTTCATGTGCGACCGCCTCAAGCGCACGATCGCCACGAAGAAGCCGTTGCTCATGGGAGTGGAGTCCGCCGACTATCCCACGCCGCTCCGATACCACGATCGCGACCCTGAGCTCGATCTCGAGCTCCTCAGCATCCAACGGCGGCAACTCGCCTCCGATCTCGAACGCATGACCGAAGACGTGTGGCGGCGCACCGCCGTTCATTCCGAGAACGGAATGCAGACGCTGCTCGAGATCTTCGACCATGCCGTCGACCATCTCGAGTCGCACCTCACGGCGATTCTGCAGAAGCGTCGGGCGCTCGGTCTCTAGAGGGCCGCCTGACGCTGGATCGCGCCGGTTGCGAATGACGTCGGCAGCGAGCGAGTGGCTTCTCAGTCGGCGTAGTCGTCTTGCACGAGGTCCGACGGCTTGAACACCGGGTGGATCTCAATGGCGCCTTCGCGCGCGGCGGGATGCAGGCGGCCTATCTCGGCGGCAACCTCGATACTCGGCGCGGCCACGACGTAGAAGGCTGACGCCACGAGGCCCGTGCCGGAGAGCGTGCCGGCTCTTACCGCGTCGCCTTCGACCGTCATCGCGTCGGTGCTCGGATCGAAAGCAAAACCGCGCTGCTTTGCGAAGTAGGTGCCGCCGAGAACCTTGCCCTTCAGCGCTTTGACCTGCTCGGGATAGTCTGCAAGGGCTGAAACGTGCTCGGGGGTCATGGCCATCGGGTCGGCGGGAGCGGGGGAGTACACGATCATTCCGTACTGCGGCATGTGCGGCTCCTTCGAGTATGTGGCTATGGGAATCGTCTCCAAGCCAGTCCGCGCGCTAACAGCGCGTACCCAAGCGACGGCGGGCCCAAGACTTCGGCCAGGCGCCAGGCTAGGCGGTCCTGCGGCGGTAGATCACCATGGCGACGCTGTAGGCCACCGCGAGCAGCCCGACACACCATGCAAGTGCGATCCAGATGTCCGAGCCCACCGGCTGTCCGGCGAGAAGGTTGCGGATGGCATCGACGATGGACGTCACGGGCTGGTTCTCGGCAAATACGCGCACGGGTCCCGGCATGGTCTCCGTGGGCACGAACGCCGAGCTGATGAACGGCAGGAAGATCAGCGGGTAGGAGAACGCGCTGGCGCCGTCCACGCTCTTGGCCGTAAGCCCCGGGATCACCGCAAGCCACGTCAGGGCGAGCGTGAACAGGACCAGGATGCCCGTGACCGCGAGCCACGCGAGAACCCCCGCGCCCGACCGAAAGCCCATGATCAGCGCGACGACCACCACGACAGCGAGCGACATGCTGATGGCGACCAACGAGGTCAGAACGTGCGCCCACAATACCGACGATCGGGCGATGGGCATCGAGTGGAACCGGTCGAAGATGCCGCTGTTCATGTCGAGGAACAGCCGGTAGGCCGTGTAGGAGACACCCGACGCCACGGTGATGAGCAGGATGCCGGGCAGCAGGTAGCCCACGTACGAATCCGAGCCGGTGTCGATCGCGCCGCCGAAGACGAAGACGAACAGCAGCATGAACGCGATGGGCATGAGCGTCGTGGTGATGATCGTGTCCATGCTCCGGGTGATGTGTCGCAACGACCGCCCCGTAAGGACCACGGTATCGCCGAAGAAGTGGTTGGTCATCGTGATTCCTCGCTCTTGCCGAGCGCATGTCGAGCGCTGGTGTCGGTATCGTCATCGGTGACGATCGCCAGGAAGACGTCCTCGAGTGTCGGCTGCTTTTCGACGTACTCGATCTTGGCGGGCGGAAGCAGTCGCTTCAGCTCGGCGAGGGTGCCGTTCACGATGATGCGCCCGCCGTGGAGGATGGCGATCCGTGAGGCGAGCTGCTCGGCCTCATCGAGGTCCTGAGTCGTGAGCAACACCGTCGTGCCGCGCTCTGCCAGCTCCTTGACCGTCCGCCAGACCTCGATGCGCGCCTGGGGATCGAGTCCCGTCGTCGGTTCGTCCAGAAAGATCACCGGCGGATCGCCGATGAGACTCATCGCGATGTCGACACGCCGCCGCATGCCGCCCGAATAGGTGGCCACCTTACGGCTCGCGGCATCGGTGAGCTCGAAGCGGTCGAGCAGTTCATCGGCGATGCGCCGGGGGTACTCGAGATGCCGCAGGCGACCGACCATCACGAGGTTCTCGCGGCCGGTCAGCACCTCGTCGACTGCGGCGAACTGCCCGGTGAGGCTGATGGATTGCCGTACGTCGACCGCTTGCGAGCCGACGTCGAAGCCGTGCACGCGAGCGGTGCCGGCATCTGCCTTCAGCAGGGTGCACAGTATGTTGACGACGGTGGTCTTTCCGGCGCCATTCGAGCCGAGGAGGGCGAAGATGCTGCCACGCTCGACGTCGAAGTCGACTCCGCGCAGCACCTGCAGATCACCGTACGACTTCTCCAGGCCACGTACGTGGATCTCGGCGGCGTCTGTGTGCGCAGACATCGTCTGAGTATCGGTCGCCATCGGCTTCACGCTCGATCGCCCGCTGCCTTGTTGATCGCGCTCGTGAGCCGCGCGCGTTCCTTGTCGATGTAGCCGCCCTTCTTGTAGTTGCGCGCCAGCTCCTCCACGAACTCCACCGGGTCCTCGCCGACGATGTCGCGGATCGGCGTTCCGTCCGCTGCCGCCTGCTCGAACAGGTCGGCGACATCCTCAAAGAGTGAGGCCGCGCTGTCCGCCTCGAGAGACCCAAAGAACATCAGGTACCGCTCGATCGCCTCGACAGCATCGCGATAGTCCGGGGGGAGCTGTCTCACACGCGCCTTGTAGGCACGCCAGCGCTTCTTGTCGCCGATCACCTTTGAGATGAGCCCGCCCTTGCCTGTGTCGGACAATGCTATGCGCCTCCTTGGTAGAGTCGTTCAAGTCGTTCCGCGAGGAAGCTCCACGTCTTCCAGAACTCGTCGAGATACTCTTGGCCCTGCGAATTGAGCGTGTAGACCTTGCGCGGGGGACCCTTCTCGGAGGGGTGCTTCTCCACGTCCACGAGCCCGCGCTGCTCGATCCGGACGAGGAGCGCGTATACGGTTCCCTCGGCGGTCTCGCTGAAGCCCATCTGACGCAATCGCGCCGTGATCTCGTAGCCATACGCGGGGCGTCCCGAGAGAAGTGCCAGGACGACTCCCTCAAGCGTTCCCTTGAGCATCTCGGTCATCTGCTTGCCCACCGGCATCACCTTTACTACTGAGCGACACTAGGTACGCGTACATAGTATCACAGAGTAGCGGGGGCCGTCGCAGGGTTCCTCGGCGGGGAACACTGGTGTCATAGGGGCACTTGCGGAGCCGTCGGCCACTGCGGGTCGGTGCGTCGTGCAGGTATGCTGACGGTTGGTCCGAACCTAGGGGGCGGCGTGGGCAAGCTCATCTACTCGATGATCCAGTCACTCGACGGCTACGTCGCCGATGAATCCGGTGGTTTCGGCTGGGCCGAGCCGGACCGTGCAGTGCACACGTTCATCAATCAGCTCGAGCGTTCGATCGGCACCTACCTGTACGGTCGCCGCATGTACGAGGTCATGGCGGTCTGGGAGGACATGAGCGCGTTTGGTCCGCTTCCGGACTACATCCGGGAGTACCAGACCATCTGGCGGGCCGCCTCAAAGGTCGTCTACTCGACCACCTTGGACGAGACGTCTACCGAGCACACTCACCTCGAACGCGTATTCGAGCCGGCGGAGATCCGCCGCATGAAGGACGAGTGCGCCGGCGACATATCGATCGCCGGCCCCACGCTGGCCGCGGGAGCCATTCGCGCCGGGCTCGTGGACGAGATCGGGCTCTTCGTCGCGCCGGCCATCGTCGGAGGCGGCCTCCCGACTCTGCCCGAGGGCGTCGAAGTCGATCTTGCTCTGCTCGAGGAGCGGCGGTTCGAGAATGGCATGGTGTACCTGCACTACAGCGTAGGCGAGAAGGCGACGCGATGATCCTCCCCAAGGCGCGCGACCCGCGCTTCATCACCATCCGACGAGGCGGCAGCCTCACCGATGAGGATCACCGGCTTCTCGCGCTATGGGCCGCAACCTGCGCCGAGCACGTTCTCGGGCTCTTCGAGTCCGAGCGACCCGACGATCCTCGGCCTCGGCAGGCTATCGAGCTGGCTCGCGCGTGGGTGCGCGGCGACGTGCCGATGATGCAGTCGCGCACCGGCGCAGGCAAGGCGAACGCGGCCGCGCGCGACCTCAAGGGGGCGCCCCGGCATGCAGCCTACGCCGCGGCTCAGGCTGCTGCCGTCGCGCACGTCGCCGCCCACGAGCTCGGTGCCGCCGCCTACGCGATCAAGGCCGTACGCGCCGCCGCGCCCAGGGATGCCGCCGAGGAAGCCGGGCGCGCCGAGTGCCGGTGGCAGCGCGGGCAGCTGCCGGAGCCGATCCGCGAACTCGTCCTGGACGACCAGCGCCTGCGCAACAGCATCTGCTGGTTCGCCTTCGACTGCTGATGTCACGCCTCGAGCTCAAGATCCCGCCAGACGTGATCTGGGTGGTCGTCGCCGTACTCATGTGGCTTGTCTCGGCGATCGCGCGCTCCGTCGCGCTGCCCGGGCTCGTGCGCTGGATCCTCGCGGCGGGTTTCGCCGCCGCGGGTGTAGTACTGATAGTGCGCGCACGCATGGAGCTGGCGCGTGCCGGCACCACGTGGCTGCCGGCAAGGCCGGAACGCACGACAGGTCTCGTTACGACCGGCGTCTTCGGCATCACTCGGAATCCGATCTATGTGGGGATGTGGCTCGTGCTTGTCGGCTGGGCGGTGTTCCTCACCTCGCCGCTCGCCCTCGCGCTGTCCACGCTGCTGCCGCTCTATCTCACGCGGTTCCAGGTGATCCCGGAGGAGCGCGCGCTGGAGAGTGCGATGGGAGACGGATACCGTGAGTACGCACACCACGTGCGTCGGTGGCTCTGACGGCAGGGGAGGTCCGCGGCATGCACGACGATGGCAAACGCCCCAAGCTGGTGGTCGTCTCCGACCTGATGCAGGAACACTACGAGTACGTACTGCTCGAGCCGCAGGGTAGCGCTTTCGACCCTCGTTTCGAGCCGGAGCTCACGCCCGAGGAGATGCTGCGGCTCGGTGTCTTCGGCGGCAAGTACATGACCGACTGCCGCGACGAGTTCCCGGACTCCTGGTTCGCCGAGGCCAAGCTCTGCCACGAGCGGCACGTTCCCGAGCTCAACTACTTCGGCGTCAACGCGAGCCTCCCGCTGGCCGAGTGGCGTCGCCGAGGATGGATCCACCCCGACGACCCGCGCGGCTGGTTCCAGTGGTACTGCCGGTATTGGATGGGTCGGCGGCTGCCCGGCGAGGACGAGCGCCAGATCGGGCGCTGGCGGGCATTCCGCCGTCACGCCGGGCAAGTGCGGGCACACTGCCTGCCCGGTGACGAGGGCTGCCGCCCGAAGCAGCGCCAGGCCCTGCTCAACTGGGCGTACGACAGCCGCAGACTCTAGCGCGGCGGGCTCTCGAGCGCATGGCGGGCGGCTCACGCGGTGTCGTAACCGCGAGGTAGACTGAAACCACGCCGCGAATGCCGCTGCACACCCTTCTTACGCGCTCAGGGAGGAACTGCTCCACGTGGATATCCGCACGGTCACCGAGGCAGATGCGCCTGCTCTTTGCCGCTACGCCGCGGCACTCTTCGCCGAGAACCTGCCGGGCATCTTCAAGCGGCCCACACCCACGCTCGAGGAGGAACTCGAGTTCATCCGCGCCCACACGGACGCCCCTAACGCAACGATGTTGGTCGCCGAGGACGACGGCGTGATCGTCGGCATGATCGGTTTCGTCGGCGGGACTCTGGACGAGGAGCGGCACGCCGGCACGTTCGGTGTCTCCGTCGCAAGCAGCCGCCGGGGTTCAGGCGTCGGCACGGCGCTCATCGAGGCGCTCATCGCGTGGGCTCCGAGCGCGGGCGTGACGCGCATCCAGGCGTGGGCCTGGGCGAACAACCCGCGCGCGATCGAGCTTTACGAGCGCATCGGGTTCGAACGCGAGGGCGTGTGCAGGCGAGCCGTCATCTCGGACGGCGAGGCGGTCGATGTCGTCCTCCTGGCCCGACTGCTGCCGGAGTAGGCGATGACACCGGACTACACCGCCGATGAAGTGCGTGAAGCGCTCGCGCCGATCGCCTCGCTGCTCGGCAAGTCCGAGAAGGCGCAGCGCAACCTGAAGCCGGGAACCTGGCAACACACCATGCTCGCCGAGAACATCCGGGCCTTGCGACTCGCGTCTGCACTCATGTCCGAGGACGCGGATGCATCGCGCACAGGGACCCCGGCCGAGCTCGAAGACGCGGTCAGGGCGATCGCCTCCATGGCCACCCGTACTGAGGCCAGTCAGGCCAAGTTCGAGCCGGGGACCTCGCAGCACAGCCTGCAGCGCAACCGGCTGAAAGCGCTGCGGATCGCCGAGGCATACGCTCGGGCAGCCATTGACGCTGGGCGCGGCGACGCAACAGACCACACCGACGAAGGTTGAGGTAATCACATTGTCAGACTCGGCAGCTGCACTCTGGAGCGAGTTCCTCAGCTCGGGATCGCATGAGGCCTGCGAGGCTACGTCGGCGACGTACTCGGCGTGGCAGTTCGGTTACGGCGTAGACCAGGGGAACCGCTTGCTGGCCTGCGTCATCGACGGCCCCAAGCGCGCGACCGCTGGTGCTCTGTGGGCGTATGAGGCCGAAGGCGAGGAGGTTCCTCGGCCCGGCGACTACAGCGTGCTGCTCGACGGACATGGTGTCGCTCGCTGCGTCATTCGCACCGCACAAGTCGAGATCGTGCCGTTCGACCAGGTCGATGCGCAGTTCGCCTTCGATGAAGGCGAGGGCGATCGGACGCTCGAATACTGGCGCGACGTGCACTGGACCTACTTCGTCCGCGAGCTCGAAGGCCTCGGACTCAAGGCCGCCGAGGACATGCCGGTTGTTTGCGAGCGCTTCGAGGTCGTCTACCCGCCGCTGGGCGCGGAGGCACGCGGGTAGCGTTCGCTGGGCATCTATCCTTGCGGCACAGACGGGCATCGGGGGAGAAGCATGGCTCCACAAGTGGGAAGTCTCGCGCAGAGTGCGATCGCCCTGGTGGGAATCTTCGCGATCACGTTCGGCGCAGCGGCCGTCGGGGGATTGGCGTCGGTGAGAGCGGCCTCGTTCTACGCGTCCCTCGACCAACCCTCCTGGTCGCCTCCCGCATCGTTGTTCGGCCCGGTGTGGACCGTGCTCTACACGTTGATGGCTATCGCGGCGTACCTCGTCGTCGGTGCCGTCGGATGGAAGGCTGCGGCCTTGCCGTTAGCGGTCTACGTTGGGCAGTTGGCCCTGAATGCCCTGGGGACCTGGCTGTTCTTCGCATGGAAGCGCGGCGGGGCGGCGTTCATCGAGATCGTGGTTCTGGTACTGCTGATCGTCGTGAACATCGTGTTGTTCTGGCATATCAGCCCGCTTGCGGGAGCCCTGCTCATTCCCTACGTCGCTTGGGTGAGTTTCGCGACCTTGCTCACCTGGACCTTGTGGCGGGCTAATCGGGGGATCCTGTAGCGCGGCGCGACCGCGTTCAGCAGCGAACCGCCCGACGCTTGAAACCGATGCGACCCTTGTCGGCCGCCTTGCGGATCTGCGCCGCGGCGCTGCCGAGAACCTTCTGCTCGCCATCCACGTCCACCGAGACGGGACCGATGTCCTCGGCGATCTGGAGCGCGTAGTCGTGCAGCGGCACGTAGGACACGCCGACCGCGACGATGAAGCCGTTCATCGCGCGCTTTACCCGAGCCGGCGCTTCGTGGATGGTGGCTGCGGCCCGGTCGAGCAGCTCCCTGATCTCGTCGAGCTCGAAGTAGTCGTCCTGCCGCCAGCCGAGCAACCACTCGAAGCACGCCCAACCTGCCGAGGCCCGGTTCTCGTCGGCGCTGCGCATCCACGCGGTGGCCAACGGTTGGGCGATGTCCGACTCCGCGAGGGTCACGGCTACAACGAAATCAGACAGCATCGACGTGTAGGCGCCGTCGATCCATCGCTCGAAGTGTGCCTCCGTCATGGCGCCGACATCGGCCACCATACCGGCGAGGTACCTGGCGTCGTAGTTGCCGGTGTCCCACAGCTCATCGGCGATCTGCTGGTTCACACCGATGCGCTTCTTGAGCGGCTTCATGGCGCCCGTCGCCACGCCGAAGAGCGGCTCGCGAACCCCGCGCGACAGGTAGCTCTTCTTGGTGTGCGCCGTGCCGAGCTGCTCAAGCTCGTGCATGATCGACTGAAGGTCCTCGGACATGCATCCTCTTCCGTCGCGGTTCGTGGATACACGCTAGTCTAATGCCCGCTGATGCCCCTGTGCGTCGCCCCCTATGCGGGTGGGCGGCTGGCGTATCCTTCAACCGTCCGACTTTCACCCACCGCTTCTGGAGCTGCATGACGCTACGCGACGACCTCAAGGCGCGGGCGCGACGCCTGAACACGGAGGCGTATGCGCTATACCTCGCGGCGCGGCATCCGGACACACCTTGGTACGCGAAGGCGTTCGTGGCCGCAGTGGCCGCCTACGTCTTCAGTCCCATCGATCCGATACCCGACTTCATCCCCGTGATCGGCTACCTCGATGAGCTGGTGCTGGTCCCGATAGCCGTTGTCATCGCGATCCGTCTCGTGCCCGAGCACGTCATGGTCGAATCGCGCGTGAATGCCGAGGACGCCTTTCGTGACGGCAAGCCCGTGAGCCGGGCCGCGGCGGTCACGATCGTCGTAGTGTGGGTCGCTTTGGCGGTCCTTGGCGTCACCGTCATCGCACGATTGCTGCGGCGCTGAACTCTCGGGCGATCGACGTCCTGAAACCAGGCTGCCTCTTCACCGGATCAGCCCGAGGCGGATACTGCGACGACGCGCGCGGTATTCTGAGATCGACAACGTGGTTCGCACACGAGCAAGGAGCAGTTGATGCAGCACGTGGAGGGGCGCTTCGTCGGACATGAAGGCATCGAGCTGTTCCGGCAGAGCTGGCAGCCGGACTTCGCGCCCTCCGCAGTGGTCGTGCTTGTTCACGGAGTCGGCGAGCATAGCGGGCGCTACGACAACGTCGTCAAGCCGCTCGCCGGATCCGGGGTCGCCGTGTGCTCGTACGACCAGCGCGGCCACGGGCGCTCGCCCGGTCGTCGGGTCCACATCGACCGGTGGACCGAGTATCGCGAGGACCTGCACTCATTCGTTCAGGCGGTCGCAGACGAGTATCCGGAAACGCCGCGGGTAGTCTATGGGCACAGCATGGGATCGCTCGTCGTACTCGATTACCTGCTCAACTACCCTGACGGGCTCGCCGGCTCCGTGATCAGCGGCGTCGCGCTCGAGCCGATCGGCGTCGGTAGCCCCGCTCAGGTCGCCGTCGCCCGGCTTCTGACCGGCGTGCTGCCCACGCTGTCCATCGACCTGAAGATCGACGCGAACTCGCTGACGAGCGATCCCGTAGCGCTCGAGGCATTCCGGGAAGATGCGCTGGTCACGGGCCGCGCGACGGTACGGTGGGGCACCGAGAGCCTCGCCACTGTGTCCGGCATCAAGGACGGCATGGGCACCATCGACCTGCCCATGCTCGTGATCCACGGCGCCGAGGACCCGCTCAACTCAGTCGCCGGAGCGAGGAACCTGTTCGGCGCGATCTCCGCCTCCGACAAGGAGCTGCGCATCTACGACCGCACCATGCACGAGCCCCACAACGACCTCGTCCACGAACAGGTCGCCGAGGACATCATCCGCTGGATCGCGCACCTCGCCGAGTCGCCGGCGACCTCCGCCGACATCGCCTGACGCGTTACCGACAAGACCGTTCCTCACGAAGGATAGCCATGCATATCGCCCAGCCCAAGCGGGTCAGCCGAACCTACGTCCAGCGGCTCCATGCCAGTCCCGAGCGGGTCTTCCCGCTGCTCTGTCCCGTGCGAGAGGCGGACTGGATCGAAGGTTGGGACCCTGTCTCCGTGTGGAGCGACTCGGGGCTCGCCGAACCCGATTGTGTCTTCATCACCCACTCCGAGGACGGCGACGCTGTCTGGTACGTCACCCGCCACGAGCCTGAGGCGGGCGCGGTGGAGATGCTGAAGGTCACCCCTGGCGTGACCGCATGCAGGCTCGTTATCAGGCTGTCCGAGGCTGGGAACGGCACTGCCGCCGAGGTCACCTACACGCACACCAGCCTCGGGCCCGCCGGTGACGCCTTCGTCGACGCCTTCACCGAGGACCACTACGTCCGCTTCATGCAGGAGTGGGAGTCCCGCCTGAACCACTATCTGTCGACGGGCGCGATGTTGGTCGGGCCGGCAGCCCACTAGCCGCCGAGATACTCGGCAAGCAGGGTGGCGGGGGCGGGGAACCGCTATGCTGCTCCGAGCGGGCGTCGCACTCGCATCCGGGCGTCACCGATCACCGACAGGGGTTGCGTTGGAACCAAGCGCTGAATGGCAGGTCTACCGTCTCGGCGCCCGACGTCGCGCCGTCTACATCGCGGTCGCAACCTTCGGGGGCGTCATACTCGCGCACAGCCTGATCGCACGGCCGCAGCTGTGGTGGCTCGAGGCGTTCATCGGCTTCCTGTTCGTGGCGGCCGGAATCGGAGCGGTCACCGAGTCGGTCTGCAAGCTGAGCCCCGAAGGCGTCACCATCCGCCGTGGTGGCTACCTGGCGACCGACAAGCTGGTGCGCTGGCCGTCCATCCGCTCGGTCGAAGTGGTGAGCGACCATGAAGTACACCTGCACCTGCTCGACCGCTCCGTGACCGAGCTGCGGATTGGCGCTCTCTCCGAGGCCGACCGCATGCGCCTCATCTCCGAGATCCAGCGGCGTACGCACCGTGCCTAGAGCCATCGCGTGATGGGACAAGCGAGGCGACATAAGAGCGGCCGGTCGCGTATGACCATCTTTGCGTTCCCTGCGACGTTCGCCGTGCTGCTGCTCATCGGCGTGGCCGTCAGCGTCATTCCCGCGTGGACGATCGCTGTCTACGCGGTCATGAGCGTGTTCGCCTTCGTGGCGTACGGCGCCGACAAGGCGGCCTCGCACAAGGGTCGACGGCGCACTTCTGAAGCGACGCTACACCTGATGTCACTGCTCGGCGGCTGGCCGGGAGCGTGGATCGCGCAGGGGATGTTCCGCCACAAGACGCGCAAGCAGCCGTTCCGCACGGTGTTCTGGGTGACCGTCGCCGCAAACGCAGCACTTCTGGCCGTGATCGTGTACGAAGCGCCGAGATTGCTCGGCTGATGGGAGCCGATCGGCAGATCCGCGCTCGGCGCGCCGACGTCACCCTGAGGCCGTATGCTGCCGAGGACCTCGGGCTGCTGACCGCACTCCTCGGCGATGCCGAGGCCATGCGGTTTCTCGGCGGTCCGGAGTCGGGGGAGACGCTCGCTGCGCGGCACGCGAGGTACCTGGCCGCCGACCCGGAGCGCAACGGGCTGTTCACGGTGCTCGTCGGCGAAACGCGAGTTCCGGCAGGCTGGGTCGGATTCTGGGAGTCCGAGTGGGCTGGGGAGCCAGTCTGGGAGATCGGATGGCACGTCTTGCCGGCCCTCCAGGGAACCGGAGTCGCGTTCTCGGCGGGGCTGTTCGCGCTCGATGAGGTGCGACAGCGCGACCGATCGCGGTGGGTGGTCGCATTCCCGTCGATCGAGAACTCACCGTCGAACGCGCTGTGCCGAGCACTGGGCTTCGCTCACGCTGGCGTGGTCGAGATCGAGTACCCGCCCGGGCGCCCCATGCTCGCGAATCACTGGCGTCTCGACCTGCTGACCGACGCGGACGCGCCGCCGTCGCGCGTACGCATCCTCACGCCGCGCCTGCACATCCGCGAGTGGCGCGACGGCGACCTGAGCGCGTTTCGTCGGCTGATGTCTGCGCCCGAGGTCGCCCAGTGGTCTGGCAGCGAGGAACCCGCCGAACAGCAGCGACCGTTCGTGGAGCGCATGCGCGATAACCAGACCCAGCTCGGCTGGGCGCTGTGGGCTGTCGAGCTGCGCGAGCCCGACGCCTCGGCCCCCGCGGGACCGATCGGGTACGCGGGCTTCGGCGACGAGTCGCCGCCCGATCCCGAGCTCGCCTGGACGTTCGACCCGGCTGTGTGGGGGAGAGGCCTCGCGACTGAAGCGGGAGTCGCCTCGCGCGACTTCGGCTTCGGGGTCCTCGGCATGGCGCGGGTCGTGTCGGTCGTCGACCGAAGGAACGCCGCGTCCACACGAGTCGCCGAGAAGGTAGGGCTGCACCGAGCCGGCACGACTCATTGTCACGCCGAGCTGCACGACGTCTTCGCCCTCACTGCCGAAGAGTGGCGCGCGGCCGTCGCTACGCGTCCGCCAGCATGAGGTCGAGCAGCTTACGCACGGTGTTGCAGTTGCGCACCGTGACCTGCTTGTAGAGCGGCGTCCCGACCATCCTGACGAGTCGACTACGGGTCGCGTCTGCCCGCATGACGCGCCAGACGATCGCACCCGGGGCCACGCGCGTGTCCTCGATCCCGGACCTCGGGCCGAGCTTCTCGATGAGTTCTTCGGCGGACAGCTCGTCGCCGAGGAACACGACGTCGCACTTCATGTCCGCGTTGTTCACCCAGTCGCTTGGGATGGCGTTGCCGAGGGCTCGCAGCTGCTCGGCATCGCGCAAGAGGATCCGCGTGTCGACTCCGAATCCGTCGAAGACGGCCTGCTCGAGCATCGTGGCGAGCGCCGCGACGTCCTGCTTCGTACTCGAGAAGATCACGTTGCCCGAGTTGATGTACGTGCGCACATCGGACATGCCCGCTCTCTCGAAAGCGGCCTTGAGCGCGCGCATCTCGACTTTGCTGTTACCCCCGACGTTGATGCCACGGATAAGCGCTACGTATCTCATGGATTGAATGTAGCCATGAAGCGGCGAAGAACCAACAGGGGGCCGATGTCGGTCCCCGGCGCTACAGTGGGAGAGACCACGCGGGAAGCGGAAGGGCTGCCGGTGAAACTGGACGAACAGACCGAGCACTACCTCATCTCCTCGATCAAGCGCTTCTTCGCCGAGGAGCTGGAAGAAGACATCGGCGACCTGAAGGCAAGCGCCGTCTTGGACTTCTGCCTACGCGAGATAGCTCCGAGCGCCTACAACCAGGCGATCGCGGACGCTCAGACGTTCTTCGAACGCGCGACGTCGGACCTGGCGGGCGTCACGTACGAGCCGGAGTTCGACTACTGGAAGAAGCGCTGAGGGCGCCCGCGGAACGAGGCGATGGAATAGTGGGACGGATGAGGGAGGATGACGTGCATCGCCCTGATACCGTGCGCGTGCGGACATTGGGTTCCGAAGATGTCAGGACCCTGCGGGGTGTGCTGCGCGTGTTCGCCGACGCCTTCGCCGAGGACACAGATGTCTACGTCGCGAGACCAGCGAGCGACGGCTACCTCGAGCGGCTTCTCGGCAGTCCGGGGTTCGTCGCAGTCGCCGCCGTCACGGACGGCGGGGAAGTGGTCGGCGGGCTTACGGCGTACGAGCTACAGAAGCCGGAGCAGGAACGCAGCGAGCTCTACATCTACGACCTGGCCGTCGCCGAGTCGCATCGTCGCCAAGGCATCGCCACGTCTCTCATCGAGGAGGTGAAGCGCATCGCCGCCGCACGCGGCGCATGGGTCATCTTCGTGCAAGCCGATCACGGCGACGACCCGGCGATCGCGCTCTACTCGAAGCTGGGGGAGCGCGAGTACGTGATGCACTTCGACATCCGGCCAGCCTGAGCGTCAGCGGTCGCGTGGCGGCTCGCTTCGGGTACGCTTGGGGCGGCCCACACGCGACCGAAAACACAGAACGTCAGCCGAAGGAGTCCCCATGACCGCGCCCGCCGTGATCCAGCTTACCGAGCACATCGCCCAGCCACCCGCGCGCGTCTGGCAGGCGCTCACGGAGCCCGAGCTCATGGCGAAATGGTGGGCGCCCGGCGACATCAGCCCCGAGGTGGGACACCGGTTCTCGCTCGACATGGGTGCGTTCGGCAAGCAGCAGTGTGAGGTCATCGAGGTCGATGAGCCGCGCCGCTTCGCATACCGGTTCGGGATCGGGTTCCTCGACACGATGATCGTCTGGACCCTCGCAGCCGCCGACGGCGGCACCGACCTCACGCTGGAGCACTCCGGCTTCGACATGGACTCGCCCATGGGCCAGCAGGCGTTCCAGGGAATGTCCGGTGGCTGGCCGAGCATCCTGACGAGCATAGAGCCCGCGCTCGGGGAAGATGCACGCTAGTCTCGAAGCAGTGACCTCATCTGCTTCTGGATGATGTCGGCCGCACGCTGCACGCCGAACAGGGGGAACGCCCGATGGATCGCCAGCAGGGCAGCACGGGCATGGGCACGCTATGACGGTCAGCATGCGCCCGTTCGCGCACTTCGAATGCCCCATCTGCAAAGAGCCGCTCCTGCCCGCCGAGGACCGGACCGCGTACTCCTGCCTCAACCGACACTCATTCGACGTCGCGCGCGAAGGGTACGTCAACCTGCTCCCCGCGCAACACCGTAGCCGCGGTATCGAAGGCGACACGACCGACATGCTTCAGGCGAGGCGCTCCTTCCTCGATCGCGGACCCTTCGAGCCGCTGCGCGCGCTCCTCGCCGAGGAAGTCCGGTATGCGCTCTCGGCCCGGCCTCCGGGGCAGACGCCCGCCGTGCTCGAAGTCGGCTGCGGCGAGGGCTACTACATCGGCGGCATAACTGAGGCGCTCGTTGCCGAGGACGCGCTGTTCCTCGGCAGTGACCTGTCGAAGCCGGCGGTGCGCATGGCGGCCAAGCGCTACGAGAACGCCGCCTTCTTCGTCGCCGACCTCAACCGCCGGCTGTACCTGCGAGACGAATCGGTGGCAGTGCTGCTCGACGTGTTCGCGCCGCGCAACCCGGCCGAATTCGCGCGCGTGCTCGAACCGGGAGGAGTCGCCCTGGTCGCCATCCCGGCGCCCGATCACATGGCGACGGTCAGCGAGTCGCTCGGCCTCCTTGAGATCGAGTCGGACAAGGAGCGCCGGGTGCTCGAGCGCTTGGCAGAGGGGTTCGAGCTCGACGAGCGCCGCGAACTGCGCTTCGAGCTGACGCTGGATGCCGAGGA
>CAZSLI010000011.1:42493-84303 GCA_964607705.1 uncultured Eubacteriales bacterium
GGTGACCTGTTGCTGGCCATCGACAACGTGTGGCAGGCGAGCACCAAGTCGGGAGGGGACGCCTCCGGCCGCCGCGGGTCGGGGCGCCGGAGTCGCTAGCGAGCCCCCGGTATGGGCAGACAGATTAGGGCGGCCTGCGTGGGCCGCCGCCCCACTCCAGGATGCGAGACCCCAGAAGGAGCGCCATGAGCACCGCACTGAGCATCTGCCTGTGGTTCGACACCCAAGCCGAGGAGGCCGCCGAGTTCTACACGTCGGTCGTCCCCAACTCCAGCATCCGCACGACCAATCGCTATCCCGATGGCCTGCCCGCCGAGCCGGGGAGCGTCATGGCGGTCTCATGCATCCTTGATGGCGTCGGGTTCACCCTGCTCAACGGCGGTCCCGTGTTCCAGTTCACGCCCGCTGCGTCCATCGTCCTCAGCACCGAGACCCAAGCGGAGACCGACCGCCTGTGGGTCGCGCTCACCGAGGGCGGCGAGGAAGGCCAGTGCGGCTGGCTCACCGACCGGTTCGGCGTCTCGTGGCAGGTGGTCCCGAAGGGCGTCGACGAGATGCTCGGCTCGCCCGATCGGGAGGCCGCGAACCGAGCGGTGCAGGCTATGCTGCCCATGAAGAAGCTCGACGTCGCGGCGATGCGCCGTGCGTTCGATGGCGAGTAGGCGATTTCGGAGACCCGACTGGAGGCACCAATGACCGACCGCTCGGCTGCCACAACCATCGACGACTACATCGCGGACTTCCCTGAAGAGGTGGCGAGTCGCCTGAGGGAGATCCGCGCGCTCGTCCACGACATCGCACCTGACGCGACCGAGACCATCAGCTACGCGATCCCCACGTTCGACCTCAATGGCAAGCACCTCGTCCACTTCGCCGGCTTCAAGAAGCACATCGGCTTCTATCCGATCCCTTCAGGAATGGAAGCGTTCAAGGAGGAGTTGGCGCCCTACAAGCAGGGCAAGGGATCCGTTCAGTTCCCACTGTCGCAGCCGCTGCCAACCGACCTCATCCGCCGCATCGTCGAATTCCGAGTCGCCGAGAACCTTCGCAAGAAGTAGCGATCCCTCTCGGCTGGGAACACACAATCTGCGCACACCACGGCTGGCGCCAGATGAGTGCAATCCGTACGCTGGACCCAGTACCCGTCAACCAGGGAGGCACACGTGTCGAAACGCTCTATCCTGCTGGTCAGCATCGCGCTGCTGCTGATCGCTGCCGGTCTGTCCGCCGGTTGCAGCAAGCCCGCGACCACCGAGAACACCACCGGCACCGAGCAGTCGCAGTCGACGCCCGAGGAGTCGCCCGAAACCACTGCGCCCGAGGCCGCAACTCCTGACGAGTTCCCGAAGGCGGAGGCCAAGGACGTCAATAAGCTCATCATCAAGGACGTCAAGGTCGGGACGGGCGCCGAGGCCACTCCGGGCAAGTCAGTGACCGTCAACTACACGGGCTGGCTGACCGACGGCACCAAGTTCGATTCATCGAAGGACTCGGGTCAACCGTTCGTCTTCCCGCTCGGAGCGGGCCAGGTCATCAAGGGATGGGACGAGGGGGTCGCCGGCATGAAGGTCGGCGGCAAGCGAATCCTCGTCATCCCGCCTGACAAGGGCTACGGCGAGCAGGGCGCCGGCGGAGTCATCCCGCCGAACGCGACCCTGGTGTTCACCGTTGAACTTCTGGACGTTCAGTAGGAAACGAAAGGGCCCCTGACCGGGGCCCTTTTAGTACTGGTCCGCTGACGACCATCTACTCTGTGCGTCCAGCCGATGCTGTGCGACACTCGTGACTGTTGAGCCGCATACCAAGTTGCGGGCTGGCCGGCAAGCTTCGGAGGGAACGCATGGTGTCCGATCCAGAGTTGCGACTCGCCATGCGCCGCTGCTGGCTGGGAACCGCCGGCATCGTCGTTTCTCCAGCTGGTATCCGGGCCGTCGAACTCGCCGATGATCCTGAGGCGGTCCACGCTGCCCTTTCGGCGCGCTACGGCACACTTCCTCAAGCGACCGACGACTGGTGCGAAGACTTCGCTGAAGCCGCGCTAGCGGCGGTCGAAGGCGCGCCCCTCCGCGTGGCCCTCGACCCAAGCGGCACTGAGTTCCAGCGTCTCGTGTGGAGGGAGCTTCGCGGGATTCCGTGCGGCCAGACCCGCTCCTACGCTGAGCTCGCGGCCTCGATCGGGCGTCCGTCGGCGTCGCGCGCAGTCGCACGCGCGTGCGCCACGAACGAGATCGCGGTGATCGTGCCCTGCCATCGTGTCGTTCGCTCGGACGGCGCAATGTCCGGCTACCGGTGGGGCGTCAAGCGAAAGGCCATGCTGCTCCAGCGCGAGGCGGAGCTCTGACTCCCGGCGGTGCAAACAGGTGGCTGAAGTGGACGATCGTCGCTTTGGCGGTCGTGACAGGGGTCGCTGCGGTCGTGTGGTTCTTCAGGCCGATCCCGCCGGGCGCAGACGCGAAGACGTATCAGGCGGGGTTGGTCGAAAGCATCGAGGGAACTGACGGGCTCTTCCGGGCCACCGCCGAGCCCAAGGGCTCCTGGGGCTACAACCCGCCGCTGGTCTACTACGTGATCCCCGTGCCTGCTCGCTGGACGCGGCCGTTCCGCATCACGGCCCAAGCTGCCGAGGACCCGTCGTTCCAAGTTGTCTCGACAGCGACCTTCGGTTCGGGCGACAGCTCGGGACTGGGAGGCGCGGGGGAGTCGGTCGCCGAAGCGACTCGTTGGGCGGCCGACCTCGCGGCACTACCTACCGATAAGCGCACGGCGTTCTTTCGCTGGTGGAAACAGGGATCGATCCGCCTTCCCGGGCAGTCGCCGATGTTCATGCGGCGGGCGACCGCCGATGAGATCGCATCGATGCCCTCAGAGCACCAAGCGCAGGCACCGAACCTCTACATCCTCGGAACACGGGAGCCAGCGGAGACGTTGCCATCTGCTCTCGTACTGCTGAGGTGGGACGCCGCCGCCACACAGTGGGCCACGCTCGAAGTCCGCTAGCACAGGGGCGACTCGCAGGGCGCGCCGCACCGGGCTCATTCGGGTACCCTGAACACAGCGCTGACCGCCACCTCCATCGACCCTGAGGGGGACTCGATGTTCTATCGCAAGACCGTGCTCGACAACGGGATCACCGTGATGAGCGAGCCTATGGATTCCGTTCGCTCCGTAGCCCTCGGCATATGGTTCGCCGTGGGCAGTCGCGACGAGAGTGCCGAGGAAGCCGGCATGTCGCACTTCATGGAACACATGATGTTCAAGGGCACGCCCACGCGCTCAGCCAAGGACATCTCCGAGCAGTTCGACCGCCTCGGCGCCGAGCTCAACGCGTTCACCTCGAAGGAGTACACCTGCTACTACTCGCGCTTTGTCGACGAGCACCTGCCCACCGCGTTCGAGATCCTCGCTGACATGGTCACCAACGCGACGCTTGTCGACGAGGCATGCGAGTCGGAGCGCGAGGTCGTCATCGAAGAGATCGCCCGCATGGAGGACACGCCCGACGACCGCATCCACGAGATCTTCAGCCATGCACTGTGGCCAACACACCCCATCGGCCTGCCGATCCTCGGCAGCAGGGAGACCGTTGGCCAGTTCGATCACGAGCAGTCGGTCGCCTTCAGGACCAAGCACTACGTGACCGGCAATTGCGTCGTCGCGGCCGCCGGCAGCGTCGACCACGAGGAGCTCGTGCAGATGGCCGAGCGCTGCCTCGCGGAACTCCCGCGCGGGCCGCGCTCGGTGCGCCCCGTCGCGCATGCCGTCAGCGAGGCGCGCATCGACGTCCTCGAGAAGGAGACCGAGCAGACGCACATCTGCTACGGCGTCTCGACCATGAACGCTCACCATCCCGACCGCTTCGCCCTGTCGCTCGTGGACGGCATCCTCGGCGGCGGCATGAGCTCCCGGCTGTTCCAGGAGATCCGCGAGAAGCGCGGCCTGGCCTACTCGGTCTACTCGTTCTCGGCGCTGTACCAGGACACCGGCGAGTTCGCCATCTACGCCGGCACGCGTCCCGACAACGCCGAGGAAGTCATCCGCCTCATACGTGCCGAGGTCGAGAACATCGCCGACAATGGCGTGTCGCCTGACGAGCTCGACCGGGTCCGCGAGGCAGCCAAGGGACACCTCGTGCTCGGCATGGAGTCAACGCGCATGCGCATGACACGTCTTGGCAAGAACGAGGTAACGGGAGGGGAAATCCTCTCGGCCGACGAGATCATGGAGCGGTTCAACTCCGTTACGATGGACGACCTGAAGCGGGTCAGCGCCGACGCCCTGACGCGTGAGAAGGCCCTCGCAGTCATCGGCCCCTACACCAAAGAGCAGCTCGCACCGCTCGTGAAGTAGCCGCTACTCGCAGGCACGACCGAGTCCCGTAACCAGCCCCTCAGGAGGCAGTCAGATGATCCGAGTCCTCGTGTCCGGCGCCGCCGGCCGCATGGGATCCGAAGTCGTACGCGCAGTCACCGCTGCCGACGGCATGGAAGTCGTCGCCGCGGTCGACCCCAACGCGGTCGGCACGGCTGTTGACGCCGGCAACGGCACGTCGATCGAGTGCGTGGCTTCGCTTGCCGCCGCGATCGCAGACCACCGCCCCAACGTCATGGTCGACTTCACCCACCCCACCGTCGTCGCCGGCAACCTGTGCACCGCACTCGCCGCAGGCGTGAACTGCGTGGTCGGCACGACCGGCATGTCGGAAGGCGCCCTGGCAGAGCTCTACGAGTCGGACTGCACGCACCCCGGCACCTGCCTCTTCTTCGCGCCCAACTTCGCGATCGGCGCGGTGCTCATGATGCAGTTCGCCGAGAGGGCCGCGCGCTACATGCCCTACGTCGAGATAACCGAGCTCCACCACGACCAGAAGGCCGACGCGCCCTCGGGTACCGCCATCCGCACCGCGCGCATGATCGCTGCAGCACGAGCCGAAGGCGGCGAGACGCCGGGCAGCGAGACCGAGCTCGAAGGCATGCAGGGTGCTCGTGGAGCGCTCGTTGAGGGCGTTCACGTGCACTCCGTGCGGCTTCCCGGGCTCGTTGCGCACCAGGAGGTCGTCTTCGGAGGCCAAGGCCAGACGCTCACGCTGCGACACGACTCCATCGACCGCACGAGCTTCATGCCGGGCGTCGTACTGGCGTGCCGGGAGATCCCGTCGAGAAGTGGGCTGATCATCGGCCTAGAGAAGCTGATGGGGGAGTAGCATGACCGACGGAGCCGCAGGTCCGGCCGCAGCTCAGGCCAGCAGCACGCGGCCGGTCGTGGTCATGAAGTTCGGCGGCACGTCGGTGGCGACCACTGAGGGCCGCGCGGCGATCGGCGCTCGTGTCACCGCCGCCCTCGAGCTCGGCAAAGCGCCCGTGGTCGTGGTCAGCGCGATGGGACGCACCGGCGACCCGTACGCGACCGACACGCTTCTCGGCCTGGTAGCCGGCCTGCCCACGGAGCCGCGCGAGCAGGACCTGCTAGCGAGCGTTGGCGAGGTCATCAGCGCGGTCGTCGTCGCTCACGAACTTCGAGCCACCGGCGTCAGCGCGCGCGCCCTCACCGGCCCGGATGCGGGCATCGGCACCGATGGCGTGCACGATGGCGCGTCCATCACCGAGATCCATACCGGCCCCCTCGCCGCCGCCATCGCGGACGGCGTGGTGCCGGTGGTCTGCGGCTTCCAAGGCATGAGCGACGACGGGCGGATCACCACGCTCGGGCGCGGAGGCAGCGACACTACCGCCTGCGCGCTCGGCGTGGCCCTACAGGCCGAGGAGGTCGAGATCTACACGGACGTTGACGGCGTGATGACCGCGGACCCGCGTAGCTGCGAGGGCGCGGAGGTCCTCGACGTCATCGGTGCCGATGAGCTCTTCCAGATGGCCAAGACCGGCGCCCGCGTCGTCCACACGCCTGCAGCGGAGCTCGCGCTCACGAGTGGCCTGTCCGTGCGTGTGCGCAACACCTACAGCGACCACCCCGGCACCCAGGTGGCCGACATCGCCGCCTACCGGCCTGCGAGCGTCGCCACCGCGGTCTCGCACGTCGCGGGCGTCGCCCGGGTTCGGGTGATCCTGCCGGCCGACGAAGGGACACCCGAGCACATGGCGGCGCAGGCGCGCGTGTACCGCGCAATGGCTGATGCCGGCGTCTCCCTCGACATGTTCACCCCCGTCGGCGAGCGCCTCATCTTCACCGTCGCCGAGGATGCGCTCGACGAAACCTGCCGAGTACTCGAGCAGATCGGTCTCACCTACCGCGTCCAGCCGCATCTCGGCAAAGTGACGCTCGTCGGCGCGGGGATGCATGGCGTCCCGGGTGTCATGGCGCGCATGGCGGGGTACCTGGCCGATGCCGGAGTAACCGTCCTCCAGACGGCCGACTCACACACCACCATCTCGGTGCTCGTCGCCGAGGACGATGCCGTCGCGGCCGTGAAGGCGCTCCACGACGGTTTCGCGCTCGCCGACTAGCGCAGCCCGCCGCGCAACAGCAGGAGGGGGATTGGTCACTGTGGCCCGAGAGATCGTCCTCTACGTCACCGCATCACTCGACGGCTTCATCGCCGACTCGACCGGTGGAGTCGACTGGCTTGCCGGCGCCGAGGGTGAAGACTACGGCTATGCCGAACTCATGGACTCGGTGGACACCGTCTTGCAGGGCAGTCACACCTACTTGAGCACGATCGGGCTGGTGGACGAAGACCCCTATGCCGGCAAACGGAACTTCGTCTTCACCTCCCGAGACGACCTGCCTCTCTTCGGCCAGCCGACGTTCGTTCACGATGAGGCCGTCACGTTCGTCACGAAGCTGAAGCAGCAATCGGGTGGCCGCATCTGGCTGGTCGGCGGTGGTCAGCTGGCGACGTCACTGGTCGGCGCAGGGCTCGTGGATGAGATCGACCTTTTCGTGCAGCCGGTCGTCCTCGGCGACGGGGTGCCGCTCTGGGTTCCACCACTGAATGAGCAGCAGCTCGAGCTCTTGGAGGCCAAGGCGTGGCCAGGGCAGCTCGCCGAGTTGCGCTACCGGGTCCTCGGCGTGGCGTGACGCCTCGTCAACGAGGATGGTCGCTCGCGGGCATGGATCGGGCTGCGGTGTGGCACAATAGAGCACGTAACTGCGCATGACGCGTCCGCTTCGTATAGCGGACTTCACGAGGGGCTGACTTCCAATGAGCACGCCACACTTCGGCCGCATGATCACGGCCATGGTGACCCCGTTCACCGATGACCTCGCACTCGACTTGCCGCGAGCCGCTGAACTCGCCGAGAAGCTCATCGCCGAGGGAAGCGACGGACTGGTCGTCTGCGGGACTACCGGCGAGAGCCCGACGGTCTTCTACGACCAGAAGATCGAACTGTTCAAGACGGTCATCGAGGCCGTCGGCGGGCGAGTGCCCATCATCGCCAACGCCGGCGACAACTGCACCGACGACTCCGTCGAGTTCGCGAAGAAGGTCGTGGAGCTCGGCGTCGACGCGATCATGGCGGTCGTCCCGTACTACAACAAGCCGCCGCAGGAGGGTCTCTACCGGCACTTCTGTGCGATCGCCAACGCGGTCGACGTGCCGGTGATCCTGTACAACATCCCGGGTCGCTGCGTGATCAACATGGAGCCCGCCACGATCCTTCGTGTGGCGCATGACTGCCCGAACGTCGTGGCCGTGAAGCAGGCCAATGCGGACCTGTCACAGGTGGCCGCGATACTCGCCGAGGCACCCGAGGGCTTCATGGTCTACTCGGGAGACGACGAGCTCACCCTGCCGATGATGGGCATGGGCGGCACCGGCGTCATCTCGGTCGTGAGCCACGTCGCGGGCCGCAGGTTCAAAGAGATGATCGACGCCCAGGCATCGGGCGACCACACGCGCGCTTTGCGCATCCACCTCGAATTGCTGCCGCTCATGAAGGCACTCTTCATGACGGCTAACCCGATCATGGTCAAGAAGGCACTCGAACTGCAGGGCTTCCCCGTAGGGGGAGTCAGGCTCCCGCTGGTCGAGCCGACCGCGGAGCAGACTGCAGAGCTCGAGCGCGTCATGCGCCACGTCGGGGTACTGTCCTGACAACCGGCCGCGGATCGCGGTCGCGGAAGGAGCTAGCTCCCAACCACATGCCGAAAAACAAACCGAACCGCCTGCGCGTCATTCCGCTCGGGGGGCTCGACGAGATCGGTAAGAACATGACCGTTCTCGAATACGGGCCCGACATGATCGTCATCGACGCAGGCATCATGTTTCCGGACGATGACACTCCCGGGATCGACCTGATCCTGCCGGATTTCAGCTATATCGTGAAGCGCCGTGACAAGTTGCGTGGCATCGTGATCACCCATGGCCACGAGGACCATACGGGCGCGCTGCCGTACCTGCTGAAGGACCTCGACGCGCCCGTGCCGATCCTCGGCACGAAACTCACCTTGGGGCTCATCAAGAACAAGCTCGACGAGCATAAGATCAAGAAGCCCAAGCTCCGCGAGGTCAAGAGCGGCGGCCATTGCACGCTGGGCGCGTTCGGGCTCGACTTCTTCGCGGTCAACCACTCGATCCCGGACGGCGTCGGTATCAACGTCCGTACGCCGATCGGCAACGTCATCCACACCGGCGACTTCAAGCTCGACCAGACGCCGATCGACGGCCGGCTCACCGACTTCGGTGCACTGTCGAAGTTCGGCAAGCAGGGCGTCATGCTGCTGATGAGCGACTCGACGAACTCGGAGACGCCGGGGACGACGCGCTCGGAGGCCGAGGTGGGAAAGGCGCTCCGTCGCATCATCGCCGATGCCGACCAGCGCGTGATCGTCGCCTCGTTCGCCAGCCATATCCACCGCTTGCAGCAGGTGTGTGACGCGGCCGTCGCCAACGGCCGCAAGGTCATCGTCACCGGCCGTTCGATGGTCAACAACACGAAGGTCGCTCGCGAGCTCGGCTACCTGACGATCGACGAGGACAACATCCTCGACGCGTTCGAGACTAATAACTTGCCGCCCGAGCAGGTCGTGATCCTCTGCACTGGTAGCCAGGGCGAGCCGCTCTCGGCACTTGCCCGGATGGCGAACGGCGAGCACCGCACCGTAAGCATCGAAGAGGGCGATACGGTGGTCATCTCGGCCTCACCGGTACCCGGCAACGAGAAGGCAGTCTCCCGTGTCATCAACCGGCTTGCGAAGGCCGGCGCGAATGTCATGCACAAGTCCAACGCGGACGTTCATGTGTCGGGCCATGCCGCAGCTGAAGACCTCAAGTTGATGTTGAACCTTACTCAACCCGAGTACTTCATGCCGATCCACGGTGAGACGCGTCACCTCGCGGCGCACGCGCGCCTCGCGAAGGCGGTCGGCGTGCCCAGTGACTACGTGTTCGTTCTGGACAACGGCGATTGCCTTGAGATCGACGAACACGGTGCGAAGCTGGCTGAGCGAGTCGAGTCGGGCGTCGTATACGTCGACGGCCTGTCCGTGGGTGACATCGGGCACGTGGTTCTCCGGGACCGTCAGCACATGAGCCAGGACGGCCTCATATCGATCGTGGTCGCCATCGACCGCAAGAGCGGCAAGCCTGTAGGTGAGGTCGAGGTCGTCACTCGAGGCATCGTCATCGGCGACGAGGGCGAGCTCTACGAAGAGATCCGCGCCCGCGCAGCCAAGACGCTCGCCAAGACCGGCAAAGAGGGCGCAACCGACCAGCAGGTGGTCAGACGCGCGCTTCGTGAATCGGTGTCGCAGCTCGTCTGGGAGCGCGTACGCCGGCGTCCGATGATCATTCCTGTCGTCATGGAGGTCTAGCCAGTGGGGCTGATCGAAGCTGTCGTTCTCGGCATCGTGCAAGGCATCACCGAGTTCCTCCCGATCTCCTCAGATGGCCACCTCATCCTTGTGCCTTCGCTGCTCGGTTGGCAGCGCTTTGGCCTGGGATTCGACGTCATCTTGCACGCGGGCACCCTGATCGCGACGATCGCCTACTTCCGCAAGGACGTGTGGGCTCTCGCCGTCGCGCTCTTCTCGCGCACCGCCGAGAGGGCGCGCGAACGGCGTCTCGCTTGGTTGCTCATCGGCGCCACACTGCCGAGCGTGGCCGTGGTGCTGGTCCTCGAGTCGTTCGTCGAGGGCGTGGAGAAGCGGCCCGTGGACCAACAGATCGTGATCGCCGCATACGGCCTGCTCGCGACGACCGTGCTCCTCGGCGCGTCGGAGCTGATCGCCGCCGCGCAGAAGCGCCGAAACGTGATCGCCGAGGAGGACTCGGGCCGACTGCCCTGGGGCAAAGCGCTCGGGATAGGTTTCGCACAGGGCTTCGCTGCCCTGCCGGGGCTCTCTCGCTCCGGCACCACTATCGCCGCAGGGCAGGCGCTAGGCCTGAGCAGGGGAGAATCAGCTCGCTTCTCGTTCCTCATGTCGATCCCGATCATCGGCGCCGCGACGGCGAAGAAGATGCTCGACGTCGCCGGGGGTGAGGGGGCATTGCCTCCCCTCGACGTGATCGTCGTCGGACTGATCGTGACGATCATCGTGGGCTACGGAGCGATATGGTTCCTGCTGCCGTTCGTGCGCAAGCATTCGCTGTGGTGGTTTGCGGCGTACACGGGTGTAGCAGGTATCCTGCTTCTAGCACGATACGCATTCTAGATACGGGAGCACGACGTGGCCTCCAATCGCAGCACACGCTCCTCGAAGGGAAAGACGCAGTCGCGTTCTTCGCGCAATGCGCCGCCTCCCTCGATCCTCGACGACCGCTCGAAGCGCGACATCATCGGCGTGGGGCTATCGGTTCTCGCGATCGCCCTGATGATCGCCGTGCTCTCGCGCGACTCAGGCATCGCCGCTCAGGCCGCCGCGAGCGGCATGCGCATGCTCGTGGGCGTCGGCGCCTATCTGATCCCCCTCGGCTTGCTGCTGTGGGGCGTCTCGTTCTTCGTTCGCGCCGAGATCCGCGAGTGGCGCACCGGCGCGGGCATCGGCATCGTGCTGCTCGCCCTCATCTCACTTGCCGCCTTGACCACACCGGATCTCTCCTCGACACCCGGCACCGACTACCTCAACTCCGCGCTGGTCGCGTCCTACGGCGGCTATCTCGGGGGCGCGATCGCCTGGGCGCTCGTCGAGCTCGTGGGCGTCAAGATCGCCGCGGTGCTGCTCGTGGGCCTGCTGCTGGTGGGTCTCGTCGTGACCGGCCTCTCCATCTCGGCTGTCGTCGAGTGGGTTCGCGACCGCTTCTGGGGCGGCGAGGAAGAGGAGGCCGAGAAGCCCGCCCGCACGCCGCGGGCGGAACGGGCACCTCGCACGGTGCCACTCGCTGACACCGGCTCGGCGGTCGTCTCGGCTGAGGCCGAGCGCCCCGCGCGTTCGCGCGCAGGAGCCGCCGGCGCCGATCCCGAGGCAGCGCGCAAGACGGTGCCGGTCGCAAAGTCGGTCTCCCCACGGCGCATGGAGGGCTTTGAGCTGCCAGGCCTCGCGTTACTGACCCGTACCAAGGAGTCGGCCGCCACCCACAAGACGAGCGACAACGAGCTGCGTTCCACTGCCGCCGTCATCGCCGACACGCTCGCGACCTTCGATATCCCGGCCCGCGTGGTCTCGTGGGTCGCCGGCCCCACCGTTACGCTGTTCGAGGTCGAGATCGCCAAGGGCGTGCGCCTCTCGCGCGTCACCGCGCTCGCCGACGACCTCGCGCTCTCGCTCGCTGCGAGCACGGTGCGCATCCTGGCGCCGATCCCGGGCAAGGCGCTCGTCGGCATCGAGGTGCCCAACCAGCGCCGCTCGTCGGTCACGCTCGGTGACTGCCTGGCACCCGCGGGCGAAGGCGGACCGCTGCTCCTCGGCATCGGTAAGGACGTCGCGGGTGACCCCGTGCTCGCCGACCTCGCGACCATGCCGCACCTGCTCATCGGCGGTACCACGGGCTCGGGCAAGTCGGTGGCCATCAACGCCATGCTCATGAGCGTGCTCATGCGTTCGACGCCCTCCGAGGTCCGCCTCATCCTCATCGACCCCAAGCGCGTCGAGCTCTCGCTCTACAACGGCGTGCCGCACCTCTACGTCCCGGTCGTCACCGAACCCAAAGAGGCCGCGAGCGCTCTGGCCTGGGCGGTCACCGAGATGGAGCGGCGCCTCAAAGTCCTGCAGGTTGCCGGCGCGCGCAACATCGGTCTCTACAACGCCATGGTCCAGGACGGCAAGGGACCCGAGGGCGCCGAGGAGCTGCCGTACCTCGTCATCGTCATCGACGAGCTCGCCGACCTCATGATGGTGGCCGCCAAGGAGGTCGAGGACTCGATCGTGCGCATCGCGCAACTCGCGCGCGCTGCCGGCATCCACCTCGTCGTCGCGACGCAGCGCCCTGAGGCCAACGTCGTCACCGGCCTCATCAAAGCCAACATCACCAACCGCATCGCCTTCAACGTGGCGAGCGCCATCGACAGCCGCGTCGTGCTCGACCAGCCCGGCGCCGAGAAGCTCGTGGGCCTCGGCGACATGCTGTTCTCAACGCCTGCCTGGGCCAAGCCGAAGCGCATCCAGGGCTGCTATGTGAGCGAGACCGAGATCGAGACGGTCGTCGCGCACCTCAAGCAGCAGGCCGAGCCCGACTACCACGAGGAGATCCTGCACCTGAAGGTGTCCTCGGTGGGCGGCGGGGTAGACACCGGCGAAGAGGACGACCCGCTGATCTGGGAAGCGGCAGACATCGTCGTGGTGAGCGGACTGGGTTCGACGTCCATGCTGCAGCGCCGGCTCAAGGTCGGTTACGCACGCGCGGGACGCATCATGGACATGCTTGAGATGAAGGGCGTCGTCGGCCCGCCGGACGGAAGCAAGCCGCGGGAAGTGCTGGTCGACGTGGAAGAGCTCGAGTCCATTCGGGCGTTCGAGCGCGAAGATGCAGGGGAGGCGATGTAGCGTGGGCAAGTTGGGAGACACTCTGCGCGAACGTCGCGTCGCCCTCGGTATCACGCTCGAGCAGGCCGAAGCAGGGACACGCATCCGTTCGCGGTTGCTGGAGGCCCTCGAGGACGGCGCCTACGAGCGCCTGCCCAACCCAGGCTACGTCCGTGGCTACATCTCGAGCTACGCACGTTTCCTCGAGCTCGACTCGGTGCCTCTGCTCAACATGTACAAGGCCGAGACAGGTGCCGCTCGCTATAGCGAACTCAATCTGCCGCAGACCGAGGAGGCTGTTAAGCCCACTGGTCAGCAGCACGCGATGCCGTGGCGCGCCGCGCTTTCCGTCGCGCTCGCTATCGCCTTGATCTCGCTCGCGATCTGGGCGATCACCCGCTTCGTAAGCGGGCCCGAACCTACACCTCCCGTCCCCACGCCGGTCACCGAGCCGACCTCCACGCCGGATGCGGGCAACGCTGCCACCGAGGAGACCAAGCCGGTGGTCAAGGCGACGCCTGACACGCAGAAGGAAGCGCCGAAGCAGCCGTTCACGTTGACGGTGCGCGTCTCGGATACCGGAGCGTCGTGGGTGCGCATCACCGTGGACGGCGACCAGGCGTACGAAGGCACGCTGGCCGCCGGGCAGGAGAAGGAGTACGAGGTGACGTCCTCGGCAGTCGTGCGTATCGGCAAGCCGGAATCGGTCACGGTACTCAAGGACGGCAAGGAAGTCGACGTGAAGAACACCGGCGGAATATCGAAGGTGACCATCGAGGCCACCGCGGCCGAGTAGAACTGACGGTAGAGAGAGGGGCTGGGAATGGCCAAGGACAACAGTTTCGACGTCGTGAGCGAAGTGGACCTCCAAGAGGTCGACAACGCCTATCAGCAGGCCGCCAAGGAGCTCGTGCAGCGCTACGACCTCAAGGACTCGGGCGCGACGCTCGACTACAGCAAGGGCGACAAAACCTTCACCCTGCACGCGCCGAGTGACTTCATCGGCGGACAGGTCAAAGACGTGCTCAACGGCAAGCTCGTGAAGCGCGGCATCGACCTCAAGGCCGTCAAGTGGAGCGCTCCTCAGGCCGCAACCGGCGGGACCGTGCGCTACACCGGCACGATCGTGATGGGCATCGAGACGGATCTCGCGAAGAAGATCAACAAGGAGATCCGCGACGAGAAGCTCAAGGGCGTCAAGGTGCAGATCGAGGGCGACAAGCTGCGCGTCAGCTCCGGTTCGCGCGACGACCTCCAGGCAGTGATCGCCTTCCTCAAACAGCAGGACTACGGCATCCCGCTCCAGTTCACGAACTACCGGTAACGCATGGCTGCAACCGCCCCACGCGTCGCCTTCATCACCCTCGGCTGCCCCAAGAACGAGGTCGACACCGACCGCATGCGGGCGGCCGTCGCCTCCTCGGCCTACTCGCTCGCCGAGGATCCCGAAGACGCCGACATCTTGGTCGTGAACACCTGCAGCTTCATCGAGGCCGCCACCCAGGAGTCGATCGACCTCATCATGGAGGCGGCGAGCGGCTGGGCGCCTGAGCGAGCGGGCCGAAAGCTCGTCGTCGCCGGCTGCATGCCAAGCCGCTATGGCGCCGATGCCGCCGAGGCGATGCCCGAGGTGGATGCCTTCGTCCCCGTCGCCGAGGAGAATGCCATCCTCGACGTGCTGGAACGGCTGACCGGCGTGAGCCCCAACGCCGGCGGATTCTCGGCGGGTGTGGCTTGTCCCCCTCGCACCTCGAGCGGTCCCTCTGCGTACCTTCAGGTGTCCGATGGGTGCCACCGGACGTGCGCCTATTGCACGATCCCGTCGATCCGGGGTCCCTACCGCAGTCGCGCGCTCGCCGACATCGTCGCCGAGGCAGAGTCCCTTGTCGCGCTCGGCGCCAAGGAGATCGTGCTCATCGGCCAGGACATCACGGCGTACGGGCGCGACCTCGAAGGCGGGCAGACGCTCTCCGACGTCGTGCGCGCCGTTGCGGCGGTGCCCGGGGTTGTGTGGCTGAGACTCATGTACGCACAGCCGGACGGCGTGACCGACGAGCTCATCGATACGATGGCTTCGACGCCCAACGTCTGCCGCTACCTCGACATGCCGCTCCAGCACGCTTCGAAGTCGGTGCTTCGCGCTATGCACCGAAGCGGGGATGGCGACGCCTTTCTCGCACTCCTGGGCCGGCTGCGTGCGGCGATGCCCGACATCGTGCTGCGCACCACCCTTATCGCAGGCTTCCCGGGTGAGACACAGGCCGATATCAAGACGCTGCAGGCGTTCCTCGAGGCCGCTCGCTTCGACTACGTTGGCGTCTTCGCCTATTCGACCGAAGAAGGGACCGCTGCCGGCGCGATGACACCGCAGGTCCCGCTTCGAACTCGCCGAGCGCGAGCGCAGCGCCTGCGTGACCTGGCCGACTTCATCGGGTTCGAGAAAGCGGCGGCTCGCGTGGACTCCGAGCTGGAGGTGCTCGTCGAGGGCGTCGACCCGGATGACGGCGTCGTCTTCGGCAGATGGCGCGGCCAGGCGCCCGAGATCGACGGTGTCGTGCTGCTCGATAGCGGCCACGCAGGTGACATCGTCCGCGCAAAGATAGTCGACTCGCTCGGATACGACTTGGAAGGGGAGGTCCTGTAGTGGCCAAACGGATGCAGATGAATCCTGCGAACACCGTGACCATCGCCCGCATGGTTCTCATCCCGGTGTTCCTGCTCGTGCTGCTCGCCGACTGGCCGCGCTGGATCAACGCCACAGGCATCATCGCGGACCTGCGTCCGTGGATCGCGGCCGGCGTCTTCGCCCTTCTCGCCGGCACTGACGGCGTAGACGGCTACCTGGCTCGTTCGCGCAACGAAGTGACGACCTTCGGCAAGTTCCTCGACCCGCTCGCCGACAAGCTGCTCGTGACCGCGGCACTACTCGCTCTCATCGAGCTCAACGTCCTGCCTGCGTGGATCGCCATGGTGATCATCGCGCGCGAGTTCATCGTCAGCGGCCTGCGAATGGTCGCGTCGGCGGAGGGCACCGTCATCGCCGCTTCGTGGTACGGCAAGGTCAAGACTGTCATCCAGATCCTCGCGATCATCGCCTTCATCATCAAAGACAGTCCGCTGCTGGCGGGCCTGGGCGCCGAGATGACCGCCTACATCCAGGCGGCGGCATGGACTCTCATGGGTGCCGCGGTCGTGATGACGATCCTGTCCATGATCGACTACTTCCGGAGCGCAGCCGACGTCCTGGTCGGACCGTGGACAGGCGAAGATCACCTCGGCGATGCCGGTAAGGCGGCGCTGGCGACCGCCGACGACCAGATCGACGAGACGGCAGGCTAACATGCCGGGCACGGCGGCCATCATCACGGTCGGCTCCGAGCTGGTCGAGGGGCTGCGCGTCGACACCAACACGGCTGAGATCGCGCGCTCGTTGGGACCACGAGGGTTCGCGGTCACGGAATGCGTGTCGGTCGGCGATGACATCGCGCTTCTCGCCGACCTGATCGGACGCCTCACGGCCTCTGTGTCGCTGGTAGTCGTCACCGGCGGCTTGGGACCCACTCACGACGACATCACCCGCGAGGCGGCGTCTCGTGCGCTCGGCGCGCCACTCGAGAGGGACCCTCGGCTGGTCGCGCTGCTGCAACCGGCCGTCAGCAGGCACCTCGACGCCGAGGCGGCCCAGCAGGTGCTCACTCAGGCCGACGTGCTTGCGGGGGCGGAGGTCATGGATCCCACCACGGGCACTGCTCCCGGACTGATCGCATCCACGCCCGCAGGCCACTTGGTGCTGCTCCCCGGGCCCCCGAGCGAGATGCGGCCCATGCTGGCGCGGTTCCTCGGCAGATATCCGCTGGTGCGGGCAGAGGCCGCAGAGCTGGGCGTCGTGGGATTGGGAGAGTCGGATGCTCAGGTGCGCACGCAGCGAGCGCTCGCCGCGCATCCGGGCATCGCGCTCACGGTGCTCGCGCGTCCGGGCGACGTGCGGGTGTTGCTGCTTGACGATGGTGCCGGCGCCGAGGAGCTTGCCGCCGCGGCGCACTCGGTCGCCGAGGCACTCGGACCCAGTTGCTACACGACCACCGGCGAGACCCTCGAGCAGGCGCTCGTGCAGGCGGCCATGACCGCAGGCGTGTCCCTCGCGACCGCCGAATCGTGCACGGGCGGCCTCGTGGGCGGCGCGATCACGGAGGTCGCCGGCTCCTCGGAGGTCTACCGGGGCGGCGTGGTGAGCTACAGCAATGAGGCGAAGGCCTCGCTGCTCGGCGTCCCGGAGGAACTGCTCGCCGAATATGGGGCGGTCAGCGAACCCGTGGCACGGGCGATGGCTGAAGGTGCGCGGGTCCGGCTGGGCGCCGATGTCGCGGTCTCGGTCACGGGCATCGCCGGTCCTGACGGCGGCACCGCCGACAAGCCCGTGGGGCTCGTGTGGTTCGCCGTGGCATCGCGTTCGGGCACCGAGGTACACGAGAAGCGATTCCAGGGCGGGTCTCGGTCGTCCGTGCGCATGCGGGCCGTTGCGACCGCGCTCGACCTGCTCAGACTCGAGGTCCTGAGGCCATGAGCGCTGTGCGGTGCTTCGTGGGCGTCCCGCTCGCGTCGTGCCTTAGCGGCCCGCTCGTGCGCGCATGCGACGCCATCAAGGCCGCCGACCCCGCTTGGCGCGACGAGAAGTGGGTCGCCGAGGAGAACCTCCACCTCACGTTGAAGTTCCTCGGCAGCCTCGATGAGGGGCACGTACCTGCGCTGACGGAGGCGCTTGGCGTCGCTGTCGGGAAGACCGAGCGGTTCGAACTTCCTGTGGCCGGCATACGCGCGGTCCCGGGTACCAAGCGCTGCCGCATGCTCTGGGCGGCATGGCTTGATCCCGACGGCACGTGTGCGTCGCTCGCCGAGTCGGTCGACCGGGCTGCGCTCGCCTTCGGGATCGCCCTGGAGGAGCGGGCGTTCAAGCCGCACGCGACGCTGTGTCGAGCGCGCCGCCCGCGATCGCTCGAAGCATCCGCACTTAACGCCGCTGAGCTGGTGCTTTCTGCCGCTCCACAGTCAATGTCAGTGGGTACCGTTACGTTGTTTGCGAGCCGGCTGACGCCGCGCGGACCGATCTACTCGGAACTCGCCTCCTGGCACCTCTGGGGGGAGTGACCGGGCAGCAGCTCCGAGGCGTCGGGCTCGCGGCGCAGCCGGCTCAACCCGGCACTGAAACGCCGTTGACATCGAACACGTGTTCGTGTAGGTTCGACGCAGCCCCGAGGGGTCCCGCCGAGGGATAAAGGAGCAAGTGGGCATGGATGCCAACCAGAACAAGATGCTCGACGTAACGAAGGACCAGATCGAAAAGAAGTTCGGCAAGGGCGCGATCATGAAGCTCGGCGAACATGCCGCGAGCGTGCAGATCGAAGCGATCCCCACCGGCTCTCTGGCCCTCGACGCCGCGCTCGGCATCGGCGGGGTGCCGCGAGGCCGCATCGTGGAGATCTACGGACCCGAGTCGAGCGGTAAGACCACGCTCGCGCTTCAGATCATCGCCGAGGCGCAGGCGATGGGCGGCGTCGCGGCGTTCATCGACGCGGAGCACGCGCTCGACCCGGCCTATGCGTCGCGGCTCGGGGTCGACATTCAGGAGATCCTGATCAGCCAGCCTGACACCGGCGAGCAAGGCCTCGAGATCTGCGACATGCTGGTCAGAAGCGGTGCTGTCGACGTCATCGTCATCGACTCCGTCGCTGCGCTCGTGCCTCGTGCAGAGCTCGAGGGCGAGATGGGCGATGCCTCGGTCGGCTTGCAGGCCCGCCTCATGAGCCAGGCGCTCCGCAAGCTCGCCGGCTCGCTCAACCGCTCCAACACCACCTGCATCTTCATCAACCAGCTGCGCGAGAAGATCGGGGTGATGTTCGGCAGCCCGGAGACCACGACCGGCGGGCGAGCCCTCAAGTTCTTCTCGACGGTTCGTATCGACGTCCGCCGCATCGACTCGATCAAGCAGGGCACCGACATCGTCGGCAACCGCGTGCGCGCCAAGGTCGTCAAGAACAAGGTCGCGGCGCCGTTCCGCCAGGCGGAGTTCGATCTGATGTACGGCAGCGGCATCAGCAAGGAGGGCTCTATCCTCGACCTTGGAGTCGAAGAGGGCATCGTCTCCAAGTCGGGCGCCTGGTACACCTACGGCGAAGAGCGCCTCGGTCAAGGTCGTGAGGCGGCAAAGGAGTACCTGCGCGAGAATCCCAACATCCGCAACGAGGTTGAGGCGAAGATCCGGATCTCGCTGGATCTGCCGGTGGTCGATCACCTGGCGCCCGCCGCCGAGGAACCGGTTGCGGCCGAGAAGTAGGTCAGAAGCGTGCTGGTCACCATCGATCGCATCGAGACCGCCGGGCCGGATCGCCGTGCCCGGCGGCTCGTGTTTTCCGGGTTCGACGCTGAGCCACGGCTCACGTCGGCCTCAGCGGTCAAGGAACTTGGGCTCGAGCCGGGCAGCGGCGTTGATCTCGCCTCGCTCGAAGCGGACTTGGCCGAGGCCGAAGCCCACCTGGCGCGCGAACGGGCTGTGCGCATCCTCGAGCATCGTGAGCGCTCCGCGCACGAGCTGCGCACGCGACTCATCGACGATGGCTATCCCCGTGAGCTGGCCGAGGAGATCGTCGACCGCTACTTGGAGCTGGGCCTCGTCGACGATGCGCGGTTCGCCGCGCTATGGGTGCGGACGAGAGCAGGCGCCGGCTTCGGACGACAGCGTATCCAGCGCGAGCTCGCCACCAAGGGCATCGATGAGGAGACCGCTCGACACGCGCTCGACGAGATCCTCCACGCCGATGATGAGGCGAGTCGGGCGCGGGCCGTGCTGGGTTCACGGATCCCGCGTGACCGAGCCGAGCGAGAGAGGCTGATCGCCCGCCTCGTGCGCAAGGGATTCGGGCTGTCCGCCGCCCTGTCGGCAGTCGACGCGACCTCCTCGGATGAGGCCATAGAGGACGACTTTCAGCCTGGTTAGAGCGGGTTTCGGGGGTGCCGGTACACCCGCCGTGACCTTGACGAAAACTGCAGGTGAACGGTAGGATTCAACTCGGCATCCGTGATCATTCGCCGATGAGTCACTGCCTGGCCCTCGGCGATTTGCACTACAGCAACGCAAGACCCGCACCCGTTCCGGCCCCAAGGGGCCGTTTCGCGTATGTCCGGGTTACCGGAGCTGAAGAGCGCCCGATCACGGTGCCGGACGTACGCCGTCCGGCCTTTTCTTTGGCCCAAGGCGTGCCTCCGCCCATGACACTTGTGCAGGACTGACACCTGAAAGGGGGGCGCATGCAGACAGCAACCGTGATCACCGGCTTCGTGATGCTTCTCGTCGGCATGGCCCTCGGCTATGCGATCAACCGCTACCTGATCAAGGACCGTACCTCGCGTGCCGCCGAAGATGCGGAACGCTTGGTTCGCGATGCGGAGAAGCAGGCCGAGACGCTCAAGAAGGAAGCGCTCATCGAGGCCAAGGACCAGATCTTCCGCATGAAGCAGGATGCGGAAGCCGAGGCCAAGGAGCGCCGCAAGGAACTGACCGCTCTCGAGACCCGTCTCGGACAGCGTGAGGAGTCGATCGACCGGCGCGCCGAGTCCCTCGACAAGCGCGAACACCAGCTGTCCTCGGTCCAGGGACAGATCACCAAGCGCGAGAAGGACCTCGAGGAGATGGTGGAGCAGGAGCGTCTGCGCCTCGAGGCCGTCGCCGGCATGACTGCCGACGAAGCGCGCAACGAGCTCATGTCGCGCATCCAAGACGACGTCAAGCGTGACGCCGCCGCCTACATCCGCGAGACCGAGGCGCGTGCCCGCGAGGAAGCCGACAAGAAGGCCCGCAACATCGTCGGCATCGCCATCCAGCGCGTGGCCGCCGATCACACGGCGGAATCGACCGTGTCGGTCGTGCACATCCCGAGCGACGACATGAAGGGCCGCATCATCGGCCGCGAGGGCCGCAACATCCGCGCCTTCGAGCAGATGACCGGCATCAACCTGATCATCGATGACACCCCTGAGGCCGTCATCCTGTCGAGCTTCGACCCGGTGCGGCGTGAGATCGGGCGTATCACGCTCGAGACGCTCATCGCCGACGGCCGGATCCACCCGGCACGCATCGAAGAGATGTTCAACAAAGCCGAGACGCTCGTCACGCAGCAGATCCACGAGGCCGGCGAGCAGGCGGCGTTCGATGCCGGCGTGCATAACCTGCACCCCGAGATCGTCCGAACGCTCGGTCGCCTCAAGTTCCGCACGAGCTACGGCCAGAACGTGCTCAACCACGCGCTCGAGGTCTCGTGGCTGGCAGGCGTCATGGCGAGCGAGATCGGCGTAGACCCGACGCTCGCGAAGCGCGCCGGCCTCCTCCACGACCTCGGCAAGGCCATCGACCACGAGATCGAGGGCCCTCACGCGGTCATCGGCGCCGACCTCGCCCGACGCATGAACGAGCCCAAGGCGATCGTCCACGCGATCGAGGCGCACCACGCCGACGTCGAGCCGCAGACCATCGAGGCCGTGCTCGTTCAGGCCGCCGATGCCATCAGCGCGGGCCGTCCCGGCGCGCGTCGCGAGACGCTCGAGAGCTACATCAAGCGCCTCGAGAAGCTTGAGGCCGTGGCCAACTCGCACAAGGGCGTCGAGAAGACGTACGCCATGCAGGCCGGCCGCGAGATCCGCGTCATGGTCAAACCGGACCAGATCAGCGACGCCGACGCGACCGTGCTCGCCCGCGACATCGCGAAGCAGATCGAGGACGAGCTCGAGTACCCGGGCCAGATCAAGGTCATGGTCATCCGCGAGAGCCGCGCGGTCGATTTCGCCAAGTAGGATCGATACAAGCTTGCATCACGACACCCCGGAGCCCTAGGTTCCGGGGTGTCGTCCGTTTTCGGACAAGAGGGGTGGCGGGTGAGCGAGGTCCAGGTGCGCGAGGCGGTCGCCGAGGAACTTGAGCAGGTCCTCGGCGTTCAGCGGCGTGCGTTCGGCCGGGTCTCGCGCGCGCTGGGAATCGACCCCGCCAATCTGCCTCCGCTCAACGAGACTGCCGAGGACCTCGGTGGCCTCATGGCTGGCGGGACACGCTTCTGGATCGCCCTGGCGCCGGCGGAGCTTACGCCTATCGTCGTGGGCAGCGTCCGGGCCGCGGAGCGCGAAGGGACCGTCGAGATCGGCCGGCTCGTCGTCGACGACGGCTGGACCGGCAGGGGAGTCGCCACCGCGCTGATGGACGTGCTCGAAGCCGCGTTCCCGCACGCCGAGCGCTTCGAACTATTCACCGGTGCCGACGCCCACGTGCCGCTCGCCCTCTATGTGAAGCGGGGATACGCCGTGTACCGCTCGGCACACGTGAGCGGCGTCGACCTGGTCTGGCTCCAGAAACAGGGACCGTACTTCAGGTGATCGTCGCCGGTCCTCGGCAAGCCTGGCGATTTCCGGGCCGCTCATCGTCACGCGCGGCGCTCGAGCCTGTATCCTGTGACCATGCCTGACAACGATCTCTTGAACTTCGTCACGTCCGTCTCGGGCGACGCCTACATGAAAGTCGAGGAGAACCTCGGCGACGGTTTCGTTCGCCTCAAGACCTCCGAGGCCGAACGGCGACAAGCCAAGCACGATATCCGAAGCGCCGAGGACATCGTCGTCGAGCTGCTTCGCAACTCCCGAGACGCCCACGCCCAGCGCATCTTCGTCGCCACCGGGCGCGAAGGCGACCAGCGGACGATCACCATCATCGATGACGGCGTCGGCGTGCCGGCCGCGCTAATCGACCGCATCTTCGAGCCCCGCGTCACCTCGAAGCTCGAGACCATGGTCATGGACACCTGGGGCGTGCACGGCCGAGGAATGGCGCTCTTCTCCATCCGCAGCAACGTCACGGCGGCTGATGTCATGGCCACCTCACCCCACAAGGGAACGTCGCTCCGGATCCTCTCTGATACCACCAAGCTTGCCGAGAAGGCGGACCAATCGACGTGGCCGGCGATAGAGCCGGACGAGGACGGACGGCCGCACGTCGCACGAGGCCCGCACAACATCGTGCGCCGCGTCGTGGAGTTCGCTTTGGAGCACCCGGGGGTCGACGTGTTCATCGGCAGCTCGGTCGAAGTGTTGGCCACGCTCGTCATGCTCGCGCGCTTCGAGCTCGACGAAGCCGACCTGCTGTTTTGTGAGGACGTCGAACGTCTGCCCGTGTGGCAGCGGCCGGGCGCCTGCGCAGACGCGTCAGAGCTGACCGAGGCAGCCGAAGCGATTGGACTCGACATCTCCGAGCGTACGGCCCATCGCATCCTCGGAGGCGAGATCACCCCGCTTAGAAGCGTGTTCGCGAAGGTGACCAAGGCCCAGGAACGCACGGGTGAAGCCACGCCGGTCGACATCTACCGTGACCGCCGGGGGCTCAAGATCCACCACGCCGACCTCTCGGCCTTCAAAGCCGATCTTGAGCGCGCGTTCGACTCCATCGCCGAGCGCTACTACGTACACCTCAAGTGCGAGCCGAAGATCACGGTGGGACGCGAGGACATACGCGTCCGATTCGAGATCGAGAAGGAAGACTGACGGCGCGGCAGGTCAGGCGCTATACTTGTTCGGCACTCATTCGCTCCACCGCACCGCAGCAGCAGCCACACCACCATCCGAAGCCGCCGCCCTCTCGGGCGGCACGTAGCATAGACTCGCCAGGGAGAGACAGTGGAAGTCCTCAAGGTGTCGAGCAAGTCGAACCCTAACTCCGTCGCCGGCGCCCTCGCCGGTATCATCCGCGAGCAGGGCGCTGTCGAAGTCCAGACCGTCGGTGCAGGGGCGCTCAATCAGGCCGTGAAGGCCATAGCGATCGCGCGCGGGTTCATCGCACCTTCCGGCATCGAGCTGACGTGCGTACCGGCCTTCGCCGACATCGAGATCAACGGCGAGGAGCGCACCGCGATTCGGCTTCTAGTCGAGCCGCGCGACATGCACCGCTAGCGGCGGTAGCCATGAAGGCGGACCTGCACGTCCACACCACCGCCTCCGACGGCACACTCACGCCCGCGCAACTCGTCGCCCGCGCACGTGATCGCGGCGTCGACGTCCTCGCGATCGCCGATCACGACACCGTGGCCGGCATCCCCGAAGCAGCGAACGCAGCGTCTGCTGCGTCGATCACGCTCGTGCCTGCCGTCGAGTTGTCAGCCGTCGCCGACGGTCGCGACGCTCACATTCTCGGCTACTTCGTCGACGTCGCCGACGCTGATCTGCTGTCGCACCTGGCGGACCTTCGGGACGCCCGCAGCCGTCGAGCCGAGACGATGGTCTCGGCGTTGCGCGACGCTGGTTACGACATCTCCCTGGACGACGTCTTGGCGCTCTCCGCCGGCGGAGCGGTCGGCCGCAGCCACATCGCGCGCGCCCTTGTCGGACGAGGCCACGCAGAGAGCGTGCGAGACGCCTTCGAGCGACTCATCGGACACGGCCGAGCCTTCTACGTGCCCAAAGACGTGCGGACGCCCGCCGAGATCATCGGCATCATCCGCGCCGCAGGCGGGCTTCCCGTACTGGCGCATCCCGGCGTCAGCAGACTCGAGTCGGCCATTCCATCTCTCCTCGAGACCGGTCTCGGGGGAATCGAGGCCTACCACGCGGACCACAGCCCTGAGCAGCGCGAGCTCTTCGCGAACACAGCCAAGGAGGCCGGCGTGCTCGTGACGGGCGGGACCGACTTCCATGGACCCCACGCACCCAACCCCGACGTAGGCGCCTGCGATGTGCCCGAGGACGCCGTTTCCGCCCTGCTCGCTTGGGGGGCCGCACGCCGCTGAGCGGCATGCGGCGTGCTACACTCCACCGCCTATGGAGACCTACCTGATCCGCACCTTCGGGTGCCAGATGAACAAGCACGACTCCGAGCGCGTCGCAGGGCTTCTCGGCGCTCAGGGCCTGCGCCCCGTCGAGACCGCCGAGGACGCCGACGTCGTCGTCTTCATGACCTGCTGCGTGCGCGAGAACGCGGACGAGCGCCTGCGCGGACAGGTCGCGTCGCTCAAGGCGATCAAGACCGGCGGCCGACCGGGCCTGCTCATCGCAGTGGGCGGGTGCATCGGACAGCGCGACGGCGAGAAGCTGCTCGAGCAGTTGCCGCACGTCGACGTGGTTTTCGGCACGCACAATGTGGCGCACCTTCCAGCCCTGCTGGAGACAGCCGCTTCTCAGCGTCAAGCGCAGGTCGAGGTATTGGAAGCGACCACCGAGTTCACCAGTGACCTCCCGACCGAACGCGAGCACCCCTGGCACGCGTGGGTTCCCATCACGGTGGGCTGCAACAACTTCTGCACCTACTGCATCGTGCCCTATGTGCGAGGGCGGGAGCGTAGCCGTCCACTGGAGGACATCGTCGCGGAGGTCGAGCGCCTCATGGCCGACGGGGTGCTCGAGGTCACGCTGCTCGGCCAGAACGTCAACAGCTACGGCCGCGACCTCTATGGAGAGCCGCGATTCGCCGAGATCCTTCGCGCCGTAGCGGCGACCGGCATCCCACGCATCCGCTTCGCCACGAGCCATCCCAAGGACCTCTCGGATGCGACGATCGCGGCGATGGCCGAGGAACCGGCCGTCATGCCGTATCTGCACCTGCCGGTCCAGTCAGGCAGCAACACGATCCTGAAGGCGATGAACCGCCACTACACCAAAGAGTCGTATCTCGAGCTCGTCGGGAGGCTGAGGGCCGCCGTACCAGGACTCGCTCTGTCGACCGACATCATAGTGGGCTTCCCCGGCGAGAACGACGCAGATTTCGCCGACACCATGGATGTGGTCCGTGAGGCCGGCTTCACGCAGGCGTTCACGTTCATCTATTCGCCGCGCGAGGGTACCCCGGCCGCAAAGATGGACGGCCAGGTTCCGCGCGAGTTGACTCAGGTCCGCTTCGACCGGCTCGTGGAGGCGGTCCACGCCTCCGCACTCGACAACAACCGGCCTCTCGTCGGCAGCGTGCAAGCCGTGCTGGTCGAGGGCGCAAGCAAACGCGACGAGCGCGTGCTCACCGGCCGAACGCCCACCAACAAGGTCGTACACGTGCCGGTGCCCGAGGACCATACCGCCGAGGAGTACGCCGGCCGCATCCTGCCCGTGCACATCGACGAGGCCCAGACGTGGTTCCTCGTGGGGACCTTCGCTGAGGAGTCGTCGGCAGAGGTGTGACCTTTGGCGGGGAGATGCGGGGTACATTCCTCGATGTGAACCATCGGGGAGGGATTGCCATGGCTGAGAACCGGTTCGGAGTCATCGCGCCGCATCCACCCATCATGGTCGCCGAGGTTGGCGGCAGTCGCGCCAAGGTGACCGAGGACTCGCTTGCCTCGCTCGACGAGGCAGCTCGCGCGCTGGCCGCGTACGCCCCCGAGACGCTGCTCGTCATGTCACCGCATGCGCCAGCGGTCGCGGATGCCATCGCGCTGGATGACGCCGATCGCTATGAGGGTTCGCTCTCTCAGTTCGGCGACGGTAGCCACCGTGAATGGTCCGGCGACCGCGCATTCTCGCTCGCGCTGCTGGCCGAGCTCGACCGGCGGGGTGTCCCAACGATCGCGCGCTCCTCCGATTCGCGCTTACGTTCGGGCTGGCTCGACCATGGCGTCATCGTGCCGCTATCGTTCCTCGACCCACAGAGGACATACGCCCTGTCCGTGGTGTCGCTGTCGTACCTGCCGTACGGAGAACACCGGGTCATCGGCGAGGCAGCGGCAGCGGCGGCCGCGGCGACGGGCCGCAAGGTCGCCTTCGTGGCGAGTGGCGACCTCTCGCACCGCCTCACGCCCGATGCGCCGGCCGGCTACTCACCCGAGGCGGCCGAGCTCGACAAGACCATCGCGGCGCTCGTCGAACGCGGAGAGTTCGAGCAGTTGTCTCGGATCGATCCCTCGCTCATCGAAGCGGGCGGCGAGTGCGGGCTGCGCTCCTTCATCGCGCTCGGCGGGTTCCTCGGCAGCGACCCGGTCCCCACACGGGTGCTGTCGTACGAGGGGCCGTGGGGCGTGGGATACCTGACCGCGCTCGCCGGCCAAGCTGCGCTCGACGCGGCCGAAAGGCATGCTCTCACCGCCGATCGGGGCCGCAAGGGCGGCATGGCGGGGGAGGACGAGTCCCAGGTTGTCGCTCTGGCCCGCCGGGCCATCGAGGTACGCGTACGCGCAGGAGAGCCACTCGAGGACGCCCGGCTCACCGATGCCAGCTACCCACGCCGTGCCGGCGCGTTCGTGTCGCTCCATCGCGACGGCAGTCTGCGCGGATGCATAGGCACGATCCTGCCCACGCGCGACACGCTCGCCGAGGAGGTAGCGGCTAACGCGGTCGAGGCGGCTTTGCACGATCCGCGCTTCCCTCCGCTCAACCCAGACGAGCTCGACGACCTCGAGATCAAGGTCGACGTTCTCCACGAACCCAACGCCTGCAACATCGAGGACCTGGACCCCGCTCGCTACGGTGTCATCACATCGAGCGGCTGGCGCCGCGGCCTGCTGCTTCCCGACCTTGAGGGTGTGCATGACGTCGAGACCCAGGTTGCCATCGCCATGCAGAAAGCGGGGATCCAGCCCGGCGAACCCTGCAGTTACGAGCGCTTCAAGGTCGACCGCTACACTTAGCAGGTGACCTCACCGCCCGCACTCATCGATCGCGCCTCCTCGCGCGTGCTAGCCGTCGTCGGCCCCACCGCCGTCGGCAAGACGGCGCTTGCCGAGGAACTGGCGACGCGGCTTTCTGGAGAGATCGTCTCCGCGGACTCGATGCAGGTCTACCGCGGCATGGACATCGGCACCGCGAAGCCTGCGCCGCACGAACGCCGCGTGCCGTATCACTGCCTCGATCTCGTGGACCCGGGAACGCCGTTCTCTGCGGCGCTGTTCCAGCAAGCTGCCCGCGGTGCGATCGACGCTATCACGACGAGCGGGCGTCTCGCAGTGGTCGCTGGCGGGACCGGCCTGTACGTGCGCGCCGCCCTCGACGACTGGTCGTTCCCGCCCGGTGAGCAGGCGGACAACCCGGCACGCGCCCGCTACGAAGCGCTCGCCGAGGAGAGCGGCTGCGAGGCACTCCACGCGCTGCTGGCCGAGCGCGATGCGTCCTCGGCGGCCCTGATCCATCCGAACAACGTACGGCGCGTCGTGCGAGCCCTCGAGATGCTTGACGAGGGGACCTCCTACGCCGAGCAGCACGCGGGGTTCGCCGAGCGGGCGAGCGTCTACGACGCGCGCTTCATCGGCCTCACGATGGATCGCGAGCGGCTCTACGAACGCGTCGACGCCCGGGTGGACGCCATGATGGCGGCCGGACTCCTCGGGGAGGTGGAGCGGCTCTTGGCTGCAGGCCTTCGCGATGCGCTCACCGCGCAACAGGCCATCGGGTACAAGGAACTCGTGCCCGTCGTCGAGCAGGGCATGCCCGCCGAGGACGCCGTAACGCAGATCAAGCTTGCCACGAGACGCTACGCGAAGCGGCAGCTGACGTGGTTCAGGGCCGACCCGCGCATCTGGTGGCTCGACGTGACCGAGTTGTCACTCGGAGAGGCCGCTGACGCGGCCGTTGCTCGGCTAGACTGGAAGTAACCGACGACAGAGGGTGAGTCACGTGAACCTGGACTTCGTGAAGATGCACGGCCTCGGCAACGACTTCATTGTCATCGAGGACCTTGAATCGGAGCTCGATCTCTCGCCCGAAGCCGTCGAGTGGTTCTGCGATCGGCACTTCGGCATCGGTGCCGATGGCCTCATGCTCGTCCGCAAGGCGACCTTGCCCGAGGCCGACTTCTCCTGGTGGTTCCGCAACAACGACGGCTCGGTGGCCGAGATGTGCGGCAACGGGATCCGCTGCTTCGCAAAGTACGTGGTCGACCACGGCCCTGTTCCGGCCGATCAGGACACTGTGAGGGTCGAGACCGATCGCGGCGTGCTACCCATAGAGGTCACCCGCGACTATGCCGGCAAGCTGTACTTGGCGACCGTCGACATGGGGGAACCGATCGTACGGCCCGCCGACGTGCCGACAGACATGCGCTGCGGCAACAATGACGACATGGTGATCGCGTGCCCCCTGGAGACCGACGAAGGCACCTTCGATGTGACCCCCGTCTCGATGGGCAACCCCCACTGCGTCCTGTGGGTCGACGATGTGGACGACGCGCCTGTGGACATCGTCGGACCGGCCATTGAGACGCATCCTGCGTTCCCTAAGAAGACGAACGTCGAGTTTGCCCAGATGGTCGGCACAGACTACATCCGGCTCAGGGTCTGGGAACGCGGCGTGGGGGAGACCTTTGCCTGCGGCACCGGCGCCTGCGCGACGGCGGTCGTCGCGGCCCTGACCTGCCGAGCCGGACGCGACGTCACGGTCGAGCTCCCCGGTGGGGAGCTAGCGATCCGCTGGGCCGAAGACGACCACGTCTACATGACCGGCCCCGCCGAGGAAGTCTTCTCGGGCATTCTCGTCATCGACGAGGACGACGAGACCGAGTAGCCGTCTGCGCCGTTGGGTGCACGAGACGTGCCCGCACCTTCCAGTCTCATACTGGCAAGGTTATCCGTTGGCAATTAGAGGGGAATGCAACAGACCTCACTACCGGCAGCGCGGCGTTCTGCGCTCGCGCCTGACAGGGAGGTCCGTTCCATGCGTTTCCTCCATCCGGCTCGGCGTCGCGGGTACGCCGCCGCACGTGTGCTCGTCCTCGCCGTCGCACTCATCGCCCTCGCACTGCCCGCGAGCGCCGCTTCATCCGATGACGCCCTTCCGGGTGCGACCCCGCCACCCGCGCGGTCGACGGAGTATCTCAGCGTAAGCACCGACCCGGTGGACGCCTTTTCGTTCATGGTTCCGGCCAACAAGCAGCTCCATGCCACCATGACGTCCTACGCGAGCACCTCGACCCTCTCCGCATGGATGGGTGTGTTCGACCGGGACCACTGGTCCGAATCGTTCGCCGCAACTCGGGCAGCGACGTCAGACGGCCCGGGGCGCGGTCTGGAAGTGGTCTACAACGCCGGTTCCCTCGATGCTTCGGCCTCGCTCGTGCTGAAAGCCTCAAGCGGGTCAGGGGCCTACGACCTCGAGTGGCAGGTCTTGGACCGGCCGGCCGTCACGCAGAAGCTGAGCGCGACCTCGGTTCCCTACGCAGGCAGCGCCTACATCTCAGGAGTCGTCACCAACCTCAGAGCCAACCAGTTGGCGCCGGGCCAGACTGTTCTGCTTCGCCAGTACGAACCTGGCAAGCCGTGGGTTATTGCTCAGCGGACCACCACCAACTCAGGCGGCTTCTACAACTTCAGGGTCACGCCGAAGATCCGCACGTGGTACCGCGTATCCGTCATCGGCTCAGGTGGATTGGGGCATGTGACCGCTACCAACGAAGTCTCGGTCTTCCCCAAGGCCTACCTCTCGACTCCGTATGCCCCAAGGACGATCCGCCGCTATGCTCGATTCGTGACGTATGGCGCCTTCAAGCCACGGCACGCCGGGGGAAACCGGCTCGTGAAGCTCTATGGCTATCACTACGAGCGAGGCCGGTGGGTCAAGCGCATCGACGCATGGACGACTGTGTCGAACTACTCGACCTACTCACGCTACTCGGCAAGGATCTCGTTCCGGTACACCGGCCGCTGGAAGGTGCGCGCGTTCCACTCGTCCGAACAGCATCTGCCCACGTACAGCTCATATCGCTACGTGACGGTGAGGTGACGGTCGGCGGCTCCTCGGCAGTGCTACCATGTCGGGAACGTAAAGCCCGGCCTCGGCCGAGGACGCGACCGACTGTAAGGGGAGACCGCTTCGTGAGGACCGCCAGCCGCATCGACAACCTGCCGCCGTACCTGTTCGCCGAAATCGATCGCAAGGTCGGGCTCAAGCGCGCCCAGGGCATCGACGTCATCTCGCTGGGCATCGGCGATCCCGACACCCCCACGCCCGAGCGGATCGTCAACGCGATGTGCGAGGCGTCGAAGAACCCGTCGAATCACCAGTATCCGAGCTACTACGGCGCGCAGCGCTACCGTGAGGCGTGCTCCGAGTGGATGAAGCGCCGCTTCGGAGTGGACGTGGACGCGAATGACGAGACACTCGCGCTCATCGGCAGCAAGGAAGGCATCGCCCACATCTTCCTCGCGTTCGTCGATCCGGGCGACGTGACGCTCGTGCCCGGCGCCGGCTATCCCGTCTACCACACCGGCGGCATCCTCGCCGGCGGAGAGACGTACTGGATGCCGATGACCGAGGAGAACGGCTTCCTCGCGGACTTCGAGTCCACACCCGCCGATGTCCTCAAGCGCGCGAAGATGATGTTCCTGAGCTACCCGAACAATCCGACCTCGGCGATCGCCAACGAGGAGTACTTCGACCGCGCGATCGCGTTCGCCCGCGAGAACGACCTGCTGCTGATCCACGACAACGCGTACAGCGAGATCGGCTACGACGGCTACCGCCCGCCGAGCCTGCTCGAGCGCCCCGGCGCCAAGGACGTCGCAATCGAGCTGTTCAGCTGCTCGAAGGCGTACAACATGACCGGCTGGCGTGTCGCGTTCGCATGCGGCAACGCCCAGGCGATCAAGGCGCTCGGCACCGTGAAGAGCAACATCGACTCGGGTGTCTTCACCGCCGTCCAGGACGCCGCGATCGAGGCGTTCCGCGGGCCGCAGAGCGAGATCGACGAGCTGTGCGCGATGTACCAGCGCCGCCGCGACATCGTGATCGACGCCCTCGGCAAGATCGGCATCGAGGCTGCGACGCCCAAGGCGACCATCTACGTGTGGGCGAAGGTGCCCGACGGCTACACGTCTGCGGAGTTCGCGACTCACGTCCTCGAATCCGCCAACGTGGTCATGCCCGCCGGTTCCGCCTACGGTCCCTCCGGTGAAGGCTTCGTGCGCATCTCGCTGACCACGCCCGACGCGCGACTCGAAGAGGCCGTCGAGCGCATCAAGAACTCGCTGTAAGGGGCAAGAACCCTAGCGTGAGCCAACGCACCTACCCGCATACCGCCGAAGAACAGCTCGAGCAACGCGACCGGGCTGTTCTCGTCGGCATTGACCGCGGCCGGTCCGACTGGCCGCTCGATGAGTCCCTCGCGGAGCTCGAGCGGCTGGCCCACACGGCCGAGGTCGACATCGTCGCCGCGATCACTCAGCGCCTCGATCGGCCGCACCCGCGCACCTTCATCGGAGCGGGCAAGGCCGACGAGGTGGCCGCGACCGCTCAACAGATGGGCGCGAACCTCGTCATCTTCGATGACGAGCTCACGCCGTCCCAACAGCTCAACATCGAGAAGCTGCTGCCGGAGATCCGCGTGATCGACCGCACGGCGCTCATCCTCGAGATCTTCGCGATGCACGCGGTGACGCGCGAAGGTAAGTTGCAGGTGGAGCTCGCGCAACAGGAGTACATCCTGCCGCGGCTGCGGGGAATGTGGGGGCACCTCGAGCGCGAGCGACTCGGCGGCGGTCGCGGCACACGTTTCGGCGCTGGCGAGTCGCAGCTGGAGACAGACCGCCGGATGGCACGGCGGCGCATCAGCGAACTCAAGCGCGAACTGGCGCACGTCGCGGGCGAGAGGGACCTTCAGCGCAAGAGGCGCGCGCGCAGCGGCGTCTACCGCGTGGCGCTCGTGGGCTACACGAACGCAGGGAAGTCCACACTGCTCAACGCGCTCACCGGTGCGGGTGTGCTCTCAGCCGACATGCTGTTCGCGACGCTGGACTCAACCACTCGCAAGCTCGAGCTGCCTGAAGGCCGCCAAGTCACCATCACAGACACGGTGGGCTTCATCAACAAGTTGCCGCACGGGCTCGTGGAGGCCTTCAAGTCGACGCTCGACGAGGTCAACGAGGCCGACCTGCTGCTCCACGTGACCGACGCCGGCGCTCCGCAGCGGGAGGCGCAGATGGCCGCGGTCCGCGAGGTTCTCGGCGAGATCGGGGCACAGGACAAGCCGGGCCTGATCGTCTTCAACAAGGCCGACACGGTCGCTGCCGAAGACAGGGTGCTCCTCGAACGGCGCTATCCGGGAGCCGCTTTCGTCTCGGCACTCACGGGGGACGGCGTTGGATCGCTGGTCGTCCGCATCGCCGAGGAGGCCGCGCGCGGCTCTGTCACCTTGACGGCACTCGTGCCCTACACGAGGGGCGAGCTGGTGCGCACCGCGCACGAACGTGCCCAGATCGTCGCCGAGCGGCATACTGAACAGGGAACCGTGCTCACGTTGAGAGCGAGCTCCGAGATAGCGGCACTGTTCCATGGCTTCGAAGTGCCCGGAGCGGACGCAGAGAGCGAACAGATGGCTGCTGCGACGGAGCACCGGCCTCGGGATTAGTCTGGCGCAGATCCCGAGTTACGCGCGTTCAGAGCCGGCGGAACAGCGCGACCACCTTGCCGAGGATCTGCACGTCACGCGCGTAGATCGGCTCCATTGTGGAGTTCTCGGGCTGGAGGCGGATACGGTCCGCCTCGCGGTAGAAGGTCTTCACCGTCGCCTCATCCTCGATCATCGCCACCACGATCTCGCCGTTGCCGGCGGTAGGCTGCTGGCGCACCACGACGAAGTCACCGTCAAGGATGCCGGCGTCGACCATGGACTCACCACGGACACGGAGGATGAACGTCTGCTCGCCTGCGAACTCGGCGGGAAGGGGCAGCGTCTGCTCGATGTTCTCGGAAGCGAGTAGTGGCTGGCCCGCAGCGACGTGACCCACGACCGGTACGGCATGGACCTGGCCGTAGTCGATGGCTGAATCGGTATCGCGGAAGTCGAGCACCTCGAGCGCGCGTGGCTTTGACGGGTCACGGCGAAGGTAGCCCTTGGCCTCCAGCGCCGCCAGGTGTGAGTGCACGGTGGATGACGACGACAGTCCCACCGCTTCGCCGATCTCACGCACACTGGGCGGATACCCACGACGATGTATCTCTGCCCGGATGAAATCGAGGATCTCCTCCTGGCGCCGGGTCAGTTCCCTCTGGTACCCCATGAGCCGTCCCCTCGTCATCGAACAAGTGTGCGTCGCGAGTGTATCCCGAGCCACTTCCTGTATGCAAACAGGCGTTCGCCCACGCCGCTTGCAATCGAACATATGTTTGGTATGATAATAGCGAACACACGTTCGTCTCGAAGGCGCGTCGATGTCAGACCCCCTCGGTAGGGTGGTCACATCGAGAGACAACGAGGGGAGTCGCTAATGAACGGCATGCACTGCTCACAGCCGAGTCAAAGAGTGAACGTCCGAGGACGGCACGCGGATGCTGGCGTGGCCGTAGCGCGATACCGGCTCACCGCTGTGGAGGCGGCGCTCATCGGGCTTGTGATCACGGTACTTGTGGCAGCGGCACTGCTGTCCGAGCGTCCTGCACCCGTGTCCCTCGCCACGACTACCGTACGCGTACAACCCGGCGACTCGCTCTGGTCCATCGCTGCACGGCACCCGGCGCCCGGACTCGGCACAGCAGAGACAGCGGATCTGCTTCAGCGACTCAACGCCCTGGAATCGTCGACGATCGCGGCCGGCTCGGCGCTTCGGGTCCCCGCACAGACCGACTCCTCAGATCTGGCGATGCGCTAGGACGAGGCATCCTGGGGCCCAAGCGCACTCAGTTCACTCTGTCTCGCAGCATGCTTCCAGGTCGTGAAACCTCACTCGGCCCAGAAGTAGCGCGCATCTGGTCGTCCTTTCCACCTGTTTCTGTTGAAGCCCAATATCTTGTGTGCTACGGTTCTTGCCAGCCTAGATGTAGGGGTGAGGACTTGCGCTGTCCATTCTGCGGTCACGATGAGACCAAGGTCGTCGATTCTCGTACGTCCGACTCTCAGGACGCGATTCGCAGGCGACGCGAATGCCTCCAATGCAACGAGCGGTTCACGACGTACGAGCGGCGCGAAGAGATGCCGCTCATGGTGATCAAGAAGGATGGGACGCCGGAGCCTTTCGACCGTGCGAAGCTGCTCAGGGGACTTCTGAGCGCGACCGCCAAGCGCGACGTTCCGCTGGAGAAGCTCGAGGCGCTGATCGACGACGTCGAGTCCGAGCTGCACAACGAGTTCCGCTATGAGGTCGGGAGCCGAGTACTCGGCGACATGGTGCTTCGCCGCCTAAAGGACCTCGACAAGGTTGCGTACGTGCGTTTCGCGTCCGTGTACAAGGAGTTCCAAGACCTCGACGAGTTCACGTCTGAACTCAAGGGGCTCAAGTAGAAGAAAAGCCGCCCGCTCACAGCGGGCGGCTTGCTGTCCAGGCAACAGGGGCCCGGGGGGCCCTCTGACAGAGGGGTTCGCAGAGATGGTCATGGAGCGCATCGTTCAGGTAATCCGTCCGGCCGCGGCGCCGGTCCAGACCGACTCCACCGACATCGCGCTGCTCGTCTCAACGAGCTCCAAGCAGGAGATCGACCCTTGGGACCGCTCGAAGATCTCGGATTCCCTCGTTCTTGAGGCGGGCCTTGAGCCCGGCACCGCCGAGGAGATCGCTGCAGCGGTCGAGGACCGCATCGACAGCTCGAACCTGATGACCGTCACCACGGCGATCATCCGCGAGATGGTCGACCTCGAGCTCCTCGAGCGCGGCCTCACGATGGCGCATCGCCGACACAGTCACTTGGGACTTCCCATGTGGGACGTCGAGCAGATAATCACGAACGCCAACAAGGAGAACTCGAACACCACCCACAATCCCGAGTCCGTCAACCTGACGCTCGCGGAGACGATCCTCAAGGAGTTCGCGCTGCGCCGCGTGTTCACGGATGACGTTGCCGAAGCGCACTTGGTCGGAGATATCCACCTGCATGACCTAGGTTTCATCATCCGCCCGTACTGCGGTGGTCACTCGCTCGAGTACATCAAGAAGTACGGCCTGAACCTGCCGAACATCACGAGCGTGAGCAAGCCGGCCAAGCACCCCGAGGTGCTGATCGGCCACATGGTCAAGATGGCGAGCGCCTTGCAGGCCCACTACGCGGGCGCGGTCGGCTGGGAGGCGGTTAACGTCTTCATGGCGCCCTACCTCGTGGGCAAGACAGAAGAGCAGCTCGACCAACTCGCGCAGATGCTCATCTTCGAGTTCAACCAGCTTGCGGGAGCACGGGGCAGCCAGGTCGTCTTCACCGACTTCAACCTCTACTACAACGTGCCGCGTCACTTCGCCAACACGCGCGCAATCGGACCGGGCGGGCAGTACACGGGGAAGACGTACGCCGACTATGAGCCGGAAGCGCAGGCGTTCCTCAAGGCCATGTTCAATGTCTACATGCGTGGCGACGCGACCGGCAAGACATTCGTCTTCCCCAAGCCGCTGCTCCACGTGAGCGAGGACTTCTTCCGGACCCCGGGCCACGAGGAGTTCCTCAACCTCGCGTGCGAGGTGGCGTCACGGCAGGGGATCACCTATTTCGTCTTCGACCGAGGCGACGAAGTCACGGTGTCTCAGTGCTGCAGGCTCAAGTTGAAGTTGAGTGAAGAGCAGTTGAAGGAGACCGACACCCCTGAAAAGATGCGCTTCTCGGCGCTACAGAACGTCACGATCAACCTCCCACGCATCGCCTACAAGGCGCAGGGCAACGACCAAGCGCTGTTCATGGAGCTCAACAAGGCACTCGAGCTGGTAGCGAAGTCACATCTCCAGAAGAAGGACTTCATCACAGAACTGGTCGAGCTTGGTGCTGACGGCCCCTTGGGGCTGCTCACTCAGGAGCTCGATGGGTCCCCCTATCTCAAGATGGATCGCCTGACGTACCTTGCCGGGCTGATCGGGCTCAACGAGCTGGTCCAGGTCCACACCGGCGAGCAGCTACACGACTCGGACCAAGCCCTCAGGTTCGGGTTGAAGGTCATCTCCGCCATGAACCTCAAGTGCAAGGAGCTCTCGGAGCGCTACGGGCTCAACCTTGTTCTTGAGGAGAGCCCCGCGGAGTCGGCGGGATACCGGCTGGCCAAGCTCGACATGAAGTACTGGCCGCAGCAGACGGCTGCTGTGGTCAAGGGCGACATCACGGGCCAGAACTACTACTACACGAACTCCATCCACATCGCGGTAGACGCGGATGTCGACTACGTCGAGCGCGTCGAAAAGCAGTCCCGGTTCCATCCGCTCATCGAAGCCGGCGCCATCGTTCACGTCTGGCTTGGCGAGAGCGAGCCTGACCCGCTCGCGATACGGGCGTTCGTGGAGAAGACCTTCCGCAACACGCAGTGCAGCCAGATCGCGTTCAGCCCCGAGTTCACCGTCTGCGAAAGCTGCCAGAAGACGGCGCGGGGGCTCCTGCCACAGTGCCCCGCGTGTGGATCGATGGACGTCTACGGCGTCACGCGCATCGTCGGCTACTTCTCCAAGGTGCAGACGTGGAACCGGAGCAAGGTCGGCGAGCTCTACGACCGGGTGCGCACCGATCTGCATCAGATAGCGCCCGCCATGAACTCGGAGCTCCATGCCGAGGAACCTGCCGCGTAGCCGCATCCGCCCACCTGCCCCGACGACGGCCCGAGGAGGACCGCATGCTGATCAAGCTGTTCGTGAAAGACAACTGCCCCCGCTGCCCAGCAGCGAAGCACGCTTGCGAGGGACTTGAGGCCGTCGAGGTGTATGACGTAGGTGACGTCGATGGACTCGCTGAAGCCGCCTACCACGGCGTTCTCTCTACGCCGACGATCCTCGTCGTGAACAGCAACGGTGATGAGGTTGCAGCGTGGCGCGGCGAAGCACCCGACCGGCGTGAATTGCACGCCGCCATGGCGCAGTAGGCACGTCCATGGCGCACCTGACCCCCGAGTCACACACCGCCTTCGCTCCCAAGCCGACCGTCGTACTCGACGGATGCAAGATCGCCGGCATACAGCGCGCAGGCATGCTCGACTGGCCGGGAAAGGTCACGGCGACCGCCTTTATCGCGAGCTGCAACCTCCGCTGCCCCTTCTGCCACAATCCCGAACTCATCGGCGTGCCGCGTCGACTCGAGGGCGAGAAGCCCTTGTTCGACCTGATCCGCGAGCGGCGCAACTGGCTCGACGGGGTCGTGGTCACGGGAGGGGAGCCATGCGCCGATCCGGGCCTGCCGGACATGCTTCGGCGGCTCAAGCGTGAGGGTATGCCCGTGAAGCTCGACACCAACGGCACCCACCCCGAAGTCCTGGTCGACCTTCTCACCGAGGGTCTCGTGGACTTCGTCGCGCTCGACGTCAAGGCGACGCCGGAACGCTACGAGCGGGCTACGGGGATCCGAGAGATCTGGCCGCTCGTCGAGTGCTCCTTGGCGGCTATCCTTGCAAGCGGAGTCGACCATGAGTTCAGAACGACCTGCTACCCACTCGCGGTCGGACCCGACGACCTCGTCACCATCGCGGCACGCCTCCGAGGCGGCCAGCGTTATGTCCTGCAGCAGTTCAGGCCCTCACGCACACTCGACCCCGCCGCGGTCTCTGTGAGGCCCCATGCCTCCGAGACCCTCTGTCGCGCTGCCGAGCGCTGCTCGGTCTACCTGCCAACCGGCGTGAGAGGAGTCTGAGTGCGACTGCCGATCATGCGGCTTGACACGGGCCTGCCCGTGCCGCGCTATGCGCACGAAGGTGATGCAGGACTCGACCTGTTCGCCGCCGAGGACTGCACCTTGGCGCCGGGGCACCGAGCGCTCATCGGCACAGGGATAGCGGTCGCGATACCTGTCGGATGCGCAGGTTTCGTCCAGCCAAGGAGCGGGCTCGCGCTCCGGCACGGGCTCTCGCTCGTCAACACGCCCGGCCTGATCGACAGCCACTATCGCGGCGAGATCAAGGTCATCGCGGTCAATCTGGACCCGCATACCCCCATCGAGATCCGTCGCGGCGACAAGGTCGCGCAACTCGTGATCCAGCGTGTCGAGCGCTGCGAGCTCGAAGAGGTCGACGCGCTGGACGAGACGGCGCGGGGGGAGGGCGGCTTTGGGAGCACGGGTGTCTGAAGCGCCGAGGGTTCGCGTGGCGGCCCTCATCCTGCTCGATGGTCGCGTCGTTCTCGTCCGTCACCGCTCCGCCCGCAACCGCTACCACCTCCTGCCCGGAGGGGGAGTGGACTATCGCGAGACGCTGGAAGCGGCTCTCGTGAGAGAAGTGCGCGAGGAGACGGGACTCGAGATCGCGGTAGGACGCCCGCTCTTCATCAGCGACACCATCGACCCCGAAGGCACCAGGCATGTCGTGAACCTGACCTTCGCGGCGGAGATCACGGGTGGCCAGATCACGGATCAGCCGGAGGACCGCCGCATCGAGGCCGTCGATCTGGTCGAGCCCCGCTCGCTGGGCGAACTCGACTTGAGACCGCCGATGGGGCAGACGCTGGCGGACGCCATAGCAGCCGGGTTGCCCCAGGTTCCGGCTCAGTACCTAGGGTCGCTGTTCACGCCGGAGCCCGGCTCCGACGTTACATAAGACTTTGCCGAAAGCAGACGAACGCGTGTGAGGGAGGTGTCGCCGGGAGCGCAAGGGTGGATTCAAGGGACGCACTCGGTACTACCCGCAAGGAACAACTGAAAGGTGAGCCATGGAGAACTTCTTTAGATTCAGCGAACGGGGCACGAACCTGCGTACGGAGATCCTCGCAGGCGTGACCACGTTCCTCACGATGGCCTACATCGTCTTCGTGAACCCGGGCATCCTGTCTGCAGCCGGAGTGCCGTTCGCCGGCGCTGCGACCGCCACCGCACTCGGCGCCGCGCTGATGTGCCTGGCGATGGGATTCATCAGCAACCGGCCGCTCGCATTGGCGTCAGGCATGGGCCTGAACGCAGTCGTGACCTTCTCGATCATCGGCTTCCAGCAGGCCAACGTGCCCTGGCAGGTCGGCATGTCGGTCATCTTCATCGAGGGTATTCTGATCCTGCTCCTCGTGCTGAGCGGCCTGCGTGAGGCCATCATGAACGCCATCCCGCTCGATCTGAAGCGCGCCATCGGCGTGGGGATCGGTCTGTTCATCACCGTCATCGGCCTTATCGAGGGTGGCATCATCACCCCGAACGCCGCGACGGTCGTGGGCCTCGGCGACTTCTCCAACAGGTACGTGTGGGTGACCCTGATCGGCCTGTTCGCGATCCTCGCGTTCATGGCTCTCAAGATCAAAGGCGACATCCTCTGGGGCATCCTCGTCGCGACGGTGGCGGCTCTGCTCCTCGGCGTGACCAGCCTTCCCAAGGGTATTGTGGCGAACCCTGACTTCTCGACCTTCTTCGCGCCATTCCAGCAGGTCAAGGGTGGCATGGCCATCACCCAGGTGTTCACGCCCGCGTTGATGTTCGCCGTGTTCGCCGTCATGCTGTCGGACTTCTTCGACACCATGGGGACGGTCATCTCGGTCGGCGAGCAGGCGGGATTCACTGACGCCGAGGGCAACGTCCCCGGCGTGCGCAACATCCTGCTGGTCGACTCGGCTGCCGCCGCAACCGGCGGTCTCTTCGGCGCCAGCTCCATCACCACCTACATCGAGTCGGCTGCCGGTGTCGCCGAGGGCGGACGCACCGGCCTGACGGCCATCGTCACCGGTCTTCTGTTCGCGGTGGCGGCGTTCTTCTCGCCGGTCGTCCAGATGGTCGGCGGCGGCTTCGCAGTCGTGAATACCGAGCGTTTCGGTAGCTTCCTGGCCTCTGGCTTCCAGGTTCCCGAGGGCAACAACTTCACGTCGTTCCCGATCACGGCCGGAGCGCTCATCATCGTCGGCTTCCTGATGATGAGGACGGTTCGCGAGATTGATTGGGAGGACCTCGAGGAGGCGTTCCCGGCCTTCCTGACGATCGTCGGCATCCCGCTCACGTACAACATCAGCTGGGGTATCGGCCTCGGGTTCATCAGCCACATCGTCATCAAGCTGTTCCACGGCAAGGCCCGCGAGATCCACCCGCTCATGTGGATCGCAGGCATCGCGTTCATGATGGCGTTCCTGCAGGGCCCGATCATGAAGATGATCGCGGGCTAAAAGGCACTATCAACGGCCCCGGCACTCGCCGGGGCCGTTTCTCAACAAGGAATGGGAGGGTAGTAGTGGCAGCAGCACAAGGAGTCGTCCAAACGGACGAGACCCTACCGGTAGCTCGCGCGATACCGCTCGCTCTGCAGCACCTGATGGCCATGTTCGGTGCGACTGTTCTCGTGCCGATCCTCACGGGCATGGACCCGGGCGTCGGCCTTATGACCTCGGGTATCGGCACGATCCTGTACCTGATCATCACCCGCAACAAGATTCCGAGCTACCTCGGCTCGAGCTTCGCCTTCATCATGCCGCTGATCATCGTCGGTGGCGGCCCAGTGGCGATCGCAGCGGGTAAGGGTAACCTGCCCGCCGCGCTCGGCGGCCTTGTCGCGGCCGGCTTCGTCTACATGATCGTGGCCGCGATAGTGAAGGCGTTCGGCACGGGCTGGCTCGATAAGGTGCTCCCGCCGGCCCTCGTCGGCGCAGTCGTCATCGTCATCGGTCTCGGCCTGTCTGCGACCGCGATGAAGATGGCGATGTTCCCGATGGCCGATCCCAGCAAGGGCGTCGACCTCAAGCTCGTCGCCGTGGCTACTATCACGCTCGCCGCAGCGATCATCTTCTCGAGCTTCTTCAAGGGCTTCCTGAAGACGATCCCGGTACTCATGGGCATAGTCGTCGGCTACGTAGTCGCGATTCCGCTCGGTCTCGTCAGCTTCGATGGCATCAAGAGCGCCGCGTGGATCGGCCTTCCCAACGTGACGTTCCCGACGTTCGAGCTCAACGCGATCCTCATCATCGCGCCTGTAGCGATCGTCGTCATCGTCGAGCACATCGGCCACCTGCTGGTCATCAACGAGATCACGGGCAAGGACTTCACGCCCATGCTTCCGGAGTCGCTGTTCGGCGACGGCGTCGCCACGGCGGTCTCAGGTGCACTGGGCGGCACGCCGTCCACCACGTATGCCGAGAACATCGGCGTCATGGCGGTCACCAAGGTCTACGCGACCCAGCTGTTCTGGT
>CAZSLI010000012.1:0-79245 GCA_964607705.1 uncultured Eubacteriales bacterium
GTTAAGCACGCCGCCAGCGTTCATCCTGAGCCAGGATCAAACTCTCCGTTGAAATTGTCACAGACCGAAGTCTGTGTTTCACGAAGTGAGATCCGGTTCTATCCGGAGTGGCCCACCTACATCTCTAAGGAAGGAGATGCGGTTTGGACCTGGAAGTCATATCGGTTTGGCCTTTTAGTGGGCCCTCTCGAAATGACGGGTTCATTTTCTGGCTTGTCACAGTATCCGGTTTTCAAGGTTCAAGCCGCAGCAGATTCCCCACATTACCTGCGGTTTCTTCCGCTGCGATCCGCCTCACTCGTGTTCGGCGGCGAGGAGATACATTAGTGATTCTCCTCTGGGCTGTCAACACCATTCTCAGACTTTTTTCGGCGGCTTTTCAGCCGACGGATCTGAGATGGAATCGGGGCAACAAAAACGCCCCTCGACCCATCGAGAGGCGCAGGCGCACGTTGCTACCGTCAGTCATCGACGGCTGCTTCGCTTTATGGCCTCGCCTCGCAGAGCTTGATTATCAACGCGCGCTCCGGGTCTGAAGTGATTCCGGTGGTGCGGGGAACGAATCTATCACCTCATGCACGGCATAGCAAGAAGTTTGTTCCCTCGAATCTTGCGCGTCGGACGGCGCGGGTCCGAAAGCTTTGCGCGGACTGGCCAACGGCGGCCTGCGAGGGCCGTAGAAGTGGCTCTCGCAGCGAGCCGACTGACCGATTGGTCCCTAAGTACGGGCGACCGGCCTCGCGTAGCGCCGCTTGCCCACCTGGACCACAGCCCCTTCCACACTCGCGCGCGTAACATTATACGAGCGAGCTGGAACCGGTTCGCCGTTGAGACGGACACCGCCCCCGTCGATCAGTCGCCGACCTTCCCCCGCTGACATCGCAAGGCCCAGTTCGGAGAGGAGCCCAGGGAGGTAGACTTCGTCGTCAAGATCCACTGGGATGGAATCGATCTCGTCGGGAATCTGGTGTTGTTTGAAGATGCGATCGAAGGCTGCTTCCGCATCCACCGCCGCCTCGGCCCCGTGGTAGAGGCCGACTATCTCGCGGGCAAGGCTGCGCTTGGTAGCGTTCGGATGCAGGGCGCCGTCGCTCAGACCTGCTTCAAGTCCATCGATCTCGTCGACGTCGAGCGCCGTGCAGAGCCGGTAGTACTTGATCATCAGCTCGTCCGGGATCGACATCACCTTGCCGAACATGTCGTCCGGGGCGTCCGTGAGGCCGATGTAGTTGCCGTAGCTCTTGCTCATCTTCTGGACACCGTCGGTGCCCTCGAGGAGCGGCAACGTCAGACAGACCTGCGGCGCCATGCCGCTCTTCTCCATGAGGTCCCGACCGGCCAGCAGGTTGAACAGCTGGTCGGTTCCACCAAGCTCGACATCCGCTTCGACGGCAACGGAGTCGTAAGCCTGGGCGACCGGATACAGGAACTCGTGGAGAGAGATGCCGACGCCTTCGCGGTAGCGCTTCGAGAAGTCCTCGCGCTCAAGGATGCGCGCGACCGTGAATTGGCTCGTCAGCCGTAGGATGTCAGCGAAGTCGAGAGGCGCCAGCCAGTCAGAGTTGCGACGCAACTCGGTCTTCTCGGGATCCAAGACCTTGAACGCCTGCTCGATGTAGGTCTGCGCGTTTTCATCGATCTGCTGTCGCGTGAGTGCGGGCCGTGTCGTGTTGCGCCCCGACGGATCGCCGATGAAGGCGGTGAAATCACCGATGATGAGCACGACGGTGTGGCCGAGGTCCTGGAACTGCCGAAGCTTACGCAGCGGGACCGCATGGCCCAGGTGAAGGTCGGGCGCCGTGGGATCCACGCCGAGCTTGACCCGAAGCGGGCGGCCACTCTCGAGCTTCTTGAGCAGGTCGGTCTCGGGAACGAGGTCGGCTATCCCGCTCTTGATGATATGCATCTGTTCGCTGGCCGAGAGCACCGCGCGTCCTCCTGAGAGACAGCCGGTAACGGCGCGTGAACAGCGGCCGCCACCAGCCGGGGTGGCTTAAGGTTTGCGTGTCATACTAGCAGAACCCATGGGGCCCACTTGCCCTTCAAGACCGCTTGCGCCGAGCTCCGATACTCCGCCGACGCGGTCCCTACTCATCGAACACCGCCCCCTCACGAAGGACGACCATGACCGAACGACGCTCTGACCGCCGAGGAGAACAGCCGCGCCCGCGCCGCCGTTCGGGCGCTGCACCCGCAGCCAACCGATCGACGACTCAGCGCCGCTCGCCTCGGCCGACATCAGCGCGCACCGAAGGCCGCCGCCCGCGCCCCGCTACTTCATCGGCACGACGCGGTGCCCCTGGCCGCGGGGGTCGCATTCTCCGCAACCTGCTTCTGTTCATCGTGTTGGTCGCCGTCGCCGTCGGCGTGACGGGCTGCGCGGTGTACTCGTCGATGTCTTCGCAACTTCCCGACCCCGACATCACCAAAGCGCGTGGCCGGGACCAGTCGACGGTCATCACCGACCGCAAGGGCAAGACACTCGTACGCCTGTACGCGGAACAGAATCGCCAGGACGTGGCTCTTTCAGAGATACCCGTCCAAATGCGTCAGGCAGTGATCGCGACCGAGGACCAGCGCTTCTACGAGCACAAGGGCGTCGACCCCATGGGCATCCTCCGTGCGGTCGTCACCGACGTGCGCAAGGGCGAGAAGGCCCAGGGCGGGTCGACTATCACGCAGCAGTACGTGAAGCAGGCCTTCGTCACCTCGGAGAAGACGCTCAAGCGCAAACTCCAGGAGGCGATCCTGGCGCAGAAGGTGGAGCGCCGGTACTCCAAGGACGAGATCCTCGGCATGTACCTCAATACCATCTACTACGGACATAGCGCGTACGGTATCGAGTCGGCCTCGCGCGCGTACTTCGGCAAGGGCATCAAGGACGTGACGCTTGCCGAGGCCGCCATGCTCGCCGGCGTGATCAAGTCACCCGGCCGCTACTCCCCCTACCTCGACCCCAAAGCGGCGCTGCAACGCCGAAACACCGTACTGAAGCAGATGCTGTCCGAGGGCTACATCGACGAGGCTGCCTATCAGGAGGCACGCGACACGCCCATCAAGGTGGCCGGTCTGAAGCCGCCCTCGGCTCGGGCACCGTACTTCGTCGAGTGGGTGAAGGAGACCCTCGTCGAGGAATACGGGGAGCGGGCGGTCTACCGTGGTGGGCTGCACGTCCGTACCACGCTCGACCCGGCAGCCCAGTCTGCCGCCGAGAAGGCGGTCGCGGGCGTACTGGACAAGCAAGGCGACCCTTCGGCGGCGCTCGTGGCCATCAACCCGAAGACCGGCGCGGTGATCGCGATGGTCGGCGGCAAGGACTTCAAGAAGCAGCAGTTCAACGTGGCTGTCCAGGGAAGGCGTCAGCCTGGTTCGGCCTTCAAGCCGTTCGTGCTGGCCACCGCACTCTCGGAGGGCGTCAGCCCTGAAAAGGGATTCGAGGCTGGTCCTCGCTCGTTCAATATCACGGGGACGGGCCAGGTATGGAAGGTCACGGGTGCAGGCGGCGGCCGCAAAGGACCTATGCGGCTACGCGAAGCCACCGAGAAGTCCGTGAACTCGGTCTACGCCCAGCTGATCCTCGACGTGGGCGCCGACAAGGTCGTCGAGATGGCCGAGAAGCTGGGCATCCGCAAAGGCATCGAGCCCATGCCGGCGATCGCACTCGGCGGCCTGAAGCACGGAGTCTCTCCGCTGGAGATGGCGAGTGCGTACGGCACGCTTGCAGCGGGTGGCGTCCGAGCCACCCCGTACGGCATTGCCGAGGTGACTGCGGGGAAGAAGGTCCTCAGGAAGACGAAGCCCGAACTGGAGGAGGCGATCGACCCTGACATCGCCTACCTCACCACCGACATACTCACCGGAGTCATCAAGCGCGGGACCGGCAAATCGGCAGACATCGGAAGGCCGGCAGCCGGTAAGACCGGAACGACGCAGGAGTACCGCGACGCATGGTTCGTGGGCTACACGCCTGACCTCGTCAGCGCAGTCTGGGTGGGCTACCCGGAGTCGCAGCGGGAGATGACGTCCGTTCACGGGCGACAGGTGACCGGCGGCTCGTTCCCCGCGGAGATCTGGGCGCGCTTCATGTCCTCGGCGCTGGGTGACAGGCAGAAGGCGCAGTTCGAGCAGCCGTCCGGACTCACCCGGGTGACGGTCTGCGCGGAAACCGGTGGCCTGGTCACCCAGTTCTGCCCCAAGAAGGTCTCGGCGCTCGTGCTCGAAAGCCACAAGCCGGCGCTGTGTACGCTGCACAAGGTACCTGTCGAGGTGAAGGTCCCCAACGTGGTGGGCAAGACGAAGCTTGATGCCCTGACGCAGATCGAGAGCCTCACGCTCAAGGCTGCCGTCGTCGAACGCGACGTGCCTGGCGTGGCGGCCGGGATAGTCGCGTCGCAGACGCCGGCACCCGGCAAGGTGGTCAAGGCCAACTCGGTGGTGAGCATCGTTGTCAGTACCGGCGGGGGCTCGAACAAGCCGCCGGTCGCTGCCTTCTCGGGACCTGCAAGTGGCAAGACCGGCGAGTCATTGACCTTCGACGCGACGCCGTCAAGCGATGACGGGGCGATCAAGACCTACTACTGGGAGTTCGGAGACGGCGCGACCGCTTCGGGCAAGAAGGCCTCGCATGCATGGTCGGGTCCCGGCACCTATGAAGTCACGTTGTGGGTGACCGACGACAGGGGCGCCCAGGGATCCGTCACCAAGAGCATCTCGATCAAGTAGAGCGAAACGGGGGCTCAGTCGACCCCGCGGAAGAAGTGGCCGGAGGTGTAGTCGCCTTCCGGCCGCTTCGTCTTTCTGCCGGCGAGTGTTTCGTCGAGAGCCGTGCGCATGCGCATGACCGTAGATGCCGCCGCCGACGGGGACTCGGTCTCGAGGTCTGCACGAAGCAGCGAGACCCCCGTTGCGAGCACCTCGTCGAGCGCAGCGCTGAGGTCGAGCGGCACGGCGTTGTAGACGTGCGTGCGCCCCGTGACGTCGGTCGCGACCGGGAACCGGTAGCCCTTGCGGTCCTTGAGGTATCGCAAACCCCTGCGCCGGCCGCAGGTGGCGCAGTTCTGCGCACAGGGACCCTCGGTCATCAGGACGCAGTGCTCGGTGACCATCAACTCCTGACGGCCCGCAACGCCGATCCCGACCGGAACGGGTGCGCCCTGTGCGCACAGCGCGACTTGTCTCGCAGCAAGCTCGGGCGACAGCCATACCGCACGCGCGCCCATATCGGCGAGCTGTTGGACGGCAAACGGGTTCGCTGCATTCAGGCCCCAGTGCGCCTGTACGTCCACGCCCTCGGCTGCAAGCCGGCTCAGGGCGCCGAGGTTGCCTGCGACCGCTCGTCGTGCCGACAGCCCGGGAGCGAGCAGCCGGTCCATCTCGCGGTCGTGGGCCACGCGCGGGACCACGGGCGTGACATCCGCGGGGAATTCCCCGGCAAGCGTTGTGGCCAGTTGGACCTCATCTGCTCCGGCTGCCAGGCAGGCCTCAGCTGCCTCCGCGGAGCCCACCACGGCAACGAGACGGACCGATGTGGCCGGTGGCCGCCCAGACGTCGTCGGACGCTGGAGCGGCCGTGCGGCAGGCCGATCTCCCCACTGCTCCAGGACGATCGACTCGTAACTGCCGAGCGCCTCGCGCCGTACCCTGTGCAGCGCCGAGAAGCCCACCCCGGCATCGGGCGACAACGCTATGTCCCAGGTGCGCACGCGGTAGGGCGTTCCGCCAAGGCGCCCGACATGCTCGGCCACGTCCTCCGCGGTCACTGCCCGAGTCTTCGCTCGCTCCACGACGGCGCCCTCGGCGCTGCCTTCACGCCCGGACGCGTCGGTGAAGGTGATCCGCAGGGGCTGCCCGATCACGACCCTCACCTCGGCGGTAACCTCGATGGTCGGACCGGCCTCATCGGCGAACAGGCGACCGGCAGCCGCCGAGAGCGCCGCGTTGCGCACTCGGAAGACGCGGTCCCCCACGCCGGCCTGAGACGTGAGCTCGATCTGCACGCGCTCCCCCGCCGGCGCGGTCGTCTGCGTGACGCCGCTCACCATCATGGTGCCGAGCGGCTGCGTGAAGCGTCCACGTGCGGTCCACACCTCGACCGTGTCCTCGGCATCGACCGCGGCATCGAGCGTAAGACCGGCGACGCTGCCTTCGACGGAGGAAATGCGTCCGATCAGCACGCCCCTGTTGTTGGGTCGCTGATAGCTCATCATGTCGTTGCCGCGCTCGCCCGTCAGATAGGCCTCGGTGAAGCCCCGTGAGAACGCCTCGGTGAGGACGGACATCTCGCCGTCGCGCACCTCGTACTCGCCGCCCATCTCGATGGCCCGGTCGAGAGCACCCCGATAGACCCCGGTCACAAGGGCCACGTACTCCGGGCTCTTCATCCTGCCCTCGATCTTGAGCGCCGCGACACCGGCATCCACGAGCCGCGGCAGCAGCGTGATGCCTGCCAGGTCCTTAGGAGACAGCAGGTGCGCCCCCACGTCACCGAGCACCGAACCAGCCTCATCGAGCAGTTCATAGGGCAACCGGCACGGCTGCGCGCACCTTCCGCGGTTCGCCGATCGACCACCGATCATCGATGAGAGCAGACACTGTCCCGAGTAGCAGATGCAGAGCGCGCCATGAACGAACGACTCGATCTCAACGCCACGCGACTTGCCGGCCTCCACCAGCGCACCGATCTCCTCGATCGAGGTCTCACGCGCGAGCGTGATGCGGCAGAAGCCCAGCTCCGCCAGCGCCGCGACGGTCGCCGAGGAGTGCGTGTCGATCTGTGTCGAGGCGTGGAGGCGTACTTGGGGAAGGGCCTGGCGGATCGCGCGGACGAGCCCGAGGTCTTGCACGATGACGGCGTCCACGCCGGCTTGCCACGCGGCGCCTACCAGCTCGACGGCGTCCTCCAGTTCATCGGGGAGCACCACGACGTTGGCTGTGAGAAAGACTCTGACTCCCCGGAGGTGCGCGAACCGGCACGCCTCGGCAAGCGTCTCAGGAGTGAAGTTCTCGGCGCCGCGTCGTGCATTCAGTTCGCCCATGCCGAGATAGACGGCATCGGCGCCCGATGCGACGGCGGCCCGGAGGGACTGCATCCCGCCCGCAGGCGCTAGGAGCTCGGGATGATGGCGTTCAGTGAGTGACATTGGCGGTGATTTTCCCTGGAGCAACGATGCGGTTACTTATCCCTGTATCACTGGTACGGGTTATGCGTCAGCAGGGGACAATGTAGCATTGGTGTAATACGACGCTCGGAGGAGCATGTCTGCACGCAATCGCCGGCTGGAACGGAAGCGACAGAGTCGTCGCGTCGTTCTCGTCGTCCAGATACTGGCTCTCATCTTCATCTCGCTTCTCATCGTGGGTGGCCTGACGGCCGCCGCCGGTGCAGCGACCATCTCCAGCTGGCTCAAGAACCTTCCCGATCCCAATGCGCCGGGCGCGTTCGACGTGGCCCAGGCGACGAGGATCTACTCGGCCGATGGGAAGTTGCTCGCGCGCCTCTATCTTGAGAACCGCGAAGTCATACCGATCTCCAAGATGGCGAGTGACCTGCCCAACGCCGTCGTGGCCATCGAGGACGAACGCTTCTACCAGCACAACGGAGTCGACATCGCCGGCATCGGCCGGGCCGTGGTCAAGAACCTGACCTCGGGTGACCTTGCCGGCGAAGGCGCGTCGACCATCACGCAGCAGTACATACGCAATACGATCCTGCTCGACGAGCGCACGGACATCTCGCTTGCGCGCAAGATCCGTGAGGCCTACCTCGCGATGGAGCTCGAAAAGCGCTACGACAAGCAGCAGATCCTCGAGATGTACCTCAACGCGATCTACTTCGGCGAGGGCGCGTACGGGGCGCAGGCCGCTTCAAGGACCTTCTTCTCGAAGCCGGCTTCGAAGCTGACACTCGCCGAGGCCGCATTGCTTGCGGGTCTGCCTCAGCAGCCGAGCCGACTGAGCCCGTACGAGAACCCCGAGGCCGCGGTCAAGCGTCGCGACCAGGTGCTGGCGCGCATGCTCGTCAACGGCTACATCACGCAGGAGCAGTACCAGACGGCTGTGGCGGAACCGCTGAAGCTCAAGCGCGCGAAGGAGCCGGAGGACGGCATCTACCAAGCGCCCTACTACGTGGCGCACGTCAAGAAGCTTCTCCAGGCTCAGTTCAGCGAGGGAGTCGTCTTCCAAGGCGGCCTGAAGGTCACTACCGCGTTGGACACTCGTCTCCAGGGATACGCGGAGTCGGCGGTTAAGAACGGCGTGCCGCGAACCGGTCCCGAAGGCGCCCTCGTGTCGCTCGACCCGAGGAACGGATACGTCAAAGCGCTGGTAGGCGGCCGCAACTATCACAAGAACAAGTTCAACATCGCGACGCAGGGGCATAGGCAGCCAGGGTCGTCGTTCAAGACGTTCACGCTGGTGACGGCGCTCCAGGAGGGCATGCCGCCCTACTACCGGATCGACTCCTCATCGCCGGCGTACATACCGACGAAGCCCAAGCCTTGGCGCGTGTCGAACAGCGAGGGCAGCGGCCGCGGAGCCATGACGCTCGAGCGCGCGACCCAGTTGTCGGTGAACACGGTGTTCGCTCGAGTGGCATGGGGGATCGGTGCGCGCAAGATCGTGCGGACGGCGAAGCGCATGGGTATCGAGTCGCCGCTCTCACCGTACCCATCCATCGCACTGGGCGCGCAGAACGTGACGCCTCTGGAGATGGCCTCAGCCTACGGGACGCTGGCCAACAACGGCACGCACTTCGAGCCGGTGTTCGTCACCAAGGTCGAGGACCGCAACGGGAAGGTCCTCTTCGAAGCGACCCCCGACGGCGAACAGGCCATCAAGCCTTCGATCGCGTGGGCCGCAACCGACATCCTTCGGGGAGTCATCACCGCAGGCACGGCGACTCGGGCCAACATCGGTCGCCCGGCTGCGGGCAAGACAGGCACGAGCCAAGACCATCGCGACGTCTGGTTCGTCGGCTACACGCCTGACCTTGTCACCGCTGTCTGGGTCGGCCATCGCAAGGAGCAGACGATCTACGTCAACGGCGCGCGGGCGTTCGGCGGTACCGTATGCGCTCCCATCTGGGCCGACTACATGCGCAAGGCGCTACGCGCCAAGCCGGCGCTCTCGTTCAAGACGGCGCCGCCCCCCAAGTACAACGCCTCGCGCTTCAACATCCCGCAGGGCAAAGAGGCGACCGAGAAGGTGAAGTCGCGGACGGGCGGCACCGGCTCGGGATCCACGGGTGGCACCGGTGGCGGCGGTGGCGGTGGAAAGGGCGGCAACGGTGGCGGTGACGGCGGTGGCGGGAATCCACCACCTCCTCCCCCTCCGCCGCCAGATACCAGCGGCACAGTGACGCCTTAGACGAATATGAGAGAGGCCCCGTCCGGTGGACGGGGCCTCTCTTCATCGCGCGTGTTCCTGGTCGCTTACGAGCGCTTGACCCTGACCATGCCACTCGCACAGTGGATCTCGATCGGTCCGAGCTTCTCGATGGCATCGAGCACCAGATTCATGCCGAGCACGTCGCTCGAGATATGACCGGCGATGACCAGGTTGAGCTTCAGTTCTTCGGCGTGCTTCTTGTGCTCCTCGGAGTAGTGCATGCCCACGAGCGTCCCGACACCCGCGGCCGATAGTCGGTCGAGGGCCTCCTTGGGGCCTTCGGTGCCGCCCGTCATGTCGACGACGATGCGTCCGGGACGGGCGGAGCCGGAGCCGACGATGACCACGGGTCCGTAGCCTTTGCGGGCGCCGTCGGCGTACTCAGGGATCGTCCGGAGCGCCTTGACCACCTCGTCGAGCGTCGCGGGCTTCGCCTCGTCGAGGAACTCCTGCACGAAGGTGTTCACCGAGTTGTCGGCGGGGGTGTGGCACGAGAGCGACGCAAGCCCTAGGAGACGGGCGGCGTCGATGGCGCGGTAGTGGTTCACCGGCATGATGCGACGGCGGATCTCCTCGGCGCGCGGCGCTATGAGCTGATCGGCGGCCGCGATGGAGACGCCCTGTGCAGCCCAGAGGTCGGCCTGCATGTACATGACCTCGTGAAGGTTCGCATATCCCGGCCCCTCCGGGTGATGCGCGAAGATGAGGTCGATCGCGGCACCCTTCTCGCGCAGACGATCGGCGAGCAGCACCTCACCCACCTCCATGTCCACGCCAACCAGCAGGCCGCGGATCTCCTGATCAAGGTCGCCAACGCAAACCCGCGTATCGCTGTACGGGTTCGTCAGTTTCTGAGTGTCGAAGAAGTCCTTATCGGCATCGTCGAGCTTGTCGTACGCCTTGCGGGCTTCGTCAAGCGTGCGCTCCACCTCGGCGCGTCCTCGCGCATCGTTCCTGATACCGGTCTCGATGCACGTCGAATAGATCTCGCCCAGCTTCACGTGACACTCCCTCCGGCAGGCCCGCCGGCCCGCCTCGTCTTGGCAGCGGGCCCTGTTCGCCCGCGCGACACGTACTTGTTTCCCGCTTCGAAGTAGCGGTATAGGAGCTCGTGGCCCCTGCTCAGCCCCACTCTACCTGTGACCTGCGGCTCCCCCAGCCGAGGACGCATGCCAGCATACACGGACAGGCGTCCTCTGCCGAGCAGCGTGCCGTTGTCGGCGAGGTCGACACCCAGCGCCTGCGCGAGTCGCCCGGGACCGCTGCACAGCTCGACGAGCGGCCTTCCGTGGCGACGCGCGGTCATCACGTCGACGCCGTGCAGCGGCTCGAGAGCGCGCACCAGGACCGCTCCTGCCGTGCCCTCGGGGTCGCACACCAGATTGATCATGAAGTGGTTGCCGTAGGTGAAGTAAACGTAGACGCTGCCCGGAGCCCCATACATGACCGCGTTGCGCTTGGTGATGCCATGCGTCGCAGCGTGGCTACCCGGATCGTCTGAGCCGAGGTACGCCTCGGTCTCGACTATCCGGCCAGTGGTGAGGAGGCCATCCACCCGGCTCGCCAGGACGCAGCCGATGAGGTCAGGCGCCACTTCGAGCGGGCTCCGTTCGAAGAACGCGTGAGGGATCTGATCGCCGAGCTCCTCGGCACGGGTATCACTGGAACAGGTCATGCGGGCAATGCTAGCAAACGGAAGGGGTCGCCACAGTGCCTGCCACAGCCAACGCATCAGACGCGATGGTCGACGACCTTGTCGGCGTCGACCGGGCGGAGTTGGACCGGCGGGGACTTGAGCGCCGATCTCGGCAGTCATTCCGCAACCCCGAACGCCGCTCGGGCTTCGACCGACGTGTCCACTACCGATTCACCGGCGCACTACGGGACGATCCGGCACTGCTTCTCGGCGTACTCGTGCTGGTGAACGCGCTCTCGACGCTCGACTTCGCGTTCACGTACCTGCAGCTGCAGGCAGGCATGTCGGCTGAGGGAAACCCGCTGCTCGCGGAGCTCTTCGCAAAGGGCACGGGAAGGGCGTGGCTGTTCAAGACCGGTGCGATGCTGATCGTGTCGTGGGGTGTCTGGCGCGGCCGGAACCACCGTGCAGTGCTCGGCGTCGCGGTAGGCACGCTGTTCCTCTACGTGGCCATCATCGCGTACCACCTGTTGGGCATGTCGCTCACAGGATGAGAGTCGGCCACGCCCTTCAGGGCGAATTCGCGGAACGAGCACGCTTGAGCCAGGTCCTTGCGATGTGCCACGGCTGCGCATTGATGAGCTCGTCGGCCGTCACGAGTCCTCGGCGAGCCTGAGCCACGCCGAAGGGCATGTAGCGAAGCTGGTTCGCCGCATGCGCGTCCGTGCCCAGCGAGAAGCGCACTCCATAGGTGCGGGCAAGCTTGATGTGTCGGTCGGACAGGTCGAGTCGGTCCGGATAGCTGTTGATCTCCATGATCGTGCCCGTCTCGCCCGCTGCCGCAAGGACCTCGTCCATGTCGAGCGCCATAGGGTCCCGCCTGCCGAGAATGCGGCCCGTAGGGTGGGCGACGATATCCACTAGCGGGTGCTGGATGGCGCGCAGCATCCGGCGGGTCACCGTAGCGGCGTCCTGGTCCCAGCCCGAGTGGAGCGAGGCCAAGACGATCTCGAATCGCGCGAGCACTTCGTCGTCGTAGTCCACCGAGCCGTCGTCCGCCACGTTGAGCTCGATGCCCTTGAGGATACGTGGGCCATCTCCCCGCGCGTTGAGCTCGTCGATCTCGGCCCACTGGCGCTCGAGCGACTCGAGCTCCAGGCCACCCACCATGCGCAGGTTGTAGGCGTGATCGGTCGCCGCGATGTACTGGTAGCCGAGCTCCGCGGCCACCGCCCGGTTGGCCTCGAGGGACGACTTGCCGTCGGTGAACGTGGAGTGGCTCTGCAGGTCGCCGAGGACGTCGTCGAGCGAGATGACGTCGGGCACGCTTCCGCTCCTGGCGGCGACGATGATGCCAGCATCGTCTCGGATCTCCGGCGGCAGGTACGGGAGGCCGATGGACTCGAAGTACGCGCGCTCGTCCTCGGCGGGGATTTGGGTGATCGGGAGCGCCGCGAGCGCCTCGTTGAACGCGATGCTGCCGGTCCAGTGGGCCGTGGCCGAGCCGAGGATCCCGGGAGCGACGAAACGCACATCGACGCGCATGCCGTCGTGGAGTTCGAGCGTGAGGAGGTCGGGGCCTCTCTCGAGCACACGCTCGACGGCAGGCAGCGACTCCGCCTGCTCGAGTGCGCTCGGCAGGTCGCGAGCGGACACGACGAGATCAATGTTGCCCACGGTCTCCTGCCGACGGCGGACCGATCCCGCTATCACGGCCTCCTCGACGGCGGGCAACGCCGTCAGGTCTCGCTGGAGCGCCTCGGCGACGGGCAGTGCCTCGGCGAGCGTGCGCCGTTCGGCGTGACGCTTGACCGAGGTGATCGAGGCGGCGATCTTCTCGGCGGTCTTGGAGCCGAAGCCGCCCAGGCGCTCGACCCGGCCGTCGGCGAGCGCGGCCTCGAGATCGTCGACGCTCTGCACGCCGAGCTTGTCGTGCAGCTGCATCGCGCGCCTAGGCCCGACCCCCGGCACCTGCATGACCCGCGCGAGTCCAGGCGGCACGCGGGCACTCAGCTCGTCGAGGTCGGCGAACGTGCCGGTGGCGAGGATCTGCGCGATCAGGCCCGCCATCTTCGCGCCTACTGACGGTATATCCGTCAGGCGGTTCTCTGCCGAGAGTGTGTCAGCCTGCTCGGGCCAGGCGCGCAGCGCGCTCGAAGCCTTGCGGTAGCTGAGGAAGCGGTACCGGTCGGCACCCGACAACTCGAGCAGGTCCGCGTAGAGGTCGAGCTTGGCCGCGATGGCTGTGTTGTCGTAGGCCGGCATGTGCCGAGTGTACCCGAGCCCTTCGCCGCTACCCGGAGGCCTGCGGTCTAGACTCCCGCCGACTCCAGCCAGGTCTCGTCGGCTGCGAGCGCGTCGTGAGCCGCCACGAGCTGCGCGTCGACTGCCGAGTGACCGGTCCCGCCGGCGCTCCGACGGCGTTCCACTACGCGGTCGACGTCGACGGCTTCGAGCACGTCGGGGCCGAACTCCTTGGCATGTGCGGCGTACTCGGCGGGTGTCAGCTCCTGCAGCGTGCGGCCGTCGCGCTCGAGTTGGAGGACGAGCCGGCCCACGACCTCGTGAGCCTCCCGGAAGGGCATGCCCTTGCCGACCAAGTAGTCCGCAAGGTCAGTGGCGGCCATGAAGCCGCCGAGTGCGCCCTGGCGCATGGCGTCGGCGTTCACGCGCATGGAGTCGAGCATGCCGGCCATGGCGCGCAGCGAGGACGCGAGGGTGTCGATCGCGTCGAACGCGCCCTCCTTGTCCTCCTGCATGTCCTTGTTGTACGCGAGCGGCAGGCCCTTGAGCGTGACGAGCAGGCCGGTGAGGTCACCCACGACGCGCCCGGTCTTGCCGCGGACGAGCTCGGCGAAGTCTGGGTTCTTCTTCTGCGGCATGATGCTCGAGCCGGTCGAGAACTCGTCGTCCATGGTCACAAAGCCGAACTCCTCGGTGGACCAGAGGATGAGCTCCTCGGCGAGGCGCGAGAGGTGCGTCTGGCAGACAGCGCACGCGTAGACGAGGTCGAGCAGGAAGTCGCGGTCGGAGACGGCGTCGAGCGAGTTCTCGGACACCGCCGAGAAGCCCAGGCGGTCCGCGACGTACTCGCGGTCGAGGTCGAAGGTGGTGCCGGCGAGAGCAGCGCTTCCGAGAGGAAGCACGTCGGCGGCCTCGAAGGCATGGCGCAGGCGCGTGAAGTCCCGCGTGAGCATCCACGCATATGCGAGCATGTGGTGGCTGAACAGGACCGGCTGCGCCTTCTGGAGGTGCGTGTAGCCCGGCATGACGACGCCCATGTTGTCGGCGGCGAGCCTTAGCAGTACGCGGCGCACGCCGATGACGCGGTGCGCGAGGTCGGCGGCGGCCGTCTTCGCGTACAGGCGCGTGTCGGTGGCGACTTGGTCGTTGCGGCTGCGGGCCGTGTGAAGCCGTGCACCCGCGGGGCCGACGCGCTCGGTCAGTACGCGTTCGATGGCCATGTGGACGTCTTCATCCGCGATCTGCCACTCGAACTCCCCCGCCTTGATCTGGCGATAGATCTCCGAGAGCCCCGCCTCGATGAAGTCGGCGTCGGTCGAGGTGATGACGCCCTGCTTCGCGAGCATACGGGCGTGCGCGATGGAGCCGCGGATGTCCTCGGCCCACATGCGCTTGTCCACGGGCAGCGACGCGCCGAACTCCTGCAGGAACTTGCCGGGCGACTTCTCGAACCGGCCGCCCCAGGGTGTCTTCGCGTCAGTCATCGGTGGGCTCCTCGGGTCGGGCGGGCGCAGGCGCAGACGCAGGCGCAGGCGCGATGGACGCGGCCGGGGACTTGGTGTCCTCGGCGTGTGGCTCCGCGGCAGGGGTGATCTCGGCGGACGCAGGCGACGGCGCTTCGGTGGTGCGCCGGCGGCCGAGCGTGTAGCCCAGCCAGAAGGCGACCAGCGCCGGCCCGAAGAGCACCAGCACGAGCAGGAAGAGCACAATGATCTCGCCGCCGCCGAGCGACATGTGCTAGACCTCGCCTTCCTTGCCGGACTTGCGGCGCTGGCGGGCCCACACCTTCACGGGCAGGCCGTGCAGGTCGATGAAGCCCTTAGCGGCCTTGTGGTCGAACGTGTCGGCCTCGTCGTAGGTCGCAAGGTTGTAGTCGTAGAGCGAGTACGGCGAACGGCGGCCGACGGTGACGCAACTGCCCTTGAAGAAGCGCAGTCTCACGTCACCGCTGACCAGTTGCTGGGTCGTCTCGATGAAGCCGTCGAGGGCCTCCTTGAGCGGCGAGAACCACATACCGTTGTAGACGAGGTCGGCCCACTTCTGCTCGACGCCGAGTTTGTAGTGGAGCACCTCGCGCTCGAGACACAGATCCTCGAGCGCCTTGTGTGCGGTGATGAGCGCGAGTGCGCCCGGAACCTCGTAGATCTCGCGCGACTTCACGCCGATGAGGCGGTTCTCGATCATGTCGATGCGGCCGAAGCCGTGGCGACCCGCGATGTCGTTCATCTTGTTGATGATCTCGTGGAAGCTGCACGGCTCCTCGTTGAAGGCGACCGGCAGACCCTGCTCGAAGCTGATGACCGCATACTCGGGTTCGTTCGTGCACGCGTCGGTGCGGGCGTCGCTCGTGAGCGTGTAGATGTCCGCGGGCGGCTCGACCCATGGATCCTCGAGCACGCCGCACTCGATGGCGCGGCCCCACAGGTTGTCGTCGATCGAGTACGGGTTGTCCTTGGTGGTGGGAACCGGGATGCCGCGCTCCTCGGCCCACACCATCTCCTGCTCGCGAGTCTTGAGTTCCCACTCGCGGACGGGCGCGAGTACTTGGATATCGGGATCGAGGGCGGCGATGCCCACCTCAAACCGGACCTGGTCGTTACCTTTGCCGGTACACCCATGGGCGATGTACTTGGCGCCGTGGCGGTGCGCCTCCTGGACCAGATGCTTGACGATGATCGGGCGGCTCATCGCCGAAAGGAGCGGGTACTTGTTCTCATACAGCGCGTTGGCCTTGAGCGCCTTGGCGAGGAACTCCTCGACGTACTCCTCGCGGACGTCTTTGCAGATCGATTCGATCGCGCCGATGCCGATGGCCTTGCTGCGCACGAACTCGAGGTCCTGGCGCTCCTGCCCCACATCGACGACGAGCGCGATGACGTCGAGGTCGTAGTTCTCCTGTATCCAGCGGATGGCGACCGAGGTATCGAGCCCTCCCGAGTACGCCAACAGACACTTGTCGCGAGCCATGTGCTTCCCTTTCGTAGTTGCGTCGTGCGGTGGCGCTAGCGAGCGCCGCGGAATTTGTCGAGCGTCTCGACTAGGGCGTCCCCATGCCCTTCGCTCTCGACGACCACGAGGATCGTGTCGTCACCGGACACGCTGCCGAGGATGCCTTCGAGCTCGGCGGCGTCGAGCGCAGCGGCCACACCGGGAGCGGTACCTGACTGGGCCTTCACGAGCACGAGATTGCCGGAGCGCTTCACGTCCTTGACGAGGTCGTTGACCATGCGCTGCAGGTGCAGGTCCTCGGCGAGCACGTACATGCCCTCAGGCAGCTTGCGTAGCCCCATCTCGGTGATGTCACGCGATACGGTGGCCTGCGTGCAGTCGAATCCCTGCTGCTTGAGCCGGTCGACGAGAGCCCGCTGCGTCTTGATGCGCTCGGCTCGGACGACGCGCCTGATAGCGTCCTGGCGAAGCTGCCGCTTCCTCATGGTCGTTTCCGTTCCTTCTCGTGCGGTCGCTAGGCAAGAACGAGCGACAGCAGGGCCTTTTGTGCATGGAGGCGGTTCTCGGCCTCGTCAAAGACGACAGAGTGCGGGCCGTCGATCACCTCGTTGGTGACTTCCTCGCCTCGGTGTGCCGGGAGGCAGTGGAGGAAAGCCGCATTCATGCTTGCCTGCGCCATGAGCGCCTCGTCCACCCGGAAGGGGACGAACGCCGATACCCGCTCGCCATGCTCCCCCTCCTGGCCCATCGATGCCCACGTGTCAGCGGCGACCACGTCGACCCCGGCGACTGCCGCCTGCGGGTCCGAGGTGACCGCGATGCGGGCGCCGGTCTCCTCGGCGATCTGCTGCGCCTTGGCGACGATGGCGGTGTCGGGGAGGTAGCCCTCAGGCGAGGCGATAGTGACGTGCATGCCCACGAGCGCGCCCCCGAGCAGGTAGGTGTGCGCCATGTTGTTGCCGTCGCCCACGTACGTAAAGCGAACGCCCGCGAGCTGACCGAAGCGCTCCTTGATCGTCAGCAGATCAGCGAGCCCCTGGCAGGGATGGTGCTCGTCGGTGAGCGCGTTGATGACCGGCACGGATGCGGCGGCGGCGAGTTCATCGAGCACCGACTGCTCGTAGGTACGGCAGACGATGGCGTCGACGTAGCGCTCCATGACCTTCGCGGTGTCGTACACGCTTTCACCGCGGGAGAACGCGCCATCGGGCCCGCTCATGATCACAGGATGGGCCCCGAGCCTGGCGCACGCGATCTCGAAGCTGATACGCGTGCGCATCGACGGCTTCTGCAGAACAACGGCGACCGCCTTGTGGGCCAGCGGCGCCGTGCGCTGACCGCGCGACCATCCGGCCTTCTGGGCGCTCGCCACGTCGAGCACACGGGCGATCTCGCCGGGGGTGAAGTCGTCTATCCGTAGAAAGTCCCGCCCCTTGAAGACTTCGTTGTTCATCCCGCTGAGACCTCCTCGATTGCGCCCGAAAGCATCTCGCAGAGTGTATCAATGTCGGGGCGCGCACACACGAGAGGAGGCAGAAAACGCAAAATATCCGCCCCAATGTGATTAACGACGACTCCACGCTCAAGAAGCAGCGCGGCCACTTGCATTGCAACGGGCTGCTTCAGGCTCACGCCGCACATGAGACCGGCGGCACGGATGTCGTTGATCGCCCCCGTCGACTCGGCGAGAGCGGTGAGGCACGAGACCAGGTACTCGCCCGCGACCGATGCGTTGTCGCCTAGGCGCTCTGACTCGAGAGCCGCAATCGTGGCCCGGCCGGCCGCGCAGACCACCGGGCCCCCCGCGAAAGTGGAGCCGTGGTCGCCCGGCTTGAACGCCGCAGCAACCTCGTCACGTGCGACGATGCCGCCGATAGGCAGTCCATTCGCCATCGCCTTTGCAATGGTCACGACGTCCGGGGTGAGGCCGAATGCCTGGTGGGCGAAGGCCGGACCAGTGCGAAAGAACCCCGTCTGGACCTCGTCGAGCATGAACAGCACGTTGCGTTCACGGCAGAGGCGCTGAACGCCGAGCAGGTAGCTCGGGTCTGCAATCCACACGCCGCCTTCGCCCTGCACCACTTCGAGCATCACGGCCGCCACGGTGTCATCCAGCATCGCGTCGAGCGCGTCAAGGTCGTTGAAGGCAACATGCTCGAAGCCGGCGGGAAGCGGTGCGAATGCCTCCTGCTTGCTGGGCTGGCCGGTCGCCGCAAGAGTGGCGAGGGTGCGGCCGTGGAACGACTTGAGGGCCGTGACGACTTTGTACGCTCCGGGCTTCGCCTCTCCCGCCCACTTGCGCGCGAGCTTGAACGCCCCCTCGTTGGCCTCGGCACCCGAATTCGCGAAGAAGACCTTCATGCCGCCGCCGAGGAGCCGGACGACATCGCAGGCCAGCTCCGACCGATGCTCGACATAGAAGAGGTTGCTGACGTGGACGAGCTTTGCGGACTGCTCGGCGACCGCCGCTGTGACCGCCGGATGAGCGTGGCCCAGATTGACGGCGCCGATGCCCGAGACGAAGTCGAGGTAGTCGCGACCGTCGTCGTCGAACAGGTGCATGCCCTCGCCCCGCACGAACATGACCGGCTTGCGGGCGAATGTCGACATGACGCACTGCGCGTCGGCCGCCATGGCTGCCTCGAATGCGGCGCCCATGCTAGGACACCTCCAGGCCGAGGTCATCGGCGATCATGGTGCCCACGCCCTCGTCGGTATAGACCTCCAGCAGCACGGCATGCTCGACGGTGCCGTTCAGGATGTGAGCGCGGCGCACACCCGAGCGTAGAGCGCCCACGCAGGCGGCGACCTTGGGCACCATGCCGCCCTCGAGCGTGTCGCTCGCGATCATCTGCTCGGCGTCGTCGGTCGAGAGGACGCTGATGAGCGAGTCCTTGTCCGAGAAGTCGCGGTAGAGGCCGTCGACATCCGTGAGGAAGATGACCTTGTCGGCCCCGAGGGCGGACGCGATCTCGCCCGCGACCAGGTCGGCGTTCACGTTGAAGGGTCCGCCATCATCACCGGCGGCGACCGTCGCCACCACGGGGACGAAACCGTCCTCGATCAGGTTGTCGAGCACGGTGGTATCGATGTTCGTCACCGTCCCGACGCGCCCGAGGCGCGGATCCTTGGCGGTCGCCTGCACGAGATTGCCGTCCTCCCCTGACATGCCCACGGCGAGGCGCCCATGCGCGTTGATGGCTCCCACGAGCTCCTTGTTCACCTTGCCGACGAGCACCATGCGCACGACCTCCATGGCCTCGTCGCTCGTCACGCGGAGGCCGTCGTAGAACTCGACAGGGAGGTCGAGTCGCTCCATGTAGCTCGTGATGTCGGGGCCGCCGCCGTGTACCACCACAGGGTTCACGCCGACGAGCTTCATCAGCACGATGTCGGCGGCCACCTTGTCGCGCAGCGCGGGGTCCGTCATCGCAGCACCGCCGTACTTGATCACGACGGTGCGACCCCAGGCATGCTTGATCCAGGGCAGCGCCTCCATCAGTGTGTTGGCCTTGCTCAGAACGTCGTTCATGCGGGCTTCCTTCCGATACGGCGCCGAGATGCGCGCTGGAGAACGGGCGATTGGTGCGGGCTGGCGGCCGATGGCGCCTGAGCGCGGGCCGCTAGCTTCGGTACTCGCCGTTGATGCGCACGTACTCGTACGAGAAGTCGCAGGTCAACATCGTCGCCGAGGACTCGCCGACGCCGAGGTCGACCTCGATCGAGACCTCGCTCGCGGAGAGCGCCTCAAGCGCCTCGTCCTCGTCGAACGGCACCGCCGTCCCTCCGTCGCAGACCTCGATACCGGCGAAGACGATGCGCAGCGCGTCGAGCGAGAGCTCGGCGCCCGACTTGCCGACCGCCATCGCGACCCGGCCCCAGTTCGCGTCGCGCCCGAACAACGCCGTCTTCACCAGAGGCGAATCGGCCACCGCGCGCGCGGCCTTCTCGGCGTCGGATTCGCTCGCCGCGCCGGTGACAGTGACTGTGACGAGCTTGGTAGCGCCCTCGCCATCGCGTGCGAGCATGCGCGACAGCTCTTCGGCGACCACGCGGATCGCCTCGGCTATCGCCGGGTACTCGGGCGAGTCCATGTCGATGTCCGGACCGCCGGCGGCCCCGCTCGCCATGAGGACCACGGTGTCGTTGGTGGAAGTGTCGCTGTCCACGCTGACCCGGTTGAAGGTAGTGGCCACTGCGGTCTTGAGTGCCGTATCGCATGCGGCGGAGGTGAGCGGCGCGTCGGTCGTGAGCACGCCGAGCATCGTCGCCATGTTCGGCGCGATCATGCCGCTCCCCTTGGCCATGCCGCCCACGGCGAACCGCCGGTTGTCGAGCTCAAACGACACTGCCGACTGCTTGGCGAATGTGTCCGTGGTCATGATGGCCTGTGCCGCCGAGTCACCACTCGCGTTGTCGAGCGAGTCGACCGCCTCGCTTATGCCGTCGAGCACGGTCGAGAGCGGTAGCGGCACGCCGATGACGCCCGTCGAGCAGACGACTACGTGCTCGGACGCGCATCCGAGCGTCTCAGCCAGCGCCACGGCCGTGGCTCGCGCGTCGTGCTCGCCTTGGGTGCCGGTGCACGCGTTCGCGTTGCCGGCGTTGATGATGACCGCCCGGCACACGCCACCGGCGATGTGCCTGCGCGAGACCTGCACGGGAGCGGCGGCCACTTTGTTGGTCGTGAACACCGCTGCGGCGCGTGCGGGCTCCTCGGCGACCACGAGAGCCAGGTCGCGGCGACCCTCGGGCTTCAAGCCGCAGTGGATACCGGCGCAGGAGAAACCCCGAGGGGCGACCACGCCGCCTTCCGCGAACGCGAAACCGGATGCAGGTGAGAGCGGCACCTAGACCACCGCCCCGGGCACGAGGAGACCTTCGGTCTCCGGATAGCCGAGCACCGCATTGAGGCACTGGATGGCCTGACCGGCCGCTCCCTTGCCGAGGTTGTCGATGACGCACGCGGCCACGAGCGTGTTGGTGCGCTCATCGACGGTCACGCCCACGCTCGCGCGGTTGGAGCCCTCGACCTCCGCGGTCGACGGCCAACTGCCGAGCTCATGCACGTGTACGAAGGGCTCAGCGTGGTAGCGGCCGCGATACAGGGCCACGGCGTCCTCGGCGGTGAAGCCCTCTTCGACGTCGATGTAGACGGTCGAGAGCAGCCCCCGCGTCATGGGCGCGAGGTGCGGTGTGAAGATGACCGAGAACTCGCGTCCGGCGGCAGTAGCGAAGGCCTGCTCGATCTCCGGAGTGTGTCGATGGGCCCCGACCTTGTACGGCGTCATCGACTCGTTCGCCGAGCAGAAGTGCGTGCTTGCGCTTGCACTGCGGCCGGCACCTGAGACGCCGGACTTCGCGTCGACCACCACGCGTACGCCGACCGCGGGACCGCTCTCGAGTGCGGGCAGCGCCGCCAGCAACGAAGCGGTCGGGTAGCAGCCCGGACAGGCGACGAGCCGAGCACCCGCGAGGCGGGTCCGATCAAGCTCGGGAAGCCCGTAGACCGCTTCAGGCAGGAGATGCGAGGCGGAGTGCGGCACGTCGTACCAGGCTTCGTAGACGGCCGGGTCCAGCAGCCGGAAGTCCGCCGACAGGTCGATCACCGTGACACCCCGGTCGAGGAGGTCCTGCGCCATGGCCATCGCCGCCGTGTGCGGGACGGCGAGCAGCGCAACCTCGGCCGCGTCCGCGATGCGCGCGACGTCCGGCTCTGAGAATGCGAGGTCCGTTGCCCCAGCGAGGGCAGGGTACAGGTCGGCGAGCGGGCGTCCGGCATCAGCAGCCGACGTGGCCGCCGACAGTTCGAGCCGAGGATGCCCGAGCACCCACCGGGCGGCCTCGATGCCCGCGTATCCGGCGGCACCGACGACGGCGACCTTTGTCACGAGACCCCCTGCAGTAGAAGACCGGTATTGGGACGGCATTCTATGCAACTTTACGCATATAGGTCAAGACTGCATACGCTTCTATCGTCGATGCACGCTGCACGATTTGCATTTGCGAAGCATTCGCCTCACGGAACACGCAGGGCGGGGCACTCTCATGAGTCTACCCCGCCCGCGTCCACGCATGTGTGAGTGGCGGCGCTAGCTCCGCAGCTCCCCCCCGGTGGCGCCGAGGACCTTGCGCACGAGCTTCTCGTGCGCCGACTCGACCTCCGCAGCCGAGAGGGTGCGATCGGGAGCGCGGTACTCGAGCGCGTACGCCATCGACTTCATGCCCTCGCCCACTCCTGGCCCGCGGTAGACATCGAAGAGCCGCACGCCGGCTAGCAGCTTGCCACCGGCGGAGCGTAGCGCCTGCTCGATGCGCTCGGACGTAACCTCCTCGGGAACGACGATGGCGATGTCGAGCTCGACGGCCGGGTGCCGTGGCACGTCGACAAACGGCCTCGCGTCGCGCGCGGCGCGCATGAGCCGGGACAGGTCGACTTCGAACGCCACCACCGGCGCCTCCGCCTCGAAGCGCTCGAGAACAGCAGGATGCACCTCGCCGAGCCACCCAACGACGTCACCGCCGATGAGTACCTCGGCCGCGCGCCCCGGCTGAAGCCAACCAAGATCGGCGGCGCGCACCTTGAAGCGATCGAGCGCGAACTCCCGAGCCAGAAGCTCGATCACACCCTTGCCGTCGAAGAAGTCGAGCTGCGTGGCCTGCTGGTTCCAGGCCGGCGGGCTCCACGAGCCAGCCATCACTCCGCCGAGCATGGAGCGCTCCTTGGGCTGCTTGCGACCTTCGCCGGTCCAGTAGACTGAGCCGATCTCGTACAGGTGGACGTTGTCGGTGCCTCGGCGCTGGTTGTAGCTCACCGAACGCAGGAGGCCCGGCAGCAGTGTGCGCCGGAGCACCGACTGCTCGACAGACATGGGGTTGAGCAGCTCCACTTGCAGCTCATCCGCAGCGAGCGGCATGGCGAGGCGCTCCAGGTCACCGGGGTCGGTGAAGGCGTAGGTCATCGTCTCGTTCAGGCCGGCCGCGCGCATCGTCGCGCCCGCCCGCTCGCGCAGCATCTGTGCCCGCGTGAGGCCGCCGATGCGTCCTCGGCCAGCCGGGAGGGTGGCTTCGACGCGCTCCATGCCCCAGATGCGGAGTAGCTCCTCGATAAGGTCGATCTCGCGCTCCAGGTCAGGTCGGAAGCTCGGTACCTCGACCTCGTAGCGGTCGCCGTGCCGTGCGACGAAGCAGCCGAGACGCTTGAGCGTGCCGCTGACCTCCTCGGCGGACAGTTCGACGCCGAGGATCTGTTCGATCCGCTCGGCACGAAGGATGATCTCGAGGTCCGCGAGCGGATGCGGGAACTCGTCGACGATGCCGGGCGCGACCTCGCCGCCGCAGATCTCGGCGATGAGCGCGGCAGCCCGGTCCGACGCCGCCGCGCACGACGTGCGGTCTACGGTCCGCTCGAATCGCATGGACGCCTCACTCACGAGGCCAAGCGACCGGCTCGTCCGGCTGATGGAAGCCGGCTCGAAGCAGGCGCTCTCCAGCAGTACGTTCACTGTAGCGTCGGACACCTCGGTCGCCTCGCCGCCCATGACGCCGGCAAGCGCCACAGGACCTGTCGGATCACAGATGACGAGCGTGTCGTGCTTGAGCGCGCGCTCGACGCCGTCGAGCGTAGTGAGCTTCTCGCCGGCCGCAGCGTTCCGGACCGTGATCGCCACGCGGCTGGAGTCGTCGGTCGCAAGGGTGTCCATGTCGAAGGCGTGCAGCGGCTGTCCCATCTCGAACATCACGTAGTTCGTGATGTCCACGACATTGTTGATAGGCCGCGCGCCGGCCGCGACTATCCGGTCGACGAGCCACTGTGGCGACGGGCCGATCTTCACGCCACGGATGACGCGGGCGGTGTAGCGGGAGCACAGGTCGCCATCTTCGATCTTGACGGAACATGCGTCGAGGGCCGGGGACCCGCCCTCCTGCAGCGCATACGACGGCATCGCTACCTGCGTGCCGAGAACGGCGCCGACCTCGCGCGCGACACCGGTCATCGACAGGCAGTCCGGGCGGTTCGGGGTGACCTCGAGCTCCAGCACGGTGTCGCTCATGCCCTGGTACTCGGCGAAGGGTGCTCCCACAGGGGCGTCGGCCGGCAGGATGAGGAGACCCTCGTGGTCGGTGCCGATGCCCAGCTCGCGTGCCGAACAGTTCATGCCTTGGCTGACGACGCCGCGGAGCTTGGCCTTCTTGATCTCGAACCCTCCGGGAAGCACCGCGCCCACCAGTGCCACCGGCACCTTGTCGCCCGCTTCGAAGTTCTGGGCGCCGCATACGATCTGGCGCGGCTCATCGTCCCCCACGTCGACCGTGGTCACCCACAGCTTGTCGGCCTCGGGATGCTTTACCTTCTCGACGATCTGCCCCACGACGACGCCGTCGAGGGCCTCTCCCATCGTCAGGATCGCCTCGACGGCTGTTCCTGTCATGTCGAGCCGCTCGGCAAGTTCCTTCGGCGACAGGCCCACCTCGACCAGCTCCGACAACCACTTCATCGAAACACGCATCTATCGTCCTTTCGCACGGCGCTCGCGCACCGGATCCGTCACGTGGTCTCGGGCCGTCAGAACTGCCTGAGGAAGCGCATGTCGCCTTCGACGAGCATGCGCAAGTCAGGCACGTTGTACTTGAGCGCTGCGATGCGCTCGACCCCCATGCCGAACGCGAAACCCGTGTAGCGCTCTGAGTCGATGCCCACGTAGCCGAAGACGTTCGGGTCGACCATGCCGCAGCCGAGGATCTCGAGCCAGCCGCTGTTCTTGCAGAACCGGCAGCCCACGCCCTCGCAGATGCCGCAGCTGACGTCGACCTCGGCGCTGGGTTCGGTGAACGGGAAGAAGTGCGGACGGAAGCGTGTCTTGCGGTCGGGGCCGAACATCTCGCGCACAAAGTGGTCGAGGGTGCCCTTGAGGTCCGCGAAGGTAATGCCTTCGTCCACCACCAAGCCCTCCACCTGCGTGAACTGCGGCAGGTGGCTGGGGTCGGCGATGTCGCGCCGATACACGCGTCCGGGCGACAGCACGTAGATCGGGGGCTTGCCGTGCTCCATCGTGCGCACCTGGACAGGCGAGGTCTGCGTTCTCAAGAGCACGTCGCTCTCTCCTTTGACGCTCGCCTCGTCACCGGACAGGTCGCGGACGTAGAACGTATCGGCCAGCGAGCGAGCAGGGTGATCGGGCGGCGTGTTGAGCGCCGTGAAGTTGTAGTAGTCGAGTTCCACCTCTGGACCCTCGGCGACCTGGTATCCCAGACCGATGAAGATGTCGGTGATCTCGGCGGTGATGCGGCTGATGAGATGGCGACTGCCTATCGGCTGCGCCCGGCCCGGCAACGTGACGTCCACGGCATCGGCCGCCACGCGCGCGCTGAACGCGACCGCCTCCAAGTCCGTCTTGCGGGCTTCGAGGGCCTCCTCAAGGGCGACGCGCACCTCGTTCGCCGTCTTGCCCACAGCCGGACGCTCCTCGGCGGATAGGGAGCCGAGGCCGCGCAGTACGCCCGTCAGCGACCCCTTCTTGCCGAGATACGCGACCCGAACGGCATCAAGACCGGCTAGGTCGGCTGCGGCGTCGATCGCCGCAAGCGCGGCCGCCTGCTGTTCCTGCAGTTCCTCAACGACTCCCATAACCTGACACGCCTTTCGTCACGCCGGCACAAGAAAGAAGCCGGCCTCCGTCTTTGGGCTCATGCCCAAGGACGGGAGCCGGCTCCCGCGGTACCACCTTGGTTGACCCGCACGCGGGTCCTCTCATCGGCAGCTCTTCAGCCACCTGCTCGGCATCTCACCGTGCGGTCCCGGTATCGGGGGATCCGGCTTCCCTACTCGGCCGATCGCCTTTCAGGTCGCGGCTGGTGGAGTGAACCGCTCGCGCGCCGACCGTCGGACCCTCGCAGCCTATCGGGCCCGTCTCTGGTCGCTCGGCGAGATGCGCTGAGCGCCTCTCCGTCATCGCCATCTTCAATGTTCGGTTGAGGCGAGAGTGTAGCGCATCCCTCACCGGCGATGCCACCAGGCGAGCATCCGCCCGACGGGCAGCACGCGCACGACCCGACCACGAACCGACGACCGAGCATACAGGGCCAAGTCCGGCACGGGATTGGCGTCGCCTTGCGCCTGAACCGCCCCACCCTGCCCTACCTCTCGGATCCGGTGCAACACCGGACCGGTGCCGGGGCGCTTGAGCAGCGCGATGTCGCCGCGCCGCACGTCGCGCGTGCTGGCGACCAGGACGAGATCGCCCGCATAGAGTGCCGGCTCCATAGACCGTCCGGCGACCCGCACCGGACTCCACTGCCTGACGAGCGCAAAGCAGGTCAAGGCGGCGAGGGTCCACCCGAGCACGTTGATGGTGGCCTGTCGCATCAGTGCGCCTGTTCCGCATCGACATACAGCGACACCTTCGCGTAGTCGTCAGCAAGCGCGTTCCCCGCGTCGGCCGGAAGGCCCAACTCGAAGCGCAGCTCACCGCGAGCTCCGGGGGCCAGGCGCAGGGCCGTCGTTCGAAGCTGCGCCAACGGCCCCGCGTACAGTTCGACGCCGCCGCAGGTCGCGGTGCAAGCGAGCGACTCGTAGAACTCGGTGATGCCGGCCTTCTTGACTGCCGTCACCACGATGTCGGTGGGCAGGGTCCCGCTGTTGTGTACCGATAGCGCGCGTGTCGCGGTCAGGCCGGGCGCGAGCGAGTCGACAGAGATGGCCGCGCTGGTCGGTTCTGCCGACACCATGACGTTTCCGGCGCGGATGACATTTTCGGGCACCTGGATCTGGGCGGTGAAGTAGGCGCCGGCGGCACCTATGGTGAGCGCGAGCAGCGCGCCTGCAGCGGTCGTCAGTATTCGTCTGAGCATGTGGCTCTCCCCTCGTGGGGTCATCCGCCGAGGGGTGGACGGTATTCGGAATGGTCGGCCGGTGGGCCCTTCCCGGCCGCGATCACCTTACGATGAGAGCCTTTCGCGCCCCTTCCCGCATCCTTGCCGAGCGCCCCGGGGCAAGAAGCACGAAGGCCCCGCCGTGGCGGGGCCTTCGAGATTCGCATTCTGTCCCGAGCTGCTCGGACTAAGCGGCCTTCTTGGCCACCTCGACGAGCTGGGCGAAGGCGGCCGGATCGTTGATCGCCATATCCGACAGCACCTTGCGGTCCAGCGTCACGCCGGCCTTCTTGAGGCCGTTCATGAACGCCGAGTAGCTCAGGCCGTTGAGGCGCGCGCCGGCGTTGATGCGGGTGATCCACAGGCGGCGGATCTCACGCTTCTTGTTCCGGCGGTCGCGGTAGGCGTACTGCAGCGAGTGCTGCACCTGCTCCTTGGCGGCCTTGTAGCTGCGGCTCTTATTGCCGTAGTAGCCCTTCGCCTTAGCGAGAACGGTACGACGCTTCTTCTTGGCGGTGACTGCGCGCTTTACGCGAGGCATCTAATCATCACTCCTTGAGGGGTTAGGTACGAGGTCTACCCGGCTGCTAGCCGAGGCCCAAGTTCTTCTTGATGACCTTGGTGTCGCAGGCTGCGACCTCGGTCTCCTGGCGGAAGCCGCGCTTACGCTTCGGCGACTTCTTCTCGAGGATGTGGCTCTTGAAGGCCTTGCCGCGCATGACCTTGCCCGTGCCGGTGGTGCGGAACCGCTTCGCGGTCGACTTATGCGTCTTCTGCTTCGGCATCTAGTGCTCCTACTCTTCCTCTGCCGCCGGCTCGGCGGTCTCTTCGTCGGTCTTGGCATCCTTGACCGGCGCCTTCTTGAGCGGCGCCAGCAGCATGTGCATGTTGCGGCCCTCGAGCTTGGGCTGCGTCTCGATGATGGCCAAGTCCTCGAGCTCTCCAGCGAGCTTCTCGAGGATGTTCAGGCCGAGCTCTGGATGAGCCATCTCACGGCCGCGGAACATGATCGTGACCTTGACCTTGGCCCCGGCATCGAGGAAGCGCAGGATGTGCTTCTTCTTGGTCTCGTAGTCGTGCTTGTCGACCTTCGGCCGAAACTTCATCTCTTTGATCTCAACGCGCGACTGGTGCTTGCGCGCCTGCTTTTCCTTCATGGACAGTTCGTACTTGTACTTGCCGAAGTCCATAACCTTGCAGACGGGCGGGTCGGCGTTGGGGGCGATCTCCACGAGATCGAGTCCCTGGTCATCGGCGATCCTGAGCGCTTCGCTCGTCACGAAGATGCCGAGCTGGCTGCCGTCCACGCCGATAAGTCGGCACTTCTGGCCGCGGATCCGATCGTTGATCCGGTAGTCCGTGCTGCTGATAGGCAGCTCACCTCTTCCTGTCGACGCGACCCTTACCGCAGGGCCGCTCCAGATACAAAAAACTCCCGACGGCGTGGCCGACGGGAGCGCGAGTCGTAGAAACAAAGCCATTACGGCCTTGTCTGACTCTCTCATCGACCTGGCAGCTGCCTCAAGGCGCCGCGCGGGTGGGGACCAGTCTCGCCACAGGGCGGGGTCCCGCTTGTTAGCGGTATTCGATTAGCGCAGGAAGTATACCCGCCGAGAAGCCGCGGCGCAAACCCCTACGGACGCTCTCCGTTCACGCGGGCCGCGAACTCATCGACGCCCATCGCGCCGATGTCGCCCTCGGTGCGCTCGCGGACCCCCACCGAGTCGTTCTCGATCTCCTTGTCGCCCACGACCAGCATGTACGGCACCTTCTGCTGCTGCGCCTTGGCGATCTTGACGCGCATGGGCTCGTTGGCGTCGTAGACCTCGACGCGGATGCCTGACTTCGCGAGCCGCTTCGCAACGCCCTCGCTGTGCTCGAGGTGCCGGTCGGAGATCGGGATGATGACCGCCTGCACCGGCGCGAGCCACGTCGGGAATGCGCCCGCATAGTGCTCGATCAGGATGCCGAAGAACCGCTCCATGCTGCCGAGGATGGTGCGGTGCAGCATGAAAGGCACCGCCTCGGAGTTCTCGGCAGTGCGGTATGTGAGGCCGAAGCGTGCAGGGAAGTTGAAGTCCACCTGGATCGTGGAGCACTGCCAGGTGCGGCCGATCGCGTCGCGCAGCTTGATGTCGATCTTGGGACCGTAGAAGGCGCCGTCGCCCTCGTTGATGTCGAAGCTGATCCCTCGCTCCTTGAGCGTGTCGATGAGCGCGTTGGTGGCGAGTTCCCAGTCGGCGTCCTCGCCGATCGACTTCTCCGGCCGGGTCGAGACCTCCGCCGAGTACTCGAAGCCGAAAACGCCCATCACGTAGTCGACGAGGTCGAGCATGCCGACGACCTCGTCGTGCACCTGCTCGGGCGTGCAGAAGATGTGCGCGTCGTCCTGGGTGAAGCCGCGGGCCCGCATGAGGCCGTGCACGACGCCCGAGAGCTCGTGACGGTAGACGGTGCCGAACTCCGACATGCGCAGCGGGAGATCGCGGTACGAGCGCACGTCGCTTTGGAAGATCATGACATGACCGGGGCAGTTCATCGGCTTGACGGCGTACTCGTTCACCCGGCCTTCGCCCTCATCGATGTTGAAGAAGTACATGTTCTCGCCATAGAAGTCATAGTGCCCGCTGATCTTCCAGACGTCGGTCTTGTAGATGTGAGGGGTGATGACCTCGGCGTAGCCGCGCTCGTAGAGCACGCCGCGCAGCCACTCCTGCATGAGGCGCAGCGTACGGGCGCCCTTGGGGTGATACAGCGGGAGACCCGCGCCGGCGACCTCATGGAAGCTGAACAGGTCGAGCTCCTTGCCGAGCTTGCGGTGGTCGCGCTTCTCGGCCTCCTCAAGCCGCGTGAGGTAAGCGTCGAGATCCTTCTGGGTGAGCCAGGCGGTCCCGTAGATGCGCTGAAGCATCGGTCGGTTGCTATCACCACGCCAGTAGGCGCCGGCGACCTTCATGAGCTTGAATGCGCCGAGACGGCCGGTGTTCGGGACGTGGGGGCCGCGGCACAGGTCGGTGAAGTTGCCCTGCGTGTAGGTGGTGATCGTCTGGTCTTCGGGAAGCTCGTTGATGAGCTCCTGCTTGAAGTCCTGGCCGGCCATCTTGTTCCACGCCTCGAGCCGCGTCCACACTTCGCGATTGAACGGCGCCTCCTGAGCGACGATCTCGCGCATCCGGGTCTCGATCGCGGCGAGGTCCTCGGGGGTGAAGGGGCGCTCGGTCTCGAAGTCGTAGTAGAAGCCGTCGTCGATCGACGGGCCGATGCCGAACTTCGTGAGCGGGAAGAGGTCCTTGACCGCCTCGGCCATGACGTGGGCGGTCGAGTGGCGGACGATGTCGAGCGCCTCGACGCTGCGGTCGGTGACGATCTCGACCTGATCGCCGTCGCTGACCACGCAGTTGACGTCGACGAGACTGCCGTCGACCTTCCCTGCAAGCGCCGCCTGAGCCAGACGCGCGCCGATGGCGGACGCGACGTCGTAGACGGTCGATCCCTCGGCGACCTGCTTCGCGCTTCCGTCGGGCAGCTTGACCGTGATCTCGGGCATCGCTTGGTGCTCCTTCACATAGCCGAAACCGCCCCGCATGCGGGGCGGCCGATTCAGTCCTTGCTAGAGAGGCTTACCCTACTGCTTCGTCTTGCAGTACGGGCACACGCCCCAGTTGAGCTTGAGCGCCTTGCCGCATTCCACGCACGGCTTCTTGAGCTTCTTCATGCAGTTCGGGCAGATCAGAAAGTCCTTGTCCACCGGTTTGTAGCACGCCGGGCAGCTCTCGTAGTCGCGTGCGAGGGCGACTTCCTTCGCCCGGATCTCGAGGTCTCGCTCGCGAGCGTCATCGACGAACTCCGGCGGGCGGACGACCAGGTAGATCAGCCAGCCGGCGACCGGGAAGACGAGAGCGGCGAACGCCCACAGCCACGCCATCGCGCCCCGGCGAGCCGCATCGCGGTACGTCCAGAACACGAGCGCAAGCCAGAAGACGATAGAGAACAGACCGCACAGACGTGTGACCAAGATGAAGAGCGGATTGGCCAGGATCGGGTTGAGCAGGTCGCCCATCGGGGTCCTTTCAGCACACGCGGGGATTACGTGAGCGGTACGCAGGGATTCTAGCAGAACCTTCCCGTTGCACTTGCGCTATTCACCGTGCCGTTGCCTGTGCCCGCGCAACCACGCGCGCGCCTGTCCCGCCGTGGTCAGCGAACCCGTGACCACCAGTCCGCCCGCCGAGGACCCCACAAGGGATCCCAGCGCGTCCGGAAGCGTCTCGTAGGTTGCGGGCGCAGCGCCGGTCACTTCCTCGACGATGCGCGCCAGCTCCGTCGCCGGAAGCGCGCGCTGCGAGTCCGGTCGAGTGACTGCGAAGCGTGAAGCGACCGGCGCCAGCGCCTCGGCGATCCCCCGCGCGTCCTTGTCGGCAAGCACGCCGAGAAGTACGACCGGTCGCCTGCCGGGCTGCGGCCATGCGTCGGCGACCGCCCCCGCGAGTACCGCAGCGGCCTGCGGGTTGTGCGACCCATCGACGACCAGCGGCGGGTTGGCGCCCACGAGCTCAAAGCGTCCCGGCAGCCGCACGTCGGCCAGTGCCCGCCGAGCCGCCGTCAGGTCGAGCTCGCGCCCGAGCGCCGCCTCTGCGGCTGCGATGGCGGTAGCGACGTTTTCGGCCTGATACGCGGGAGCGCCGATAGCGAGCGCGGGATAGTCGCCGTGGATGCCCCTCACGTCGACGAGCGTGGCACCGGCAAGCGAGCCGGGGCGCGCGCGTAGGCGGTAGCGAACAGTGAGCTCTTCGGCGACCGGGGTCGGCGCGTCGACCGCCCGCACCGCCCTGGCATGCGTGTCGCAGCATTCGGCGCGACCGAGGAGGATGTGCTCAAGCCCCTCGGTGCCGGGCCCTAGCACGGGCGCCGACGCGGGCTTGATGATCGCTGCCTTCTCCTCGGCGATCTTCTCGAGGGTGTCGCCGAGTATGTGCATGTGGTCGAGACCGATGCCGGTGATGACCGCCACGCTGGGCGAGACGACACTCGTGGCGTCCCAGCGGCCGCCGAGCCCGACCTCAAGCACGGCGACGTCGACCGCTTCCTCCCGGAACAGCCACAGGGCGCCTGCGGTCAGCAGCTCGAATTCCGTGAAGCCTTCGGCTGTCCCGAGGGAGCCGGGACGCAGCCGCTCCCCCGCCTCGACCGCCGCGAACACCGCTTGAGCGAAGCGCTCGTCGCTCACGACCTTGCCGGCGATCTCCGTGCGCTCCGGGTAGCGCTCGAGCTCGGGGCTGGTGTAGAGCGCTGTACGCCGGCCCTCGGCGCGCAACAGCGCCTCGGTGATGCGGGCCGTAGATGTCTTGCCGTTGGTACCGGCGACCTGCACCGAGGCGAACGAATCTTGCGGCCGCCCAAGCTGCTCGACTAGGGCCTGCACGCCCTCCAGCGACGGGTTGATCCCGAACGCAAGTGCTCTGCCGAGGAGCTCGAGCGCTTCGTCGTAGCTCCCGGCTGGCACGCAGGGCCTCCTAGGCGAGTTCGGCGAGCTGTGCGTCGATAAGCGCCAGCGACTCGGCGAGATCGGCAGCCTTGGCGCGGTCCTTCTCGACGACCTCGGGGGCGGCCTTGGCGAGGAAGCCCTCGTTGGACAGCTTCTTCTCGAGCCGCTCCATCTCCGTCGCGGTCTTGTCGCGGTCTTTGCGTAGGCGAGCCGCCTCCGCCTCGAAATCGACGAGGCCCTCGAGCGGCAGGTAGACCTCGAGACCGGCCGCCAGCACAGTCGCCGAGTGCGCGGGCTTCACGACGTCGACACCCGCCGTGAACGAGCTGACCCCGGCCAGCGAGGCCATGTCGCCGAACTCGCTGTCGACCCACTGCTTTTCGGCGTCGCCGGCGGTACGGAAGACCACCTCGAGGCCTTGGCGAGGAGGCAGCTGGTAGCGGGAGCGCACGGCGCGGATGCCGGTCACGACGTCGATGAGACGCGAGATCGAACGCTCCGCGCCGTCGTCGGCGAACCCGGCGAGCGAGTCGGCGGTCGGCCAAGGGGCGATCATGAGCGACTCGGCGTCGGAGCCATGAGGCAGGTTGCGCCAGATCGCCTCGGTGACGAACGGCATCATCGGGTGAAGCAGTCGCAGCGCCTGGTCGAGCACGAAGACGAGGTTGCGCTGAGCGACCTCGCGCTGCACGCCACCGGCCTGGAGGCGCGGCTTGGCGAGCTCGATGTACCAGTCGCAGAACTCGCTCCAGAAGAAGTCGTAGAGCGCGCGAGACACCTCGCCGAACTCGTAGGCATCGAGGCCCTCGTTCACGCGGGTGGCGAGCCCCGAAAGGCGCGAGAGGATCCAGCGGTCGGCGACGGTCGCCGCGACCGGCTCGCCGGGCTCGTAGCCGTCGAGGTTCATGAGCACGAAGCGGCTGGCGTTCCAGATCTTGTTGGCGAAGTTGCGGCTCGACAGGAGCTTGTCCTCCGAGAACTTGATGTCTTGGTTCCCGGTGACCTGGAGCATGAGGCCGAAGCGCATACCGTCGGCGCCGTAGTGTTCCATGAGGTCGAGCGGATCCACGCCCGTCCCGAGCGACTTGCTCATGCGTCTGCCCTCGGCGTTGAACACGGTCGGGTGGATGATCACGTCGTCGAACGGGATCTGGCCGTCTTGGAAGTACATGCCGCTCATCACCATGCGCGCGACCCACAGGAACAAGATGTCGCGCGCGGTGGAGAGCACGCTGGTGGGATAGAAGTAATCCACGCGCGGGTCCTCAGCAGGCCAGCCGAACGTGGCGAAGGGCCACAGCTGGCTCGAGAACCAGGTGTCGAGAACGTCCTCGTCCTGGCGCACCGCTCCCCCGCAGCCGGGGCACACCACGAGGTCGTCCATGCTCGCGGTCATGTTGTTGCACGAGTCGCAGTAGAAGACCGGGATACGGTGGCCCCACCACAGTTGGCGGGAGATGCACCAGTCGCGGATGTTCTCCATCCAGTGGAAGTAGACGTTCTCCCAGCGCTTGGGGTGGAACGAGACGCGGCCGTCGCGCACGGCCTCGATGGCGGGCTCCGCGAGCGGCTTCATGTCCACGAACCACTGGTCGGAGAGCCACGGCTCGATGACCGTGTGGCAGCGGTAGCAGTGACCCACCGAGTGGACGTGGTCGTCGACCTTGACGAGCAGGCCCTGCTCCTCAAGGTCATCGACGATCTGCTCGCGCGCGGCGTAACGGTCTAGCCCGGCGTACTGGCCGCCCGCCTCGGCGATGGTCGCGTCCGCGTTCATCACGTTGATCTTCTCGCAGCCGTGACGCTCGCCGATCTCGAAGTCGTTGGGGTCGTGCGCCGGCGTGACCTTCACGGCACCGGAGCCGAAGCTGGGGTCGACGTAGTCGTCGGCGACGATGGGGATCTCGCGACCGAGAAGCGGCAGCACGACCGTTGCTCCGACGAGATCCTTGTAGCGTTCGTCATCCGGGTGAACGGCGATGCACGTGTCGCCGAGCATGGTCTCCGGACGCGTGGTGGCGACGATGACGCTGTCCACCTCGCCGACGGGCTCCTTAAGCGGATAGCGCAGATGCCACAGGTGGCTGTCCACGTCCTCGTGCTCGACCTCGATGTCCGAAAGTGCCGTCGAGCAGCGCGGGCACCAGTTGATGATGCGCTTGCCGCGGTAGATGAGGCCCTTCTCGAACCAGTCGACGAAGACCCGGCGCACGGCGTCCTGGTAGCTCGGGTCCATGGTGAACCAGACATCGCTGTAATCGCAGCTGCAGCCCATCGCCTTCAGCTGGTTGATGATGGTGGAGCCGTACTCGTTCTTCCAGTCCCAGCACGCCTCGACGAACTTCTCGCGGCCGAGGTCGTGGCGGGTGAAGCCCTCCTTGGCGAGCTTCTGCTCGACTTTGTTCTGGGTGGCGATGCCGGCGTGGTCGGTGCCGACCACCCAGCGCGCCGGGCGGCCGGTCATGCGCTGCCGCCTCACGAGCACGTCTTGGATCGTGTTGTTGAGCGCGTGGCCCATGTGGAGAGAACCGGTGACGTTCGGCGGCGGGATGACCACCGAGTAGGGCCGTACGCCCTCGACGATCTCGGCTTCGAAGTAGCGGCCGACCGTCCACGACTCGAAGATCGGGCCTTCGACGGCCTTGGGGTCGTATGCCGTGGGCATATCGCTCACTTCAGGTCCCTTCGTCAACACGCGCACGTGCGCTCGGATAGCGTTCCCGATTCTAGCAGTCGCCCACCAGGCCAGGGGGCGTCACCGCGAGCCAGTCACGGCTGACTGGTGGACCGCCTGCCCTGACGAAGGCCGTACTGCCGTCTACCGATGGTGCGGTTAATCGAACTTCATTTATTGGTAGAGAGCGTTAAGGGGGTAAGACGATCAGCCGGCGCTCCGGAAGGAGACGGCTATGGCATGCGAGTTGGTCGCCACCTGTCCATTCTTCAACGAGCAGACCGACGCCAAACCGACGATACTCGCCCTCTACCGTGCACGATATTGCCGAGGACAGAGCTCGGAGTGCGCCCGCTATCTCATCTTCGTCGCCATGGGCAGAGAGCACGTGCCGCGCAACCTGTACCCGAGCGACCAGTTGCGTGCGTTGGCGCTGGTACGCGAGGCCCACTTTGCCACGCACAACCCGCAACACGACGCGGGCGAACGCGCGGAAGAGTACTCGCCGGGCAACTCCCGCATCGCCTGACTGGCCGACGCTAGGCGGAGGCCGCTTCTCCTCGGCGGACGAGCGTGGGGCCGGCACCGTTCTCGATCGTCTCGGCGGTGACCACGACCTCCTCGATGTCGGTCGCGCTGGGCAACTCGTACATCGTGTCGAGCAGGACGTGCTCGCAGATGGAGCGGAGGCCGCGCGCACCCGTGCCGCGCTTGATGGCTTGCCGGGCGATCGCGCCGAGCGCGTCCTCGGTGAAGATCAGCCGCACGTTCTCCAGGCCGAAGAGGCGCTGGTACTGCTTCACCAGCGCATTCTTGGGCTCCGTGAGGATCTTGACCAGATCGTCCTCGGTGAGCTCCTCGACGTTCGTGATGACGGGCAACCGACCGACGAACTCAGGAATCATGCCGAACTTGTGCAGGTCTTCAGGCAGCACCTGGCCGAGGAGCTCGCCCAGCTGGTGCTGACCCGGCTCAGCGAGCTCGGCAGTGAAGCCGACGCCCTTCTTGCCGATGCGGTCCGCAATGAGCCGATCGAGTCCCACGAACGCACCGCCGAGGATGAACAGGATGTTGGTGGTGTCGATCCGGATGAGCTCCTGCTGCGGGTGCTTGCGTCCGCCCTGGGGCGGCACGGCGGCCTCAGTGCCCTCGAGGATCTTGAGCAGTGCCTGCTGCACTCCTTCGCCGGACACGTCGCGCGTGATGGAGAGGTTCTCAGCCTTGCGGGCGACCTTGTCGATCTCGTCGATGTAGATGATGCCGACCTCGGCCCGCTTCGTGTCGAAGTCGGCCGCCGTGATGAGCTTCAGCAGGATGTTCTCGACGTCCTCCCCCACGTAGCCGGCCTCGGTGAGTGCGGTCGCGTCGGCGATGGCGAACGGCACGCGCAGCACCCGAGCGAGCGTCTGGGCGAGCAGCGTCTTGCCGCAGCCGGTCGGGCCCAACAGCAGGATGTTGCTCTTGGCGAGCTCAACCTCATCGTCGTGCACGCTGGTGGGTAGCGTGACGCGCTTGTAGTGGTTGTAGACCGCAACGGAGAGCACCTTCTTGGCGCGCTCCTGCCCGATCACGTAGTTGTTGAGCGCCTCGTAAATCTGCGCCGGCGTGGGAAGTTCCTCGAGCAGCGGCGCCTCGCCGGACTCCTCGGAAAGCTCATCCTCGACTATGTCGTTGCACAGCTCGATGCACTCGTCACAGATATACACGCCCGGTCCCGCGATGAGCTTGCGCACGTGGCGCTGGCTCTTGCCGCAGAAGGAGCACTTGAGCTGCTCCGAACCGTCAGTGGGTGTCGGCATGGGGCTACTTGCCTTCCGTCGCCTTGCGGCTCTCGATGACCTCATCCACAAGACCGTAGTCCCGGGCTTCGGCAGCGATCATGATGTTGTCGCGCTCGGTGTCCTCGTGGATCTTCTCGCACGGCTGGCCGGTGTGGCTCGCCAGGATGTCGTCGAGCTGCGCGCGCATGCGCAGCATCTCCTTGGCCTGGATCTCGATATCGGTCACCTGGCCCTGTGTACCGCCCCACGGCTGATGGATCAGCACTCGGCTGTGCGGTAGCGCGTAACGCTTGCCGGCGGCACCGCTCGCGAGGAGCACAGCGGCCATGGAGGCGCACTGCCCGACGCAGATGGTCGACACGTCGCACTTGATGAACTGCATCGTGTCGTAGATCGCGAGGCCGGACGTGACGGAGCCACCCGGCGAGTTGATGTAGAGGCTGATGTCCTTCTCAGGGTCAGCGCTCTCCAGGTGGATCAGCTGAGCGATGAGGAGGTTGGCGATGTGGTCATCGATCTCCGTGCCGAGGAACACAACGCGCTCGTTGAGCAGTCGCGAGTAGATGTCGAAGCTACGCTCGCCGCGGGAAGTCTGCTCGACGACGATCGGTACGAGTGCCTTGGCGTCAGGAAGCATGGATGCCTACTCCTCAGTCGTCTCGTCAGCGGGGGCCGCCTCGTCGGCAGACTCCTCGGCCTTCTTCTTGGTGCGGGTAGCCTTCTTGGGCGACTTCTTCTTAGTACCCTCGTCGGCGGCCTCAGTCGCATCAGACTCAGGCGCCTCCTCGGTGATCGTCAGGTGCTCGAACGCCCACTCGGTCGCCTTGCGGTGCATGATCTGCTCGCGCAGCACCGGCATGAGGCCGAGGTCCTCCCAGCGCTTGCGCGCCTCTTCGGCGGAGGCGTCGGTCGCCTCGGCGACGGTCGTGAGCTCGCTTTCGACGTCCTCCTCGCTGACCTCGAGACCAGCCGCACGGAAGAGCGCCTCGAGCGCGAGGTCCTCCTTGAGCGACTGCTCTGCCTGGAGCTTCAGGTCCGCCTGCAGGGTGTCCATGTCGACACCTGACATCTCCAGGTACTGGTCGATCTGCATCCCACGGCTCTCGATCATGCCGAGGAAGTCACGCATCATCGTGCCTTCGCGCTGAGTGATCATGGCCTCAGGCACGTCGCCTTCGACGCGCTCGGCGACCGCTTCACGCACGCGGCGCTCCTTGAGGCGCTCCCACGACTGGCTCTTCTGCAGGTCGATGCGCGAACGGATGTCGGCGATCATGTCGTCGACCGAGTCGAAGCCGCCCACGTTGCCGGCGAACTCGTCGTCGACCTCAGGAAGGCGCTTGGCCTTCACCTCGTGCACCGAGACATCGAAGCCCGCGGTCTTGCCGGCGTACTCGCTCGTGCCCTCGGGGATCTGGAACTCGATGTGACGCTCCTCGCCCGCCTTCGCGCCGACGAGACCCGAGTCGAAGTCGAGCGGCATGAGGCCGCGACCCATCTCGTACAGATACTGATCGACCTGGTTTCCCTCGTAGGCCTCGCCGTCCACGGTGCCTACGAACGAGAGCAGCACGTAGTCATCGGGCTCGATACCCCGGTCTTCGACCGGCTCAAGGGCGGCGAAGCGCTCGCGGGCGACCTCGATGTGCGAGTCGATCTCGTCCTGCGTGGCCTCGCGCGGCGGCATGGCGATGGTCAGGCCATCGATGCTCGAGACGGTCAGCTCGGGCCGCACTTCGATCTCGGCCCAATAGCTGAACTCCTTACCAGGCTCGACGACGTCGAGTTCGGTGAGTTCGGGCGACTCGATGGGACGCAGTGCCTCCTGGTCGAGGGCCTTGGGATACGTGCTGTTCACCAGCTCCTCGGTGGCCTCGGTGAGGATGTACTGCTTGCCGAGCTGCTGCTCGAGGATGGGCTTCGGAGCCTTGCCCGGACGGAACCCCGGGAAGCGGTACTTCTTCCCGAGGACTTTGTACGTACGATCGATGGCCGCGTCCACCTCGTCGGGGGTGACGGTGACGGACAGCTTGACGGCCGAGCCCTCGAGACGCTCGACAGAAGTGGTCAGCACGATGTGGTTCCTTTCGTTGAAAACGAATCTACCGGTGCCGGTCCCGGCTGGTCTGCTTGGTGCGGGCGAGAGGACTCGAACCTCCACGAGTTTCCCCACCGGAACCTAAATCCGGCGCGTCTGCCAGTTCCGCCACGCCCGCATGGAAAACCTGCATAGTGTAGCAAAAGGCGCGGACACGGACTTGATTCCCCAACCGGCGTCCGATGCCCGGATCCGACGCAGGGCGACGGCGGACAGAGCCGCCATGCGAATGCGTCGGCAGACATCAGCCGAGCAACGTTACCTGAACCACACCGCCCAGTCGCCTGAGGTAAAGATATACACCAGGTAGTAGCCGCTGACAGGCGCTCGAAACGTGTCGTAGTAGACGCTGCCGTCCACGTCATAAACGTCCCACTCGCCCATGGTGGCCCCGTTGGGCGCATCGATGGCCAGCGTGAGATCGGGTTGCCCGTAGTCGAGGCCGAACTGCGTACAGACGAGCGCGGCGCCGGCTTCCAGGTAGACGCGACGGCTCTCGGGCCCGTATCCAGTGAGCTCGACGTACCTCGACTTGACCAGCCGCTTGCTGCTCACAGAGGCCATTTGCGTCGTGTCCCCTGCGAACCTGAATCGGTAGTAGGTGTTCGCGGTCGGCTTGACCGAGGTGGAGACCACGCCCTTGGACGACGTCTTCAGGCTGCGAGCCCGCACCCAGGTCGAGCCGTCGTCCGACGACTCGAGGATGACGGGCTTGTAGGCGATACCCCGTCCGCCGCTGTCCTTGAGGACGCCTGTCAACTTCACGGCGATGCCGTAGGTGGCGGTCGTGCGGTTCTGCGACGCCGAGATGCTCGTCGGGTTCACCGAGACGTATCGGGCACCAGAGGTCGTGCCGGCATGAAGCGAATCGGCTCCGACCGCCGCCTTGAGCATCCACCGGCCGGCATAGGGCAGCGAGAGTGAGACGGCATAGCGCGACGTGACGCTGTTATAGGTGGAAGCACGTGCCGAGACGGTCTTCCTCAGCACCCAGGCGCTGTTCTCGTAGCGATAGCACCTCACCTTGACGGGGTACGAGCCCGCGGTGTGCTTCGGTCGCAGATAGCCGGCCACGGCGAACGGCCGATTCCTCGTGGCTTTGCTCGGAGCAGAGGGTGTCGTCAGGTAGGCATAGCGAGATGCCACGGCGACGGCACTCGTGGACGGCTTCACGACGTCGCTCACGCCCGGGTAAGCCGCACGCAGGTATGTTCGACCACTCGGTGTGAAGGCGGCGCTCGCTGCCCCGTCCACGAGCGGGACAGCCTTCAAGGTCGTCCATCGCCTGTTGTCCGACGATCGCTGGAACAGCACCGTCCCTGCGCCGACGGGCACCTCATCGGAATCCACGATGACTGCGGTGACGGTGACTTGCCCGCCGTAGTTCGCGACGGGGGGCCATACGTCCACTGAAGCGCCCGTCGCTCGAACTCGCGCCCACGTGAGACTGAAGTCTGACGAGTCTATCGACGGCACCTTGTGGACTCGGACGAGGTAGTCGCCGGCCTGGCTCACTGACTGGATGTCGGCGGTGGTCGCGTCGGCCCTCAGCACTCCTCCGTCCGGCGCGATCACGTCGAAAGACATGGGGACCGGTCCGCTGGTCTCCGAAAGTGCGAGACGAAGGTCGTCGCCGGGACGTAGTCCGATCCGGTAGGCCACGCTGGTCGTCTCGGCGCTGATGCTGCCTGCCAGCGGTGAGGCGGTCATGAGTTGGCTGCCGACGGGCGAAACGATCTGCGGCAGACTGAGCCGCCCATACCCGTATGCGTTGTCGGGGCCCGGCGCGCCCAGGTCCTCGCTGCCATTCTTGAGGAACTGCTCCAGCTGAGCCGGCGTGAACGATCCCGCCCTCTCAAGGATCAGAGCTGCCGCACCGGCGAGATGCGGGCTTGACGCCGAAGTGCCGTCGAAGACGCCGTACAGGCTCGAGTGGACACCGGAGGGCGCGCTGATCTCGGGGGACACCCTGCCGTCGCGGGTGGGTCCCTCAGAACTGTAACTGGCCTGCGTGTAGCCCGGCGCACGGCCGATGGCACCGACGGCCATGAAGCCGTCGCTAGGATTGTCAGCAGGACACACGATGCTGTAGGCGCTCACCTGGTGCTCCAGTGGAGCACCAGAGAGGTCGAACAAGTCCAGATCGACATCGGTCGACGTAGCCATGTACTTGTAGATGCACCACGCGTAAGTGCCGGTCACCGGGACTCGGCCCTCAAGTTCCTCACGCGGCTCGCACCCGGCGGTGCCATCTTGGACGTTGTCCCCCCACGCCACTTCAACCCAGCCATCAACGGCGTCGTAGCGATACAGGCCGAGGTCGTAGTCTTGGCTCGCGTTGGTCCACGAGTCCTTCCACGTCAGCGTGGCACCGACGTAGTCCCCCGCCTGAGCCGAGAAGATCTGGTCGTCGTCACCGGGTGCGAACTCTATGAACCTGTCGTCGTTGGCGTCGGTCGCGTCCCCGCGCCAATGGGTCCGACGCTCGTTACCGGCGGAGTTCGCCCAGAAGACACCCTGCGCCACCGCCTGGTCCACGATCCCGTTGATGAGACCGGTTCCGTCTCCGGGTGTCGATCCGACGTACCCCATGGACATGTTGATGACATTCACGCCTTGCGCGACCATCCACTGGCTCGCCGCTTGCAGCTCCAGCTCCGTTCCGAACTGAGCAACATAGAGCTGAGCGCCCGGCGCCATCGAGTGGACGATCTCGGCGACGGCGGTCCCATGGTCATCAGTCCCCAGACCTTCGGGACCGAGTGTGGGGCTGCCTTCCCAGCGCACGACTGAAGACGGAAGACCTGCGCCGAGCATGCCGTCCAAGCCGGCGAATCCGCCGTCCAGGATACCGACCTTGACGCCTGATCCGGTGTTGCCTGCTGCATGCCTGAGGGCCGCCCCGGTCTCAGAAACGCCCTCGCTTGCCACAGCCGCAACCGGACGGAGGGGCGGCCGCACGGCGAGCACTTCCGGCGACGTCGCGAGGTTCTTGAGTCGTCCGACGGGTACCGAGCACTGGATCAGGTTGGCCGTTGTGAACTGGTCTGTTCCGCCCAGCGACTTAACCGCCCGCTTGGCCGCGGCCGTCTGGCCACTCTTGGCTCGAACGATGACAGTGACGTTCTTGCCGTCTGTATGAAGTCGTGAAGTCTTCCCAAGTGCCCGGGTCTGGGGCTCAGTCTTCCCCGCAGCCTCTGCCGAGAACCGAGCGAGCCGCGAGTCGAGCGAAGCGATCCTTGAGCGCTCAGCCGAAGGGGCCGGCTTGCCCTTAGGCGCCGGAGCGGCTCCCACCGACGCGGGAAGCAGACTCGCTACCAGTATCCCCGAGAGGACGATATTCGCGACGAACGCCGCCGGCCGTGTGACCTTCAATGCACTCCCCTTCACGAGATGCGGCCGGCCGTCGACCTGCGCCGACAGCTCCGCACCATACCGGCAGCCGCTGCCAGAACATCTTACACCGCTTAAGAGACATGAACGGTGGCGTGGGCGCCAGCCTGGGCCGCGTGTGTGGGCGAGGCGGTCGATGCGCGCAGACAGCACAAAAGCCCCGCCGAATCCGGCGAGGCTTTCGAAGAGACGCGATGGTGGGCCGTGTAGGGGTCGAACCTACGACCTTGGGATTAAGAGTCCCCTGCTCTGCCAGCTGAGCTAACGGCCCAAACGCAAGGCGATATTCTACCCGCTTCGGCCGTGAGCGCAAGGGGTCATCCAGAACCAACCTTAAGCGACCGGGCGCCCGGGTCTTCGGCGAAGCAAAGCGGCCCGGCAGCAAGGCCGCCGGGCCGCTTGTCTATCACTGGGGTGGGTAACGGGGCTCGAACCCGCGACCTTCGGAGCCACAGTCCGACGCTCTAACCAACTGAGCTACACCCACCATAGGTGGCTTGGCACGCCCGGAGGGATTCGAACCCCCGACCTAGAGATTAGAAGTCTCCCGCTCTATCCAGCTGAGCTACGGGCGCGTGAGACGTCGCATCGAAAGGACCGTGCCGCGAAGCGGTACGGTACCTGCGGCGACGCTTGTTGTCAATGGAGCGGCCGACGGGACTCGAACCCGCAACAGTCAGCTTGGAAGGCTGATGCTCTACCAATTGAACTACGGCCGCGGTTTGGTCGGGCCGACAGGATTCGAACCTGCGACCCTCTGCTCCCAAAGCAGATGCGCTACCAAGCTGCGCTACAGCCCGATCCCGCTGCCCCGCCCTGGGAAGGCGAAACGAGCGACTGACAGTATAGCGCGCTGTGACTTGCGCGCTACTCCCCTTTCAGGCGGGAGCGCAGCACTCGCAAAGCGGCCCCTCGGTGCGATATCGCGTTCTTCTCGGCCATGGTCAGCTCGGCCATCGATCGGCCCGGCGTTTCGTCTGGAAGGAAGAGCGGGTCGTAGCCGAATCCGTGCTCGCCGCGGCCTTCGAAGCCGATGCGCCCCTCGCAGGTACCGTCGGCAACCCACTCGGTCCCGTCGTCGTCGATGAAGACGAGTGTGGACCTGAACCGCGCCGTCCGCCTGCCCTCGGCGACGTCTTGAAGCGCGAGCAGGAGCCGCGCGTTGTTCTCGGCATCGGTCGCGCAGGGGCCGGCGTAGCGGCTGGAGTACACGCCGGGCTCGCCATCGAGCGCATCCACCTCGAGGCCGGAGTCGTCGGCCAGCGACGCCATCCCGAACCGCTCGTGTGCGGCAACCGCCTTGATGCGGGCGTTCGCCTCGAAGGTATCGCCGTCCTCCTCGGGACTGGGCCACTCGGCATCGAGGTCGCCGGCAGCCACAAAGCGCCACCCCGGGAAGGACAACGCCGAGCGGATCTCGTCGACCTTGTGGTGGTTCCCCGTCGCCACAACGACGGTCTTGAGGACGCCGCCGGTCTCGACTGCAGGGTCGCCGGCGGATCCGACGTGCTCAGAAGCCATAGGTCTCCAGCCCCTCGTCGACGACGGTGCGCTGGATCGTGAGCAGCCTGTCGATGCCCCAGGCGGCGAGGTCGAGCATGCTGTCGAGGCGTTCGCGGTCGAACGGCGTCTGCTCGCCCGTCCCCTGGACCTCGATGAAGCGGCCCTTGTCGTCCATGACGACGTTCATGTCCACCTCGGCGACCGAGTCCTCGGAATACGCGAGGTCGAGCAGCAACTCGCCGTCGACCAGACCGACGCTCGTCGCAGCGATCTGACCGAGGAGCGGGATGGACGCTATCTTGCCTGCGTCCTGCCAGCGCGCCAGCGCGTCGTGGACTGCCAGCCAGGCACCCGTGATGGCCGCCGTGCGCGTGCCGCCGTCCGCCTGGATCACATCGCAGTCGACGGTGACCGTCACCTCTCCGCCCATCGCGCCCATGTCTATCACCGAGCGAAGCGACCTGCCGATGAGGCGCTGGATCTCATGCGTGCGACCCTTGGGCCCGGTCATCGTCTCGCGACGGGAGCGCGTGTGAGTGGAGGCCGGCAGCATCGAGTACTCGGCGGTCACCCAGCCGAGTCCCGAACCGCGACGCCAGCCGCTGACGCCCTCGTCGACCGACGCGGCGCACAACACCCTCGTGTCGCCGAGCTCGAATATGCAGCTTCCCATCGCGTGCTTGAGGTAGTTGCGCGTGATACGGACGGTGCGCAGTGCTGCGGCCTCGCGGCCTTCGGATCTGGTCTTCACGACTGTCCTTTCGGAATCACGTCATAGGAATCGAACTCGCGGGCGGCGTGCGCCGGTCCGCCGAACGCCTCGGATGCAAGGCGCTCCATCAACTCGCGGTCGTTGGTGGGCCAGACGTGCACCATAACCAGCGTGAGCGCGCCTGCGCCTGCGGCGAGCTCGCCCGCCTGGCTGGCGGTCATGTGCGGCGCCATGCCCGCGTAGCGCTCGGGCAACGTCGCCTCCGAGAGCACGAGATCGGCTCCTTCGACAGCACGCTCGACGTGCTCGCCCGGAGCCGAGTCGGCAGTGTAGGCCAACAGCGCCCCATCCGCCTCGGCACGCAGTGCGAACGTCGGCTCCGTGTGGTCGACGCCGATAGGCGTGACGGTCATGCCGGCGACCGCGACAGGCTCGTCCTCGGCGAGGACGTGGAACTCGAAGGCCTCGGTGAACTCGGCACTCCCCCGGTCCGAAAGCAGGCAGCGCATTCGCTCCTCGAGGCCCTCGGGAAGGTAGAGCGGCAGCGCCGGCGCGGGGCCTTCGGGGGCGTAGCGCAGCATGGCCTGGAGCGCGAAGAGGTCGGCGTAGTGGTCCGGGTGGTAGTGCGTGATGAAGATGGCGTCGACCGAAAGCGGGTCGCGTACCTTGCCCAGATTGGCGAGCACTCCGTTGCCGCAGTCGAACAGCACCACAGCGCCGCCGCCCTCGACCAGATGACCGGCGCACGCCTGGCCGGGGCCGGCGCAGCTTGCAGAGGATCCGAGCACGGTCAGGCGCATGAAAGCTCCTCGGTCACGGTCGACATGAGCGACAGCATCTCGTCGTCGGGAAGGCTGGCCAATTCGTGCAACCCGACTGCCTGAACATCGCCGAGCGGCGAGCCGAACACCTTGGAGCCGAGTGCGGCGAACTCCACCGGGTCGCCGGTGGTCGCGAAGTCTCGCACCGCCGAGCCGCTCGGCTCCTCCAACTGCCCTCGACGGGCGAGGGTCTCGGCGACTTCGAGCGCGGTCTCCTCGGCAGAGCTGATCAGCTTGATGGACGGGCCGACTGTTTGCTGGATAGAAGCCGAGAGCAGCGGGAAATGCGTGCAGCCGAGCACGAGCGTGTCGACGCCGCTTCGCTTCAGCGGATCGAGATAGTCGCGTGCGATCTCGTAGAACGAGGGGCGGATGAACACGTCGGCCGTCTCGGCGAGCAGCCCCTCGACGGCGCCCGTGTCGCGCCTGAGGCCCTCCTCGACTATGTCGACGAATCGAGGTGTCGCCGCCGAGAACACGGTGACTCCCGCGTCGAGCGCGCGCACCGCTCGGCTGTAGGCGCCCGAGTCGATCGTCCCGGTCGTGCCGATGACACCGACCCGCCGGTTGCGAGTCGCCATGACCGCCGCCCGAGCTCCCGGCTCGACGACGCCGATGACCGGCACCGAGAAGGCCTTCTGGGCGAGGGACAAGCCTGCGGCCGTCGCGGTGTTGCAGGCCACGACGAGGAGCTTGACGTCGCGTGCCTCGAGCCACGAGCCGATCTCGAGGACGAAGCGGCGCACCTCGCCAAGATCGCGGGGGCCGTAGGGACAGCGGGCGGTGTCGCCCAAGTAGACAAGGGACTCGGCAGGAAGCGCGCGCGCGATCTCGCGCGCAACAGTCAGTCCCCCGAGCCCTGAATCGAAGATGCCGATCGGAGCGGATCCCATGTGGGCAGTATACCGCTGTAACCTGCCGACCCCTTCTATACTGTGAGCATGAGCAACGCGCTTGTCATCTGCATCGGCAACGTCGCCCGGGGGGATGACGGGGTCGCCCACGAGGTATGCCGCCTGCTGCAAGGCCGCGTGCGCACGGACGGCGTCGACGTGTTGGCCGCGCCGGACCTCGATATCGCCATGGCCGGGCAGGTAGCCGAGGCCTCACTCCTCGTTGTGGTGGATGCCGAGCGGCGCACCGACCCGCCCGTGCGCACCGAGAAGCTGGAGGGCGCCGCACCGGGGTCGCCCACCGGCCACGGCATCGACGCGCCTGGGCTTCTGGCGCTGGCGCGAGTGCTCTATGGACGCGAACCAGAGGCGATGCTCGTGAGCGTCGCGGCGCCGCTGATGGAGCACTCCACTGCTCTCTCGGATACCGCGCGGGCGTCCGCCACGGAAGCGGCCGTCGTCGTCGAGACGCTCATCTCGCAGTGGGCCGGCTAGTTGACGAGTTGCGTCCACTGGCGCTCGGTGTCCGCTGCTCCCGCGACGCCCCACATGTCGATCACGCGCTGGTCGGCGCAGACCGCCTGAGCCAGCCTCTGGAAGTCACCAGGAGTGAGAGACACGGTGGAGACGTTCGCTGCGTTGCTCGCTGACGCCAGGATCATCATCGCCATGGCTCTGCCGAACGTGGCCTCGAGCTTACCCCGCAGCTGGTCTACGGCGGCGAGGCAGTCCATCTACCCCACCCCCCTGCTCGCCACGATCGAGCCGTCGGAGTCGTGCACGTCGATCGCGAGCGGCATCCTTCCGATCTCGTGCGTCGCGCAGCTCAAGCACGGATCGTGCGCCCTGATGCCCAGCTCCATCTTGCGCACCGTGTCGTCCGAGGTCGCCTGCTCCCGATCGGTGCCGGCCACGGCTTCAAGCACGGCCCTGTCCAGCGAGCCCACGTTGTGCGTCGTCGCCACGACCAGGTTGGCCTTCGTCACCTTGCCCGTGGCGTCCGCCTCATAGTGATGGATGAGCGTGCCGCGCGGCGCTTCGACCGCAGCGATGCCCGCCCCCTCGATACCACGCTCGACCTTCACACGGACCTGGTCCGAGACGATCTGGTCGTCTTCGAGTAGCGAGATGATGCGCTCCACCGAGGCGACGAGCTCCACCATGCGCGCCTGGTGGTATGCGAGGACCGCATGCACCGGTCGCCCGAGCGCCCTGAACTGGTCCATGAGACCGTGTGAACGGAAGCCCGGCATGGTATCGGCTAGATTCAGCCGCGCCAGCGGGCCGACGCGATAGGCGCCGCCCTCCGGCGATGCAAGCAGGTAGGGTTCGTTGGCATAGCTCCCGCGAAGCGGACGCTCCACGATGTGCTCCTCGTAGGCCGATGCATCGAACTCGCTGGCGACCAGCCCGCTCGGGCTCATGACGCGGATCCGGCCGTCGTACAGCGACCACTCGCCGCGGTCCATCTGAGCGAGGTAGTTGACCGGCCGCTCGCCGAACCCCGGATGCTCGGCCATCAGCCGGGCAGTGGTCTGCACCGAGAGCTCCGCGGCCGCTTCTGCATCGCCAAGCATCTCCCGGGCAAGCGCCAGCGCCTCGACCCGCTCCTCGGCGGTGATGCCCCGGCTCATACCGCCGGGAATGCACGTGACCGGATGACCGGCAAGCCCGCCCACGATCTCGACGATCCGCTGGCCGGATCGCCGCATGGCGATCGCCTTGCGTGCGAATTCAGGCTGCGCCTGGATCACGCCGAGCAGGTCGCGAGAGCCTTGCCCCTCCCCCACGAGGAAGTCAGGACCGGCAAGGAAGAAGAAGTGCAGCGCGTGGTCTTGAGCGAATCCCGCGGCATGTATGAGTTCGCGCAGCAGCCGTGCCGGGCGAGGTATGTCCACGTGATAGAGCGCGTCCACCGCCTTGACGGCAGCTACGTGGTGAGAGACAGGACAGACGCCACATACTCGGCTGGTGATGAGAGGCATCTCCCACACCATGCGCCCCTCAAGAAGCTTCTCGAAGCCCCGGAATTCAACAACGTCGAAATGCGCGTCGTCCACCGCTCCTGCGTCATTGAGGAACAGCGAGACACGGCCGTGGCCCTCGATGCGCTTCAGCGCAGGCAGCGTGATGGTCTCAGACATCGGAATCACGCTCCTCGTGATCGTAGATCGCGGGAAAGACAGAGACCGGCATCGAGAAGCGATATCCGGTGCCTATCAGGTCCTCCATGAACATCAGCGCGCCTGCGGGAAGCACGGCCGCCAGCGCATCGACGGCCTTCCCGCCCTGCTCGAACTCGAGTCGACTCGGCCCGCTGCAACCCCTGCATGGCACGTTCGCCGCAGTGCAGCGCGCCCCGCAGCCCTCGCGCGTCATCGCGCCCATGCAAAGCACTCCCTGCTCAAGGAAGCACGCGTTCGGTTCTATCTCGTCGAGCTCCATGAGCGCATAGACACTGTCGGAGACGAATTGCTGCGAGTGGTGGAGCATGGCCTTCTTCTCGCGATGGCACTCGTCGCACAGATTGCGGCGAGGCATCTCCCACGCCTGCCCGGTCGCGGCCGCCGTCAGCGCACCGACGATCAGCTCGGTGCGCGGCGAACATCCCGGTACCTCCATGTCGACCGAGACGAAGTCGGTCACGGCATGCACGCGCGACTCCAGCTTCGGCAGCAGATCGGACTTGTCGGCTGCGGCGTCTCCGAATGCCGCCTCGGCGACCTCGGCGAGCGGGTAGAGGTTGCGCAACCCGCCGATGCCGCCGAGGACCGCGCACGAGCCGACCGCGACTAGAGTCTGCGCTGCGGCCCGCGCGGCCATCAGCCTGCGGCGGTCGGAATCGTTCGTGACCGCGCCTTCCACCATGATCACGTCCACCCGCGCCGGCAGCTCGTGCCCGCCGCTGAACGGCGAGTGCACGAGATCCACGACATCGAGAAGTCCCAGGAGGCCTTCGTGAGCATCGAGCAGGGAGACGTGACATCCCTCGCAGCCACCCAAGGCCACGGTCGCGAGCGTCGGCTTCGTCATTGCGGGCCCCCTTTGCCGTTCACGAGACTGCCGATCGTCTGGTACACGCCCTCCACGCTCTCCACGAAACCGGCACCCTCGGTGGGCGAGATGTCTACGATGCGCAGCCGAGCGTCGTCGATCCTGCGAGAGCGCAGGACCGCCCGCAGCAGGTTGATGCGGCGATCCATGTCCAAGTTGCCGATGAGGTTATGGCAGTGTCCTTCTCGGCAGCGGTACACAGTCACTCCATCGAAGCCCTGCTTGAAGGCCTCAAGCACGTACAAGGTGTCGAGGCGGCCCCCACAAGTGATCTGCAGCGGGAGGAAGGATGCCGAGTAACCGTGTCCGCGCTCGGCGACGGCCGACGCTGCACGGTCTGCGGCGGGATAGCCGCAACCGCTGCACAGGAAGCCCAGGACCTTCTCGCCGGCGACCTCCGCGTGCGCGAGCTCGGAAACGGCCGCGAGCAGATAGTCGTGCGGCGAGCTCAAGATGTCCCGTGCGCCGACGGGGCAACCCACGACGCACTTGCCGCAAGCGCGGCAGCGCCGCTCGTCCACGTGCGACAGGCCGTCGTCACCGATGAAGCAGGCGCCGAACGCGCACGTGCGGACACATGAGGCGCAGCCGCCGCACACGCTTTCGTCCACGGCGGAAACGTCGCGGTAGCGCCGGGCGGTCGGCTGCGAGAGACGCATCACGAGGGCGATCGCAGCGGCATCTGCCGCCGCAACCTTGTCGCGATCGAGGGCGCCCTCGCGCCTGAGCGGCACGACCATGATGCCGCGCTCCACCGTCTCCGCCGGATGAGTCTCCGGGTCGATCGAGCGCGCAAAACCGGAATCATCCACGTCGACCTTGAAGTGCTGGCGGAGCTCGTCCACCCACTCCGTGTGCTCTGGCCGGGCAAGCAGAAGCCCGCCGACGATGAAGGTCGAGGTCCCCATGTCCGACTCGAGCACGATCCTGTAGTCACCCAGCCAGCCGTCCCCGTCAACGAGCCGGGCATTGTTGACCACACGCGCGTCAGGATGGCCGAGCACGAACGAGCGCGTTGCCCGCATGGCCTTGGCGTGGCCCCCACGCTCTGCACCATCGCCTCGATCGGCGAGGACCACCGAGTAGCCCAGGCGCAGAAGCCGCTGAGCGGCCACGATCGCCTCGGCGGTCACTCCCAGGATCATCACGGAGCGGCGGGGCTCGATCTCAGTCGCGTCGGCCGCCTTCGCCATCGTCGCCCGTAGGACGGCCACGTTCACGAGTGCTCGGGCCTTGGCTGACGCCTGCTCCGGTTGATCGAAGTGCGCGAGGGCCACCTGCTCGAGCAGGTTCGCAGCGACTATCCGGTTGGGATTGACGCCGGCTTCCGCGAGGCGCTCCTTGACGTAGCTCGTGGAGATGCCGCGCACGTAGTGCTGCGGCGAGTTGCCGGCGAGGACTATCGAATCGAGTTCCGCGTCGCGAACGTCATCGACCATCTGGGCCACAACGGCCGGGTCGAAGAAGTCGTCGAAGACCCTGAACACCGCGGCCTTCTCGCGCGCATCGGTGAAGGCGCTCTCGATGTCGACCGTCCGGTCGACCTCTCCTCCGCATCGCGAAGCGTACAGGCCGAGCCGCATGCTGCTCACCCCTTATTGGCTTGCTGGTTTGCGACCCTCACCGATGCCGGTCGGTAGGACGAGAGGCGCGTGCTTCCTTGTCTTTGCCTATCGGCAGGAATCGTCAGTGATTGAGAGCACCTGAAGGGATACGCCCGCCACAGTCGCCAGACGGAGCGAATCGGCACCCGAGCGGAAGGAAGCTAAAGAAACCTTTGGCTGACGCGAAGGACGCCTAGCCCGCGACCGCGCGCACGACCGCCTCGGCGATCTGCTGGACCGGCAGCACCTGCTCGGCGGCGCCGATGTCGATGGCCGCCTTGGGCATGCCGAAGACCGTGCAGGTGGCCTCGTCCTGAGCGATGGTCGCGGCACCGGTGTTACGCATCAGCTTGAGGCCCTCGGCTCCGTCCGCGCCCATGCCGGTGAGGATCACTCCGACCGCCCGCTTCCCGTGCGAGCGCGAGACCGAGTCGAACAGCGTGTCGGCGCTCGGGATATAGAGCTGCCCGTGGCCCGGCGCCTGGTAGCGCATCTTGTTGCCGTCGAGCACGATGTTGCTGCCAGTGGGCGCGAAGTAGGCGACGCCCGGCTTGGGCGTCTGCCCGTCCTCGGCAGCTTCGACCTTGATGGCGCAGCCAGAGTCGAGCCAGCTCACGAGGCCCGGGATGAAGCCGTCGGCGATGTGCTGGGCGATGACGATGGGCACCGGGAAGTCGGCCGGCAGTCTTCCGAGGACGTCGAGGAGTGCCGATGGCCCGCCGGTCGACGAGCCGATGGCGACGAGCGACTTCGCGCGCGTGCCGACGCCGGGCGCCTCGACGACGCTGGTCGAGTCACGCCGACCCTTGATGTGAGTGATGACGCGGACGTTCGAGAGGATCCGAACCTTGCGTATGACCTCGCGCCCGATGCGCTCGAGGTCCGCCCAGTCGCGCGCCTCGGGCTTCTTGATGACCTCGAGTGCGCCCAGCTTCAGTGCATCGAATGCCCGTCCCATGCCCTCGGCGTAGACCGACGACGAGACCACCAGGATGGGCGTCGGCGTGAAGGCCATGATCTTCTCGGTGGCCTTGAGGCCGTCGAGCCGAGGCATGTGGATGTCCATGGTGACCAGGTCGGGCCGCAGCCGCTCGACCATCTCGACGGCTTCCTGCCCGTCCTTGGCCTGGCCGACAACTTCCATGTCCGCCTCGCCGCCGATGATCTGCGCGAGCATCTCGCGTGCAACGAGGGAGTCGTCAGCGATGACGACGCGGATGATCTTCTCGGCGGTCATGTGCCTCGCTTAGCGGATCAGGCGCTCGACGGTGTCGAGCAGGGTGTCTTGGTTGAAGACCGACTTGGTGATGTAGGCGTCGGCGCCCGCCTCGATGCCTTCGGCCTTCTCCTCATCGCGTTCGAGCGAGGTAACGATGATGACCGGGATCTCCATCAGATGAGAATCGCTCTTGATGGCCTTGGTGAGCTCGAAGCCGGTCATGTTGGGCATCTGGACGTCCGTGACGACCGCGTCGACCTGAAGACCTTCCTTGAGCTTGGTGAGCCCCTGCGCGCCGTCCACTGCGACCTCGACCTCGTAGCCCGCCGCCTCGAAGATGGAGCGCTCGAGTTCGCGCGTGGTGAACGAGTCCTCGCAGAGCAGGATCTTGCGGGGCCCCTCACCACGCGTCTCGCGCTGGGCAAGGCCGACGCGCTGCCCCGAGCGCGTGCGCGCATTCGACATGAGGTCGGGCACGTTGAGGATCGGCACCACTTCGCCTGCCCCGAGGATGGTGACACCCGCGACGTTGTCGACCTTCTTGAGGTGGCTGCCGAGCGGCTTGATGACGATCTGCTGCTCGCCCTGGAACGCGTCGACCATGAAGCCCATGCGGTGACCCGAGTAGCCGATGGTGACGATGGGCACCTTGGTGCCCTCCGGCCCATGCTCAGGAACGCCGAGGATGTCCGACAGCCGAACGAGCGGGATGGTCCGCTTCTGGCGCCGGATGACCTCGCGCCCCTCGACCTTGATGATCTCGGCCGGATCGATGCGTAGCGTCTCTTCGATGGACGCGGTCGGCAGTGCGAACGCCTGGTCGCCGACGCGCAACAACAGCGCGCGGATGATGGCGAGCGTAAGCGGGATGGTCAGCCGGAAGGTGGTCCCCTTGCCGATCACCGACTGCACGTCGAGGGAGCCCTTGAGCTTCTCGACGACGAACTCGCGAACGACGTCCATGCCCACGCCTCGGCCGGAGATCTCGGTGATTATGGCGGCGGTCGAGAACCCCGCCTCGAAGATGAGGTAGGTCGCCTCGCGATCGGACATGGAGGAGGCCTCGGCCTCGGTGATGTATCCCTTGCGGACCGCGCTGGCGCGTACCTTGTCGGGGTCGATGCCCGCGCCGTCGTCGCCGATCTCGATGACGATGCGGTCGCCCTCCTGGCGCGCGGCGAGACGGATGGTGCCCGCGGCAGGCTTGCCGAGCTTCTTGCGCGTCTCTGGGTCCTCGACGCCGTGGTCCACCGCATTGCGCATGATGTGTACGAGCGGGTCGTTGATCTCCTCGAGCACCTTCTTGTCGAGCTCGGTATCCCCGCCCTCGACGATGAACTCGATCTCCTTGCGGAACTGCTTCGCGAGATCGCGGACAGCCCGCGGGAAGCTCTGGAAGATCGTGTTCGCAGGGAGCATGCGCAGTCGCATGCCCTGCTCCTGCAGGTCGTTCACGACGAGCGATATGCGGCTCACGTCGTCGGTGTAGTCCTTGGTGAATGCCGAGATGCCCCTGCGGTGCTCGGACAGGAGCGTGTCGAGCCGGTTGATCTCGTCCTCGGCCATGCCGTCTTCGCCGATCGCGTCGGCGAGGAGCGCCTTGATCCGCGCCCACGTCTGCCACGTCTCAAGGGCCTCGCCCTGCAGGGTGCGCATCTCGTTGGCGCGCTGCTCGGCCTTGATCTGGCCGATGACGACCTCACTGATGAGGTTGAGCAGGCTGTCGACCTGGCTCGTGCGGATGCGGATCGTGTTCTGGACCTTGCGCTTGAGCTCGGCATCGGCTCCGGGCCCGCCCTTGGCGACGACAGCGGGGGTCGCGCCGGCGGGCTGCTCCTCGGCGCCGTCAGAGCCATCGTCCGCTTCTGCCTCTGCGGGCGCGGTCTCAGGCGCCTCGGCGGACTCTTCCGTAGCGGCTGGCTTGTCGGCCTTCTTCTTGGCAGGCTTCTTGGGCGCGGGCTCCTCGGCGGCGGGGGCCGGTGCGGCCTCGGCTTCGGGGGCAGGGGCATCACTGCCGGCGGCGATGGCGGCGAGCTTGGTCTTGAGCGCGTCGAGGTCGAGTGCGTCGTCGACGTTCACCCCGGCGTTGTCGGTGAGATAGACGATGGCGTCGAGCGCCTCGAAGAACGAGTCGGTCATCTCGGGCGTGTAGGCCATCTCGCGGTCGCGCACCTTGACCATGATGTCTTCGAGCCAGTGTGCGACGTCAGATATCTCGATGAGTCCGACCATGCGCGAGCTGCCCTTGATCGTATGGGCATCACGCATCATCTGGTCGATGAGCTCGCGGTTGTCCGGCTCGGCTTCGAGGGTGATGACGCCCTCGTTGAGCCGCTGGAGCAGGTCCTGAGCCTCTTCCTGGAACTTACCTATGAACGCGCTGCGGTCGAACTCGACCATTGCGGGCCTTCCCGTTCCTCGTGGTGATTACGCGCCGTCTACGAGCGTGAATGCCGAGCCGACCTGGCTCGATTCGCGCGCCATCGACGAGAGCGACTCGGCAGCACCCGCGACCTGCCGAGAACCGGCGGCCGTCTGCTGGGCGACCGCGGCGACCTCGCGCATGGCCTTGACCACTTGATCGGTGGCCGACTTCTGCTGCTGCGTAGCGGCCGAGATCTCCTTGGCGGCGACCGTGGTCTGCTCGACCATCTCAAGGATCTGATCGAGTGAGTCGCCGGTGACGTGCGCAAGGTCTACGCCGCCCTGCACCTGCTTGAGCTCCTGCTCGGTCGACATGACGAGCTCGTTGGCGGCCGTCTGGATCTCGCCCATGATGCTCGAGATCTCACCGGTGGACTCGACGACCGACTCGGCGAGCTTGCGGATCTCGATGGCGACCACCGAGAAGCCCTTGCCTGCCTCGCCGGCGCGAGCGGCCTCGATGGCCGCGTTGAGTGCGAGGATCTTGGTCTGGTCCGCGATCGAGTTGATGATCGCGAGGACCTGACCGATCTGCTGGCTGCGCTCGCCCAGTGCGAGGATCTTGCCCGCGCTCGACTGGGTGCGGCTCTTGATCTCTTCCATGGCCGAGAGCGTGTTCATGACGGCCTGCTGCCCCGACTCCGCGCTGCCGAGCGACGCCTCGGCCATCGTGACGACTTGGTCGGCGTTCTCTGCGATCTGGCGGTAGGTGCTCGCCAGCTCCTCCATCGTGGCAGTCGTCTCCGAGATCGATGCGGCCTGCTCGGCGGCGCCGGAGGCCTGCTGCTCGGTGGCGGAGAGGATGTCGTTCGCGGAGCCCTGCAGGCGGCGCGACGACTCCTGCGTCTGACGGATCAGGTAGACGATGAGGTCGAGCATCTGGTTGTAGCTCGATGCGAGGACGCCGATCTCGTCCTTGCTGCTGATCTCGACCTTACGGCCGATCTCGCCTTGGCAGGCGGCGCGCACCGACTCGACGACCTGCTCGAGCGGACCCACGAAGCGCTTGCCGAGTGCGGAGAGCAGAAAGCCCCAGACGACCAGGAGCACCACGCCCACGCCCGCGACGATGGCTACTTCTTCTACGAATCGGGCGCCCTGGACCAAGATCTCGTCACCGAACACTGCCCAGATGCTCAGATACAGAATGATCTGGTACGCGATCTGTATCAGTACGGTCCAGAAGATCAGCTTGTAGAGGAACTTGCTTCGGATGGCTTCGACCAGCTTGCCCATGTCAGCTCCGCTTCTCGAGGGCTAGTGACGGCCCGAAACTATCGGCTCGAGCATGCGCTCGATGTTGACTATCCCGACCATCGACTGCCCCACGTGAGCGGAGGCAGCGATGAATTCGGCCTGGCTACGGTCGATGATGCTGACCGGCGGTTCCACTGATTCCTGCGAGATATCCGCGATGTCACCGATCTCATCCACGACCAGGGCGGTCGCTACATCGCCGCTGATGACCACGATGGCGGGCGGGTTCACGACGTCCGAAGTGTCCACGGACCCGAGACGCATGAGGCGCGCGGGGTCGGTCACCGAGAGGATCTCGCCACGCACGTTGACGACGCCGAGGACGTGGTCAGGCACGCAAGGGATGGTCGTGATCTCGTACTCCTGGAAGATCTCGCGCACGTCGCCCACCCGCACGGCGTACCACTCATCGCCGAGGCGGAACAGCAACAATGCGATATGGTCGCTGACCTCTTCGTCGAGCGTTTCGCGAGCGAGCGACTCGGCGCGACGGCGCAGGATCTCCTCGGCGCTATCGGCCAGCGTGGGGACGTGCTCCATCATCGGCTACCACGCTCCCGTCAGGCCGGCCAGCAGAAGATCGAGGTCGAGAACGTAGACGAGCCCGTCGGACAGGCGGGCGACGCCCAACATCTTTGAGGACAGCGCGTGCATGGGAGGCGCGCCCTGAAGGCACCCTTCCGGCAGGATCATGACGTCTTGCACCTCGTCGACGACGAGCGCCACGAGCTGTGCGCGAAAACGGCAGATGACCATAGGTGTCTCGAGCCGGTACTCCTCGGCAGGCAGGCCGACCATCTGGCGCAAGTCGACCGCGGGGATGACGTGCCCCCGGAGGTTGATCATGCCGACGATGCCCATGCCGCCGCTCGGGACCTCCGAGAAAGCGACGATCTGTTGTATCTCCTGCACCGCCCCGATCGGCAGCGCGTAGCGCTGTCCGCCGAGGAAGAAGACGACGACCTGGTCGATGAACTCGCAGGCGTCGATCCCCTGCGGCTCCTCGGCGGCCGTGATCTCGTCTGGCTCGCTCATCGCTTCCTCACTGTGCGAACCGGAGCACCCGGTCGAGTTCGTCGGGGCTGACGACCCCCTCCTGCACCTTGGTGAGCCCGGAAGCGATCATCGGACGCATGCCGGCGGCATTCGCGGCCGCCTCGATCTCGGCCAGCGAGCCACCGCGCGCGATGACGGCGCGAACGGGCTCGGTGAACGGCAGCACCTCGTAGATCCCGGTCGCACCCGCGAACCCCGTCTTGGAGCAGTTGGGGCAGCCGGTTCCTCGGCGTGTCGTCATGTTCTTATCGGCACCCGGGATGCCCGCCGTGAGCGGATTGCGCTCTTCGACCGCACAATTCGGGCAGTTGGTGCGTACGACGCGCTGACCCACGCCGAGCGTGAGTGCGCTCGCGAGCGACACGGGCTCTGCGCCCAGGTCGAGAAGCCGCCTGACAGCGCTCACGATCCCGCCTCCGGCGAACGTGAGGATGACGAGCTTGCCGAGACCCGCGGCCTCGATCGCAAGGTGGATGTCCTCCACGGACTGGATCGAGTCGAGCGCCATGACGTCAGTGTCCTGTCGCATGCCGGCCGCGAAGTAGCCCTCGGCGCCGATCGGCTGACCGGGGCTCACGAGCACCTGCGCGACCGCCGGTATCTCGAAGTCGATGCTGCGCTCGACCGAGTACACGGTCTTGCCGACCTGCGCCGCGTGCTGCAGTAGCGCGTAGTAGGTCGACGAGCGACCGCCCGTCACCGGCGCGGCCACGAGCAGGATACCTCGTCCGCGCTCGACCATCGCGTACAGTGCGCGGCTCTCGGCGTCCGACATGCCCAGCTCGGAGAGGTCCTTTGGCTGGGGCTTCGCCGGGCTGATGGAGATGACGAGGCGCTGGCCGGCGACGGTGGGCACCGACGAGACGGTGAGCACGACTTGCTTGCCGGCGATCTCGGCATGCAGTCGACCGAGCGCCGGACGTTCGGCTGCTACCGCGCCGAGCTTCGCGTAGTTCTTGAAGCCGTCGATGAGCGGCTGCTGCATCGAGAGCGGCGCGCTGGCGATCTTCTCGAGCCGGCCGCGGATGCGGAAGACCAGAAAGAAGTCACTCTTGTACGGCAGGAGGTGGATGCGGCTCGCCTGCCGCTGCACCGCCTGCTCGAGGATGTCTGAGACGAGAAGCGCGACCTTGCGGTCGTCGGCGAAAGCGAGCACGTCCAAGTCGACTGCCGAGGGCCCGGCGGGCGCCTCAGACGCCACGACCTGCTCGACCGTCTGGACCGCCTGCGCCACCTCGACGGGTTCCTCGGTAGGCACCTCGAGGACCACGGGCGTCTCGTCGGCGAGCTCGAAGAAGTCTGCCGCCGAGATCTCGAGGTCCTCGGCAGGCAGGGGCATAGTTTCGTCAGCAGCCGGCGCGCCGAAGTACTGCACGATCGCGTCGGCCACCGCCGAACGGTCGCCGAGGACGGCGTCCATCTGGAAACCGAGCTGCTCCCCCACCTCGTCGAGCACGAAGATGTCGGCGGGGTCTCCTATGGCGACGGTCAGCGTGCCCTCGATCTCGAAGAGCGGCAGCACGCCGTAGTGCCGGGCGATGGCGGCAGGAACGACTGCGAGCGCCTCGTCGTCGGGGGCGTAGCTCGCGAGGTCGACCCGGGGAAAGCCCATCTCGTCCTCGAGCACGGGGCCGAGCTGGCCGGGTGCGACGAGGCCGCGCTCGATAAGCTGTCGGCCCGCATCCGCATCACTCGGAGTAGCCGCGCGCACGGCTGAGGCCTGATCGGACGTCAGAACGCCCGTGCCGACCAACGCATCTATGACTCTGCTGGCGATTCCGCTGCTCTCGGGCATGGATACCTTCCCGAGGCGCTAGCCCTGGGCCTTTTGCAGCTCTTCGGCGACGGCCGAAAGAAGCTTCTCAGGCTCGATGGGCTTGGTGAGGTACTGATTGGCGCCCGTGCGGATGCCCGTCGCCATCGCCTGCTCCTCGGTCTTGGCCGTGAGCATGATGATCGGGATGTTCTTGTACTTCTGGTCGAACTTCAGAAGCCTGCAGACCCGGTAGCCGTCGAGCTTGGGGAGCATGACGTCGAGAAGGATGAGGTCGGGCACTTCTGCCCGCGCCTTCTCGAGTGCGTCAGCGCCGTCGACGGCCGTGATGACCTCGTATCCACCCGACAGGAGGATGGCCTTGATCATCTCGAGGATGGTAGGGCTGTCGTCGACAGCGAGGATCCGTGCATTGGCCATGCCGTTCAATCTCCCCTCGTCCCTGTTCGTAACGTATATCGCCGCGAGAGCAGGGCGACCTTAGGAGCCCGTCCTCTTGCACTCTAGCAGACTGCGCTCACACGTCTGAGCCAGCATATCGGGCTTGAATCCGCCGAGAAACGTCGTCCATGCGCCCTCGGGTTTGCTGTACAACGCCCGCAGCGTGTTCTCGTACGAGCGGCAGGCCTCGGCCTTGTTGCCACGCTGCTTCTGGATGTTCGCCATGGCGAAGTGCGCCAGGACGAAATCGCGGTCTATGTAGATGGTCTTCTTGTACTCGGCGAGCGCCCGCTCGAGATCGCCGCTCTGCTGGGCGATCACGCCGAGGATATAGCGCGCAGGTGCGGCAAGCGGGTTGACCGCCAGCACGGCGCGCGCCTGCTCGGCCGCTCCTTCGACGTCGCCCACGTCGGCCAGGGCAAAGGCGGCGACCACGTGAGCGTCGAGGTTCTCGGGCTGTACCGCGAGCGCCTGCTCGGCGAGGACGAGAGCCTCGCGTGGCTGTGCCTGCTCGAGGAGATCGTGCGCTCGGGCGACCAGATCCGCCACGCCCGCGCTGTCGAGCTTCGGCGACGCGGCCGGCACAGGTGGCGCGGCCACGGGCGGTTGCTCGACGACGCGCGGTACCCGCTTCGGGCGCGCGCTGGGTTCGGCGTCACCCCGACGCGCTCGGGGAGCGACGGGGCGCTCTTGGCGCCGTTTGGCTGCGATGTCGTCGAAGCGAAAACCTCGCTTGGCCAAGGGCTTCCGGTAGAGGAAGACCCCATCGATCTCCACCGGCTCGAAGCGCTCGGAGACCGACGTCAGCGTCTCCGAGTGGCCGATGAACAAATAGCCGCCCGGGTTGAGTGCCTCGTAGAAGTTGTCGATGACTCGCTTGGTCGACTCGATCCTGAAGTAGATCGTGACGTTGCGGCAGAAGATGACGTCCCAATTGCTCATCAATGCGAGCGGATATGGCTCCTTGATGAGGTTGTGGAAGTGGAACGACACCACGTCGCGTACCCTCTTGACGGGTCGGTGCCCGTCGTTGACCGGCTCGAACCACCGCTGGACCACACTCGGTTGCAGATTCGCGACCGCTCGAGCGGGATAGATGCCGGCGCGCGCCCGGTCGAGCGCTTGTGTCGACACGTCGGTACCCACCACGTCGGAGCGGTAGCCGAGGCCTTCCAGCGCCGACTCGAGTACCGTCATCCCGACTGTGTAAGGCTCCTCGCCGGTGGAACACCCGGCCGACCAGACGCGGAACTGTTTGGCAGCGTCCTTGGGGCGACCGTCGAGGATCTCAGGGATGACTACGTCGCGGAAGGCCGTGAACTGAGCAGGGAACCGGAAGAAGCTCGTCTCGTTGATGGTGACGAGGTTCATCAGTTCCTTGAACTCACTCTCGTCATGCGAGAGCAGCTTGAAGTAGTCGTTGTAGTCCGTGAAGTCGAAGCGCGTCGCTCGCGTCACGAGTGAGATGCGCAGCGAATCCGTCTTCGAGTCTTCGAGGAAGATGCCTGAGTGCTTGTGTATCCAGTCCCTGAAGAGCAAGAACTCTTCGGGAGTGAGGTCTTTTCGCAACCCTGTCTCGCGGGTCATTGCGGGTGAGTTCCTTTAGTCGGCCTGCAGTTCACCTGATGGTCCGACCTTCTCGACAAGCCCGCTCGCGTACATCCCATAGAGGATCCGGGCTGTCTCGAAGTCGTTGTAACCGGTCAACTCGACAAGTTCCCGAACGCTGCGATTGCCATGCAGATAGCACAGCAGCATCCATTCTCTGGGCTTGAGGTGGATCTCCGTGTTCTTAGCGCCCGGAGAAGACGCCATGGTGAAGCGCGTGTCGAGCGACGGGATCTTCTCCTTGATCTTGCGCCAAGTCTCGAGCCGCTTCCCCGCATCCGCCATCACGACGTCGACGGCCACCGAGATGCCGATGTCGCCCTCCGCGCACACCTCATCCGGCTCGAGCCGAAGTTCGCCCTCTTCCCAGCGCAGGAGGTCGAACAGGGCGTCGGAGACCTGGTCGCGCACGAAGCTCTCAAGAACCGTCGCCTCAAGGTAGCCTTCGTCGACCAGGATCTGGCCGAGCTTGCGGCCGGCCTTGTCCTTCTTCTGGATCTTCATCAGGCCCTGAGCCTGGCGCAGCTGCTTCTCGGAGATCACGCCGGCCTTGGTCAGCCGCTTGGCCACGGGCTCGATAGCGCCTCCCGAGGATGCGAAGAAGATCTGGCCGTCTCGGAAGCAGACCAGCCCTTCAGCGTCCGGTGCTGCGATATGAAGGACGCCGCTCTTCGATCCGGTCTGCAGGAGCCGGAACATGTCGGTGAGGGAGAAGTCCCTGAGGTTGCCCTCGAGTGCCACAGATGCCTCCGAGTGATGACGCGAAACGGCGCGCCTCAAGTGCCCGCAAAGGCGCGCACCTCATCCTATCACGCAACACCTGTGAGCCGAGGACCCCTCCTGCACAGGGATCGCAGTCCGGACGGCTACCTCGTCGGTCGCGCGATATCCAACGCGAGGGCGGACCCGAACGCTATAAGCAGCATGCCGATACTCCACCCGTAATCGATGAAGGAGCCACTCTCGTACAGGTTGTAGGTTTGCAGCCACGAGTAGCCTGCATCCGCGAGCGCGAGCACCACGACGCCCGCCGCCACCGTTCGCCACGGCCACGCGAGGATCCCGCGTCCGAGCGAACCGACGACCAGCGCGACGAACACCGCCGGTCCGAACAGCAGAAGGACGTCGGCCAGGGGGTAGTACGCGCTTACAAACTTCTCGGCAGCCGGAAGGTCTTGGGACAGCACATGCGGCGCGATGAGCCCGAACCACATCACGGCAGCGGCCACCAATGCGAGTGCGGCAGCTGTGATGGCGGGCCTCTTGAGATCGACGAGTGAGCGGTACGCCAGACCCGCCGACAGGACGCCCGCCGCGACCAGCGGATACTCGATCATGTAGAAGAGGTCGGGCGGCCCCGGGTAGGCGGGCTCGACCGCACGGATCACCTCGAAGTAGGTCCAGACGGCGTCGCCGATGGCGAAGGCGAGCACCCCCAAACCGATCAACAGCCAGGGCCGACCGACGGAGCCGGTTCCGAGCCTTTTCGAGACCCACAAGATCCAGACAGCGCTGACACCTACGACGAACAACTCGCCGAAGTCGGATAGGGCGATGACCCCGCTCTCCCCGCCCACGCCCATGGCGATGAGCGTGGCGATGAGCGCCACAACCACGAACCCGCCGAGAAGAAGCGCCCAGCTGCGGGCGGAGACTCTGAGGCTCATGCGACCGCCGATCGCTCGAGCTCGCGCACGATCGAATCGATCACATTGGGGGGAGCGACAGGGGCGAGCAGCCGCCTGACGTTGCCCTCCAGCGCGGGCAGATCCGAGCGGTCGAGCGTGTCCGACGTCTTGCCGATGGAGAGCGCGGTTGCTCGCACGCAGGTGTCGGCGACCATGTCTCCGACGTACGGGGCAAGCGCGTCATGTACCGCTCCGGCCAACGTTGCCACTGAATTCCCCCTTCGCTAGGGCGATTCTAGCGTATAACGCCTGGCGTATCGCCCCCAGGGTTCTATACGCAGCCAGCGGCTCTGTCAGGCGTCGGTTAAGCCGAGCGATGCACGTGCGGCATCGAGGGCGCCCTCGAACCAGGCGACCTCCTCAGCGGTGGTGATGCCTCCGTCGTCGACGAGAACCATCGGGCCGGATCGAGCGAGATGAGCGGCGCTCTCCCCCGTTCGCCGTGCGCCCTGTGATGCGAGCGATTGGACGTCGACCCCGCCGAGAGGCACCAGGCCCGCCGCGCGTGCCGCTGGTATGCATCCCGCCAGCTGGTCAGCGGTGAGCGAGCCGAAATGCAGTCCGGAGAACCCCGCGCGCCGCAGCGCGTCCATGAGGACACGCATGTCGCCGTCGGAGTGAAAGATCGTCGGGCCCGACGTGTGCGCCGCCACCAAGTGCTGATAGCACGGCATCAAGGCATCGAGGGCGAAGTCCGGCGCCACGAGCCATCCCGAGGGTCCGGCAAGCTCGTCGGCGATGAGCGCGACGTCCACTCCGAGGGCCTCGCCCACGCGGAGGTCGTTCATCGCCTCGTGAAGCGCCTCATCGAGCGCGGTCGCGATCGAGCCGGGATCGGCGGCTGAGCGCTTGATGACGTCGAGCCATCCCCTGTCCCGTGCGACGCGGCCTAGAACGCCCGTGACGGTCCACACCGACGCGACCTCGGCGTCGTGGAGGCGGGAAACGGCCTCCGGAGCCCAATCTTCCTCGGCAGGCACGAACACCAGGTCGAGCCGGAGCGCGCTGGCGACCGCCTCCAGGCCCTCGGCAACGTTCTCGATGCCACTGCCCCAGGTGAGCGAGCGCACGACCTGCGCCGGAACCCAGCCCAGCCCGGTGGCCCAGCCGCCGGCGCGGCCGGCGATCAACTCGCGAACGTCCTGTCTGCTCACGACCGCTGCTGCCCTCCAGCGTAGGCGTCCCACACGCGTTCTGCCTGCTGTTGCCATGCCCGACGCGGATCCGAGACGTCACATCCGAAGCGCTCCGCGATGAAGGTGAAGTAGCCGGCGCCCGGGATTCCATCGTCGGCGCGCACGACGAGTGAGGCGATGACGATGCCGCGCGCCGCGTACTCCTCGTCGTCCACTTCACCCAGCAGATCCATGATCAGCCGAGAACGCGCGGGCACTCTGCCTCCAAACACCCTGACCGCGACGTCGCTGTAGGTCACAGTGGCACGCTGGGCGGCAGCATCTACGAGCATCAGCCGCAATTCGCGCTTGGCGTGCAACCACTCGTCCGGCGTGGACTTGGGGCCGATCATGGGATCCTCTCGCTGCGCAAGGCCGGTCGTAGATGTTACCGATCCAGATCGAGTCTGGAGGCCAGTCTCGCCAACCCTGCTTCGGGCATACGCAGATGGTACCCCTGCCCGAACGCGAAGCCTGCATATCTCGCATCAGCCAGCAGGTCGTCGGTCTCCAGGAAGTCCGCGACAGCGGTTTTGCCCTGTGACTCGATCAGCTCGCGCAGAGCCCCCACGAACACCCGGTTCTCGGCGGCTTCCCGCATCGAACGCATGACGGTTCTAGACAGCTTCACGTGGACTATCCTCGGCTCGCGGAGGAGCACGAACATACCGATCCCCGTGCCGAAATCGTCAAGAACGAACCGGCATCCCGCCGGTGTCAACCGCTCCATCCATGCTCGGCCCCCGCCAAGATTGGCAAGCAGCGTGGACTCCGAGATCTCGAACAGCAGGCGACCGCGGGCCGCATCTGCCGCTTCGATGGCCTGAAGCACGTCCTCCAACAGTGCCCGGTCTGCCAGGTCCGAGCCGGAGAGATTGATCGACACGGAGGTATTCGGTGTCGCCGCCAGCTCCCAGAGAGCCAGCTCGATGACTCGTCGGGTGAGATTGGGCATCAAGCCGAGCCGGTCCACCACGGGCAGAAACTCCGCCGGCCCTATCACGGACCCGTCAGCGCCACGCATCCGGGCAAGCGACTCGAAGTAGGCCACAGAACCGTCGGCCAAGTCGATCACCGGCTGATGTACGAGGAAGAAGCCGTCTTCCGCGAAGGCGCTCCGCACGCGCGACGCCATGCGCTCGGGCGCGGTAGCCGCCAACGCACTCGGGTCCCACCGGACGATGCAGTTGCGGCCCGCCGCCTTCGCCGCATAGAGCGCCGCATCGGCTCGGTCGAGCATGCCCTTCGCCTCTATGCCGCCTTCGATCTCGGCCACGCCGCCCGACACACCTAGCCCCGGGGTGTTGGCGCCATCAAGGAATCCTTGCGCGGCGACCGCGACGCGGACACGCTCTGCGATCTCAAGCGCGTCGTCGACTGAGGCATCCTCGAGTATCACCGCGAACTCATCGCCGCCTATACGTGCGGGGACGTCCGTCGAACGGACGTAGCGGCGGAGGAGAAGGCCGAGATTGATGAGCGCCTGATCGCCTTCGAGGTGTCCGCGAGCGTCGTTGAGCTCTTTCAGATGATCGAGATCGACCATGAGCAGCGCCGAGTTCTTGCCGCGCTCGGCGCGCGAGACCGCGCGGACCAAGGACTCTTCGAACGCGCGTCGGTTCGCGAGCCCGGTGAGTGGGTCGTGCCCCGCCATGAACGCGAGCCGCTCCTGCTCATGCCGGCGCTCGGTGACGTCCCAGCAGACGCATGCGAGGGCATCCTCCCCGAACTCCGGGTCGTGATAGGGGCTTGCGCTGCAAAGCAGGCTGCATACGGCGCCGTTTTGTCGGTACGCCTCGAACTCCACCTCGACGGAGCGATAGGACGAGATGGCGTAATCGAGGACTCGGTGGACGCGCTCGCGATCTGATTCGACCACCGACGCCAGCGCTCCCCACGGGTCCGGGCCCACCTCCCCGAACCACTCTCGCCAGGCGGTGTTCGAGCAGGTCGCTTCTCCACGACGGGTAAGCACGAGCGCCGGCAACGCAAGGGCATCGAATACCGGGGCGCACATTCTCGCGCGTGTCGCTCGATCCGGGCCGACGCTCTCCACAAGACCTCCAGGCGTCCTCAGACAGGGGCACCACGATCTGGGCCCATGGTGGTTATTCCCAGTGACCGGGCAACGCCCTGGCCACCAAACGAAAACGGCCCGCGGCGCATGCGCCTACGGACCGCTGGAGCCGGGCCACAAGGGCGACCGACATGTGTTGATGGTGGAGGTGGCGAGAGTCGAACTCGCGTCCACGGTACGTCCCTCGGAAGCATCTCCAGGCTCAGTCACCGATTGGTTCTCGGCGCAGGTGCTGCTCGGTGACCCGCTACACCTTTGCCATGGCGGTCCGATCTTTCACTACGGCATGCCGCCCGCGTCCGTAGTGGCAGTCCCCTTCAGTGGCGCCTTACCGGTAGCGGGGACTCCTACCGGGTCGGCGTCGCTGCACTATTTAGGCAGCGAGAGCGAAATCATTGTCGACGTTTGAGCGTCGTTACCCCTGTTTAACGAGGCGAGGAGACCTCGGCCTGCTTCTTCCGTCAAACGTATCGTGTCGAAACCGGTCACCCCCGAATGGGTGCTCATCGACCTGTCAACGAGCGAAGCGCCTGAAGCGCCGATACGCCAGTATACCCGCGGCGCCGACATGCGTTCTAAAGCGAAGTACGTGCCGCCGGGGAGTGCTGCGGGCGACGCGGTGCCAGCGGCCAGCGGCTGGTGCCACATCTTCGGCGGATCTGCCTTCGACCCGGCCCTACTCGCCCTTGGAGCGCTCGCGAAGCGCCCGCTCGTCGTCGCGCTTCTGGTCACGGGCGGCGATGGCGTCGCGCTTGTCGTACGCCTTCTTGCCGCGGGCAAGGCCGAGTTCCACCTTGACCTTGTTCGTGGGAGAGAAGTACAGGCTGAGCGGCACGAGCGTGTTGCCACGCTCTTTTGTCTTTCCCACGAGGTAGCGGATCTCCTTCTTGTGCAACAGGAGCTTGCGCTTGCGGTTCGGGTCGACGTTCGCCCGGTTGCCGTGGCTGTACGGGGCGATGTGGATGCCGTGCAGCCACACCTCACCTTGGGTGACGGTCGCGAAGGATTCGCGCAGCGACGCCTTGTTCTCGCGCAGCGACTTGACCTCTGTGCCGGTCAGCTCGATACCGGTCTCGAAGGTCTCGTCGATGAAGAAGTCGTGATACGCCTTCTTGTTCTTAGCTATCGTGCGGTCGGTCTTCGTCACGCCATATCCCATGCCTCGTAGGTTCGCTCCCCATCTTAGCCGACGAAAGCGGGCCACCCGAGGGCGGCCCGCATCATCGATGTGCGATCGCCTCGGCAGCTACGGCGTGAAGTCGCACGCCGGGTCGAGATCGAGGACGAACCTCGTGAGCAGCGCGATGGCGCCGTCGAGGTCCGAGAGGGCCAGGACCTCGGTCGGCGTGTGCATGTAGCGCAGCGGAACGGAGACGAGTGCGGCCGCCTTCCCGCCGCGCGAGATCTGGATCGCGTTCGCATCCGTGCCGGTTCCTCGCGGCTCGGCACTGATCTGGTACGCCACCTTCGCGTCCTCGGCAGCCTTGACCAGTCGCTCGAACAAGACCGGATTGATGTTCGGTCCGCGGGCGATCACGGGCCCGCCGCCGAGAGTCGCTTCGCCGTGCTTGCGCTTGTCGATGTCGGGATAGTCGGTCGCGTGGCACACCTCGATGGCGATGCCCACTTGCGGATCGACTCCGAAGGCGGAGGTGATGCCGCCTCGCAGGCCGATCTCCTCTTGGACGGTCGCCGCAGCGACGTAGTCGACCGCTGCGCCACCCGCCTTCTTGACCTCCTCGAGTACGCGCGCCGCGATGAAGGCGCCCATCTTGTCGTCGAAGCCACGCGAGACGGCGAGCCCGTCACCGAGAGGCTCGAAGCCGACGCTGAAGGTGATCGGATCGCCCACACGGACGCGCTTCTTGACCTCCTCGCCCGAAAGACCGATGTCGATGAACAGCTTGTCGATCTTGGTGACGTTCTTGCGCTCGTCATCTTCGATCAGGTGGATGGGCTTGCGGCCCATGACGCCGAGGAGCGGGCCGTCGGCGGCGTGTACCTGGACGCGCATGCCGGGCAGGATCGCCGCGTCGACACCCCCGATGGCGGCGAAGGCGATGAAGCCCTCAGGGGTCACGTAGTTGACCATGAGGCCGATCTCGTCGATGTGACCCGCGAGCATCACGGTGACGCCCGACGACTTCGCCGTCGCGAGCCTCGCATGCACCGAGCCCATGACGTTCGTCTCGATCTCATCGGCGACGCCGCTCAGCCGCTCCCGGATGAGCGCTGCAGCGGGCTGCTCGAATCCTGAAGGCGATGGCGCCTCGACCAAGTCCCTCAAGAAGTCCAGGTCCTTCTTCTGCATGGAAACGCCTTTCATTCCGCATATTCGACCACGACAGTCTAGCGTACCCGCCCGAGTGCCCGCGTACGCGAGCCGCCTGCGAACCGAGCTGGCCCTACAGGCCGAACGCTTCGCGCACGTCGCCCGCGCCGCTCTGCCGGATCGCGCCGATGCCCGCACGCATGACCGCGCGCCGTACGGGAGGCGAGCCGATCACCGAGGCCTTGAGCCCCTTGCCGAGGACCTCAGCGCCGAGCGACATCCCGCTGCGCGTGTACGCCTCGGCTCCGGACCGCGCCCCCACGGCGCCTATGGCCGACGCCGCGAGCGCCCCAGAGCGCAGGGCGTAGCTGATCCCTTCGCCGGAACTGGGGCTGACCAAGCCCGCGGCCTCGCCGACGAGTGCCACGCCCGCGCTCCCCATGCGTAGATCTCGGGGCAGCAGCGGCCTGACAAGAGGCGCCGCGCCGCGTGCGACCACGGAGCCGCGTACGGCACCCGCGTCTCGGCAGCGAGCGATGAACGACTCGAAGCGTTCGGGTGATCCGGGCCCCGAAGGGAATGCCGCGCCGACGAGCACTCGGTCCCCCTTGGGCACCGTCCAGCCGTAGTAGTCGGTGAGCCGCTCGTCGAAGAGGGCTCCGTAGTGCGCCTCCCCCGCTCCTGCGTCCATCTCGGCCTGAAGAGCGACGTAACGCCGCGGCTGTGCACCGGGAAACGCGAGCCTGCGTACCAGGGAGGCCGCGCCGTCGGCGCCGACGATCAGGCGGGCCGCCACGGACACTGAACCCTCGGCGGCCGTCGTGAAGCGAGCGAGGTGACCGCCCTCGCCTCGCTCGAGGCCAACGAACGTCCACCCGAACACGCACTCGACCGACGACGGCACGAGCGAGAGCAGCCACCGGTCGAAACGGGTCCGGTCCACATTGAGATAGTGGCGCTGATACAACTGCTCCGTGCCTGTGGGGAGGTCGAACGTGCGGACGGCGAACAGCTGCGGCCCCTGAACGACATCGTGGGGCACACCCAGTCCCTGCCGAGCCAGCTCGGCTTGGGCCGCGGGTGCGAGCAGGCCGCCACAGAGTTTCTCGGGCACCCTGTCTGCGTCGAGCCTCCGGCGATCGACCAGCAGCACTCGCATCCCGTCCGGAAGCAGGCGTGCAAGGGTCGAACCTGCCGGGCCTGCGCCCACGATAGCCACGTCATACATGTGAGACCTCCTCGTTTCGCAGCGGTCACAAGGAGCATGACCCGCGTGGGCGAGAGGTCGACCCGGCGTTACCGGGGCGTGCTGATCGACCCCTGTCCGTTACCGGAACGCCGCCTCGGCGATGCCGTGACGATGCCCAAGGCGCTATGCGATCTCCATGTCGATCCGCGGCTCGGCCAGGCTGACGCTCGTTATGCGGACCCGTATCGGGGCCCCCAGCCTGAAGCTCTTGCCACGGTCCTCGCCGAACAGGAGGAAGCGCGCCGGGTCGAAACGGTAGTAGTCGTCGGCCATCGACTCGACGTGGACGAGTCCCTCGGCGGTGTTCTCCAACTGGACGAACAGCCCGAAGGTGGTCACGCCTGTGATAAAGCCGTCGAACACTTCGCCGACGTGATCGGCCATGAGCTCCGCGAGCTTGAACTTGACCGAGTCGTCCTCGGCCATCTCGGCCTCGCGCTCCATCGTGGAGCAGTGATCGGCGAGCCAGTTGAGCTCCGGGACCATGGCGTAGGCGTTCGGGTCGGTCTCGAGGGTCCCTGCAAGCTGGGCGCGCAAGAGCCGATGCACTATGAGGTCGGGGTAGCGTCGGATCGGCGAGGTGAAGTGCGTGTAGGCGCTGCTCGCAAGGCCGAAGTGCCCGTGGAGGAAGTCGACGTAGCGAGCGCGCTCGAGCGCTCTGAGCAGCAGCGAGTTGATGAGCCGCTTCTCCGGCCGCGTGTGCGCGAACTTGATGATCTTCTGAAACGTCGCAGGTGTGGCACCGTGGATGTCGCTGATCGGGTAGTTGAACTCCTTGAGGACCACGGCCACGTGCCCCAGTGCATCGGGGTCCGGGTTCTCGTGGATGCGGTAGATCATCGGCGCCTTGGCGTCGCGCATATGGCGAGCGACCACCTCGTTCGCCAGGATCATCGCCTCTTCGATCATGTTCGTGGCCTGAGTTCGCTCGCGCAGCACGACCTCGATCGGCTTCGCGTTCTCGTCGAGTCTCACCTTGGCCTCGACGGTCTCGAAGTCGAGTCCACCGCGAGCGACTCGACGGTCCCCTATCTTGCTCGCGACGCGGGCGAAGTCGCGCAGCGCCGCCTCGCTCTGCTCGTCGGGGAACGGCTCGTCGCCCTCGAGCATCCGCTGCACCTGGTCGTAGTTGAACCGCCGGTCGCTGCGCATGGCGGAGGGATAGAGCTCGTAGCGCTGCACGGTCGCCTGCGCATCGAGGTACATGTCGACGGTGAACGAGAGCCGGTCCTCGGCAGGGTTGAGCGAGCAGATGCCGTTCGAAAGCTTCTCGGGCAGCATGGGCAGCACGCGGTCCACGAGATAGACGCTGGTCGCTCTCTGGCGCGCTTCCTCATCGATCGCCGAGTCCCAGGGGACGTAGTGGCTGACGTCGGCTATGTGCACGCCCAGACGCGTGAGCCCGTCCACGTGCTCGATGGTGATCGCGTCGTCGAAGTCGCGCGCATCGACGGGATCGATGGTGAACGTGAATCGGTCGCGGATGTCTCGGCGGCTTTCGTCGTTGGCCAGCGCTTCTGTGACGTCGAGTTCGATACCAGACGCCTCGGCGAGGGCTTCGTCGGGGAACTCGGTGCGGAGCCCGTGCTCCCGTATCGTCACCTCGATCTCGATCCCGGGGTCGCCCTCGCGGCCGATGACCTCGTCGATGACACCCTGAGCCGGATTCTGCCGCGTCGGGTACGCCGTCAACCGCGCGACCACGACATCACCTGTCTGCGCCTCCCCGATCTCATTGGAGGGCACGAACACTTCGGTGCGGATACGCCGGTCGGAAGGGATGACGATGCCGATCGCCCCATGCTTCTCGAAGCGGCCGACGACCTGGGTCGTGGCCCGCTCGATGATCTTCACGACGACGCCGCTTCGGCCTTGGCCGCGGCGCTTGCTGTCGGGACGGAGGGCGACCACGTCGCGATGCATGGCCCCGTTCAAGTCGCGCGCCGAGACGAAGTAGTCGCCCTCGGGGGACTCGACGAAGCCATATCCTCGGCGAGTCATTGAGATGCGGCCCACTTTGAAGCCGCTGCGCTTCGCCTTGACCGTACGCTTTTGCTTGCTCACGCGACTCCCCTCGCCGTCCGTCACGTCCACCTTACCGCGCGGCGAACAACCCCGTTCACTGCTGGCCCACGGTGGTAGAATCTCCGAAACCGAACCACGGTAACACGGAGCCGCTCATGGACCCGATGCGCCCCCTCGCTCCCTGCCTCATCGGCAGAGGAACCCTCGCCAACTATCGCGACATGCTGCGCGCCCTCGAGACACTCGAGGGCGTTCGCTACCGCTTCCTGGTGCACGGAGACGTGATGCACGAGGGCGAAGCGGCGCTTGTGAAGCTGATGGCCGACAGCGAATCGTCGACCCTCATCGTCAACGGCTGCCTCTTCCTCAACGTGGCATCCTTCCGCTATCTCGACTTCGAGCAGGACGCCGAGGAGCAGTGGAAGTTCACGCTCCATGGAGACGGCTCGGCGCTGGAGCTCGTCGCCGTGCCGGAGACGGACGAGGAGACGGCGCCGGGAAGGCCGCACCTGCTCTCCGAGGAGATGGCTCCGGACTTCGACGTTCTCATCACCCTCGACGAGGACGACGACGAGGAGTAGCCGGCTCAGCCGGTCAGGCACCACCACGCAGAACGGGCGCCCTTGGGGCGCCCGTTTCAGTTCAGCCAGCGGGTTGTCAGCGGCTACGGTTCACTGGGCCTTGCGGGCCAGCTCGAGCGCCTTCTGGAGTTGCGTGTCGGTCTTCTCGTCAGCCTGCTTCTCGATCGGCATCTTCACCACCACGTCCGGCTTGAGGCCGTTCCCGTCGATGACCTGGCCCTTGGGCGTCAGGTAGTGCGCCGTCGTGAACTTGATGGCGCCGCCGAACGAGAGTTGCTTCACAGATTGGACGCTGCCCTTCCCGAAGCTCTTCTCGCCCACGAGTGTTGCCCGTACATGGTCCTGCAGCGCGCCACCGACGATCTCGGAAGCCGACGCGCTATTGCCGTTGATCAGGACGACGAGCGGCGCCTTGGTGGCCGTATCACCCGTAACGTGCTCCTCGATCGGCTGCGAGCCGCGCTCCTCGATACGCACGACGACACCCTGTTCGACGAAGAGCGAGGTCACCTTGACGGCCTGGTCGAGAAGACCGCCGGGGTTGTTTCGCAGGTCCAAGACGAAGGACTTGGCACCCTTGCCCTCGAGCTTCTTGATCTGCTCGGCTACGTCGGTGTCGGTCTTGGCGTTGAACTGCCCGACCGTGATGTAGCCGACATTGCCGGGCTTCATCTCGCCCTCAACGTTGGGGAGCTGGATCATCGCCCGAGTCATCTCGACCGTGTATTCCTTGCCGAGCTTGCCGCCGGGATGCGTGGCCCCGCCGGACTTTCCCTCAGGGCGCAGGAGCGTGATCTTGACCGCCGTGCCCTCCTTGCCGCGGACTCGCTTGACGACCTCTTCGCTCGTCCACTTGTCGCGACGCACACCATCGATCGCGATGAACTGGTCGTTGGGCTTGATGCCTGCCTTGGCTGCGGGTGTCCCCTTGTAGACCTCGACGATGTAGGCGGTCCCGTCCTTCTCGCCGAGCACGACGCCGATGCCACCGAACTCGCCTTGGCTCTCCTCGTTGAAGAACTGGAAGTGGCGCGGGTCGAAGTACGCGGCGTACTTGTCGCCGTTGCTCTCGAGCAGGCCTTGCAGAGCGCCCGCCGTGGCCGAGGTCTCGTTGGGCGGCTTGAGGGCGTCGCGGCGCAGGATCTTGTTGACCTCATCAACGTGATCGCCCACCGAGGACTTGCTCTGGGTGATCGCCGGCACCTTGACCTCGCTCGGGGCCACCGTGGCCACGGCGTAGCCGCCGATGAACCCGACGCCAGCCAGGATGAGGGCAAGCAATGCAGCGACGAGGTACTTCATACCGGTCTTCATGGGACTGGTCCTTAGGACGGTGGGGTGACTAGACCTTGAGGTAGCGCCGCATGGCGAGCGCAGAGCCCAGAAGGCCGATGCAGATCCCCGCGACCACGAGTGCGAGAGAGATCTGGGACATCGCCGCGCCGCTCAGGCTCATGGCAAGCCACGAGACAGCTTCGCGCAGTCTCGGCAGGATGAGTGCCTGCAGGCCGAGGAGCGTGAGGATGGCGAGACCCGCGCCGATGAGGGCTTGGAGCACGCCCTCCAGGAGGAACGGGGTGCGGATGAACCAGTTGCTCGCACCCACGAGCCGCATGATGCCTATCTCCTTGCGGCGCGCGTAGATGGCGATGCGGATGGTGTTGTTGATGAAGATCAGGCTGACGACGGCCAGCATGGCGACGAAGACGAACTCGATCACGCGAACGATTCGCGTGAAGGCGAAGAGCTTCTTCACGATCTGCTGGCCGTACTTGAGCGACTCCTCGGGATTGTCCGGACGGTCTGCCACCTTGGCGAACAACTGGTTCGCCTTGATCTTGGCGACTGCCTGCTCGACCGTACGCGGGTCCTTGAGGGCCACATCGAGCGAGGCGGGAAGTGGGTTGCCCTCGATCTGATCGATGATCTCAGGCGACTGCGCCATGTCCTTCTTGAACTTCTCGAGGGCGTCGGTCTTGCTCGTGTAGGTCACACCGTCGACGAGCTGATCGGCGAGGAGGTCCTTTTGGAGCTGATTGACGTCCTCGGTGGCCGCGCCGTCCTTGAGGAAGATCTGGATAGTAACCTTGTCCTCGACGCTCTGGACGATGCTGTTCACCACGACGCCGGTCATCAAGAAGATGCCGACGAGCAAGAGTGACAGATAGATGGTGATGACGGCACCAAGGCTCATCACCCAGTTGCGGCGGAAGTTCTGCCACGACTCGTTAGCGAAGTACCCGACATTAATCGACATAGCCGTACACCCCTCGGTCCTGGTCGCGGATGACGCGGCCGCCCTCGAGAGCGATGACGCGGCGACGCATGTTGTCGACCATGTCGCGGTCGTGAGTCGCCACGAGCACGGTCGTACCGGTCTTATTGATGCGCTCGAGCAGCTTCATGATGCCGAGCGACGTCTGCGGATCGAGGTTACCCGTGGGCTCGTCGCACAGGAGCAGCGGCGGGCGGTTCACGAAGGCGCGCGCGATGGACACGCGCTGCTGCTCGCCACCGGACAGCTCGTCAGGGTAGCTGTGGATCTTCTCGTCAAGGCCGACGAGCCGAAGCACCTCGGGCACCTGCGTACGGATCACGTGCTTACTCTTGCCGATGACCTCGAGAGCGAAGGCGACGTTCTCAAATGCGGTCTTGTTCGGCAGCAGCTTGAAGTCCTGGAACACGCAGCCGATGTTACGGCGCAGGTACGGGACCTTCCAGTTCTTCAGCTTCACGAGGTCCTGGCCGGCGACGATGATCTGGCCGCGGGTCGGAAGCAGCTCGCGAAGCAGCAACCTGATGAAGGTCGACTTGCCTGAGCCGGAATGGCCCACGAGAAAGACGAACTCGCCAGCGCCGATCTCGACGTTACAGTCGGCGAGGGCCGGCTTCTCGGCGACGTATGACTTGCTGACTCCGCGCAGGCTGATCATGATCGGCCCGGTACGGGGAGTAGCGGTGACCTCAGGCGTCGGCTGAGCCGACGCTGCGGCGATATCACTCAAGGGAGGCTCCGTTTCCATGCGACGATTCCCGCAGGCAAGTGTAGCAAACGAGCCGCCACAAACCCCCGCCTGAGGCAGACGGGGGCTGTGGTGATTTGGTGTGGCGCGTCTAACTGAGCAGCTCGCGCGCGGCGGCTGCGATGTGCTCGGCGGTGAGCTTGAAGTGCTCGAGGAGCTCGACCGGGTCGCCCGAGGTGCCGAAGACGTCGGCTACTCCGATGCGGCGCGTGGGAACCGGGCAGGCCTCGGAGAGCACCTCGGATACCGCAGAGCCCATACCGCCAAGAACGCTGTGCTCCTCGCAGGTCACGATGCGGCCGGTCTTGGCGACGCTCGCGACCAGCGTCTCGACGTCGAGCGGCTTGACCGTGGCGACGTCGATGACCTCAACCGAGACTCCCTCGGCAGCCAAGATGTCGGCGGCCTTGAGCGCCTCGGCGACCTCGACGCCACAGGCAGCCAGCGTGACGTCGGAGCCCTCGCGCAGAACGTAGGCGCGACCGACCTCGAACTCGAAGTCCTCGGGATAGACGTCCGCGAAGCTTGAGCGCCCGAGCCGGATGTAGAACGGACCGGGCGTCAGCGCTGCGGCGCGCAGGGCCGACTTCGCGGCGTTGAAGTCTGCAGGCACAAGTACCCGCATGCCCGGCAGGACGCGCATGAGTGCGAGGTCCTCGAGCATCTGGTGGCTCCCGCCGTCCGGGCCGACCGTCACGCCCGAGTGCGTGGGCGCGAGCTTCACGTCCAGACCGGAGTAGCAGACGGTATTGCGGACCTGGTCGTAGGCACGGCCTGTGGCGAAGACCGCGAAAGACCCGGTGAAGGCGACCTTACCGCTCACGGCGAGGCCTGCCGCCACATCGATCATGTTCTGCTCAGCGATACCGACGTTGAAGAAGCGCTCGGGGTAGGCATCGGCGAGCTTCGCCGTGGTGGTCGACTTGGAGAGGTCGGCCTCGACGGCGACGACCTCGATACCCTCGTTTGCGAGCTCGACAAGCGTCTCGCCGAACGCCTCGCGTGTTGCTCTCGCCATGCTAGGCGCTCCCTTCGATCACAGTCGCCAACTCAGCCAGCGCCCGCTCGGTCTCCTCGGCGCTCGGTGCCTTGCCATGCCAGCCGGCGTCCCCCTCCATGAAGGAGACCCCTTTGCCCTTGACGGTGTGAGCGACCACGACCGCCGGACCCTCGCGGTGGGCGCGCGCATCGAGCAGCGCCCCATTGAGGGCCACCGGGTCATGACCGTCGACCTCGATGGCATGCCAGCCGAACGCCTCGAACTTGCGAGCGACCTCACCGAGGCACATGACCTCAGTACAGGCGCCGTCGATCTGAAGCCCGTTCAGGTCGACGATCGCGACAAGGTTGTTGAGTCCCTGGTGCGCCGCGAACATCGCGGCCTCCCAGACCTGTCCCTCCTGGAGCTCCCCGTCGCCGAGGAGCACGAAGACCGTGCGATCCTCCATCGCGGGCTCGGCGACCTCGCCGCCGCGCAGCCCCGCGGCCAGTCCGGATCCGATCGAAAGCCCCTGGCCAAGCGAGCCCGTGGAGACCTCGATGCCCGGCGCCTTCTTGCTGTCGGGATGACCCTGGAGGATCGAGCCGAGCTTGCGCAGCGTCGCGAGGTGGTCGCGGCCGAAGTAGCCGGCCTCGGCAAGCGCGGCGTACAGCACGGGCGCCGCATGGCCCTTTGACAGCACGAAGCGGTCGCGAGCGGGCCACGATGGGTCGGCTGGATCGTGATGAAGCACGCCGCCGAAGTACAGGGTGGCGACTATGTCGGCTGCCGAGAGGGAGCCGCCGGGGTGGCCGCTGCCCGCCTCGGCGATCATCTCCACGATGTCGCGCCGCATACGGTTGGCGACGGTCGCTACACGGCTTGCATCGAACTCGAACGTCATGACAGCGTCCTCATCTCTTTGAAGCCCTCTCCGATAGTCTCATGCACGTCACTTATAACCACCATGGCGGTCGGGTCGAAGCTTGCGACCACCCTCTTGAGCGAGTCGATCTCGTTTCTCGAAAGTACTACGAAGAGCATCTTGCGCGCCTCTCCGGTCCAGACACCGGTGGCCTGCAGGCTCGTCGCGCCTCGGCCCATCTCGTGGACGATGGTGTAGGCGATCTCATCGTGTTTGGGCGAGATGATGAAGACGGCCTTCTCGACCGATAGGCCTTCGAGCACCGTATCAATGGTGACCGAGCTGACGAAGATGGCGACCGCACCGTACATCGCGAGCACGGGGCCGAACGCGATGGCGGCGAGCAGCGTCACGCCGGCGTCGATGACCAGCATCAGCTGACCGACGCCGAACGGGAACTTGCGGGCGACGAGCTGGGCCACGATGTCGGTCCCGCCGGTGTTACCTCCGGCCTTGAAGACAAGACCCACGCCGAGGCCCGCGATGGCTCCTCCGTACAACGATGCGAGCAGCAAGTCCTCGCCGCCCAGTGCGGGCACGTAGCGCGTCATCAGTTCGATGAAGACTGAGAGCGCCACGATGCCGTAGATGGTCTTGGTGGCGTACCGGAGTCCGCGTTCGCGAACCGCGACGGCAAGAAGCACCGCATTCATCAGGAACACCTGCAGGCCGACCCCGACCGTGAGGCCCGTCGTCGACTTCAGCGCGTAGTAGATGATGGTCGCAAGGCCTGAGACCCCGCCTGCAGCGATCTTGTTGGGGATGAGGAACGCGACCAGCCCGTAGGCCGTGAGCGCCAAGCCGACCGTCATGAGGGTGTAGTCACGAAACGGCCGACTCCTGAGCACTGCGCGCACGACCATCACAAGCCCCCCTCCGGTGTAGAGGCGAACGGCCCTCTCGGCCAATCGGCCACTCCCCCAGCGTCAAGCCGCGGCCTCTCCCGCTTGCCAAGGAGAAACGACAGCACGCCCGCGGCATCGCGGTTTACGAGCCGGTCCTCGGCGATGCCGAGCTCCTCGGCAACGGCGAGGGCGGCGTCGAAGCGGCCCACGTGAAGAGCATAGTGTGCGTCGGAGCCGATGGCGATGGGTGCGCCCGCATCGAGAGCGGCGCGCGCGTACTCGCGTTCGACGTCGCTCGATGCGCCCCGTGCGCCGGTGGGCGCAAAGGAATGGTCGTTGAGTTCGAGGATAACGTTGTGCCGGACCGCGGCCTCAACCACGGCGTCGCGGTCAAGCGGGAATTCGTGCTCGTTGCCAGGGTGGGTGACCTGGTCGACGAAAGGGTTGGCCATGGCGCGCAGGAGTGCATCCGTGTTGCGTGCGCGGTCCTTCTGGTCGAAGCCTGTCATCGGGTGGAAGCCCACGGCTACGAAGTCGAGGAGGCACAGGAGCTCGTCGGGCAGATCGATGCCGTTGTCGGTGTCCGCAGTAACGTTGGCTTCACAGCCCTTGAGGACGCGCACCCCGTCGAGCAGGCTGGGAGCGGCCTTCAGGTTCCAGAAGTACCACGGATGAGCGCCCTGGGGCACGGTGGGTCCGTGGTCCGTGATCGCGATGAGCTCGAGTCCCTTGGCGCGGGCCGTCCAGACGTTCTCGGTCAGCGTGGAGTACGCGTGGCCAGACGCGACCGTGTGGGTGTGCAGGTCCGCCAGCAGGCGCACGTGCTAGGCCTCCCCGTCGACGGAGCCGACCGTCGGCTGCTCGCCGACCCGCCAGCGGTGATAGCCGATGACGAACTGCTCGATGTCGCCGTCGAGCACTGCGTCGACGTTGCCGGTCTCGATGCCGGTCCTGACGTCCTTCACGAGCTGATAGGGATAGAGCACGTAGTTGCGTATCTGGCTTCCGAACGTGATCTCGCGCTTGGGCCCGCGTAGCTCGTCGAGCTCCGCCTCACGCTTCTCCTTCTCGAGTTCGTAGAGCCGCGAGCGAAGGATGGACATCGCAGCATCCTTGTTCTTGTGCTGTGACTTCTCGTTCTGGCAGGTGACAACGAGCCCGGACGGCAGGTGCGTGATGCGTACCGCCGAGTCGGTGGTGTTCACACTCTGGCCGCCGGGACCGCTCGACCGGTAGACGTCGATACGCAGGTCCTCTTCTCGGATGTCGACTTCGACGTCATCCGGGAGCACAGGGAGCACCTCGACCCCTGCGAACGTGGTCTGCCGACGCTTCTTTTCGTCCGTGGGGCTGATGCGGACGAGCCGGTGAACGCCCATCTCCGAGAGAAGCATCCCGTAGGCATTGCGGCCGTGGACCGTGAAGACGGCGCGATCGATGCCGAGTTCCACCCCTGCGGGCGCGTCGTGGAGGTCGAGCTTCCACTTCTTGCGCTCGCAGTACTTGGTGTACATGCGCAGCAGC
>CAZSLI010000013.1:0-5631 GCA_964607705.1 uncultured Eubacteriales bacterium
GGGACTGAAAATCCCCGTGTCGGCGGTTCAAGTCCGTCTCTGGCCACCATCGAACTTCTCGGAAGCCTCGCCACTTCGGCGGGGCTTCTGTGCTTCTACGTAGGCGACTGAGACCGAACCGGAACATACACGAGTGGTGGACAAACATACACGTTTGGTGTATGAACCTTCACATGTGGTGGTTATCAAGGAGGTGGCAGCGTGACTCGAATACTCGAAACCGTGCTCGGCAGTCGTTCGGCTGCGCAGGTCATGCTCTACCTTGAGGCCTATGGATCTGGACACGCAAACGGAATGGCAAAGACATACGATGTGTCGGTCAACGCCATGTACCGGCAGCTCAGGCGGCTTGAAGAAGGCGACGTGCTGGTGAGCAGGATGGTCGGCAATAGCAGGCAGTTCGAGTTCAATCCTCGCAATCCAACCGTCCGGAATCTGCGCCGGTTTCTCGAAGAAGAACTCGATCTCTTGCCGGATTCAGAGCTACAGGCCTACTACAGAGAACGCCGCCGTCCACGACGTACGGGCAAAGAACTCTAGCGGGCGAGTCTCATGACCGAGTTCAAGAACATCACTGAGATGGCCGCCAGTGTGAGCCAGGCACTCGAAGCTGCGGGGATCCGAGCGACGCTCTCTGGTGGGGCTGCGGTGTCCATCTACAGTGAGAATCAGTACCAGAGCGTCGATCTAGACTTCATCACTTCGGTTCGGAATGAGGCGATCGCGCCCGTCCTCAAGACCCTTGGTTTCGAATACGAGCGGGGGCGTCGGGAGTTCTATCATCCTCGGTCCGAGTACTATCTCGAGTTCCCCACGGGTCCGCTTGCCTTCGGAGAGACGACGGTCTCCGAGGAGGAAGCTACGGTGATCGGCACCGAGTACGGCCCGGTTCGCATCATCACTCCGACGCAGTCGGTAATGGACCGGCTGACGCCATACATTCACTGGAAGGACCCACAGGCGTTCGATCAGGCCGTCATGGTCGCACAGCGACACGAAATCGACTGGGCCAAGGTGAACGCTTGGGCCCAACGCGAAGGTGCTCCGCCGGGTCTCATCGAACGTGTGCGGCGACGTTCTTCTTCGGACTGAAAATCCCCGTGTCGGCGGTTCAAGTCCGTCTCTGGCCACCATCGAAATGACTGAAGGGTCGGGCCCAGTGGCCCGGCCCTTCTTGCTTCCTCAGCTCGGCAGTCCCGCGTCGGCCGTGACATCGGTCTATCTCGGCGCAACGAGCACTGTAGCGAGGCCGTGTGTGAACCATTGATCACCCTGCGCAATGGTCCCGGATGACGCCGGTGAGACTCGCACCCGTCCCGCCACTTCGACGCCCACGGCTTTGAGGTCTCTCACTATGTACATCTGTTCTGCGTCGATGTCGGGCGCAATGTGATGGGTGAGGACGGGGATGGCGCTTCCGATCTCCAGCGAGGTGTCGTAGGAGGCTGTGGCGACCCAGACGGGCCGGCCTCGGAAGGTGTAATTCGTCTTCCACCAGCGACAGTGATGGCGGCGACGCACGGTGGCCTGGCCCTCCGGCTTCTCGAATGAGATGTTCTGCACCTGTCCGTCGATGAAAGACGGGGTGACGGGTCCGGTGGCGTACGGCTGGTTCGAGTAGGCGGCAACGAGTGCATGTAGCAGCGACAGTGGCGAGGGCGTATCCGCCACGGACCACCCTGCCTGGGTGAAGGCACCGACGAGCTGTCGTTCCGTTCCGATGAAGACGAGGCCTATCGGCTCTTGGGGCGTGCCGTCGAGTTTCTGGGAAACCCGCGGCAGAGCTTGAACCTGCGTACGCGCAGGTGCGGGAAGACCGCTCGCATCGACCGAGGAAAGCCACTCGATTCGAGGCGCCGATGCGACCGCCTGTCTCAGCAGCGGGTCAGCGGAGGCTCCGACGACGACTATGCCTGCGATTGCGGCGAGTGCGAAACCGACGATGACCCGTCGCACGGCGATCGTTCCGACAGGCTTGCCGTCGATCGACCTTCCGTAACGCGTCCACATGAGGTAGGCCCCGATGCAGGGAGACAGCCAGGCCAGCCCAAGCATCCAGGAGGCCAAGACATCGCTGGGCCAGTGCACGCCAAGGTAGATCCGAGAGAGGCCGGTCATCGCAATCATGCCGAGGCAGAAGGCCAGCACCATCAGCTTGCGCATCGTGGTGGATGAAGCTCGGACGAGCAAGAACGCCATCACACCCCAGAACACCAACGCGTAGAGGGCATGTCCGCTGGGCAGGCTGAAAGACGATGATTCCTTGATGAGCGCCATAGCGGCGCCGGGTCGCGCTCGGTGAAACAGCGTCTTCGTGAGTTCGCCGAGGACCGCGCCCCCCACGACGGCAACGGCGATGAGCAAGGCATCCAGGCGCCGTCCCCAAAGGAGGAACAGCACCGCGACGATTGCTGTCATCGCGAACGCGACGCGGGAATCGCCAAGAATCGTGAAGACCCAAAGGAAGTGCGTCAGGTCAGGGGTCCGAAATGCTCGGAGGAGGCCGGACAGCTGCGTGTCGTAGCCGGTGAGGAGGGACGTGACGACGGCTCTTCTGGCGACGGAAACTAGATTCACCAAGAAGTACACGGTGCTTGCGATGGTCACCGTGAGGTAAAGCCCTGACCACTTTGACAGGGTCGTGCGACTTCCAAGCCACGCCGCCCATCGGGGGTGGCGCTGCTTGAACGCTTGGACTTCGGAATCCGACGCCGCTCCCGACCACATGCTGGCCGCCACAGACCTGGTGAACCGCCATGCGGGAGGCCATATCGCGGAGAGGACCCACTCGGCGAGGATGAGCAGCGCGAAGACCAGGCCGACAGCAGAGATGAACACCCCGGTGCGGCTGCTCCACTGGGCGATCACGCCGTTCAGCCACAGGAGCACTAGGCCGGCCCCCAGCGCGACGAGGAACCGCCACCGGCCGCGATGAGATGTCCGTCCGACGTTGCCGTCACCCCGTCAAGGAGGCTTCGCACTACCGTAGGCAAGTTTGCTACTTCCCGGGACATGATGCGACCTGACAAGTGGACCCGCAGCACCACCGCGTCGCGCTACCTCGCAGACTCGATCGACTCGCGCTGGACGACTTTCCCTTCGGGTAGATAGAACCCCAGGGGGAGGGGCTGCATGTCCGAGCGGCACAAGTCCACCTCAGGCGCCAAGAAGGATCACGCACCCGTACCGAGCGAGCCCATTTCGGCAGCCGCTCATCCGAAGGGCGCGCCGCTTCCGAGCGACCGTGTTCAAGACGAGCACCTATCAGCGCTCCTCGACCACAGTCCGTCCCTCGCATTTCTCAAGGACGAAGAAGGCCGATACGTCTATCTCAATAAGGCGTACGAAGAGCTCTTCGTCCACTCAGCCGACTGGCATGGCAAGACGGACTACGACTTCTGGCCACAAGAGAGCGCTGAGCTCTTCCGGGCTAACGACGCCGATGTATTGCGATCCGGCGAGGCGCGTCAACTAGTCGAAGACTCTCTTGATCTCGAAGGCCAGCGTCACGTCTGGGTGAACTACAAGTTCCCGTACGTAGATTCGCAAGGCCGCCGCTATACCGGCGGCATCGGTATCGATGCAACGCGTCTGTTCGAGGCCGAGGAGGCACTCCAGGAGAGTGAGCAGAAGTATCGAGGGTTCTTCGAGTCCATGAACGAGGGGTTCTGCATCATCGAGGTCATTTTCGATCGCGAGGGGTGCCCGGTCGACTACAGGTTCCTGGAGACCAACTCCGCGTTCGAGGAACAGACGGGGCTTCACGACACCCTCGGCAGGACCATTCGCGAGCTGGTACCTGCGAACGAACCGTACTGGTACGAGATCTACGGGCGGATCGCCAAGACCCGAGTTCCCGAGCGGTTCGAGCAGGTTGCCGACGCTTTGGGTCGCAACTACGAAGTCAGCGCATTTCCCATCGGGTCGCCGGAATCGAACAAGGTCGGCATCTTCTTCAGAGATATCACCGAGCGGAAGAAGGCCGAGGAAGCGCTTCGCGAATCGGAGCAGCGGGCCACCTTGCTCGTCGAGATAGCCGACGCGGTCGCGATGTCCACTGAATCCAAGGAGGTTGCGGAGCGTGCGCTCGATGTCATCAAGGAACGACTGGGAGCCGACATAGGCAGCATCCTTCTCGTTGAGTCGGCAGCGATGACGGGGCAATGCGTGGCTTCGTTCGGATATCCCAACGGGAGCCCGGAGGCGCTGGAGTACAAGTTCGACGACAACTCCGTCACTGGTCAGGCCGTCACCCGTGGCGTGGTGGTCGTGGTGGACAGCGAGACGTCGCCCCCGCCGGATACCGAGCGCAACATCAAGGTTCTCGGAAAGCCCGACAGTCGGTGGGTGGGCATCCCGGTGCTCGTTCACGACACGGTCATCGCCTGCGTGGACCTCGGCATCCCGGGGATGAGGCGCTTCACAGCCGCCGAGATCGTTCTCTTCGAGGCGATCGGTCATCAGCTTGCGCCCAGATTCGAGAATGCGCGGTTGCTCGAGATCGAGCATGAGCGGGCGCGACTCAACCAGTCGATGATCGACATGAGCGAGATGCTCTCGTCGTCGCTCGATCTCGGCAAGTCGCTTCCTCGCGTGCTGGAATCGATGGTGACGGAGCTCGGAGCGATGAACGCGTCCACTATCGACCGGGTCGAGGGGGGTTGGCGCGTCAGGGAGACCATCGGGAGCTTGGGCATATCACCGGGCGACTTCTACCCCGATTCAGAGGCTCCAAGTGCGATGGCCATGCTCACGTCGCGGCGGGCGCTCATCATTGAGGACGTGGCGGGGGACGACAGGGTCAACTCCTCGTGGGCAAAGCGTCTGGGCTACCGGGGCTACGCTGGACTGCCGCTGGTTGTTCGCGGCGAATTGGTGGGCCTCATCAGCTTCCACTTCCGTGAACGGCACCCCTTCTCCGATCCCGAACGGGATTACCTGACGCGCGCCGCGTTCGCAATCTCGCTGGCTGAGGAGAACGCCCGACTCTACAAGACAGAACACAACATTGCCGAGACCCTCCAAGAGACGCTGGTCGTCGTGCCGTTCCAGTTGCCCGAGGTCAAATTCTCCCGGGCGTATGAGAGTGCAACCTCCGAGGCGGGACGAGTCGGGGGCGACTTTGTCGACATGTTTGAAGTGAAGGGTCACATGGTCGGCATCGTGATCGGAGATGTGTCGGGCAAGGGCATGGACGCGGCCGTCATCACGTCGCTCGTGCGCAATACAGTCCGAGCGCACGCCATCGACGGTCTGAGCCCGGAGCAAGTGTGCGAGAAGACGAGCAACGTGATGCGCCGGTTCACCGACGTTGATGCCTATGTGACGATGTTCTTTGGAGTGCTGGACACCAGGAGCGGGCTCCTGCGCTACGTCGGCGCCGGACACCCGCCAGGCTTTGTCGTCAGCCGGGATGGGGCCACCGACGAGCTCGAGGTCAAGAGCCCGATCATCGGTGCGTTCGATGACGTTCAGTTCCACGAGTCGCGCACGTACCTTCGAGCCGGTGAGCGATTGGTGCTCTACACCGACGGCGTTGTCGAGGCTCGCGACTCGACGACCGGCGCCTTCTTCGACTTGGATGGCATCCGTCGGTCGATAGAGTCGCGCCGCGCTCAGGACACGGCGAGC
>CAZSLI010000013.1:5731-20872 GCA_964607705.1 uncultured Eubacteriales bacterium
GCCATCAACGTCCCGCTCGGCACGCTGGCCGCGAGCGCTTCACGTTTCGACCGCCAGGGCGAGGTCTATCTGATCTGCCACTCGGGACGGCGGAGCATGACGGCGGCCCGTACGCTCAGGCGCTTGGGTTTCCGTCATGCCTACAGCGTCAGCGGCGGCACCGTGGCCTGGCGCGGCAAGCTCGTGAAGTGACCTAGATCCTGACCCCCTCGGCCCAGGCGCCGATCTTGTCCCAGTCGCGCATGTCGCCTTCACCGCTGCCGCCGAACGCCTTGAACGCCCAGCGTGCTATGAGCGACGTGTCCGCGGGGTCAGGTCCCTTGCCGAGGAAGAAGCCCTCGTCGGCGGGCTTCACGACGGCGCGGACCTTGTCGAGGTAGGCGAGACGCTTCTTGGTCTGCTTGTCGTCGGCGCCCCCGTTCATGCTGTGAACGCAGAAGGCGGCGAGCGGAATCCGCGAGAGGGCAGGCGCATTCGACTGCAAGAAGCTCATGGCCTCAGGCAGCCACGCGGCGCCGTTGATCGCGCTTCCGAGCACCACAGCGTCGTACCCGTCCACCGCCGGGTGTTCCCGGACAGGCTTCACGTCCACGGCGAATCCTCGCTCAGCCAGCGTACGTCCGATCGCCTCTGCTACGCCGACGGTCGATCCCGTCCGAGTGGCGTAGCCCACAAGTACCTTCTTGGACATGGCGTCTCCTCCAAACGACTTCGACGGCGTCTCCACGTCGTCGACCTTGGTTTCCTCGGCAGTAGCGCAGCCGGACGCACCCGCGACCGCAACCAAGGCGGTTCCCGTCGCGGCAAGTCGTACGAATTCCCGCCTGGTGATGCACTCCGACATCGTCATTTCCCCTCAGGCAGCCTAGGAACGTGGTACCCTAACATCGTTAGGTTTCCCAACGCAGTATGTAACCTAACACCGTTAGGGTCAAGTACTTCGCCGAGAGGATTTCTTGAGTTGTCCGACAACCGACGCCAGAGACTGACGAAAGACGTCCTGTTCGAAACGGCCTTGAGAATCGTTGACGCCGAGGGGCTCGACGCACTGACTATGCGTCGACTAGGGTCCGAGCTAGGTGTGGAGGCGGCTTCGCTCTACCATCACGTCCCCAACAAGGACGCACTCCTCGACGGCGTCGTGATGAGGATGCGCACCGAACTCCGAATCCCCGACCCGATACCGCCAGACTGGAAGGACCTGATGGCGGCGATCTTCGACGAGTACGGGCGGGTGCTGGCCGCTCACCCGCACCTCGTGCCGCTCGCGGGTCGCCGAGTGGAGACGGATCCGGACAGTGGACTTGTCTTCCTGACGCAGCTGGGCTTCAGCGACGACGATGCGGTCGAGTTGTGGCAATCGATGATCGCCTGCACAGTCGGCTTCGCCCTTTTCGACTCCGCCTACGCCGAGAGCGACACCTCGGACCTGCCGGATCGGTTGGCTGCACGCATGGCGCAGTGGCGCGACGAGACCCGTTCGAAGACCCTTCGTTTCATCATCGATTCCTACGATCGGTCGCGAGGCGAGGCGGAGTCCGACACAAACGTTCCTGCTTGATGCGGCGACACCACCGCGAAGACGTTCTAGACTCGGTCTAACGAGTATCGAGGGGGTCTCGGTGGAAAGCCTGTCGACACTGATCGCTGCCATGGCGCTGTTCGGGTACGCGGTGCTGGCTCGGCGGCTCGACCGCTGGTGGATCAGCATGCCCATGGCGATGGTGGGCGTGGGGCTACTGATAGGCCCCTTGGGGCTGGGTCTTGTCGAGACGGCGCTTGGAGCTCACGAGATCAAGACCCTCGCCGAGCTGACGCTGGCGCTGATGCTGTTCCATGACGCGGTGCGTATCGATCTGCGTTCGTTGCGGCAGGGCCGCGCTGTTCCGCTGCGGCTCCTCGGCATCGGGTTGCCGGTCATGATCGTGCTCGGGACCGGAGTCGCCTACGTGCTGTTCCCCGAGTTGGGGCTGGTCGGTGCTGCGCTCGTCGCGACGATGCTCGCGCCTACCGATGCGGCGCTGGGTGCGGCGGTCGTGTCCGACGAGCGGGTCCCCGTGCAGATCCGCCAGGGACTCAACGTCGAGAGCGGGCTGAACGACGGTCTGTCCGTGCCCATCTTCCTGGTGCTGCTGAGCATGCTGTCCGACCCCGAGAGCATCAAGCAGGGCGCGTTGCTCACCGAGCTCGTTCGGCAGATCGGCTTCGGCATCGTCAGCGGTGTGCTTATCGGTGGAGTAGGCGGCGTGCTCATGCGGCTCGCGGCGTCGCGCAACCTCGACGACCCGTTCTGGCGACGCATCGCGACGGCAGGCGTGGCCGTGGGCTGCTTCGTCGGCGCGGCGGTCCTCGGCGGGAGCGGTTTCATCGGCGCGTTCGTGGGCGGCATCGCCTTCGGGTTCACTTCTCGGATGCGCTCGCCCGAGGACAACATCGTCACCGAGTACGTCGGCTCCCTGTTCGACGCGCTCAGCTTCATGGTCTTCGGCGCGGTGCTGCTTCCCTACGTGCTCAAGGACTTCAGCGGACGCGTGATCGCCTACGCGGTGCTGAGTCTCGTTGGCATCCGCATGATCTCCGTAGTCATCGCGATGGTGAGGAGCAAGGCGAGTTGGCCGACCCTCGCGTTCATGGGTTGGTTCGGGCCGCGGGGCCTTGCCACCCTCGTCTTCGCGGTGCTGGTGTTCGACGAGCAGATCGCGCAAGGCGAGCTCGTCGTGGCGGTCGCTGCCGCCGGGATCACGCTGAGCGTCATCGCGCACGGGTTCTCGGCGCCACCCCTTGTGCAGCTCTACTCCGATTGGTGGCACCGGCAGTCCGAGGCAGGTGTGGCGGCAATGGAGACCACGCCCGTGCATGACAACCCGACAGGCATCGGAGCAGCATCGCGGTCATCACGCCTGCGGCGTTCGACCTGAGCGCCGCGCACGTAGCTTCCTAGGCGAATACTGCAAGGCGGCGCGCCGGGAAGCCGTTTTGCGGGGACATAGTCGCCAGCATGTGTACATCAGCCGACATAGCGGGCGTTCAAACGGAGCACGTCACGCCCCAGGCTGTCAGCGGCCACCTCAACGACGACGCCGCGCCGGCAGCACTCTCGCCGGAGGCGCCGCGCGCCGGGATTCCGTCATGAGATCGGCACTCGCAGGAGGGGGACCCGCCGCCTCCGAGGTGACCGGCCGGCGCCGACCTCTCCAAGCGGCGTCGCTGCTCACGGCCGGCTACGCGGCGACTGCTGTCACGTGGCTGGTGGTCTCCGGTGCGCTGCTGTGGAACGAGATCGTCAGGAACGCGGCGGCCACAGTCATCGTGATCGCCAACGGGACTTTGTTCGTCATCTTCACCTCGGTGGTGCTGTTCTCGGTCATATATCGCTATCTCAAGCGGCTCGAAGAATCCGAGGCCCGCTTCGTTAACGCGCAGTTGGAACTCCGACAGAAGGACCTCGCTGTGAGGCAGGGTTACGTCGACGTACTCGACGCCGTGACCGGCGGGAAGCTGATCCTCGTGACTGACGACGAGTTGAGGGATGCGATCGGGGAAGTGGTCTTGGCGCCTCGGCGGCTGGACGAGGCCAAGGAGTTGTCTTCGGTCAGGCAGACCGTGGCTGACAGCCTATCCGAGTACGAGTTCACCGACCGAGATACCGTGTTGCTCGCTGTGAGCGAAGCCCTGACCAACGCCGTCAAGCACGGCGGGCGAGCGGAGTATGCGATCTACCAGTCGGGATCGTGCGTGCAGGTCGTCGTTCGTGACTATGGGCATGGCATCGACTTCCGAGAACTCCCCAAGGCGACGCTCATACAGGGATTCTCGACCACCAGCACCATGGGACTCGGCTTCACGATCATGCTCGAGGTGAGCGACCGCGTCCTCCTGACCACCGGCACGACGGGCACCGTCGTGGTGCTCGAATTCGAGGCGCTGAGGGCCGCGCGACGCGAGTCGATGAGGTCACTTGCGGAGATTCTTCACGTGTAACGTTCACGCGACACATCGCCCACATGGGTCCCCGTGCACGGTTCCGGTACGACGTGCTCGCGGGACCGCTACTACAGGAACGACGCGACGACTCGCTCGCGGTCGAACGTCGTGATGATCCAGCGCATCATCACCACGTCGACGATCGCCAGCACCACACCCATCACGGCGAACGCGCCTGGCCCCGCGATCATCACGCCGGACGCCTGCCCTACTACGAGCAGGATCGCCGGAAGCACGCAGAGCCCGGCTATCGAGTTGGCTTCCTGGTACGTGTTCACGCGCGCGGATACCCATACCACCAGCGTCGTCACGAACAGGGCGACCGTCGGAACGACCAGCACCATCAACATCCACCAGTTGAGGGTGGGGAAGTACAACGTGCCCACCAGCGGCGTGCCGAGGACGATGACGAGCACCGTGTAGACAGCGAAGCAAATCCACGAGAACACGACCGCCGGGATCACCGCGCCGACGATCTTGCCCACGACGAGCTCGCTGTCGCTCACCGGCGTGTACAAGACCCCTTCGAGCGTGTGACGCTCCTTCTCTCCTGCGAAGCTGTTGGCAGCAAGGATCGTCGCCATCATCGTCGGAATGATCAGGAAGAAGCCGGCGAAGAGGTAGACGGTCGACACATACGCCGCCTTACCTTGCACGGTCAGGTGCGCCATCGCGGGAAAGACCGACGACGGTATCCGGGCGAACAGCTCGGCGGCGTCGGTGGGGTTCATGTAGCGCAGGCCGATCAACAGCCCCACTGGATACACGACCACGAAGATGAGCGGCACGATCATCATCGGCAGCAGCACCTGGCTTGTCGCTGAGCTCTCGCGCAGATCCTTCGACGCGATGGTCCAGATGACGTTCGATCTCATCGGGACTCCACCTCCTCGGCGGCAACCTCGGTTTCGTGGATGAGCCGCAGGTACGCCTCCTCGAGCGTGGGGGGCTCTTCGGCGATGCCGAGGAGATCGACCGGCATCGCAGCGACCTGGCGGACGACGGACGGGATGACCTGCCGCGAAGCGACCTCCACCTCGGCGCCTACGTTCGCAGCGACCACGTTCCCGACCCCCTCGAGTGCGGCGATCGACTGGAGGTCGATCTGGGCGCCCTCGGCGACGGTGACTCGCACGCGCAGCTCAGGCACGATTGCGCGGGCGACGTCTGCGGGCGCACCCTGCGCGATGACCCGTCCGCCCGTGAGTACGCCGACTTTGGTGCACACCGACTCCATCTCCTCGAGCCGGTGTGACGTGATGAAGAAGCTGCGTCCCAGCTCTCGCGAGACCTCTTTGATGTAGCTCATGAGCTCGTGGGCCGCTTCTGGGTCCAGCCCCGCGGTGGGTTCGTCGAGGAAGACGATCTCGGGGTCTGCGACCAGCGCCCGGGCGATGAGCACCTTCTGCTTCATGCCCTTCGAATACGCACCCACCTTCTCGGACTGCCGCTCTCCGAGGCCGAAGCGCTCGAGCAGCGACCGCGCCGCGGCGTCCGCCTCGTGGCCCGACATGCCGTACAGTCGGCCGAAGTAGGTGATGTTATCGAGTGCGGTCAGGCGCTCGTAGAGCGCAGTGTCGGTCTGGACTCCCACGCGGGGCCTCAGTTCGGCGATCTGTTGCGGAAGATCGCAGCCGAGGACCCTCAGCCGCTCGGCCCTGTCGGGCCTGAGCACGCCGGTGAGGATACGCACCGTCGTCGTCTTCCCGGCGCCGTTCGGCCCCAGCAGGCCGAACACGCCGCCCGGCTCGAGCGTCAGTTCCATGTCCCTGAGAGCCTGCGTCTCCCCGAATGAGCGCGCGAGGCCGGCGACGTCGATGGCGAGGTCGGTCGCTGTGCGGTCCGTAGCAGCGTCTGACACGAATCCCCCCGTGTTCTCTCGGCTGTTCCTCGGCAACGATACTCGAAAGGCGGCCTGCGCGCCGCCACCGTGCGCCGCGCCGCCGCCACGCGTCGGCGAGCGCTTGTGCGGGCGGCTGTCGCCGCGCGGAGTGGTACATAAGCAGTGTGCCTCGACGGCGCGGGACCCTCCCGGGTCGCCGAGGACTTGAGGAGATGACGCGCGCGTGCGTGAGGACTTCGATCCCGCCAGAACCAGCCCGGAGTTGCCTCGGCGAGTGCGTCCCTTGCGCGACGCCTCCATGGCGGCCGGCGGCTATGCACTCGTCGCGGTGACGTGGATCGTGCTGTCGGACCTCTTCCTTGGCGATGGCGTCTCGACCCGGTTCATCGCCGCTGAGATGTCGAAGGGCGTCGCGTTCGTCGCCGTGACGGCTGCGGCCCTCTTCTGGATGACGTCCCGCTACCTCACGCGCTTGCGTGATTCTGAGGCCCGTTACGTTCTCGCCCAAGAGGACCTGCGTAGGAAGGATCTCGCGGTGAGGCAGGGCTACGTTGACGTCCTCGATGCGGTGACGGGAGGCAAACTGATCCTGCTCACCGAGGACGAGCTCGCGGCGTCACTGGGCGACGTATTGCTGGAGCCACAACCACTCGGCGAGGCGAGCGGCCTATCGGCGGCGCGCAGACAGATCGCCGGCACGCTCTGTCAGTTCGAATTTACCGATCACGACGCGGTGATGCTCGCGGTGAGTGAGGCGCTCACCAACTCGCTCAAGCACGCCGGTTCCGCGGAGTACGAGATACGCCGAACCGACGACTACGCTCAGGTCGTCGTGCGTGACTCAGGGCCGGGCATCGACTTCCGGGCGCTGCCCAAGGCAACGCTCATCCAGGGCTTCTCGACAACCAACACCATGGGCATGGGGTTCACGATCATGCTGGAAGTGAGCGATCGAGTGCTTCTGACGACCGGCGCTGAGGGCACCACGGTCGCGCTCGAGCTCGCTATTGAGGGCACCACTTCTCGGCCCAGCCACCAACCGACTCCAGCACGGGTCCAAGCGCCAGCCCCTTCTCGGTGAGGCGATAGGCCACTTGGGGCGGGCGAGCGTCCGTGACCGTTCTGACGACGATCCCGTTGTCCTCGAGTTCCTTCAGCCGCTCGGTGAGGAGCCGGTCGCTGATGCCCGGAATGCCCTCACGAATCTCGCAGAAGCGCGTGGCACCCTGGAGCATCACGGTGATGATGGCCCCGGTCCATCGCTTGCCGATGAGTTCGATCGCGCTGTGAAAGACCGAGCACACGTGCAGGTCGAGTGGCTCATGGGGATGTTCGGCGCTTATCATTGGTAACCTACTTGACATCAGTAAGTGGACGGTATATCTTTCGGTTAGCACCTTACCAGAAGTAAGTGCTGTAAGCAAACACACGAGCGCGGTCGAAGCGACCGCGCAGAACCGGAGGAATCACCATGACCGCATCTTTGGGACTTCTGCTCGTCAGGCTCGTCGTAGGGCTTACGTTCGCCGCACACGGCACCCAGAAGCTCTTCGGCTGGTTCGGCGGGTACGGCATCGAAGGCACGGGCGGGTTCTTCGAATCCATCGGCCTCAAGCCGGGCAAGCAGCTCGCTATCCTCGCGGGCGCAGGCGAGTTGCTGGCGGGCGTGCTGTTCGCGGCCGGTCTTCTCACGCCGCTCGCCGCGCTGGCCATGGTCGTCATCATGCTCGTCGCGATCAAGACGGTCACTGGGCAGAACGGCTACTGGATCACGGCGAACGGCACTGAGTACTCCGTCGCGATCATCGTGGTCGCGCTCGGTATCGCACTCACGGGCCCCGGTGTCTATGCACTCGACACACTGATCCGGCTGACGTAGATCGGACCACTTGCCCTGCGCGCCCGTGTACGTTCGGGGTGAGAGGCGCACATATCTTTGAGGATCGACACGTCGGGTGCGCAGTGCTCAGCGCCTGCGCGCCCGACGACGGGAGGTTCACATGAGTACTCGGCAGGTGAAGATGGTCCGACCGAGCCGACCGACGCTCGAAGGCGCAGGGGTGCACCTCCGACGAGCGTTCGGCTTCGGTGACGAGAAGCTGTTCGACCCGTTCCTCATGCTCGATGACTTCCGGGGTACCGACCGTGCGCAGTATGAGGCAGGGTTCCCATGGCACCCGCACAGAGGGATCGAGACGATCACCTACGTGATCGAGGGCGAAGTGGAACACGGCGACTCTCTCGGCAACGAAGGCCGCATCCGCGGCGGAGACGTCCAGTGGATGACCGCCGGCAGTGGCATCATCCACCAGGAGATGCCACACGGCGACTCGCGCGGTCACATGGGTGGTTTCCAACTGTGGGCGAACCTGCCCGCCGGCCGCAAGATGACCGAGCCGCGCTACTGCGGCATCGAGTCGCCCGAGATCCCGGTGCATGAAGCAGCAGGCGTCCATGTTCACGTGATCTGCGGGACGGTCGGTTCGGCTGTGGGCCCGGCCAAGGACATCGTTATAGAGCCTGAGTATCTTGACGTCTGTCTGGATGCAGACGCCGACTGGGAGCACCCGTCGCCCCTCGGCCACACGGTCTTCGCGTACCTGTTCGATGGCGCCGCTTCCTTCGGGGATGCCGAGGAGCCGGTCGCTGCGGATGCGGGGCTGCTGGTACTCCTCGGCGATGGCGAGTCGGTGCGGGTGAAGGCCGGTCGATCAGGCGCGCGGTTCCTGCTCGTGAGCGGAAAGCCGCTCGGGGAGCCCGTGGCGTGGCGAGGGCCGATCGTGATGAATACCCATGAGGAACTCGAGCAGGCGTGGCGTGACCTGGAGGACGGTACCTTCGTGAAGCATGTCGCCCGCTAGCCGAGCGGTTACGTTGCACTAGGCACTCAGTTGATTGTGTGTTAGAGTGCTTTGCGGTGAGCCAGTCGGGCTCACAAGTTTGCGACGTGACACCCCGCAATCTTGCGGTACTAGTCACGTCGTTTTTGTTTTGCTCCGCGAAGTCGGAGCGAGAGGATGGTTAGGTATGGCTGAAGGAAAAGTGAAGTGGTTCAACCCGGACAAGGGCTACGGTTTCATCGAGCGCGAGGATGGAGACGACCTGTTCGTCCACTTCTCTGAGATCCAGGGCGAGGGCTTCAAGACCCTCGACGAGGGTCAGGCTGTTAGCTTCACCGAGGCTACCGGCAACAACGGCAAGAAGCAGGCGACGCAGGTGCGCGCCATCTAGACTTCGCCGACGCGAATGTCTCAGGAGCCGGGTTCCCGAAAGGGTGCCCGGCTCCTTGCGTTGCGAGGCACCGCGTAGGACATCGCACCTGATTGTGGAAAGAAGAAGAGCTAGGAGTATGGAACGCGAACTGATTGGAGTTGCCGTCGTGAAGTCTCCTTGGGTGATTCTCGGAATAGGTACAGCTATGGCTCTCGTGGGTGGGCTGATGTGGGTCACGTCGGCGAAGTACGGTCAGTTCATCTTCTTGATGGGCCTGGTCATCGCCGTCATAGGCATAGCCATCCGCATTGCGCTCGCTTACATGGGGAAGAGCTCCGCATAACGACCACGCGATAGTCGAAACCCTGCATCGGGAAAAGTAGCAACACCGTGCCATTCCTCGGACGAGGCAGCCGAAGGACTTGGCGGTTGGGCGCGGCCGACGCCGTTCGATGACGGTAGGCAAATGGATGCAGTGGTAGAGAGCGTGGCTGTTGAGCACGAGGCGGCCGTGGCCCGTACCATCAACCGGATCTTGCAGGCGGCCGTCCAGGGTTCCGAGGAGGACTTGGGGCAGCTTTGCCTGACCGTTGCTCAGGAGCTCACCGACAGCGAGTTCGGCTTCATCGCGGCCCGTGACGAGTCGGAGCTGTGCGAGATCGCGATCTCCCGCAGCAGCTGGCATGTGTGCGACATGAAGGGCCGGCAGGGTCATGGCGAGGCGCGCCCCCTTCGATTTCCGCCACGCGGCTTGTACTGGGAAGTCGTCAACAGCGCCGCCACCGTGATCGCTGATGACCCGTCATCTCATCCCGCAAGCATCGGAGTGCCACCGAGTCACCCGCCGCTCAGCTCCTTCCTCGGCGTTCCGTTGATCGACGGGGGCGTGGTCACCGGCATCATTGCCGTGGCCAATCGCGCAGGGGGCTACGGGCCGAGGGAGGTCGAGGCGCTCGAAACGCTCGCCCCCGCGATCATGACTGCGCTCGTGCGGCGACGCGCCGCAGAGCAGCTGAGCCGGTCCAAGCAGGTCGTCGACGCCCACATGGAGAATTCGCCACTCGCCATCGTCGAATTCGATCGCGACTTTCGGGTCATTCGTTGGAGCGCAGTGGCCGAGGAGATGTTCGGGTACTCGGCTGATGAGATCGTCGGCAAGAGTATGGGCGACCTCAAGTGGGTGTATGAGCCGGACGCGCACCTCGTCCAAGCGGAGTCCGCTCGGATGTTCTCCGGCGAGGTGTCGCGCAGCCTCAACACCAACCGCAACTACCGCAAGGATGGCTCGATCATCTGGTGCGAGTGGTACAGCTCGGTCGTTCGAAGCGAGCGAGGAGAGCTGCAATCCGTCATGTCCCAGGTGCTCGACGTGACCGAGCGCTATGCGGAGGTGCACTACCGTGAGGCGACGACGGAGATCGACCGGGTGCTGCACTCGTCGCTCGACTTTTCACTGATCGCCGAGCAGGCGGTGGAGGTGGGTGCCCGCGCCATCAGGGCCGATACGGCTGCCATCAGCATGTACGAACCTGAGGGATTCGTGGTCGCGTACCAGTACGGCTGGGACAAGGACATACGAGGCATCGTCTCGCCTAAGGAGCGGGAGCGACACAGCATGCTCGCGATCACGACGGGGGAGCCGGTGTTCGTTGAAGACCCGGACACGGATCAGCGCGTCGACGCCGAGCTCTTCCGCGAATGGGGCATCCGGTCCGTGGCGGCAATCCCTCTGATGGTGCGCGGCGAACCGATCGCGGTGCTCTATCTCAATTTCATGAACGAGCTGCGTCGGTTCTCATCTGTTGAGCGCGCGTTCGCCGAACGACTGGGCGCTTCGTTGTCGCTCGCTTTGGAGAACGCACGGCTGTTCGCCGCGGAGCACCGTATCGCTGAGACGCTTCAGGAGACACTGGTTGTCTTGCCAGCGCATGTGGCAGGCGCGCGCTTCTCGCGTGCTTACGAGACGGCCACCTCCGAAAAGGGCCGCGTCGGCGGAGACTTCGTCGACATCTTCGAGGCCCACGGGCCTACGGTGGCCGTCGCGATAGGCGACGTGTCGGGAAAGGGCATCGATGCCGCCGTGACCACCTCGCTCGTGCGCAATACCCTACGGGTGCATGCGCTCGATGGGTTGCCCGCCGGAACGGTCATCGAGAAGACCAATGAAGTCGTTCGGAAGTTCACCGAGGTCGATTCGTTCGTCACAGTCTTCTTCGGTTTGCTGAACACCGAGACGGGCGCCATTCGCTACGTGTGTGCCGGTCACCCGCCTGCGATCGTCGTGAGCCGCGAGGGGGCCATGCACGAGTTGCTCTGCGTAGACCCGATCCTCGGCGCGTTCGAGGACATCAGGTACGGGACGCATGAGTCCGTTCTCGTCGAAGGCGAGCGGCTGGTGCTGTATTCGGACGGAATCACCGAGGCCCGTGCACCTTCCGGCGAGTTCCTCGGCCACGATGGTTGGGTGCGGTTACTCCTCGACCATGCGTCGGTGCCCACGGAGATCCTCGCTGATGCGCTGATGAAAGCGGTGAGCGAGTTCTCGGCAGGTGAGCTTCGTGACGACGCCGCGATCCTGGTGGTCGAGGCCACGCGCCTCACGAGCCGCGCGGGCACTCAGGCCTGCCTCGAGTTGGAGTAGCGCGACGGTCCGACAACGGCGTGTACGGCCGCGTTACGCTATCGGCTATCCTCTCAACGGACGAGAACCAGTGAGAAGGGAGCCGGGCGGACATGCTTCGACGCGTGTATCGGTTCCTGCGCTCCCGAAAGCTTGCGATGTGGCTCATCGGCATCGTGGTGGTCTACTCGGCTTTCGGTACGTCGGTCCCTCAGCGCTCGGAGCCCGCGGTCCTCGCCACATGGACCGCCGCGCACCCGGTGCTCGCCGTGGTGTTCGGCGCATTGGGGCTCACCAGCGCTTGGACGTCACCGATCTTCATCGCGGTCGTGACCCTCTTCCTGCTCTCGACCGCGGCGTGCTCGTGGGAGCGCACCGAGTACGCGCTCAAGGAACGTGCGCGGGCCCGCGATGATGTCGCCGCCGGTGCGGACAGACTGACGCGCGGCGGCAAGTTGCGGGTCGAGGTCGCATCGCCCGCAGGCGTGGTCGAGCGGGTGGCGTCTGAGCTCGAGGAGTCAGGGCTGCGCACGACTACCGACGACCGCTTCGTCAGCGGGCGTGCGGGCGCGTGGGGGCTCCTCGGCAGCCCGCTGTTCCACTGGGCGCTCGTTGCGCTGATGCTCCTGATCGCGGTGGGACGGCTAAGCCGAGCTGAGGGACTCATCGGAGTGCCCATCGGGTACCCCCGTCAGGACACCGCCGAGAACTACGGCCGACTCGATTCCGGCCCGCTGTACCCGGGACACAGCGGCCTGACCATAAGTGCCGAGGACTTCGTCGGCAACTACGTCGACCAGGGCGGGCAGGAACGTGGCCCCTCACCAGTGGTCACGCTGGCGGATCGTGGGCGAGTGGTGGCCAGGCAGCGCGTGTATCCGAACGCGCCCCTGCGGCGAGGACGTCTGCTCATCCACATGAGCGACTACGGCTACGCCCCGGTGATCCAGTTCGTGAGCGCCACGGGATCCAAGTCCCAGATCGAGCCGCTCATCGACCGGCCGAGCGAGAAGGCCGTCCAGAGCACGCCGATCGCGTTCGAGATCCCTGACGAGAGCGGCCGTCCGATCCCGGCACAGGCGATGCTCCTGATCCCTCCCGCCGGCGCTAAGACCAGCAATGACCTGCTCCTCGTGGTGCGGCTCGGCGAGGGCGGCGCGATGGTCGAGAAGACGCTTGCGGTGGGGCAGCCGGTGTCCGTGCCCGGCGGCGGCACGATGACGCTCAAGGAAGTCACCAACTACGTGCGGCTCTCCATCGCCGACGACTGGTCCGTCTACCCAATGTACGTGCTCTTCGGCGTAGCCATCATCGGGCTCGTGCTGTCGCTGCTAGTGCCGTTCCGCACGGCCTCGGTACTGCTCGTCGATGGCGAGACAGGGCCCGCGCTCCACGTCACCTGGCGCCATCGCCGGGGAGACCCGCTGTTCGCCGAGAAGGTCGAGGCGGCCGTCCGCAGGGCCGCGGGGCGTCAGCCTTCGGATGAGTCCTCGGCGGACAGAACCTGACCCTCGGCGACCTCGAGCGCACGAGCGGCGCGCTCCCGGACCTGGATGTCGTCGATCCCGGAGACCATCTCCTCGACGACCGCGGGGCACGACTGCGTGGCGCCCGCGGGCCGGCCGGCCTGGTGCTTGCCGTGTCGACCTCCATGGCCTGCGTCTCCAGTGCTCATTGGGTCGGCGCAGTCAGGACGCACCGGTCGGCCGCCCGCATTGCGCACGTCTGCGGTGCTGCTAGGATTGCGATGAAGAGACGAGGAGAGTCGATGATCACCGAGATCGTGCTCATGTGGATAGCGCTGACCTGCTACGCGGTCAGCTCGGCTCTCTATGCGGTCAACGTGGTGTTTGGCTCGAAGTGGTCGGCGCGGGGTGCGTTGATCGCCGCGATGCTCGGTCTCGTGTCGCACACGGCGGCGATCATCGTGCGTTGGGTCGCGGTTGGCCACGGACCCTACCTGGGTTTCTACGAGGTGGTCTCGAGTCTCGCGTGGTGCACTGTGGTGGCGCTCGTCGTCATCGCGTGGCGCCGGCCGGGTCTCCAGCAGATCGGCGTGGTGATCATGCCGCTCGCACTGCTCTCGGTGGGCGCCGCCATGCTCGCGCCCAAGAGCCAGATGGAGATCACAGGCACGCTTGCCAGCTGGTGGCTCGTTCTCCACGTCGGGTTCGCGAAACTCACCTACGGCGCGTTCATCGTCTCCTTCGCGCTCGCGCTGGTGTTCCTCATCCGCGAGCACTCGACCGAGCTTCCGCGATGGGCCCGCTTCCTTGAGAAGATGCCGTCACAGCAGGTGATCGATGACCTGTCGTTCAAGTTCATCGCCGTCGGCTTCATCCTCCTCGCTATCATGATCGCCGCCGGTGCCATCTGGGCGAACGAAGCGTGGGGACGCTACTGGAGCTGGGATCCCATCGAGACGTGGTCGCTCATCTCGTGGCTGATCTACGCGGCCTACCTGCACCTGCGCCTCACGATGGGATGGCGCGGCACGAAGACGGCGTGGATCGCCGTCCTCGCGCTGCCCGTGCTCGTGTTCGCGTTCCTCGGCGTGCCGCTGGTATACAACTCGATCCACGCCGCGTATCTGACGGGAACCTGAGCCTAGGGACGCCGCTCGCGTCGTGCACCAACGTCTAGCGCGCGGTGATGGTGCCTACCATCGACGGGTGGATCGAGCATTGGTAGGGGTACTTGCCCGCCTTCGTCGGCTGCCATGAGACCGAGTCGCCCGGCGCCTGTTGGCCGAGGTCCTGGCCGTCGATCTTCACGTGGTGCGGGACCGAGTCCTTGTTGATGAACGTCACGGTCTCGCCGGTGCCGACCACGACCCGGGCCGGCACGAACGCGTAGTTGCGCTCGATGACCGTCGCGCCCGGGCTCGAGCCGTAGCCGCCAGCGTTCGTGTTCGGACGCGTGCCCTGCTGCCCCGAACAACCGGCGGCCAGCGCGGCGACTCCGAGTGCGATCAGCGCCACCACGACGACGGCGATGTGGCGATTCGTGCGGATCCGTTGCATGTGTTTCCCCCTTGCAGATCGTCTACGATCCTGGCCTTCACGCCTATTCGATATCGACGTGCGCGCCCGAGCAGTAAGGTGGCTTGGACGTGAGCCCGCAGTTGCAGATCGCCGAGGTGATGGGCTCCTCGATCTCGAACGCCAGAGGAGTGACCCCCGTGCCTTCGTGCGAGCCGTCGCAGTACGGCACCGTGCGAGTCTTCCCGCACTGGCACCAGTAGTACGTGCCGGCGCCCAACTCGGTGATGAGCGGGTGGCTCTTGGCTTCGTCGTTCTCGAACCGTGGCATGGTGTCTCCTTTCGGGTGGACTCTCTCTTGTTCCCAAGAACCTCACGCGTGCGACCTTTACTCGGCGGCTCGCATGGCGTTTGCTTATGCATGTAGCGTCGCGCCGACCAGCGCGGCGTGCCGAAGAGGAATCGAGGAGTCTTGAACGTCGTCGTCCCCCTGATGTGGA
>CAZSLI010000013.1:20972-62857 GCA_964607705.1 uncultured Eubacteriales bacterium
TCATCCTCGCGGCTGCGATGCTCTCTCCCAAGGGCGGCATCGAGACGTCGGCCAAGCTCGCGAGCTGGTGGCTGGCCATTCACGTCCTGTTCGCCAACGCCGCTTTCGCTTCGTTCCTTGGCGCGTTCGGGCTGTCGATCGCGTTCCTCATGCAGGAGCGCGGGTCCATCGGCCGTCTCGGCAAGTTCGCCCGTAAGCTCCCGGCGCCGGAAGTCGTGGACTACCTCGCGTCGCGCTTCGTGGTCGCTGGCTTCATCTTCTGGGGCATCATGATCTCGTCGGGTGCCGTGTGGGCGAACGAGGCGTGGGGCCGCTACTGGGGATGGGACCCGATCGAGACCTGGAGTCTTGTCGTGTGGATGGTCTATGCCATCTACCTGCACCTTCGTCTCACCATGGGTTGGCGTGGCCGGCGCCTTGCCTGGATAGCGATCGTCGCGATGCCCTTCGCCATGTTCTGCGCCATCGGCATCCCCTTCGTCTTCAAGTCGATACACGCGGCGTACATCTCCGGCTGATGCGTGGTGCGCGACGCAGCGCCCGACGTCCTTTCGAACCGTTCAACCGAGCCGCGCCCGCGCTGTTCCGCAGCCGCGTCGCGTCGTACTATCTATGGTTGGCGCTCGGAACTGCCGAAACAGGCAGTGGGCGGCCACTTCGAACCAGGGACACCGTGAACGCTGTTGCGCGCCATAGAGCAGCCGCGCTCGTCGCCATCGTGGCGATGAGCTTGGTGCTGTGTGCGCCATCCATAGCCGCCGCGGCTCCCAAGTCGACCTTGCTGGACGCCAAGAAGGCCGAACATGCCGCCGCCCTCAAGCAACTCGAACAGCAGCGGGCGGACCTGCAGCTCGAGATCGAGCAGTATGGCCGGCTCGGCCGCCAGATCGAGCGCGCGCAAAGTGACGTGTCCCAGATCAGCACCCAGATCGCCGAGATGGACTTCAAGCTCGCCGAGCGCGAGGACGCCTTGGTCCGGCGCACCATCCAGCTCTACCGCGGCGACCGCATCGGGCTTCTCGGCGTCTTGCTCGATGCGGAGTCGATCTCGGATCTGATGGACCGGCTCAACTATCTGATGACGATAAGCCGCCACGATACGCAAGTCCTCACCGACGTGCGGCTCGCCCGCTCCGAGAGCGCCTGGCTGCGCGAGGGCATGACCGACCAGATCCGGCAGCTGCAAGACCTCCAGAACCAGGCAGCGACGCAACGTTCGCGCATAGAGAGCGATCTGGCCGCCCAGCAGAAGCGTGCCGAGGAGCTCGGAAGCGACATCACCGCGATGCTCGCCGCCGAGCAGGCACAACTCACGGCTGTGGGTGGCACGCCGAGCGGCGCGTTCAACCCGGACTTCGTGGTCTCAGACGCCAGTTTCGAGACGTCCGGCGGCATGGGCGTCGCCGAGATTCAGGCGTTCCTCGACAAGCAGCCCGGCACCCTAAAGACCTACCGTGGCGCCGATCACCTCGGTCGCTCCCGGTCGGCCGCAGAGATGATCGGCGAGGCGTCGGTCGCCTGGCAGGTGAGCCCCAAGGTCATCCTTGTGACGCTCCAGAAGGAACAGTCGCTCCTCCAGCGCCAGTACCCCACGCAGCGCGCCTACGACTGGGCCATGGGCTGCGGCAAGATGGACAGCCGCACGCTCGGGGGCTACGCAGGATTCGGCACGCAGATCTGGCAGGGTGCGAGGGTGCTCCACAAGAACGCAGCGCCTTGGACGCCCGGCGTCACGATGCGGATCGACGGCAGCGCAGTCATGCCGATGAACCGCTCGACGTACACGCTGTACAAGTACACTCCGCACTTCCACGGCCAGATGTCGTTCTGGCTGCTGTATTGGCGCTACTTCGGAGATCCGACGCTCGGCTAGACCGGCTTTCGGTCCGCCGCCGGTCGGCGCATCCGGCGCGTCCTAGAGGTACTGCCAGACGTCGTCCACGCCAGCGTCCGCCGCCGGGATGCACTCGATGATGAAGCGCTGTGGCGCGCCCGAACCCGGGTCCACAAGACGCAGGTCGAGTACCTCGGGGTTCTCCAGCCAGCGCCCATGCTCGTCCGAAAGCACCTTCACGCGCGGATGCAGCAGGTCGTCGTTGTTGACGCGGTACACGACCGCGGTCGTCTGGTCGTCGAGCACCACGACGGCGCCCATCGGGTAGATGCCGAGCATTGCGACGAGTGCCTTGGTGACCGCCGGGTCGTAGGCCTTGCCGCGGCCCTGCATCAGCACCGCCAGCGCCTTGTCGGGCCGAATCTCGCGACGGAACGGCCGCATCGTAGTCATGGCGTCGTAGGCGTCGCACGCCGCGATGATCTTGCTGAAGAGGTGTTGTTCGCCCGACGCTGCGCTCGGGTAGCCGAGCATGTCGTGGCGCTGGTGGTGCTCGAACGCGACGATCATCGGCATCTTGTCGGCGAGCTGGAGGCGCTTGAGCAGGTCGGCGCCTTCCTCGGTGTGGCGCTTCACGATCTGCCATTCATCGGCGGTCAGCGGCCCAGCCTTGCCGAGGATCTCCTCGGAGATGCGTACCTTCCCGATGTCGTACAGCAGCGCTGCGAGACCCAGCGAGCGCAGCTCGTCGGCGGAGAGCCCCAGGGCGGAGCCCAGCGAGATCGAGAGGATGCACACGTTGAGCGCGTGATTGAGCGTGTAGTCGTCATGGCCCTTGATGGCGGTCAGGCCGAGGACGGCGGCGGGGTCCTGAAGCAGGTTGTCGAGCATCGACTCGACCACGCGCTGGAGGTTGCCCACCTCCATGACCTTGCCGAGCTTGGCCTGTGTCTCCATCTCCCGCATCGCCGAGACGCCGGAGTCGTAGCTCTCGCGAGCGCGTGCGCGAACCTCGCGATTGCGCTCCTCGTCGCCGCTTTCGTCGAGGATCGAGGTCTCGGCCACTTCGACGTGCTTGATGCCGCGCGCGTCGAGGAAGTCGTGCGCGGTCTCGATCCCACTCACGCGCGAGTCGCCGAGAAGCTCGACGAGCGCCGCGACCTCCTCGGGAGTGAGCCCCTCGATGAACGTGACTGCCGAGATCCCGCGTGCGAGCATCTCCTCGATGAGCTTGCGGTAGGTGACGCTCTCCTCGGGAAAGACCTGGTTCTCGACGAACAGCGTGCCCTTGTAGATGTTGATCGCGACCGCGTCGAAACCGAAACCGTTGAGCGCCGTGAAGGCCGCCACCAGGTCGGAGAGCGAGCTCGCCACGAGTGGATGCGTCGTGGGGTAGAGCGCGGCGTTCGTGTGCGCGACGGCCAGCGTGCGCACCAGCTCGCGGGCGCGGTCGAGCTTCTCGGCGGTCGCGAACGGCGCTTGGACCGCGATGAGAGCGGGCCCCCCTGCGCTTTGCTCGACCGCCATCTCCTCAGGAGTGGCGAGCGGGCCTTCGTTCTCAGGCCGGTACGGAGCGTCACTCATCGTGCATCGACTCCCTGCGTCTTCTCGAGGTGCTCGACCGCGTCGGCTGCCCGTCGCTTGAGCTCTCGGCTCTTCCGTCCGAATCCCGGCCGCGTCGCAAAGCGACGAAGCGCCTTGAGCGCGTCGGGCGTACCGATGTTTTCCAGTGCCGCGATGATATCTTTCCGCATCTCGTAAGACTTAGCGAGGACGCTCACGTCGTCGAAGGTCCTTGTGAGCGCCGGCACTGCGGCGGCCGCCTTGATCCGCCCCAGCTCGCGGACGACGAACCGCTGCGTCTCGACCTCGCGGTGGCCAAGCGCGCGCACGAGCGCCTGGGTCGCTTCGGGTACCGGCATGCTGGCCAGCGCCGTGACCGCCGAGAAGCGCACCTGCTCCTCGAGGCTCGTGTCGAGCGTGTGCTGGAGCACCGCGACCGCGCGCCGGTCGCCGAGCGCCGCGAGCGCGCGCACGATCGAGATCGCGAGCCCGGGCTCCGCCGTCCGCAAGCGCGAACGCGCGACGCCGAGGACGAGTTCGCTCTGGCCTCGCAGCACGGGCCGCAGCAGGGAGCGCTGCGGCTCGGGGATGCGGATGTAGGAGTCGAGCAGCGCTTCCGCGCCCGCCTGACCCGCGGCGTGCAGGATCTCCCCGGCGATCGCGGCGTCAGCGTCCGTCAGCGGCACGCGACACACGTCCCGGAGTACCTGCGGGTCCTGGAGGGTGGCGCGGGCGGCCACCACGTCATCGGCCATCCCCGGGTCCTGCGCGATCTCGTCGAGGCGCCGCAGGGCCTCGCGCACGGTGGGGAACGCACCATCGCGAGCGGCCTGCGGCAGCACTTCGCCGATCGCCGCGACCGTGTCGGGCTCGAGGCGCGTGCGCGAGACGGCGATGGCGGTGGAAAGCGCGCGTCCGGAGCTCAGCAGCGGGGATGCGACGGCGACCTGTCGCTCGAGCTCGGCGGCGTCCTCGTGGTCGTCCTCGGCGAGTTGCTGCGCGATGTTCCTGGCGTGCTCGCTGTCGGGCACGCCGAAGTCCGGCGCGACATCGGGAGTGGGCGTGAGCAGCAGCTCGAGCGCCTTCGCGGTCTCCGGGGGCAGCGACATGGCGGCCGAGATCCGGCGCGGGTCGGTCTGGCCCTGAGCGGCGACGAGCTTGAGCAGCCGGGCGAGTGCGGCCGGCTTCATCCTCGCGATGACCGTGAGCATGCCCTCCATGCGCGAGCCCTCGGTATCGGCTTTGAGCGACAGGCCGAGGACGCGCATGCGAGTCTCTTCATCGAGCCGCATCAGCGCCGCCGCCACCCGCTCCATCGCAAGCTCCCGAGTGGCATCCTCGAGGCGGTCGATCGCGTCGGCCATCTCGTCGCTCGCAGGGCCCTGATCGGCGTTCTCGGCACGCCGCTCGACTGCGGCGACGACTTCGGCTGCGATCTCCTCGGGCGGCGCGGTGGTGAGATCGATGCCGAGGAGCCCGGACTCCTCAGAGGCGCGAAGCGAGACCTCGATGACGGCCATGTGGCGCACGCCGGCGGCGCCGAGCGCGGCACGGGCACCGCCTTCGGCCCGAAGGGCTGCGGGCTCCGCGTTCGCGATGTTCACGAACGCCATCGTCTCGGCGCCGGTCACTCCGGGGGCGACGACGACCTGGCCCACCTGCAACGCGTGCAGCTGCTCGGCGAGCGAGATGACCTGGCTTTGGCCGGCGGCAACCGCCGATTCGCCCATGCGGAAGCCGTGCGGGTCGACGGTGTAGCGAAGAGGCCCTGAGGCGGCGAGCGCGTTGGCACGCTGGGTGAAACGCGCTGCAGCCTCGCGAGGGATATCGGACGCAGGAGGATAGAGGCGTGCGGCTCCGACCGCCGCTGCAAGCAGCCGCAGTGCTTCCTCGGCACGAGGGAAGCCTTCAACCTCCACTGACGTCGTCCTCCTCTTCCGGCCCCTCTGGTATATCGGGTTGATGCTGACTACGCTACAAGAACCTGTGACCCCGCGCACAGGAGACCGTGCGTCGGACGGGCATGAGGGGCTACAGTGACGTTGTCATCAGCTCCCTCGATCGCCGAGGACTCGCGTGCCACTGAGAACCGAGGCATATTTTCGCTCGATAGCCATGCAGGCGCTCTCAAGCGTCACCGTGGTCGAGCCTCCCGTGCCCGTGGACGGTATCGTCGCCGCGATGGGTGTTCCCGTTCGCGCGGTCAACCTTCCCCAGTTCTTCACCTCGGCGATCGTGTACGAGGACGGCATGCCGGTCTTCATCATCAACTGGGCGAAACCGGAGCCCGAACGCCGAGTGGCCATGGCGCACATGCTCGGCCACGTATTGCTCGTACTCCACGGCGAGGACGAGACCTACCCGCGCCTCGCGGGGGACCATGGCGGAGCCGACATGGTGGCCAAGGAGCTCATGATGCCTGGCACCATGGTCATCGAGCAGGCTCGGCTGTGGTTCAACGATCATCGATACCTCGCGCGACTCTTCGGCGTGGACGAGTCGGCGATGCTCGAACGTATGCGAGAGTTGGGCATCATCAAGGGCCAGCAGGGCCTGGCGTGGGACTACTGAGAGAGCTCCGAGCGTAACCATCGCGGCGGTTGGGGGACTGCCGAGGAGCGGTATCATCTACACATCGGGTCCGCGCCCTCCGCGCGGGCCGTCTTCACGTGATTGAGGGGAACACATGCGCACGAGCTACGCCGTGGGCGTCGATGTCGGGGGAACGCGTATCGCCGTCGGGCTGGTCGAACGCAAAGGCCGCATCGTGAAGGACGCGAAGAAGCTCACGCCCCACGAGGGCCCCTTCGCGGTCATAGACACCATCATCGACCTCGTCGAAGAGGTCTCCAGCGGCATCCAGCAGGCCGAGCTCGCCGGTATCGGCATCGGGCTGCCGGCCCAGATCGACTTCCTGCGCCAGTCGGTCGAGTTCTGCACCAACCTGCCGCTCGCTGGCGTGGACGTGCGCTCGCTGGTCATGTCGCGCTCGAAGACCGAGGTCACTATCGACAACGACGGCAATCTTGCCGCCCTCGGCGAGGCTAGGTTCGGCGCCGCCAAGGGTGCGCGCGACTTCCTGATGATCACGCTGGGCACCGGCGTCGGCGGCGGCCTGTTCGTCAACGGCGAACCCTACCGTGGTAGCCGCGGCATGGCGGGGGAGATCGGGCACACCGTCGTGGACCTCGACGGTCCGCCGTGTCCCTGCGGCGGAACGGGCCACCTCGAGTCGTTCCTCGGCAGGCCGGCCATCGCGGCTCGCGGTAAGGAGGCGGCGCGCGAGTTCAAGGGCCGCACCATCCTCGAAGCCGCCGGCGGCAAGATCGACGACGTCACCGCCGAGGCGGTAATCATCGCCGGCAAGAAGCACGACGCGGTCGCACGGCAGATCCTGCTCGACGCGGGTGACGTGCTGGGCCGGGGGCTCGTGAGCTTCATCAACACGCTGAACCCGCAGCTCGTCGTCGTAGGTGGCGGTGTGGGCGAATCGGCTCCCTACCTGGTCGACCGCGCCGCCGAAGTGATGCAGGGCGAAGCGCTGGCCGGCCGCAGGGACGTCAAGGTCGTGCCCGCGGTCCTCGGCAACGACGCCGGGCTCCTCGGCGCCGCAGCGCTCGCTTTCGACGAGCACGACTCGCGCGAGGGGCTCCACCGGTGAGCCCGGCGACCGTATGGTTCGCGCCGGTCCGGACCACCAAGAAGCAGTCGCTCGTGAAGCGCGCCGGCACGCTGCTCGACAGGGCAGGTCTGTCCTCGGCGATCGCCGAGGACGAGCTCGTCGCCGTGAAGCTGCATTTCGGCGAGGAGGGCAACACCGGCTTCGTGCATCCGATCTTCTTGCGTGAAGTGGTCGCGCGGGTGCGTGGAGCGGGTGGCAAGCCGTTTCTCACCGACAGCAACACGCTCTATCGCGGCAAGCGGTTCAACGCGGTGGACCACCTCGCCTGCGCCGTCCACAACGGCTTCAGCTTCGCGACCGTCGATGCGCCGATCATCATCGCCGACGGGCTCGACGGGCGTGAGTCGGTCGAAGTGCCCATCGAGGGGTTCGATCATTTCGAGACCGTGCGCATCGGCGCCGCCGCGGTTCACGCTGACGCGATGGTGGTCGTGACACACGTGAAGGGTCATGAGGCCACGGGCTTCGGAGGCGCACTCAAGAATGTGGGCATGGGGCTCGGCTCGCGTAGCGCCAAGCAGCGCATGCATGCCGACTTCGAGCCGCACCCCGATCCCGAGAAGTGCAACGCATGCGGGCGCTGCGTCCAGTGGTGCCCGGTGAACGCCATCGTCATCGGTCCCGACCGAGTTGCCGCCGTCGACTACGACCTGTGCTACGGCTGCGGAGAGTGCGTGGCCGCCTGCCCGTATGGTTCGATCGCGATCAACTGGAAGACCGAAGAGGCCTCCATCCAGGAGAAGATCGTCGAGCACTGCGCCGGCGTCCTGGCCGGCAAGGAGGGCAAGGTCGTCTACCTCTCGTTCGTCACCAACGTGACGCCGGACTGCGACTGCTGGGGCTTCTCCGACGCGCCTGTGGTGGCCGACATCGGGGTGCTCGCCTCAACCGATATCGTCGCTATCGACCAGGCAGCCTATGACCTTGTGGTCGGCGCGCGGGGCCTCGATGGCTCACTGGGCGAGGGCATGACGCAGGGTGCCGACAAGTTCAAGGCCGTGAGCGGAATCGACGGCACGCGGGCCATGGAATACGCTGAGATCAAGGGGCTCGGTTCGCGCTCCTACGAGCTCAAGACGCTCGTCTAGGCAGGGGAGGCCGCCGTGGACTACGGGGCTATCATCAAGCGGGCATGGCACATCACGTGGCGCTACAAGGCGCTGTGGGTTCTCGGCATCTTCGCGGGCGTCTCGGGCTGCCAGGGCAGCGGGGGCAGCAGCAGCGGTGGTGGTAACCGCGGCAACAGCTTCGGCTCCGGTCGCGGCATCGGTCGCGGCGCAGCTGACCTTCAGAACTTTCTCGACGTGATGCAGCGCTGGCTGCCGGTGATCTTCGTCGGCCTCGGCGTGCTGTTCTTGCTGGGGATCGTCTGGTCGATCTTCCGGGTCGCCGCACGCGGCGGTCTCGTCGTCGCGGTCGACAGCATCGAGGCTGGCCGCGCCGCGCCCACGCTCGGCGCTCTGTGGTCCGCAGGCTTCCGGCGCTTCTGGACGATCGTCGGCCTGGAACTCCTGCTGGTCGTGCCGCTGGTCGCCGTCGTGCTCATCATGCTGGTCGCGATATTCGCCCCACTCATGGGCTCGGTCGTGGCCGGCCGTCAGCCGGGCGCCGAGATGATTGCGCCATTGTGCGGCAGTCTCGGCATCGGGCTGCCCCTACTGCTGGTCGCGTCGCTCGTCCTCGGCGTGATGTACCTGATCGCCCTGCGCTACGTGATGCTCGGCAACCAGGGCGTGTTCGAGGCCGCGGGCAACTCCTGGCGCTTCTTCCGGGTTCGGTTCAAGGACTCGCTCATCATGTGGTTCATCAATGCCGGCCTCAACATCGTGGCCGGGATCGCCGTCGCGGTGGTCATCGGGATCGTCGCCGTCGGCTTCGTCCTGCCGATGATCCCGCTCGGGATCGGTCGCCAGTGGACGGCGCTCGTGGGCGTCGGCGGCCTGCTCTTGCTGGTCGTCATGGCCCTGAGCTTCGTCTACAACGGCATCTGGGGGACCTACACCTCGGCTCTGTGGACGATCTTCTTCCGCGACATCCAAGGCATGAGCACCGTGGCCGTAGCGACTGGCAGCGCGCCCGCCGGCTCCTACTCGCCGAGCCAGCAGCCCGGGTACGCGCCAGCTCCGTCGGCTCCTCCGGCGCCGCCCGTCGCGCCGCCGCAAGGCGAGTGGCCGGAGCCGCCCCCCGCCCCCGAGCCGCCCGAGGCGGCCGACCCCGCACCGCAGCCGTCGGCGCCCCCCGCGCCGCCCATGGGCCCGACGCCGGAGCCGCCCGCCGATGCCTGATCCGGGCCGCCTCGTCGTCTGCGCGACCCCAATCGGCAACCTCGGCGACGTGACCCTTCGCGTGCTCAACGCGCTCGGTGAAGTCGACGTCATCCTTGCCGAGGACACGCGCGTCACCACCAAATTGCTGCGCCGCTACAAGATCGCGAAGCCGCTCGAGCGCTACGACGAGTTCGTCGCCGCCAAGCGTACGCCGGCGTTCGTCGAGCGGCTGCAGGCCGGCGAGACGTTGGGGCTCGTGAGCGACGCCGGCACGCCCGGCATCAGCGACCCCGGCTCCACTCTGGTCGACGCCGCTCTCGCCGCCGATATCCCGGTCGAGGTGCTGCCCGGCGCGTCGGCCATCGTCACCGCGCTGGTCGCCAGCGGCCTGCCCACGCAGTCGTTCTACTTCGGAGGCTTCCTGCCGAGGAGGGCCGGCGACCGCCAGCGACTCCTCGCCACGCTCGCGCCGCTTGAAGCGACCCTGATCTTCTACGAATCACCCCGGCGGACCGCCGATGCGCTGCAGGTGCTCGCCGAAGCGTTCCCGCATCGCCGCGGGGCCATGGCGCGCGAGCTGACAAAGCTTCACGAGGAGGTCGCCCGAGGCCTCTTGCCTGAGCTCGCCCGCCAGATAGGCGAGCGCGAAGTACTCAAAGGTGAGGTGGTTCTTCTCGTCGGACCGCCCACCGCCGAGGAATCCTCGGCAGAGGCAGTCGACGAGTCAGATGTGCGTGCCCGCGTGGACAACCTGGTGGCGGCGGGAATGTCGCGCGCACAAGCCGTCAAGGAGGTGGCGCGAAACCTCGCGCTGCCGAGAAACGCGGTCTACGAGATCGCGCATCGCACGTAGTGGTGCCCCTGAGCGTCCTACAACCACTAGACGCCGGTCTTGATCGCCTCGACACACTCCGTGCAGATGGGCCGCTCGTTCAGGTCCCGCATTTCCTTGTCCGTGTCGCCACATAGGGCGCATGCGTCGTGGTGCTTCTCGAGAATGATCCGTTCGCCCTCGACGTAGATCGCCATCGGGTCCTTGACGCGGATTCCCAGTGTCCGACGAAGTTCCATCGGAATGACTATGCGACCGAGGTCATCTACTCTCCTGACTATCCCGGTGTCGTGCATTTCGTGTCCTCCCCCTTCGGCGTCCGTCTCCCCAGGCAACGGAACGGTTAGAATCACGGGGTGCCCCCGCGTCCGGAGGCGCGTTGTTCCAGTCCCTACCCGCCTGAACGAGGTCCTGAAACATGGGTCGTCACTCCTATTACCTGACAACGCCGATCTATTACGTGAACTCGGTGCCGCATCTCGGGACCGCCTACACGACGATCGCGGCCGATGCGCTCGCGCGGTATCGGCGCCTTCTCGGCGACGACGTCTTCTTCCTGACGGGGCTCGACGAGCACGGCCAGAAGGTGGAGCAGGCGGCCACCGAGCACGGCCTCGCGCCCCAAGAGTGGTGCGACCAGCTCGCCGAGAAGTTCCAAGCCACGTGGCAGATGCTCGACATCACGAACGATGACTTCATCCGCACCACGGAGCCGCGCCACGAGCGCGCCGTGCAGCAGTTGGCGCAGACCCTCTACGACCGTGGCGACATCTACAAGGGCCACTACGAGGGCTGGTACTGCGTCCCCGACGAGACGTACTGGACCGAGTCTGATCTAGGCGATGGCAACACCTGCCCGCAGTGCGGACGTTCGGTCGAGTTCGTGCGCGAGGACAACTACTTCTTCAAGCTCTCGGCGTATCAGGACAGGCTGCTCGCTCTCTACGAACAGAACCCTGACTTCATCCGCCCCGAGACGCGCCGCAACGAGGTGCTGTCTTTCGTTAACGGCGGCCTGCGTGACCTCTCGATCTCGCGCGCCAACGTCAAGTGGGGCGTCCCGCTGCCCTGGGACGAGACGCACACGATGTACGTCTGGTTCGACGCCCTCATCAACTACATGACCGCCGTCGGCTACGCCGATCCCGAGCGTGCCGAGGAGTTCGCCAAGCGCTGGCCGGCGCAGATGCACTTCGTTGGCAAAGACATCATCCGGTTCCACTGCGTGATCTGGCCGGCCATGCTCATGGCGGCCGGCCTGCCTCTGCCCGAGGGGGTCTTCGCGCACGGCTTCTTGCTCACCAAGGGCGAGAAGATGAGCAAGTCCAAGGGCAACGCGATGGCCCCGGCGGATCTCGTCGAGCGCTTCGGTGTCGATGGCTACCGCTACTACTTCCTGCGCGACGTGCAGTTCGGCGCCGACGGTTCCATCTCGCTCGAGGCCATGGTGCAGCGCTACAACGGTGACCTTGCCAACGACTGGGGCAACCTGTGCTCGCGGCTGTTCAACATGGTCGGCAAGTACTTCGACGGCGTCGTGCCTGACCCGTCGCAAGGTGCGTCGAGCGACGACGACATGCTGCTCGCTATCGCCGGCTCGCTTCCTGAGCGCTACGCCGACCGCATGGCGGCCGTGGACTACGCCGGCGCGCTCGAAGCGGCGTGGGACCTGGTGAAGGGCGCCAACCGCTACATCGAGGACTCGGCCCCCTGGAACCTCGCGAAAGCCGAGGAGACCAAGCCGCGCCTCGCCACCGTGCTCTACAACGCCCTTGAGTGCGTGCGCATCGCCGCGCTCTTCACCGCGCCGGTCATGCCGACAACGAGCGCCGAGGTGTGGCGCCGCATGGGCCTCGGCGACCCCAACCTGATCACCGACCTCGCCACCGAGGCGGCGTTCGGGCGCCTTCCCGTGGGCAACGCGGTCGAGAAGGGTGACCCGCTCTTCCCGCGCATCGTCGACGAAGAGGGGTAGTCACCACAATATGGAACCCCTGTTCGCCGACGCGAAGGGCCGCGAGGTGGCTGTGCCGCCGTTTCTCGGCGTGCCGGTCGCCGACACCCACGCGCACCTCGACATGCTCGACGATCCGGCGCTCGCGATCGCACGGGCCGCGCTTGCCGGCGTCGAGTTCATCGCGACGGTCGCCGACGTGACCGAGGATGGCTGGCGCACCTATGACGAGCGCACCTCGTGGTGCGCCAACGCCGAGGAGCTTCTCGCCTCCTGGGGCGCCCAGGACATCGACTTGCCGCGCCTCCGCATCATCCTCGGTGCGCATCCGCACAACGCCAAGGACTGGGGTCCGGAAACCGAAGCGGAGTTCGAGCGCCTCGTCGCCGATCCGCTCACCTGTGCCGTGGGGGAGTTGGGCCTCGACTACCACTACGACCACTCCCCACGTGACGTCCAGCGTGACGCCATGCGCGCGCATCTCGAACTCGCCCACAGGCACGAACTGCCCGCCGTCATCCACCTGCGTGAGGCCCACGAGGACGGCCTTGCGATCCTTCGGGATGTGGGAATGCCACCGGCCGGCGCGATCCTCCACTGCTACAACCTTGGGACCGACGTCATGCAGCCATTCATCGAACTCGGCTGCCACGTAAGTTTCGCAGGCCCCGTCACCTTCAAGAAGGCCGAGGAGGTCCGCGAGGCGGCCGCCCTGGTTCCGGCCGGCCGCCTCCTCACCGAGACGGACTGCCCCTTCATGGCGCCTGAGCCGTTCCGCGGGCACACCAACGAGCCGGCCCTCGTCGCGTTCACGGCGGCCCGCATGGCCGAGGCCCGCGCCGAGGACCTGCCCGCCTTCGCGCGGCACACCTACGACGCTGCTGTCGCGCTGCTCGATCGGCCGCGCGGGTGAGCCCCGCCGGAGACACGCCGCGCGTTCTCTGCATCGCCGGGAGTCCTCGGCGAGGGGGGAACTCAGACAGGCTCCTCGACGCACTCGCCCACGGCGTCCAGGAGGCGGGAGGGCTCCCGGTGCGCATCGTCCCGGCAGCCGCGGGCATCGCGCCGTGTCGCGGCTGTAACGCGTGCTCGTCGACGGGGGAGTGCGTGGTGCGCGACGCCATGGATGACGTCTACCCGCTCCTCGACTCGGTGGACGCCATCGCTGTGGCCAGCCCCATCTACTTCGCCAGCGTGCCGGCGGTCCTGAAGGCGCTCTACGACCGCTGCGAGCCGTACTGGGCGAGGCGCTACGTGCTCGGCGAGCCGCGGCGCGAGCGCAAGCGTCCGGGTGGCCTCGTCCTCGTGGGCGGTGGCGGCGATCCCTTCGGCACCCAGTGCGCGGTGACGCCGACCAAGAGCGTCTTCGGCGTGCTCGAAGTGGAGCTGGCTGAGTACTACGAATTCGTGGGCGCCGACTCTCCCACGGATATCAGCAGGCATCCCGAGGCGCTTGACGAAGCCCGCCTGATAGGCACTCGATTGGTCGCTTCCGCGCGTCTTTCGTGACGACCTGCGGGTTTGCACATCCTTCCATCGCGGGGTAGATTTTGAGGTCCCCGCTGTTACCGGGCGGTGGACGAAATGTTGCCTATCCGAGGGGTTCCTGTTGAGAGTTCGGCCTAAGCGGCCGGCACGGCACTCGAAGACCCAGTACTTCATCGCAGCCTTCGTCCCAGCACTCATCATACTGTTCAGCATCACCGGGTTCGTGTGGGCATCAGACGAGGTCATGGTCGTCATCGACGGCCATAGCCGCGCCATAGAGACGCAGTCCGAGAACGTCGGGGCTGCGCTTGCCGACGCAGGTATCCATCTCGATGAATCCGATCTCGTCACTCCCGCTCGCGATGCCCGCGTACGCGCTGGCATGACGATCATCGTCCGGCACGCGGTTCCCGTGACCCTGTCCCTCGGCGGTCAGAACCTCGACCTAGACGTGGTCGGCGAATCCGTGGCCGACGCGCTCGTCGCAGCCGGCATCGATCCGGCGGCCAACCCGGGCGTGACTCCGTCCCTGGCCACCGCGCTGCGCCCCGGCATGCGGATCGCGGTCCCCGACGTCTTCGTGCGCGTGGTGCAGGAAGAGGCGGTTGTCGAGCCCAAGATCCACCAGACTTCCGACCCGTCGCTCAGGCGGGGGACAAGGCGGGTCGTCACCCGGGGAACCCCGGGACGCGAACTTCGCGTCTATCGCGTCGTCGTAGCGGGCGGTCTCGAGACGACGCGCGTGTTGTCGGTCTCCCGTTTGATCACGAAGCCGGTGCCGCAGGTCGTTGCGGTGGGCACCGCCGGTCCGCGCAAGCCGGCCCGTTCACTACTTTCGTTCGTGAAGCGCCCGCCCAAGGACGGCAAGCGCATGCGCGTAGTCGCGACGGGGTACTCGGCGGCCCAGCCGGATCTCGACGACCGGACCGCCACGGGCAGGCTCGCCCGGCATGGCGTGATCGCCGTCGACCCGCGAGTCATCCCCATGGGCACGCGCGTCTACGTGCCCGGATACGGCTACGCGGTAGCCGCGGACACCGGTGGCGCCATCCACGGTCGCCGCATCGACCTGTGCTTCGACACGGTCGCCGAGGCACGCTCGTGGGGTCGTCGCAGCGTCACGATCATCGCGCTCGACTAGCGATGCCGCACTCTCCACTCGCGTCACCGACGGCGACAATCGCGGTACTCGCGCGCCACGGGCTCCAGACCAAGAAGGCACTCGGGCAGCACTTCCTCGTTGACGACAACGTGATCGGCCGCATCCTCGATCTGGCCGCCCTGAGCGGTACGGAGACGGTGCTCGAAGTCGGCCCGGGGATCGGCACCCTGACGATCGCTCTGTGCGGCGAGGCGGGCTCCGTCGTCGCCGTCGAGCGCGACCCCGAGCTCGAGAGGCCGCTCGCCGAGACGACCGCCGACTGCCCCCGGTTCGCCCTCGTGCATGCCGATGCGGTCACCGTGACCGCCGACGAGATAGCCGAGCCGTTCGGGCCGCCGGTGGCACTGGTCGCCAACCTTCCGTACCAGGTCGCGGCCACCGTCGTGCTGCGCTTCTTCCAGATGTTGCCTACGCTCGAGCAGGCGACCGTCATGGTCCAAGCCGAGGTGGCGGACCGGATGGCCGCAGTACCCGGGACCAAGGACTACGGCGCCTACAGCGTGAAGCTTCAGCTGCTTGCCGAGCCGACCGGTCGCTTCAACGTGCCGCCCGGCTGCTTTCTGCCGCCACCTCGGGTCGACTCGGCTGTCATCCGGCTCGAACGCCGAGCCGCCGAGCACCCGCCCGAGCTGCTCGAACGCGCATCGCGCGTGGCAGAGGCGGCGTTCGCGCAGCGGCGCAAGACGATCCGCAACTCGCTAAAAGCCGCCCTGGGCGTGGACGGCGCGATGATCGACCAAGCGCTGGCCGAGACCGGCGTGGACGGCTCTTTGCGCGCGGAGACGCTGCCACCTGCGGTCTTCGTGTCACTGGCGCAGGCTTTGCTACCCGGTCAGGTACGCTAGTCCATCATCGCGAAAACGGCTTTCCGCTGGTAAATGGGCCTCTCCTCGGCTATACTGTCCGTCTGAGTAAAGGAGGCTCGTTTGATGGACCTTGCACGTCAGGCCGAGGTCGTCGGTCGCATACGCTCTGACCTCGAAGAACTGACCGGAACACGCATCCGCGTCCGCGCGAACATGGGGCGCTCGAAGATCATCGAGCGTGAAGGGGTTCTCATGCAGACGCATCCCGCCCTCTTTGTAGTCCAGGTTGAGGAAAAGCGCGAGCGCACCGCACGCGCGTCGTATCAGTACGTCGACGTCCTCACCGGCACGGTGGAGCTCACGAACCCTGAGAGCGGGGAGACCCTGTTCCCCTGGCTCAACTAAGTCACCGAGGATCTGAACCGGTCACAAAGATCGAGCGCGTAGCCGCACCAGGCACGCGCTCGTTCTGCGTAGAGGGGGCACTGGGATGACCGCGTCCGTACGAGTTCTGGCTCCCGCCAAGGTGAACCTTCACTTGGCGGTGGGCGCCGCTCGGTCCGACGGCTACCACGCTGTCGACACCGTGCTGCACACGCTCGCGCTCGCCGATGAAGTCATCGTCACCCCCTCCGAGCACATGGCGCTGCGCTGTGAACCAAGCGTCGGCGTGGCGCCAGAACGTAATCTCGCCTGGAAGGCAGCCGTCGCCTTCGGCGAACGGGTCGGCATGCCGGCGACCGTGGACATTCAGATCACCAAGCGAATCCCGCACGGCGCGGGGCTCGGGGGCGGCTCCAGCGACGCGGCCGCCGTGCTCTCGGCACTCGCGCACCTCAACGGCATCGAGTGCACCGACCCGCGCTGCATCGATGCCGCACGCTGTCTGGGGGCAGACGTCGCCTTCTTCCTTCACGGTTCCGCGGCTCTGCTCACAGGACGCGGCGACGAGCTGGTGAGGATGCTCCCGCCGCTCGAGGCCCCGGTGGTGCTCGTGCGCCCGCCGTCGCCCGTCTCGACGGCGGCGGCTTACGCCGCCTTTGACGCTGCTCCACAGCCGGCCGTACCCAACGATGACCTGATCGCTGCGCTGACCGCGGGCGACCGTCGCGCCGTAGCCGCGAGACTGTTCAACAACCTCGAGGTCGCCTCATCGACGGTGGTGCCGGACGTGGCCCTCGCGCTAGCATGGATTCGGGCCCAGGACGGCGTACTCGGCGCGTTGCTCGCCGGTTCGGGCTCTGCGGTGTTCGGCTTCGTTGCCGACGAAACGGCGGGTCGAAAGATCGCCGAGGATGCCAGGGCGCAGGGCTGGTGGTCGCAGACGACGAATCTCAGCACGAGCGGCATGACGCAGATCGCGGAGGAAGGCTGACGATGCAGGTTGATGCGGTCGTGTTGGCCGGTGGTGACGGTGAGGTCATCGATCCGACGGTCAAGATAAAGGGCCTCGTCCCGATCGCGGGCAAGCCGATGATCGAGTGGGTCGTCGACGCCATGCGCGACTGCGACAGCATCGTCGATATCGCCGTCGTCGTGCCCACCGCCGAGAACCTCGGTTCGTGGGCCGACAAGGTGGACAAGCTGGTCATCTCCGACGGCAGCTTCATCGACAATCTTGCAGCCGGTGTCGACGCGTTCCGCAATGACCGCTCGGTCCTTGTGACCACCGGCGACATCCCGGCTCTCACCCCTGAAGCGATCGACGACTACGTCACCAAGTCATTCGAGGCTGGCGCCGAGGTCAGCTACCCTCTCGTGGCTCGCGCGGCGATGGAGAGCCAGTTCCCGGGCTCGAAACGTACCTACATCAAGCTGGTCACAGGGGAGATCACGGGCGGCAACATGATGGTGCTCACGCCCTCGATCGTCGCCAGGAATCAAGAGATCGGCCAGCGTCTCTTCGACACGCGGAAGAGCCCGGTGAAGATGGCTCGCGTGATCGGCGTGCGGTTCATCATCAAGCTGCTCTCGGGCCGATTGAACCCCGCCGATGTTGAGCGCAAGATGGAGGAGCTTCTCGGCGGCACCTGCTCGGCGATCTACACAGAGCACGCCAGTATCGGCGCGGATGTGGACAAGCCGATCGATGTGATTGTCACGGAGCGGGTGCTATTCGAGAGAGGACGCAGTAGGATTAACGTACCGGCAAGCGAATGACAGTATCATGGCGGTGGGGGCCGCCAGTCGCAAACGTACCGGCAAGGGGGAGTCATGCAGATCACGAAAGTCACGTTGCGTCCCGTCGCCATGAACAAGGTAGTGGCCATCGCGAGCATCGTCATCGACGACTGTTTTGTGGTGCACGACCTGCGGGTCGTCAACGGTGACAAGGGCGTGTTCGTCGCGATGCCGTCGCGCAAGTTGCCCAACGGCGATTTCCGCGACATCTGCCACCCGATCAACACCGAAGCCAGGAACGGGATCCAGGCCGCGGTGCTTGAGCAGTTCCACGCCGATGGCGGTGTCGATGCGTTCGCCGCAGCCGCGGTCGCCGAGCTTCCGCTGTCCGATGAGGAACCCACTGCGCTCGAGGCCTGAGGGCTTCGAGCACGATCCGCGCACTTCGCATCCGTTTGCCCCGGGCCTTGTTGACGCGCCTTTCGAGCTGTTCCTACACTGAGCGGCGCACCTTTGGGGCATCGTCTAACGGCAGGACACGGGATTTTGGTTCCCGTTATCCAGGTTCGAATCCTGGTGCCCCAGCCACGTGCTTCCCGCCCGGCCGGGCTGACAACGCTATTTCCACAGCTGAGGGGGCTGCTCTCATGAACCCGACCGCACTCGTCCTCGCCGCCGGCGAGGGGACGCGCATGAAGTCGGATCTGCCAAAAGTCGCCCACGAGGTCCTCGGCGTACCCATGGTCAGGCTCGTTGTAGATGCGGCTCGCGCTGCCGGATGCGAGCGGGTGCTCGCCATCACCGGACACAAAGCCGAGGCGGTCGAAGCCCTGATCGAGGATGTCGGCTGCGTGCGTCAGGACAAGCAGCTCGGAACGGGGCACGCCGTGATGTGCGCACGCGATGCGCTTGCCGACTTCGACGGCTCGCTTGTCGTGCTGTCGGGCGACACGCCGCTCATGAGCCCCGAGACGATCTCCGGGCTGGTGGCTTTTCGCGAGTCGTCGGGCTCGGCGGTCACCGTCCTTACCACTCACATGGCCGACCCGTTCGGCTACGGTCGGATCGTGCGTGACCGCGACGGCGCCGTCTCGGCGATCGTCGAGGAGAAGGACTGCACTCCGGAGCAGAAGCGCATCACCGAGGTGAACACCGGCACCTACTGCTTCGACGCGGGCGTCCTCTTTGCCCATCTCGACCGGCTCACTACCGAGAACGCGCAGGGCGAGTACTACCTGACCGACATGATCTCGGTGTTCGAGGGCGAAGGGCTGACCGTCTCAGCGATGGTGACCGACGACCCACTCGAGACCCTCGGCGTCAATTCGCGTCTGCAGCTCGCGGAGGCGACCCGCGTGCTCCAAGGCCGCATCAACCGGCACTGGATGGCCGAGGGCGTCACCATGGTGGCCCCCGAGCTCGTCTGGATCGGCCCCGACGTTCAGCTCGGCCGCGACGTCGAGATCCTGCCGATGACGACGCTCATGGGCACTAGCAGGATCGCCGACCGCGCCAAACTCGGGCCGAATACGCGGATCACGGATTCTTCGGTGGGCGAGGGCAGCGTCATCGACTCGAGCATCCTGGTGAACGCGGAGGTGGGCGACGGGTGCACCGTAGGGCCGGTCGCGTATCTGCGTCCCGGCGCCGTGCTTGAGACGGGTTCCAAGGCCGGTACCAGCGTGGAGATCAAGAACTCGGTCATCGGCGAGGGAAGCAAGGTGCCGCACCTGTCCTACATCGGTGACGCTGAGATCGGAAGAGGCGTGAACGTTGGCGCCGGCTCCATCACCTGCAACTACGACGGTTTCCACAAACACCGCACGGTTCTCGAGGACGGCGTGTTCGTCGGCTCTGATACGATGCTTGTTGCGCCCGTACGTGTGGGCGAGGGGGCCATCACCGGAGCAGGCAGCACGATCAGCTGCGATGTGCCGCCCGGTTCCCTCGCAGTAGAGCGCGGCGACCAGCGCGTCATCGATGGCTGGGCCACGCGAAGGCGCGCCAAGAAAGCGACCGAGTAGGACCGCACCATGAGGAGCTCGAGCACGATGTCTGACACCGCCAAGCGCATGATGGTCTTCAGCGGGAGCAGCAATCCCGAACTCGCCGAGGGCATCGCGCGCCACCTGGGCGTCGAGCTGGGCAATGTCAAGATCCGCCAGTTCGCGAACGGCGAGATCTACGTGCGTTACCTCGAGAGCGTCCGTGGTGCGGACGTCTTCCTGGTCCAGTCGGTATGCCAGCCGGTGAACGACACGCTCATGGAACTTCTCATCATGGTCGACGCCGCCAAGCGCGCCTCGGCGGAGCGCATCTGCGCCGTCATCCCGCACTACGGCTACGCCCGCCAGGACAAGAAGAGCGCCGCTCGCGAGCCGATCACTGCGAAGCTGGTGGCAGACCTCCTCACGGCGGCCGGAGTCGACCGCGTCATCTCCATGGACCTCCACCAGGGGCAGATCCAAGGCTTCTTCGATCAGCCCGTCAACCATCTGACGGCACTGCCGATCCTCGCCGACTACTTCGAGTCGCTCGGCCTCGAAAACTGCTGCGTGGTCTCGCCGGACGTGGGACGCGCCAAGGCGTGCAAGAAGCTCGCTGACATGCTCGGCGCCAGCCTCGCGATCATGCACAAGGGCCGTCCGGAGCATAACGTCGCCGAGATCACGCACGTCATCGGCGATGTGAACGGCAAGAACTGCATCGTTGCCGACGACATGATCGATACGGCCGGCTCGATCACCGAGGGCGCCAAGGCACTGATCCACGCCGGTGCGAAGAAGGTCTACGTCACCGCCACCCACGGCATCTTCTCGCCGCCGGCCTTCGAGCGCATGGAAGCCGCGCCGATCGACGAAGTCGTCGTCACCAACACCGTGCCAGTCCCTGAGGACAGGCAGCACGGCAAGATACGCGTGCTCTCGGTCGCGCCGCTGTTCGCGCGCGCCGTCCAGAACGTGTTTGCCGACGAGAGTGTGTCGGAACTGTTCGACCCCGATTTCCAGCTTTAGGAAAGACGCGAGCGGCCGACGCCGCTCGACGGGTACGAAATACGCAGAATACCGACGCCAGAAGGAGCATGTTCAATGACCGCATCCACCGCGCTTACCGCAATACCGCGAGAGATGGTGGGCAAGACCAGCCGTCGCCTCGCCGCCGAAGGCAAGATCCCGGCCGTTCTCTACGGCCCTGGCCGCGAGCCGATCTCCATCGCGGTCGACCGCCACGACTTCGAGCTGTTCGCGCAGCATCACGCCGCCGGCGCGACGATCGTCGACCTCGCTATCGAGGGCGAGAAGAAGCCGGTCAGCGTCATGATCCGCGAGGTCCAGCGCTCGGCCATCAAGGGAACCGCGCTGCACATCGACTTCCTCGAAGTCGCCATGAACAAGGTCGTGCATGCGCCGGTTGTGCTGCACCTCGTAAACGATCCAGCGGGTGTGAAGGCCGGCGGTGTTCTCACCGTGAGCATGCACGAGGTCAACGTCGAGGCGAAGCCGGCGGACCTGCCCGAGTCGCTCGAGGCCGATGTCTCGTCGCTCGAGATCGGCGACACGTTGCACGTACGCGACATCGAGGCGCCCAAGGGCGTCACGCTCACCGATGATGCCGACGCGATCGTCGCATCGGTCCAGGCGCCCCGCGTCGAGGCCGAAGAGGAGATCAGCGAAGAGGCCGCCGAGCCGGAGCTCATCGGCTCGAAGTCCGACGAGGAGTAGCTTCTCCGTGCACCCCTTCAGACCTGAGCGCGCGGCATGACGCGCGCGGTGGTCGGTCTCGGCAACCCCGGACCGGAATACGAGAACACCCGGCACAACGCCGGGTTCAAAGTGGTCGATCTCCTCGGCGAGAACCTGAGGGCCACGTACTGGAAGGACCAGGCCGGCGCCAAGGTCGCCGTCGTGCGCTTCGACGATGACGACCTCGTCCTCGCCAAGCCGCAGTCTTTCATGAACGTGTCAGGCGGGCCTGTGAAGAAGCTCGCCGAGGAGTACGGCTTCAAGATCGAAGAGATGATCGTCATCCACGACGACATCGACCTCGCCCCCGGTCGTGTGTTGTGCAAGCGCGACGGCGGGCACGGAGGCCACAACGGCCTGCGCTCACTCCACGACAAGCTGGGGACCGACTCGTACCTGCGGGTGCGGGTTGGCGTGGGTCGGCCAGTCGGCAGGATGGACCCGGCCGACTGGGTGCTTCAGCAGCTGAAGGGTGAGGCGCTCGAGGACTTCGAAGCGATGATTCCGACAGCGGCGCAGGCGGTGCTCCACATCCTCGAGCACGGCATCAACAGCGCTATGCAGGAGTACAACGCCGACTGAGCGGCTAGAGGTAGCCCATCGGGTTGCGGGCCTCGCCGTTCACGCGCACCTCGAAGTGGAGATGCGGCCCGGTCGAGTTGCCGGTGCTTCCCACGTTGCCGATCTGCGAGCCCTCTGAGACGTCCTGGCCATAGCTCACGCCGATGCGCGAGAGGTGCCCGTAGAGAGTGACGACTCCGTTGCCCGCGTCCACCATGATCGTGTTGCCGTAGCCGCCACGGTAGCCTGCATAGATGACGCGACCGCCGGCCGCTGCCATCACCGGGGGCGCGCCGCCGTTGCCGCTGATGTCGATGCCGGCGTGAAAGCGCCGCGTATGGAAGATCGGGTGGTACCGCCAGCCGAACGGCGATGTGATCCGGGTCGAAGCGGGAACCGGCCACGACATCGTACCGGCGTACAGGCCTGACCCTCGGCCCGCTGCCGCAAGTTCGCGAGCGATCTTGGCCGACTCGGCTTCTTCTTCCTGTGCCAGCGCGAGCAAGCGCTTGGCGTTTGCTCGGTTCTCAGAGACGAGCGTCGCCTTCTGCGACTGCACGGCCTCGCGTGCCGCCGCGGCGCGTTGGCGCTCGGACTGCAGACCCTGGAGCTGCGCCTCGACGGCAGCAGCCTCGCGGCGCTTGAGCTGCTGGGCGGCCAGAGAGCGCTCGAGCTTCACCTTGGCGCGGGTGAGCTCGGTGGCGGTCTTGTCGAGGTCCTCGGCGACCTGGTTGTTCGATTCGATGACGCGGGAGACGAAGTCCGAGCGCTTGATCAGGTCCCCGATATCCGCTGAGCCGAGTAGCAGGTCGAAGTAGAACCACTGGCCCTGACGGTAGGTCTCCGTCATACGCTTGGCGAGGAGTTCCTGCTGGTGGGCGTACTCCGCCTCGGTCGCCTCGATCTGCTGCTTCGTGGCGTCGGTCTCGGCCTTGAGGCTGTTGACCTGCGACTGCAGGAGTGATGTGCGCTTGCGCGCGGCGGAGATCTTGGGCTCGAGCGCCTGGGCCTGCGCCTCGATCTCGGCGACCTGCTTGTCGAGGGCAGCGACGTCTTTGGCGAGCGCGTCCGCAGTCTTCTGCGCCTGGGCGGCCTTTTGGCGCGCCTCCTCGGCATTCTTGACGTGCTCCTGGTACTCGGAACGCGTCGCCGCCACAGCGGGCGCGACGGCGCCGAACATGAGGAATGCGCAAAGGAGCGACGCGAGATGCGCTCTGCTGCGATGCATGGGCTAGGTTCCTCCGGGGGTGGTTCGATTGAGGTGTGTCATCCGCCGGAAGGGCGCACTACACGCAAAGTATACCAGCGAGGTTCGTGCCCTCTCAAGAAACGGGAAGTCTACAAGGGGAGGGCGGGGCACGATGTGGTCGAGTGCGGCCGCCCCGCGTGCGATCCGCGACCGCCGAGAGGCCGGCTGGCGAGCGTCCAGAGGTACGCCGGGACCCTCGGGAGCCGCCGACGCCGCTGCTATACTGTTCCGACCCCGCTCGAGGGCGGGAGCTTTGCGACCGACTCACGGAGGTTCCGTGTTCACGATAGTCCACACGCGTCAGCTTTCGGACGCCGTATTCGAGATGGGCGTCGAAGCCCCCCGCATCGCCCGCAAGGTGAAGGCCGGGCAGTTCCTCATGGTGCGCACCACCGAGCAGGGAGAGCGCATCCCCCTCACCTTCTCCGACTGGTCTGCCGAGGAAGGCTGGATCCGCTTCATCTTCATGCGCGTCGGCAAGACGACGCACGAGCTGTCACACCTCCAGGTGGGCGACAAGCTCGCTGACGTCGTGGGCCCGCTCGGCGTGCCCACCCACACCGAGGGCCTCGGCCGTGTGGCGGTCATCGGCGGCGGCGTGGGCGCTGCGGTCGCCTACCCGGTCGCGCGCGCGATGGCCGAGGCGGGTGCACAAGTGCACGCGGTGCTGGGCGCTCGAAACGCCGACCTGCTGGTGCTCGAGGACGAGTTGCGCGCGCTGCAGCTCGCATCGCTCACGGTCGTCACCGATGACGGCTCGGCCGGCGAGAAGGGGCTCGTGACCGCGCCCCTCAAGCGCATGGCCGACGCGGGCGAGCTCGATTCCGCGTTCGCGGTGGGGCCGGCGATCATGATGAAGTTCTGCGCCGCGACCGCGCGCGATCACGGTGTCCCGATCACCGTCTCGCTCAACCCGATCATGGTCGACGGCACCGGCATGTGCGGCGCCTGCCGCGTCACGGTGGGCGGCGACACCAAGTTCGGCTGCGTCGACGGGCCCGACTTCGACGGGCTGGCCGTCGACTGGGAAGAGCTCATGAGTCGCCAGCGCATCTACTACGAAGACGAACGCGTCGCCGACGCGGATTACTCCAGGAGCTGCTCGTGTCACCTCTAGACGACGAGGGCCGCAGGACCTTCGACGATCGCCCCCGGCACAAGCCGGTCAGAGGCGAGCGCAGGGCGATGCCCGAGCGCGACGCCAAGAAGCGGGCGCAAGGCTTCGACGAGGTCGGTCTCGGCTACACCGCCGAGGACGTGCTCGCCGAGGCGATGCGCTGCCTCCAGTGCAAGAACCCGACATGCCAGCAGGGATGCCCGGTCAACATCGACATCCGCGGCTTCATCCGCGAGGTCATCGACGGCAACTGGGCCGACGGCGTCACCGTGCTCAAGGAGCGCAACGCGCTGCCCGCCATCTGCGGCAGGGTCTGCCCGCAGGAGTCGCAGTGCGAGGCGTCGTGCGTGCTGGCGAAGAAGGGCGAACCCATCGCGATCGGCCGCATCGAGCGGTTCCTCGGCGATCATGACCTGGCTTGCGACCTGGATGCGCGGTGCGTGCCCGAGGTCGCCGAGCCGAGCGGGAAGCGCTGCGCAGTCGCGGGCAGCGGCCCGGCGGGACTCGCGTGCGCGGGAGAGCTCGCGCGCCTCGGACACCAGGTAACCATCTTCGAGTCGCTGCACGCGGCCGGTGGCGTGCTCACCTACGGCATCCCCGAGTTCCGCCTCCCCAAGAGCATCGTGGCCGCTGAGATCGAGGCGCTGACCATCATGGGCGTCGAGATCGTGACCGACTTCGTGGTGGGCCGGCTCGCGACCGTCGAGGAGCTCATGTCCGAGGAGGGCTTCGACGCCGTCTTCCTCGGCACCGGAGCCGGGCTGCCGAGCTTCATGGGCATCCCGGGCGAGAACCTCAACGGCGTCTACTCGGCGAACGAGTTCCTCACGCGCGTGAACCTGATGCGCGCCTACGAGTTCCCCAAGGCCGACACCCCGGTGTGGCGTGGGCGCAAGGTCGCGGTGGTGGGCGGGGGGAACGTTGCAATGGACGCAGCCCGAACCGCGCTCCGTCTGGGCGCCGAGGAGGTCTTCCTCGTGTACCGACGGACTGCCGAGGAGATGCCGGCGCGCGCCGAGGAGGTGCACCACGCACGTGAGGAGGGCGTCGAGTTCAAGATGCTCTGCTCCCCGCTCGAGATACGCGGGCGCGAGGGCTGGGTCACCGGCATCGTGGCCACGCGGATGGAGCTCGGGGAGCCAGATGCGAGCGGACGCCGTTCGCCTGTGTGCGTGCTCGACAGCGACTTCGAGATCGAGTGCGACACGGTGATCATGGCCGTGGGCACGCGGGCCAATCCGCTGACGCGCGACGCTGCGCCGGAGCTCGAGCTGAGCAAGCGTGGGTATGTCGCGACCGACGAGGACGGCGCCACGTCGATCCCCGGTGTGTACGCTGGCGGCGACATCGTCACAGGGGCCGCCACCGTCATTCTCGCGATGGGGGCGGGCAAGCGCGCTGCGACGGCAATGGACCGGTACCTGCGCGCGTAGGTGGGAGCAACAGGCGAAGGTTGCCTCGCCGGCCTGCGACCGCTTGTCAGTCCACTCGGGTACAATCTGCCATGGACGAACGGCGAGTTTGCGCGTTCAATGGGCGCGAACAGCGCACTCATCGGTAGAGCAGGGAGTACGAGCGGTGGCCGACGAACCCATTCACGTTCTCGTGATAGACGACGACCGAGCGATCGTCGACATGATCCGCATGGGCCTCGAGGCGGATGGCATGCGTGTCTTCGGCGCGGGCGACGGTGCCGAGGGTATCGCCGTCCTCGGGCGGGAGCGTATCGATGTCGTCGTGCTCGACATCATGATGCCACGCGTGGATGGCTGGATGGCGTTGATGGACATCCGCAACAACCCGGCGGTCGCCGACGTCCCCGTGATCATGCTCACCGCGAAGACTCAAGACCTGGCCAAGATCCTCGCCTTCAAGCAGGGCGTTCAGCAGTACGTCACGAAGCCGTTCAACATCATGGAGCTCTCTGCGCGAGTCGAGAGCCTGGCCCGTGGTCGCCGCCGTATGACCGGCGAAGGCATCGGCGTCGGAGAGGCGGAGTTCCGCAAGCTGGCCGTGCGCAAGGGCGGGCGGACGGTCCTGCTCACCATCGACGACATCGTCTACCTTTCGGCGCGCAACAAGTCGACCTACGCTCACACGTATGAGAACCAGTACCTGGTCGATCTGACGCTGGGTGATCTGGAGGGCAAGTTGCTGCGCGAGTCCTTCGCGCGGGTGCATCGGAGCTACCTGGTCAATCTCAACCGGGTGAAGGAGATTCTGCGGGTGGATGGTTCGTACGTCGTGGTAGCCGCAGATCGGGACGAGACCCACATACCGGTGGCGCGCAGGCAGGTGCGACAGTTCCGCGAGTCGGTGGGCATCTGATGCGCTCGCGTACAGCTCGCCTGGTAGCCGTCGTTCTCTCGGCGCTCGTGTTCGGCGCGCTCATCGCACCGTCTGCGTTCGCCACGAGGACGATCGGGCTCGACAAGGGGTCGTTCCGCTTCTCGATGGACCCGGGTGACTCCAAGTCCGGCAAGGTCCTCGTCATCAACGATGGCACCGAGCAGATCCAGGTGAAGGTCTACGCCGCCAACCAGTCGTTCGACTCGAGCGGAGTCGCCACTTACACCGTCCCCACGAACAACGACAACCCTCTGACGAGCCCTGCCTCATGGATCCGGGTGTATCTGCCACCAGAGGCCAAGTCGATCAACAACACGCCGTATCTCGACATGGCGCCCGGCCGCGAACTACCCATCAAGTTCGACGTACAAGTGCCGCCGGGGGTAGCGCCGGGCGATCATTCGATCCTCCTGTTCTTCGAGACGTTCGACTCGAACCGGCCCCAAGGTGCTGCCGCGGCGGTCGAAGGGCGGATCGGCGCACGGGTCAAGGTCCGTGTGGCGGGTACGCTTGTCGAGAAGGTGACGATAGATCCGTTCGTCGTCCCCTCGTTCAAGGTGGGCAACGCGGTCGACTACTCGTTCTCTCTGAACAACCAGGGCAACGTCGATGAGACCGTCACCGCCGGAGTGATCGGCCTGAAGCAAAGCGGTGAGCGCCTGTTCGAGACGCTGGCTGCAAGCCAGACCATCGCCTACGCCGGCACCTCGATCAAGCAGGCCGGGACAGTCACGTACCCCGAGAACTCCTTCGGTCCGCATACCCTGCGAGTGGCGGTCGTGTACGGCGCCCAGCGCAAGACTCCGCCCGTAGAGGTGGCGGCGCAGCGCAGTGTATGGCTGGTGCCCGTGTGGGTGCTGTGGGTGGCGGGCGCGCTGGTGCTCCTGTTGATACTTCTGATTACGTGGGGTGTCGCCACGAGGCGCGAGCGTCGGCGCACCGAACAGCGGCGGCAGGCGCGGCGGGCGGCGCGTCAGCAGGCGGGAGAACCGCCGGTGGACAGCGAGTAGCGCGGGACCAGGCGCCGATTTGCCTGGCAACGGGGCGCCGGCCTGAGTTGCAGGGGCCCAGTGGATCGAGCATAGAGAAGGCCCGCACGATGTGCGGGCCTTCTGGCTTGATGCGTGTGCAGCGAGTGCCTACGGGAACGTCACGGTGTAGACGACGTTGGTGCTCTTGGCGCCGGAGGTGACGCCCCAGGGCACGGTGACGTCGGCGGTCTCGTTGTAGGTGCGGTTGCCCGGCATCCCTGCCGCGACGGGAACGTCGCCCGAAACGCTGAGACCCCAGTCGTTGGCGTCCACGCTGCGCGCGATAGCGAACGTCTCCGTGGCCTTCACGGTGACCGTGTAGCCCTGGCTTGCGGTGTCGGTGGGCGCGAGATCGCCGAATGCGATGAGGCTCGGGACGGTCAGGTACACGCGGGGCAGAACGTTGGCGGTGATGACGGTTGTGCCGGTGCCGCCGCTCGCGATGAGGGCGGGCGTGCCCGGGGTGACCGTCGCGGCGCCTGCAATGGCGACGCAGCTCATGACGAGCGCTATCGACAAAGCGATGAGGACTACTACCTTCTTCATGGACGTGCTCCTTTCGATCTTGGCTCTTCTTGGAAATCCACCTGGCTTCGACGTGCGTACGAGCCAGGGTCTACCACTGCGTGAGCGAGGAGCTACAAGCGGCGCTCCTCTTGGATGGGCGGTGATGGCGAGTCAGGCCCCACCCCCCACGGGCGTCCCGTTCATCGGAGCACCACCGTATAGACGACTTGTGCCGTCTTGGGCCCTGACGCCGCCCATGGCACGAGGATCGAGAGGTTGTCGGTGTAGTTGTGCAGGCCGGAAGGCTCCGCATAGCGTGAGCCGAGTGTCGTCGTGATGCCGAGTGCTGACGCGTTTACGTACGTGGTCGTCAGGTCGTATGTCTTCGGCGAGTTGATGACCACGCTGAGCGGCACGGTCTCAGCGTAGGAGGGGACGACAGAGCCGAAGTCCACTGCGGCGGCCACGGTCATGTTGATGAGAGACATCGAGGAGTAGAAAGTGGTCCCCCGGGCGTCGATCACGAAGCCGCTTGGCAGGCGCCACGTCATCGAGACGTGGTAGGTGCCCCCGCGGTCGAACTGGGCATTCGAGAGATACCAGGTGTCCGCGACGGTCGTGTTCGGCGGCGCGGTGAGACCCGTGCGCGACCGCGTGACCGGCACCGCGCCTCCGGTGTAGGTCGTGGTGGTGCTGCTCGGCGTCACGTAAAGGTCACCTGCATCGAAGACGGCGTTTGCGTTCGTGTCCCACCACACCGTGTAATCGATAGTGGTGTTCGTGATCGCGGCGGCGCCCTTGTTGCGCACTTTGCCGGTGATGGTCGAGGTCGTCTGGGATGACGGCGCGTCTGTTGCCGTGAGGTCCCAGATCATCGCGTCGAAGTCCACCTTGAACGTCGTGGACTCCGTGACCACGCCATTCACGAGGATGTCGACCCTCCAGATCCCGACCGGAGCGTTGGCTCCGATGGTGATGAACGACGACTCCGTGCCCTGAGCGTCCGCGGTCCGGACCTGTGTAGAGACCACGGTCGACGATGCGTCGGTCCAGCGGAAGGTGAAGGTCTGCCCGCTGTTGAAGCCCATGGCGCGCGCATACACATTCTGGCCGAGGACGAAGGTGTCCTTGGGCACACTGAAGCCGCCGCTGTCGTAGGTCGCGAGGCGCGTCACGGTGACTTTGTCGGTGGCAGTGGCCGAGTGGGGCGCCGCGGTCGCCGTCACCGTCACGGTGTCGACGGTGCCCGCGGCTGTTCCTGCGGGGACCGCCTCGCGCACGATGACGTCACGCTTCGCACCGTTGGGCCCGAGGGTGACGGTGGTCGTCGTGTTGACTCCCCCTGAGTCGTAGATGACGAGGGGCCACCCACGCACCGAGGCGGCCGAGAGCGAGACCGTGCGGGTGGTGGGCCAGCTGTTCCTCACGGTGTGCTTCATGAAGGCGTAGCCGCCCTCGCCTGCGTACTGGCTGAAGTTCGGCGTGACCTCGAGGGCGGGCCGCACCTCGGTCAAGTTGTGCGAGTCCCCGTACACGGTGGGATCGCTACTGAGGCGCGCATGGACCATCGTCGTGTCCTGGATGCCAGTCGACGTACCGGGCGGGACTTTGACCTTCAAGACGAGCGGCACGGTCGCGTAGGGGTTCAGGGTCAGGCTGGAGACGGGAGTGACTCCGTCGATCTCATACACTTGCGCATCCCAACCTCGGCTGGAGGCTGCGGTGACCTCGACCGACCTGACCATCGAGGAGTTGTTCCTGACGTTGGTGAGGTAGGTGACGGTGGAGCCCGGCGCCATGTATCCGCTGTTGTCAGGAACCACCAGGAGAGGGCCGACGTACACGCGATCGGTCACTAGGGCGCGCACGCTGCCGTCGGCGACACATGCCGCGTTCAGGGTGAATGAGCCCGAGGTCCCATCAGGCGTCCCCGATGGGACGGTTGCCTCGAGGTACACGGAAACGCTCTTCTGGGGCCCCAACGTGACGGCCGCGGTGGTGTTCTCGGACGCGTCCTTCACGCGAGACGACCAGCCGGAGTCGGTGCTTACGCCCAGGGCAATCGTCTCGGTGTTGTTGCCTGAGTTGGTGAGCACGTGGGGGATTGTGGTGACGCTGCCCGCATCGGCGGCGGTGTTCTGCGGACCGTCGAGTTCGATCGCCCGGCGAACCAGCCAGAGCTGGTTCGAAGTGTCCACCATGTTGCCGTTGGTCTGTCCGCACGCGAACTTGATACGCACGGGTGAGCCCTCGGGAACGCCGAGTCCCGCCCAGTTGACCCGCGTCTCGGCCACGATGTTCGTGCTGTCCGCCCAGGTAGCTGCCGAGGACCCCGAGACGGCCGAGTTGCCCAGCGTCCCAGGAAGGAATCCCTGGTCGTTTCCCAGCGGGTCGCCTGCGGCGTTGGCCGGTGTGTACGTCACGCAGCGCGCGGTTCCCGAGCCTCCCGCTCCTCCGAAGTCGCTGTAGACCACGCGGTCGACCGAGCTCATCAGGCCGTCGCCGTTCACGTCGACATACGCCTGGAAGCGGTACGAGGCGCCGCCCGAAGAGGAGGCTCGGCGGAACATGAAGTACAGGTTCGACGTGTCCCAGGTGGCGGCACCGAGAGTCAGGTCGCGGTTAAGGCCGAGGCTCCCATCGCCCGGCACGTCCGCGACGCTGTTTGCCGGGTCGGAGAGGACGATCGCCCAGTCGTCGGTCGCGCCGTCGATCGTGATCGTGCGGGAGACGATTCCGTTGACCTGCATGGGCACGAGTAGCGCGGTGACGACGGCGACCCGAGCGAAGATGCTCCGCAGCCTACGCCGCAGATGCCGCTGACGCCGCCCGTCTGCACGGGCGACGATATACCGCCGCTTCGTCTCCATGGCGCAGTGACTCGCCCCGTCTGTGCGACGACCGGCTTGGCGAAAAGCCGATCAGAATAGCAGACCCACCGTCTGCCTGTTGTGACTATCGGCACAGAATGGTGGCGAGTTTAGAGAATGGGAGTGATTTACTCCCATTTGGTTGACCGTCCAACGGTTTGTTGTCTTGCCGGGTGCAGGGCGGGTCGCGCGTCAGTTGCGCAACGACTGAAGCGGCGCCGGCACACGGCCTCCTCGGCGAGTGAAGATCTCGCCGGCCCACTGGTTGACCGCCATCACGGGCGCCTCGCCGAGGAGGCCGCCGAACGACAGCCGGTCTCCCACGTCCTTGCCGATGGCGGGGATCAGGCGAACCGCGGTCGTCTTGCTGTTCACCATGCCTATCGCGCACTCGTCGGCGATGATGCCCGCGATGGTCTCTGCGGTGGTGTCGCCGGGGATCGCGATCATGTCCAAGCCGACGGAACACACGCTGGTCATGGCCTCGAGCTTCTCGATAGAGAGCGCTCCCGACTCGGCCGCGCGTATCATGCCGGCGTCCTCGGAGACCGGGATGAAAGCGCCCGAGAGCCCGCCGACTGCCGAGGAACCCATCGCGCCACCCTTCTTGACGGCGTCGTTGAGCAGCGCAAGCGCGGCAGTCGTGCCGGGGCCGCCGCAGCGGCCCACGCCCATTGCCTCGATGATCTCGGCGACCGAGTCGCCTTCGGCGGGAGTGGGGGCGAGCGAGAGGTCGACGATGCCCATCTGGACGCCGAGGCGGCGGGCGGCCTCGCGAGCGACGAGCTCGCCGGCACGCGTGATCTTGAAGGCGGTTGCCTTGATGGCCTCGGCGACGGTGGTGAGGTCGGCGTCCTCGGGCAGTGCGGCGACGATGGCTCGGACGACCCCGGGGCCGGAGATGCCGACGTTGATGACCTCATCGGGCTCGCCGGCTCCATGGACGGCTCCCGCCATGAACGGGTTGTCCTCGACCATGTTCGCGAACACGACGAGCTTGGCGCAGCCGATGCAGTCGCGGTCCGCCGTGGCTTCAGCGGCGGCGCGAACGGTGTGGCCCATGAGCAGCACCGCGTCCATGTTGATGCCTGCGCGCGTGGTGGCGACGTTGACCGAGGCGCAGAGCCGCTCGGTCACTGAGAGCGCGTGCGGGATCGACTCGATGAGCCGCCGGTCGCCGTCCCCGATCCCCTTGTGCACGAGCGCCGAGTACCCGCCCACGAAGTCGACGCCGACTTCTCGGCCGGCGCGGTCGAGCGCCTCGGCCAGCGGAGTGGGGTCTTGGCCCACGGCGACGGCGGCCAGTTTCGCGATGGGCGTGACGGACACGCGCCGGTTCACGATCGGGATGCCGTACTCGGCCTCAAGCTGCTCGGCGACCGGGACCAGGCGCTCGGCGGCGGCGGTCACGCGGTCGTAGATGCGGCGCGCGGCGACGGACACGTCCGCGTCGGCACACCCGGACAGCGAGAGGCCGAGGGTGACGGTCCTGATGTCGAGGTTCTGTTGCTGGATCATCACCAGCGTCTGGACGATCTCCTCGGGGGTGATCTGCACGGGTGCTACCTTTCGGGTGTGGTCGACTGGCTGCCGGTGGGGTTGGCGATGGGGCGCGGGCGAGGGCGGGGGCCGTGGGCCGCCAGGCGCTAGATGCGGTGCATGTAGCGGAAGACGTCCTCGCGCTGGAGCGTTATCTGGAGGCCGCCGAGTTCCTCGGCAGCTTGGGCGAGGCGATGCTGGAGCTCGTCGAAGGCCGTCGCGTCCTCGTCCACGGTGACCAACATGGTCATGGAGAAGATGCCGCCGATGATGGTCTGGCGGATGTCTTCGATGTTGGCGCGGGACTCGGCCAGTACGCGCGAGACGGTCGCGACGATTCCGACGCGGTCTTCGCCCAGCACGGACAGGATCGCTGGCGTCTTCATGGGTCCTCCGGTGCTTCGGGCCGACGGTATACTCACTTATACCGCACCCGCTTCCCGCGCTCCGCCGGAGGTCGCATGGCCGTCCCGATCACACCCATACGCCTCGGCGACGTCGTCAAGCTCAAGAAGCCGCATCCGTGCGGCGCCAACGAGTGGGAGATCACCCGACTCGGAGCCGACATCAAGCTCGCCTGCCGAGGATGCGGGCGCACGGTGATGCTCGAGCGCTACGAGTTCGACCGGCGGTTCCGCGGCTTTCTCGAGCGCGCTGCCGAGGAGCAGGGACCGGCGGGGGATTAGCGGCTGCCGGGCGGCTACTCGGCGGGCTGAGCGGTGAGCTTGATGGCGCCCTTGAGGCCCTTGTACGACTTGTCCTTCTTGTCGTTGAGCTGCACGTGCGTGTGGTCGCCGCCGTTCTTCACGTACGACCGAAGTTGCAGGCTGCCGATACGGTCGGAGAGCTTGCGCAGCACGCCGATCTGCGTGACGCCCGCCTCGACCCGGTCGCCGGCCTTCACCTTGGGATCCTTGATGTGGATGAGCACGCAGTCGACGTCTTCGAGGCCGTCGGGCTGGATGTGGATCTGGTAGTCGTCGTACTTGCTGTAGAGCTGGTACGACTTCACGAGCACGACCGTGCCGGTCATGGGCGAAACGACCTTCGTCCCCGGGTCCGCTCCGACATCCACCGCCGTGTCCGGCCGACCCGGACGGTCGCGCCACATACGCAGCACGGCGCCGGTGAGCAGCGCGTTCGGAGCAGAATCCTGCTCGGTGATCTTGCGGCCCGTGCCCTTATGCTTCTTGGCGTCGCCCATGTCAGCGTCGGGCAGCTTCGTCTTGAGCGGGAGCGCGTAGGTGTAGGACGCCTGGTGGAAGCCGACCTCCGTGAGGTCTGCGAGCGGCACCGGCAAGCGAAGGACCTTGCCCCGGTAGGTGGCGAAGATCGGCGTGGCCGGAGTCGCCTGCTGCGACTCGTTGATCACCGGGACCACCTGCGGTCGAGCGCTCGCGCGCTTGGTCACCAAGGGTGAGGCGGCTGCACGCCGCTCTGACGCTGCGCGCCAACCGAATGCAAGCGCGAATAGCGCCACGAGTACGATGATGCCGAGCAGCGCCTGGTTGCGCTGTGTCTTCGCCCGGCGCCTACGCTCCCGAACCGCGCGGCGTTCGACCATCAGGCCGGTGTCGCGCGTGGGCTGTAGGCGACGTACTCTGCCACTGCCGCCTGCCCGGGTCGCGTCGCCGTCCGCCCCACTCGGCATTCCGGGGTAGTGGATGCGGTCCGAGCGGATGACCCTGCGAGGCGGCGCCGCGCCACCGCTGCGGCGGGGCGTGCTGAAGCGATCTCGATTGTCGGTAGGCTCGTAGGTCACAGTACCTCGGGACAGCAAGCGGCGTTCCGCCGCGGGTGTGTGCAGGTTTTGGCTGGCGACTGGTGGAAGTATAGTCGGCGCGGAGAAGGTGTGCGACGCGATGGTGGCGTGCTGTAACGGAGAGGGAGCGCTCGATGATTCGGCCTTGCTCGGCGGGTGCCACGATAGCGGGGCTCTTGGCGATGGCACTGCTCGTGTCCGCCTGCCAGAAGCCGCCGCCTGCCTTGACCACGAGCACGATAGCCAAGGGCGTCGCCGCTGTCCCCGAAAAGCATCCGCAGATGACCGATGAAGGTCGCAAGGACTGCACGATCTGCCACAGGGAAGTGCCGGACCCGAAGCAGTAGCTGGTTGATGCGACAGCTGCCATGGCGGCGCGCCTCACCAGCGGCTTCTCGGCTGAACGCCCGCTAAAGACGGCGGCGCGCTCTGCCGATAACCCAAGTGTCAGGAACCATACGAGCCTCCTGGCAAATTGCGGAAACGATCGACCGCGAAGTGGCGCCCCTCCACGACCGTGTCAACGTTTCCAACTTCGGGCCCCGGCGTGAGAAGATCGCCGGGGCTCGGCTTTATGCCGAGAACCCGCGCCGCGAGGCGTGTTCGCGTAGCGATCCGGGGGGAGCGCGTGCGCACGGTCACCTGCGATCTCGAGCCATCGGCGCATTCCGCGGGAGTGCCCGCCCATACCGGCCCGTACGACCTGGTGGTCGTGGGCGCGTCGTTCGGCGGTCCGCCGGCCGTCGAAGACCTGCTGAGAGCGCTGCCTCGCGACTACCCGTCGCCGGTCGTCATATGCCAGCACATCGTCGCCGGGTTCACCAAGGGCTGGGCCGAGCGTCTGGACGAGCACTGCAAGCTCCAGGTGCTTGAGGCGGCCAACACCCAGAAGATCGAGCCGGGCCGGGTCTACATCGCACCGTCCGGCTTCCAGACGCGCGTGGGCAAGGGTGCGCTCGGCGGCTTCTTCCGGGTGCAACCCGACTTCGCTGACTCGCTCTACGTGCCCTCGATCGACATGCTCATGTCCTCGGCAGCTCAGACGTTCGGAAGCCACACGCTGGCGGCGCTGCTTACGGGTCTTGGGAGCGACGGGGCATGCGGCATGCTCGCGGTGCGCGAGGCGGGCGGCTACACGATCGCCGAGTCGGCGGCCACCGCGAAGTCGTTCAGCATGCCGGAGTCGGCCATGGGCGTGGGTGGCGTCGTGGAGATGCTGCCGATCCAAGGCGTGATCAGGCGCATCGTCGAGTTGGGCTCAGTGCGACCGGGGAAGCGCTAGCGCGGCGAGGTCGAGCGGCAGTCGTTACGACGTCTGCCCGGTGAACGCGAACTTGCTCAGGAGCACCGCAGGCACGAGACTCGCGCCCTCTTCGGTCCCCACGAAGCGCCGGTCCGCCGACACGCCGTCGCACCAGTAGAACGCCTCCACCATCGGCTGCGTGAAGCGGAGGTTCTTGAGCGGTCGCGTGAGCTTCCCGTTCTCGATGAGGAACGTGCCGTCGCGCGTCATGCCGGTGAGCGTCACGGGCACCGGGTCTTCGACGTTCACGTAGTGGAACCGCGTCACGTACACCCCACGCTCGACGCTGCCGATGAGCTCGTCGAGCGACTGTTCGCCGGGCATCATCTCCAGGTTGAGCGGCATGGGGCCGTAGGGGTTGGGCGCCGGCAACGCGTGTCCGCTGTTCGAGAACCCCGTGACGTGGGCCCAGTACGAGTCCGTGACGGGGCGGATGAGGACGCCGTACTCGATCAGCGGCAGCGTGCCCTTCGGGAAGCCCTCGTAGTCGAACGGCAGCCCGATCGCATGCTCCGAGAGCGCGTCGTCGACGATGGTCACGAGCTCGGTCATGGGCATGTTCTCGAGCTCGTTGGACATGAACGAGCGGCCCTCGTGGTACGCCTTCGCCGAGAAGCCGACGTAGGCGAAGAAGTCCATGATGTCGGCGACCGCGTCCGGCCCCAGCACGACCGGGTACTCGCCAGGCTCGAGATCGGTGGGGTTCGCCGAGCGCCTGGCGAGGTCGGCCGCCTGCTCGCCGAGAGCGGCGGGATCGAATTCCCCAACGTCTCGCGAGAGGAAGCTCGCCCAGCCGGAACCGCCTTCATTGCCCATCGACAGCACGGTGGCCTGGGCCCCCGTGACAGAACCCGCAGCGTCGATGCCGAGGCTGTTCGCCACGGCGACGACCTGCTCGGACGTGCGGACTTTCCCGGCGGCGGTGAAGCCACGCTCGCGCGACGGCGCCACGATAGCCTCGACCGCGCGCGCCCGGTCTTCCGCCGAGAACTCGCGCGTCGCCGCCACAGAGCGGTCGCTCGTGATGGCGCCGCCCTCCGGGAGCGAGCGGAAACTCGGGTCCTCGGGCGCGACCCGGGCGGATGCGACCGCGGCCGCGCAGCAGGCGGCGAGCGAGGCGTCGTCGAGGCGGTTGGTGCTCGCGACGCCCACGCGGGTGCCCAGCACCGCGCGCACGCTCACGAGCGCGTTGCGCTCGGCGACGTTCTGGTTGATGCGGTTGTTCGCGAAACGCGTGAGCGCGGTGGTCTCGGCGGCTACCAGCGCTTCGGCCTGGTCCGCCTCGGTCATCGCGACCACGCGGTTTGCGAGCGCGCGCGCCTCATCGATGGTCAGCATCAGCGACCCACCCCCACTTGTACGCCTCGGAAGCGGGCCGGCGAGGCGCCGTGCGCCACGTGAGCGACCTGGATCGGCTCGCCCTTACCGCAGTTGGGCAGGCCCCAGACCTTCCAGTGGTCAGCCGAGCACACGGCGTCGCAACTCGCCCAGAACTGCGGCGTGATGCCGGTGTAGTTGGGCATCTTCACCATCCGGCCCAGCTCGCCGTTCTCGATCTCCCAACCGATCTCGCACGCGAACTGGAAGTTCAGCCGCTTGTCGTCGATCGACCACGAGTTGTTCGTCTCGATGTAGAGCCCCGTCCCCGTGTCGGCGATGAGGTCGTCGAAGTCCCAAGTGCCCGGCTCGAGCGAGATCGTGGTCATGCGCACGAGCGGGATGCGGTTCCAGCTCTCGGCGCGCATGCAGCCGTTGCTCGCGCGGCCGATCTCGGGCGCGGTCTCGCGCGACGACTGGAACCCTTCGAGGATCCCGTCGCGCACCAGATAGTCGCGCTGTGCGGGCACCCCCTCGTCGTCCCAGCCGAAGCTGCCGAGCGATCCGGGCACGGTCGCGTCAGCGGTCACCGTGACCTGCTCGCTGCCATAGCGAAGCGTGCCGAGGTCGGCCAGGCCCACCCACGACGTCCCCGCGAAGGCAGCCTCCTCGCCGAGGACCCGGTCGAGCTCGGTCGGGTGGCCGACCGACTCGTGGACCTGGAGGGCCACCTGGCTGCCGTCGATGATGAGGTCGACCGTGCCGCTGGGGCATTCGGGCGCCGTGAGCAGTGCGGCGGCCTCCTCGGCGACGCGCGATGCCTGGCCGACGAGGTCAAGGCTGACGACGAACTCCCAGCCGGCCTGCTGCCAATCGCCGCCGTGCGAGGTGGGGTAGGAGCGCGTGACGACGTCGCCGTCCTTGATGGCGTACGCCTCGATGCCGGCGCCCGTCTCCACCCACGACTGCTCGGTGAACGCGCCGTCGCTGGAGCCGAACCACTTGCGGAAGCGGTGGGCGCCGCAGTGGGCGTTGGTGACGGTGACTTCCGGTTGGGCGCGCAGCGCCGCGTCGGCGGCGGCGAGCAGCGCGAGCTTGTCCTCGAGCGGGACCGAGAACGGATCGATGCTGTAAGCGCCGCTCCACGTGCCCACTGCGGGCTCGAGCTCCGAGAGGCGCACCGGCGCACCGGCCACGAGAGCCGACGCCTTCGCGATGGCGACAGCCTGGCGGGCGACGAGCGCCGCCTCCTCGGCAGTCACCTCGCGGGAGGCGGCGAAGCCCCAGGCACCCCCGGCGAGCACACGGACGCCGATACCGAAGCTGTCGGTGCGGCTGATGGCCTCGACGCGGCCGGTCGAGATCTGGATCTCCTCGTGCGACTCGTCAACGACGCGAGCGTCGGCATAGGTGGCACCTGCAAGGCGCGCTGCCTCGAGCGCCGCCTCGATAACGTCTCTCACTGGTGATCCCCTCGGTTGTGCCGGGCCCCCGCCCGCGCAGTGCTAGCGGCCGCCGACTCCCGACAGTGCGTCAGTGGTCGAGACTACCGCATTGCGGGGCTCGCCCACCCGAAGCGTCCACGGGTAGCGGCGGGCGCCGGCGAAGTCGCTTCGGTCCGCGAGTCGGCTGATCTTGACGAAGTCGCCGGTGCGCGGGGCGTGGATGTAGTAGCCGCCGCCCATGTAGATGCCCACGTGGTGGACGGGCGAGCCGAAGAAGACGACATCCCCGGGCTGCAGCGCGACCGGCGAGACCTTCTCGCCCATGGTGAACTGCAGGCCCGAGTAGTGCGGCAGGTCCACGCCATGCTGTGCGAAGACGTAGAGCACGAGCCCGGAGCAGTCGAGCCCGGCGGGTGTCTCGCCTCCCCACAGGTACGGCACGCCGTGGTAGGCGAGGGCGGTCTCGACCGGGGTGCCCGGGGCGGCGTTGATGCCCTTGGCGCTCGCGTTGGCGAGGAGCTCTTGCAGCAGCGCGGACTCCTCGGACTTGCGGCGCGCGGCCTCGGCGTCGAGCATCTGGAGGATGTCGCCCTGGGTCGCCGCCATCATCTCTTGGCGGTCCTGGATGCGGGAGAGGATCTCGATCTTGCGGGCCTTGAGCTCGAACTCGAGCGACTCGGCGACCGCCTGTGCGTCGCGCAGTTCGTTGACGCGCTGCTCGAGCTGAGAGCGCTGTCCCTTGAGCGCCGCTGCGATCTCGGCGTCGCTTTGGCCGATGGTGTTGAGGAATTTCACGCGCTGCACGAAGTCGCCCACCGACTTGCTGCCGAGGAGCACCTCGACCGCTGCCATGGAGCCGTCCTTGTACATCGAGTTGGCGCGCTCGCCGAGCAGGTCGCTCTGAACCGTGTAGGCGCTCTTCGCATTCTCCAGGTCGCTCTGCGCCGTGGCGACCGTCTGCTTCATCTGTTCGAGCTGCAGGATCGCTGCGTTGTAGTTCTCGGTGGCCGCTTCGAGCTCGGCGTCGAGCTTCTCGAGCTGCGCGTTGAACTCGTCGAGCTTGGCCTGCTTCTCGGCGAGCTTCTTGCGGAACTCGGCGGTCTGCTCGTCGACGCTGCCGCCGATGGCGGAACCGGATGCAGGTGGCGTGCGATAGCCGCCCGAGGTCGCCGAGGAGTCGGTTGACCTGCTGGGGGCCGCGAAGACGGGGGCAGCGCTGAACAGCGCGACTGCGAGAGCAAGTGCGCCGGCTCGCCCCACGAGCCTTGAAAACGTGCCAGAACTCAAAACGAAGAACCCTTCAGCCAGTAAGACTCGCGACCCTGCGTCTACCCTTACCCCAGGCCAGGGTCGAAAAGCGAGTCCGACCTGCGATTCTACACACAATCTGCAAGAACCGCGAGGTAGCGGGCGTATCAAGTGTTCCAAACCACGCCCGTGTGTATGCAAAGCAGATGCCGACCTCGGACCGTTGCCGCGCCAACGAGTCGTGCCCTACGGCTGTGAGACCTGCCGCCCATCGTCCGGCGCCATGATAGCCGTGAGATAGGGCACGACCTTTCCGTCGGGGACGGCCGTCGCCGGAACCAATCGATACCGGATGCCCCTATCCGAGAACTTGCGGAAATCCTGATCGTAGGCGCCCATGCTGACCAGAGCGCCGTTGGGCCACGCGGCAGCTTCGTCCAGCGCGGCGTCGATCTCCAGCCGGGCGTGGACCACGTTGGCAAAGCTGATGGACGCAACGAACGCAGCGTTCACCAAGAGCGCGACAACCGCCAGCATGCTGAGCGTGCGCAGCCAGCGGTCCGCACCCCGGTAGGCGGCTGCAAGCAGGATCACGAGGGGCACAAGCCACAGCTGTGGCGAGTAGCGCGCCCACCACGCCTCCGGGTTGATCGCTCCCGAGAAGCCGATCACCGCAGCAGCGAAGATCGCCGCCAGGACCGTGCGGTCTCGCCGAGTCGTTGCGTTGATGAGCAGCACGCATGCGACCACCAGGGCGACGATCAGTATGCCTCCGAACCACGGGCCGAAGCCGCCGATCGGAGTCTGGAAGCCCAGGTACGGCCTGATCTCAGAGCGGGCGATCGAGAACGGGACCTTGATGACCGCCCGTTCGCCGTAGTCGGCGGTTCTGGAGAAGAGGGCAAGGCCGAGGCGGTGCAAGCTGCTCTTGCCGGCGAAGTTGGGCGGCTGCAGGTTCCAGACGATGTCGACCTTCTCGCTGCCGACAAGCGGATAGAACGGCGACCCATAGCGCACGGTACTGACGACATAGGGATTGAACCCGGTCAGCAGGACCACCAGTGCAAGCGAGGCCGCCACCGCAAGAGCTAGCCGCTTCAGCTCGTCGACGCGGAAGATCAGCGTGCCCACCACGAGCCCGGCGCCCAGTATCACGGCGAACACGAGCCCGGTCGACTTCACTGTGGCCAGGACAGCCAGGGAGAGGCCCAGTGCGACGAAGATCGGCCACCCCGACAGGCTCGTGAACACGAGACCCGAGAAGCCGACCACCAAGACGATCAGCGACGACAGCTGCCCGTCTACCAGGAACGTGAATGCCTGCTGCATGCTCACTGGATTTAGCGCAGCCGCGATGCTCCCGGCGAGAGCCATCGATGGCCTTCTGCGATCGACTTGCAGCAGCAGCGCCAGCCATGCGGCCAAGCCGGCGATGATGAGGAGCAGGTTCTGGACTTTGGCCTGCTCGAGCTTGCCCGTGAGAAGGAGGAGGGCTGCATTCCGAGTCCAAGCGCCCTTCGCGAAATACTGTAGCGCCCCCCACTGCCCGATCGACCGGTCTACGGTCTGCTCATGGATCGGGTTCCAACCGCCGGCCAGGTATGCCGTAGCCGACTGGTGCGCCGTGTTGCCGTCCCACGAGGCGTCGTAGGTCCATCCCGCAGCGAGCGTGAGAAGAAACGCCAGAAGCGCCAGTGTGAGCCAGAGACCGATCGCAACCCGCGGAGCTCGCCGGAAGCCGAGGTGCTTTGCCGAGACACCGGTCATCACCGCCGAGAAACCCAGGGCGATGACCGCGTCCGCGGCGTTGACGGACACGCCGATGACGAATCCTATCGCCGCGAAGGCCTCCATCGAGGCGATGAAGGTAACGATTGCTATCGCAGTGAGCACGGAAAGGCGGGCGACGCCGTCGGCGGCCTGGTCCTGGGGCGAGAGCGCGCCAACCCATGCGGCTATCCGGCGTCGGGACAAGAACGCCGCCGTACCCAGCGCAAAGAGGACTACGCCGATCACCGCTAGATACGGCGCGACGATCTTCGCCCCCGAGTGGAGTTCCAACCCGCGTTCCTCACGTCGACCGGCTGGCCGATTTCATCCGAAGGACACTGCCGGGGTGAATCATACCGAACGCC
>CAZSLI010000013.1:62957-70930 GCA_964607705.1 uncultured Eubacteriales bacterium
GTGTCGAGGTCGAAGGGACGGCCGGTGGGACTCGGGAAGACAAGGCCTTCCGGCGACTGTGGGCAGGCGCGTTGCCAGTCCGCGAGCATCTCGGCGACGTGCGGCGGGATGGGAGCGACACGGATGTCACCGGTCTTGGTCAGGCGCTGGAGCGTGGTGCGGTAGTACGTCTTGTCGACGCGCACCCGCCTGGCGGCAAGGTCGACGTCGTCCCACGTGAGCGCGCGCTGCTCGCCGGCGCGCGTGCCTACATAGGCAGCGAACGCGACGAAGGGCCGATAGAACTCAGGCAGCTCGCCGAGGAGCCGCTCGATCTGCTCGGCAGTGAGGACGAGGCGCTCGTCGGTGGAGAGTGACGAGGGGCCGAATAGCGGGCTCGGGTCACGCGGGTAGGCGCCCAGGCGGTAGTGCCAGCGCAGGCAGGCGCGCAGGGGGACGAGCGCGTTGCTGACGCGCTTGGGGGAGAGACCGGCGCGCGAGAGGTCGACGGTGAGCCGGGCAATGACGGTGCCGTCGATCGCATCGAGCGGCAGATCCGCGAGCGCTGGGCCGAGGTGCTTGCGGTAGATGCTCGCGTAGTCGGCGAGGGTCGAGGCGCGCAGCGGCCGGGTGCCGCAGCTGCGGTAGCCGAGCCAGAGCGCCCAGGCGTCGGCGAAGCAGGGAGCGGGGGAGGCGTTGTCGGTCGGCGGCGGCATGAGCGGACGGTAGCGGAGGGGGCTTGCCGAGGGCTTACCGGAGACACTTCGTTGCGAGCGAGAATCTCCTTGTCTACTAGGAGATTAGGAGATTAATCGCCTAATCGGCGCTCCAGTGCGTGTTTTATGGATGGTTTTCTTTCTGCTATGGATGGTATACCATCCAATCATGAACAACACAGTCCTCGAGAGCGTCTTCGGCACACGCGGCCGCATCGCGGTCCTCCGCGTTCTTGCGAACGTTGGCGTTCCGCTCTCTATTCGAGAGATCGCGCGCCAGGCGGGGCTGACCCACGGCCCGACAGCAGAGGCTCTCGACCATTTGGTAGCAGCAGGCGCTGTCAGTGCTGTCGATGCGGGACGAGCACGGGTGCATTGGCTTGAACGCCGGAGTCTGCTCGTGCAGCGAATAGTCCTACCGGCCTTTGCAGCCGAGAGCGAGTCAGAGGCGGCGGTGCTCGAAGAGCTGCGCAAAATGGCGCCTCACGCGTACGCCCTCGTGCTGTTCGGCAGTAGGGCCCGCGGCGACTTCTCGGCGGACAGCGACTATGACCTTCTCCTCGTCGAGCGGTCCAGTGAGGAGCTCCACTCCACCCTGCAAGCGATCGACGAAATGGACGCCGAGCTGCGAGCGCGGCTTGGGGCACCGGTGTCAGTGCTCGGTCATACACTCGATGAGGCGCTGGACTTGCGAGAGAGCGGCAACGGCATGATGCAAGGAGTCCTCCGGGACGGCGTCACGATTGTCGGGGTGGCGCCCCGGGACTGGAGGTCCTCGGATGAAGCAGCGAAGAGTCGAGAAGGTCAGCGCATCGGCAAGTAAGGTCTTCCTTCTCAAAGCGGAGGAGTTCTTGGCGACCGCCGAGGGTGAGGCGAGCAGGGAGCGTTGGAACGCCGCCGGCCTATCCGCCGTTCACGCTGGAATCTCCAGCGCTGATGCAGTGCTCGCAGCACAATGTGGTCTGAGAAGCCGTGAGCCGGACCACTCTGCCGTGCTCGCTCTACTCAGGGAGCGAGTAGGTGACTTCGTGGCTCCACAAGGGCGGCAACTGCAGGGCCTGTTGAGGGCCAAGAACATGGTCGAGTACGAGGATCGGCTGATTACGCGAGAGGAGGCAGTCCAGATGGTCGAGTCGGCTCGTCGGCTCGTGCGGTGGGCGGCGGGGCTTGTCTCAAAGGTCAAGAGCGATCCCAGAGAGTGGCGTGGCATCCTGGCCGGCGAGGACACCGACCCCGGTCGCGAGAAGACGGATAGATCGTTCTAGTCGCGGTTGCGCCCGTTCGCCGGGGTATGTTACCTTGTGCGTCCGCCGCGAGGCGAAACTGAACATTGCGGGGTGGAGCAGTCTGGTAGCTCGTCGGGCTCATAACCCGAAGGTCATCGGTTCAAATCCGGTCCCCGCGACCAGCATCATCGCAGGTCAGTCCTAATACATGGGCTGGCCTGTTTTCCTTTCTGACGGTCACCGGATCTTGCTCTAGAACTGTGGAACTGCCGCTGTCACCTGCGGCTGTGCGGGTTGTCACCCCGAAGGTCACTACGGCTCGCGGCACCTGGCACACGCTGGCTCATCTGGTCGAACGATGTCTAGGTCCTCGCGGAGTCAGCAATGCGTTCCACGGAAGTGTTCCACACCGGCTGGCCTTGGCCGGGAGAGACCGGCAGAAGATGAAGCTGGGGGTAGGCACACTTGGACTCCTGACAGCCGTCCGGTTTGCGACTGGCGAAGTGGTCGTCGAGTCGATCCATCGCTTCGCGCTCGGCATCCGCGAACAGGTGACCGTAGATGTCCTTGGTGACCTGGATGCTGCTGTGGCCCATGATCGTTTGCACCGCCTTGTCAGTCGCACCTGAGTGGATCAGCAGTGACGCTGCCGAGTGGCGAAGGGAGTGGAAGCGGACTCGCCTCAAACCGGCTGCGTCCAACGCGCGGTACAGGACACGTTTCCTGATGTTGCCTGGGTCGAACGGGGTCAGCTTCTTCGACGGAAAGACCAGATCGCAGAACTCGGGCACCTTGGCCCGATGCGCTTGCAGTGTCTCAAGCACAAACCCGCTCAGCGGTACGTTGCGGAATCCGGCCTCCGTTTTGGGAGCGGCAGTCGCCTTGCGAGCTTGGCTCCTCCGGACTTTCAGCAGTCCGCGCTCCAGGTCCACGTGGTCCCACGTCAGGGATCGCAACTCTCCCATCCTGCAACCGGTCAGCATGGCGGTCACCAACAGCGCCGAGTACCACGGCTCCAGGTCATTCACCGCCCGTATCAGGCGCCACAGATCATCTGGTTCAAGGCAGTCCATTTCCGTGCGTCGAACCGGGGGTTTATCCACTTCGTGGACCGGGTTGTCGCGGCGACACCCTGACTTGCGTGCGTACTCGAAAACATCGCTGAGAACGACGAGGACATTGCGCAGTCGCTTGTTGCTGATGGTTCCCGACTTGGCTCGTACAAAAGCCTGGATCTCACGGTAGCCAATCTTTGAGATCTCCAGCTTGCCAAAGGCAGGCTTGAGGTGGCATGACAGGATGCTGCGATAGTCAGTCAGGGTACTCTCGGCGCACTTGGCTTCCGCAACCAAGTGCATCCACTCGTCTGCGACCAGCTCGAAGCTGTCGCGCTTCGGCTGCACGTAGCCGGCGTCTGCAAGTTCGGCCTGTTTCAGGAGGCAGAGCCTGTGCGCTTCCTGCCGGTCATTGCCGACGGGGTCCCATACTTGCCGAGAGCTGCCGGGCGGCCTGTACACGAGGTAGAAGCTATTGCGCTTCTGTTGGACGCTCACCTTGCGCATACGAGACATACGGTTCTCCTTCATCTCTGCTCTCGATCCATCCACTCGACGACTTCGTGCTGGTAGAAGCGCACAGCAGTGCCGAAGCGCCGGCATGGAAGGCCAAGGCAGTCTTTGTACTTATAGACGGTGGGGACGGCGACACGCATGAGCTTGGCTACTTCCCTTGCTGTCATCACGACGGGAAGAGCCTCAATCTGACGCTTCGTCGGTTCATCGGGCATGGCGAAGCTTCCTTTCCGAAGCTGATCGCTTCGAAATGGCGCCCACACAGAGGGCGCACAAAGAGTTGTTGGTCTCCCAGCCAAATGAAGCGAGGGGCGTGTGATGCTTACGAGAAGTAGGGGAGACCTGCGGCTTCGGGTTGCGCCTCCGGAACCTGTGATGTCCCGCCGAGTCGGACTCTCGCGCCATGCTCCTTCTGAGTCCTGTCGAATTTCCCGGCCACACGATGCCGAGCTTGTCACCGATCACTGCAGCGCTATCGAATACTCACCAGACGCTCAATGAAGACGCCGGATTCCTTTGACACGCTCTCGGCGAACCGTTCATCCGTGAGCAACTCGGCCCACTCCTCGTCGGAGACATCAAGCAGCTCGGACAGGCCCGCCTTGAGGTCGGGACACGAGTCAGCGATCTCGGCGAAATTGGCGTAGTCACCCGACAGCAGGCAATAGAGAAGTTCCTGCCTCAGCGCCAGATATCCGCCAAAGTCGTAGTCACCCGAGTCAAGCATGGCGGCGATCAGCATCGGCCTGGATTTATCCACGATTGCGTCCAGCCGGAACGTGACGGATCGTGCCCCGCGCGTGCAGCGCTCGATGGTGCTGAGGGTGGCTTCCGTGTCCTCCTCCCAGCCGCTCAGATGTTGGTCATCTCGCTGCTCACCCGGCACAGGCCTGCGGGCCCTGCGAGTGCCGTCATTGCGCGTCTTGCCCATGGAGCATCCTTCCTTCATCGGGCCTCAGCCCGCCTTCTTGACCAGTACTGGTGCCGTGCACCGCTGGGAAAATGGTCGCACGGAAACGACGGCCACTTTCGCCGTGGATGGCTCAGCGAGAACCGCGAGATGACGAGCGGGAAGCGGATTCCGGAGATCCGGGAGACGTTTCTACGCCCGCATTGGAGAGCGTGCGACCTTGCCTTGGCCTGAAGTAGCAGGCGGTTGACCTGCGCTGTTGTTCTGCCGGGCACCGGCTGACGAAACCACTCGCGGAACCAACCGGGTTCGACCAGCGAGTGAGTGTAGGAGTCCACCACCTCGTACATGCAGCCGTGGCTCGTGGCCGTCGGCGCCGTAGTTCAGCGCCTTGCCTCAGTCGCTATTCCGAAGAATCCGAGACGACTTTACGAATCGATGTGAACGTCGCCATACCCAACTGCGTACTGAACTAGGGAGCGGGAGAGAACTGCGCCCTCTCGCCGATCCGTCGGTAGTTCGTAGCAGCCGGAGCGTTGCGCCCAGCACGTGGGTGAGGATCTCTGGCGCGAGCCGGTGGAGATGAAGAGCCGCTCGACGCATCTGCAGCCATGGCGGCGTGTAGAGGCTGACGGCGTTCCCTTCAAGGATGTCGGTACAGGGCGGATAGATGACCCTTAGTAGTTGAGGAGACGAGCTCAGTGGATTTCAAGGACGTGACTGCTGCATCTGAGGATGGAGTGCCTGATGCCACCAAGAAGGAATTGCGGCGCAACTACATCGACCAACTTCGCGACCACTTCATGAGTAAGCCGTTCGACCAATCGCTCGGGGTCTACTTCCCTGCCCACAACGTTGAGCGCTACGGCCTTACATCACCAGCCAGGGTGCTCGGGTTGATGCGATGGGTGCTTAAGCGTGCCGAGTACAGAGGCTGGTACTGCATCGTGGTCCACGACAAGAACGGCTCGACGCTCTGGCATCCGCACATGCTGCTCGATGGGCGAAACGGCCAGTTCGACAAGGTTCGCCGGCAGCTCTTCAAGTTCGGAGACGTGCGGTACAACTCGGCAGGCCCAGTCAAGGACTTGGGGTCGTGCGCCGGCTACATGGCGATGCGTGCCTGCGAAAGTGGTTGTGACTCCGATAAGTGGGAGCTGGAGTTCACCGGCGGGCACAAGAAGCGTCGTCCACGCGGGTCGAGAGGTCGGCGAGCCTCCGGCAAAGCCGAACGGTAGCCACGCTGGCTTCTTTGCCGTCGTTCCCCGGTACTAGAAGGAGTAGATGACGAAGCAGTCATCCTTGCGGACGCTCCGAATGAGGACCAACGAACATGTTGACCGAAACAAATGACCGCCGCTGGTTCCTGAGTGATCTCGGCGAGCCGACCCTGTATCGCGACCGTGCTGACCAGTTGCTGAAGACCATGGGCGACTGCCGGTGTGCGGGTGCGCCAACCTGTCCGTTCCACAGGATTCCGGGCGAACAGTGGGATGCCGCCACCGAAGTTATCAAGCGGGACCCATTCAACCCGTTCCCCCCTCGCGAGGAGTGACGGGAATGAACGCCATTTCCAAAGGACTGCACCATGGGACGTAGGCCCAGCCCGTACGGGCGGCGACTGAGCCGGTTGAATGCCACGAAACATGGCGTGCTGATCAACAGTGTGATGAAGTCGATGGGGCCTAAGTGCCCCTTCGTAGCCTCGTGCCCGATTCTGCGGGACAGCGACCTCGCATCCGCTTGTATCCCAGGTGATGATTGCCCTCATGAACGAGCGATACACGACGCCTACATCCAGGACGCCAGGACTACCTTTGATTTCTGCCTGGAATGGTTGTCCGAAGACCAGTTCGAAGAGACAATCCACGAACTGGCAATCAACTCCCTGCAGAGGAGCCGCCTCAGCGCACTCATCTCGCGAGAGGGAGTCACAAGACCAAAGGTGCACCCTGTGAGTGGGGTGGTCTACGGACTGCAGCTAACTCTGGCCGTCGGGCGGTACTCCACTGCCCTCGACGCTCGCTACTACGCGTTGTTGGCGTACCTTCAGGGACTAGCGTGCATTCCGACGGGTGCCAGCAGTCGTAAGGTGTCCGATGCGTCCAACGATGAAGCGCGAATCATCGCGATCGATCGCGAAGTACACCCGTGATCCGCCTCGTACCAACTTGAGATGAGGGGTGATGTCGTATTCAACTCCCTCGAACACCAGACTGCGCTCGGCCATCATCCTTGATTGGTTCTTAGTCGTTCCAGTCTCGGTCATCGCAAGTTCGAAACCCGTGCGATCGTGAAATGCCTTGCAGAAGTCGTTGGTTGCTTCATCGCCAAACACCAACTGTGGAAGGACGGTGCCCATATCGAACATGGCTTCCCAGAGCCGAGAGGCGCTGCAATCGCTGATCGCGTCGGCATCCTTCCGTGCTTCCGGTGATATGACGATCGAGCCATCAAAGAAGCTCTCTGCCGCATCAAGGGCCGCCACCAGGGATTCCGGGATGCTTCGCAGACACTGAATCCTGTCCAGCATGGACTCGACGGACTGCCGCTCCTTCTCTGCATTCAAGGCGCGGCTCTTCCACATCCCGCTTGTGTATTGTGCTGATTCCACGGCGGCCTCGAGTTCCTCCACTGTCGCTTCGAGCACCCTCGATCGAGCGCTCTCAGCGGTTAGTTCGGAATCAGCGAGATCCAGAAGCTGTTCCAGCGTGTCGACCTTCTCCGGGTCCGACATCAAGGGCATTTGTTCTCTGCTCGAGCGTAGTTCGTGCTCGCGGCGTAGTCGCACCACATCGCCGATTGACCAAACCACCTTGCGCTCGTTGATTGGGGCTCGTCTGGCGACCGACCGAACAATCGCTGACTCTACCTCTGCTGAGCCCTCATCCCGTATGTCCCAAGGCCGGATCAACTGATGTCTGCGTGCGTCTCTAGGGTCGTCAAGTCGGACCTGTGGCATGTAGAGACGAACTGCTCCGTTAAAGCAGGAGAAGAACCCACTGGGTAGGAGACTCTCCACCTCATCGTCCACCAGGGGTTCGGTCGGGACCACGATAATCGCGGCGCCCGCTAGACGCTTTGCGAGAACGCACGGGTCAACAAGTGTTGACCTGTCGGCTGTTACCTGTGAGACGTAGATTATCGGGCACTCCCGCTCCTGGTCCTCAAGAAGCTGCGCGAAGCGTGGTCCGCAGTTCGGATGCAGGACATGGGGAACCTTCCTGAGCTCTTCGTCCCCAGACAAGCATGACCACGCCCGAGAGGTGAGGAGCTTGTTCACAAGGCTGGGAACGCTCGGAGCAGGGCGATCAAGCCCAATGTCCAGAGTGCCAGCTGGCAGATGGTGATGCACTGCAATGGAAAAGTAGAAGGTGTCCGGTGCCAGCCTGGTTACGCCGACATTCGTAGTCCAGATTCGGCTGTTGGGCGGTGCACTGTCGTGCAGATACTCCATTGCCCAGAACTCGGGACTGTTGTCTGCGCCCGAGCCGATGTACCTCGACGTCACAACTTGATAGGTTCGACGCCCCCGTGCCTTCCACTGACCGTCGCCGTGTTGCGCAGAGAA
>CAZSLI010000014.1:0-44634 GCA_964607705.1 uncultured Eubacteriales bacterium
TAGCCGGCAACCCCGGCTACGAGGGTTCGAATCCCTCCCCCTCCGCCAGAAGGACATGACGACGCCCGTCTCCCGAGCAGGGGGCGGGCGTCGGTGCAACGGTGCAGCCGCAACCCAACAACAAGAAATCGTTGACATTGCACCCAAACTCTCCCACGGTGGTTGGACAGCGCGTTTTCCGCCGGGGGGAGAGGAATCGCACGATGAGGGGACTTTGCCAAGGCGTGTTCGCACGCGCTTTAGGCGTTGCCGTGTCGGCTGTCATGCTCGGCACATCGGTCCAAGTGGCACCGGTTCTTGCCGAAACGCCGCAGGTAGCCGAGCCGTCTGGTGCCAGCCAGCCCGTCAAGGCGCGAGAGCTCGTCGAGCAACGAACCGCCACCTCGCGAGCGATGTTGCTCCCCAACGGCCACACCGTGGTCGAGTACTTCAGCGAGCCGATCCACTACAAGGACACCAAGAGCGGCAATTGGCTCCCCATCGACTCTCGCCTCGAAACAGTGACGATCGATGGTCGCCCGGTCGCGGCAAATCGGGCCAACTCGTTCGCGCTGGAACTGCCCACCGTCTTGGGTGACCAGAGCGTCGGCATGAAGGCTGACCACCGGGCTATCGAAATGCGCCCCGCGCGAGCGAATAGGGGAGTGCCCGCGGTGCCCTCACAAGCGGGAGCCCACCGGCGGTCGCTCTCGGCTACAGAAGTCGTCTACGAGGACGCCTTCGACGTGGCGGATCTGGAATACGAATCGCAGCCGGAAGGGCTGAAGGAAACCATCGTCTTGTCGCGACCGACCTCGGTCACGGCATTCGGGTTCGAGTTGAATCTAGGAGGGCTCACACCGCGCAAGGAGGCAGATGGATCGATCTCGCTGCTTAGCTCCGATGGCGCGGCGGAGATGGCACTGGCAAAGCCGTGCATGTGGGACGCGGCCGAAGAGGTGGACTTCGACAACTACACTGACGCGGTGTCGTATGAGATCACCTCCACAGGCGGCGGGAACTACCTGCTCACCGTGACTCCAGATGCGCAATGGCTGAACGACCCGTTGCGCGTGTACCCAGTCCGGATCGATCCGACCATCGTGATGCCCGCTTTTACCGCCCCGGGGACCGCAGACACTTACATCTCGTCTGGCGCCCCGTCTACAAACTACTTCTCCTCGCAAATCCTTTACGTGAACAACCATGACCCCGGTGCCGATTACACCGAGTACACGCTTCTGCAACCAGGCGGTCAGCTGACGAACGACTTGGTTGCCCGCCAGAACCTCGGACACTACGTCGTGGGGGCGACGCTTAAGGTAATGACGGGGCCCACGAGTACCGACGATGCGGACATCACGTGTTCTCGTGTCACCGATCAAGTCACTCTCTCGTCGATCACTTGGAACAACCGGCCGAACACGACGAGCACATTTGCGACCACTGTGCTGGTCACCGAACCCGATTCCCCCTACTACTTCGATGTCACGGGCATCGTCGATTTCTGGCAGAAGAACGCATTCGGCAATTCCGCGGCATGTGTGCGGCTGGGATCAAGCACCTCGGGACGCCGCCTCTACTTCAAGTCGGAGGAAAACGCGGGCACAAAACCGAGTTGGACCGTCGAGTACGCACCCAAGCCGGTCGCCACGCTCGTCGAGCCCTCGGGTGACGAGGTTTTCGAAGTCCCGCAAGCGAGCTGGACGACGACGGAGTCGATCGGGAACGCTCAGAGCGCCTACGAGATCCAGGTGGCAACCTCGACCGCCAGCACGCCAGTCGCCACCAACACAGGCTCAGGCGCCACCACCAGTTGCGCCCTTCCCGTGCCGCCAGGAGGCTTTCTCCCCGACACCGAGTATTCCGTCAGAGTGCGAGTGGCGACAGCGCCCACGCCGCAGACAACGCTGTGGAGCGATTGGAGTGGGTGGGGCGACTTCACGTTGGTCCTGCCCACGGCTGTCACGTCGTTGTCGGCCGAGACGTCATCCAGCGCCGAGTGGTTCTACGAATCTGACGCGAACGCCGACGGCCTAAATGACGCACCAAATGACTCGAACGGTTCCGGCCGCGGTGCTGTGGCCCTCTCTTGGAGTGCTGCGCCGGGTGCCACGAACTACAAGATCTACCTTCACGACGGAAACGCGTTTCGACAGGTGGGCACCACGACTGCAACCTCATGGACGACTGCCGGCAAGGGCCTCTACCCGACAGATTCGAAGATTGCGTCGATGAGCGCCGAGAGCACGACCAGTCCGTTCCTTGCTGGAACGGGCCTCGACCTGCGCGACGACCCCCGCCCTCTTTACGCCAGGACAGCCGGGTCGTCGCGGGATGCTAGCGCGACCTATCTCTTCAAAGTGGTCGCAGCCAACTCGGCCGGGGAGTGCTCAGCATCTAACCCTGAGACCTCGGCGGCGCTAGACGTCCGCACTGTACCTGTCAACGTCGAGCCGGCTCACCCCGAGTACGACATGGGGGAGATGCTCCGGCATGATGCGACCGCACGACTTGACACAGGCGCCTTCAATCTCGACATCACCGACCTTGCTGTGTCGTCATGGGGGCCAACGGCGGCCTTGTCCCGTCACTACAGCTCAGATGTCACCCAGTCCGCACTTTTCGCCCCGGGCTGGAGATTCACTTTCGAGCAGACGCTCGAGGTCAGCGGCTCTGTCGCCGCCTGGTCTGACGCGCAGGGGACGCGGCACGTCTTCTACTTCCGAAACGACGCGTGGACGTCTCCGCTGGGCGGGAGATATGCTCTCTCGTCGACCGGCGCGGGCTGGAAGATCACGTTTGTCGGGGGAGATGAACTGCGCTTCGACACGGCCGGCGCCCTCGTCTCCGAGGCGGATAGGAATGGCAATACGGTCACCTACGTCCGAGCGCCGGGCTCACTGGCGATTATCGCCGCTAACGGGCAGTACATCGATGTTGCGCTTGACGGAGCTGGCCGGCCGGCCGAGGCGCAGTACGAGACGATTTCTGGGATTCGCGCAGTGACCTACGAGGTGTCCGCTCTAGGCAGCGAGGCGACTGCCACACTGGGTGCCGGTACCACCGACGCCTTGCCGTTGCACTATGCGTATGCCGGGGAGCAACTCGCGGTGATAGACGTTCCCGCTGTCGACGGGGTCGCCTCTTCAAGCCGGCCTGGCTGGTCGTTCGAATACGCCAGCGGCCAACTTCGTACGAGCCGGGCCAGCACTTGGCCGATGTACCTCTCCCAGTTCGAATTCGGGTCAAACGAGGCAACTGTCACCGTATGGCGCGACATGGACTGGGATGACATGAGCCAGTACGTCCTCACTCGCTACGAACTGAATCCGACAGGCACAATCCAGCGGCGCAGCGAGCCGTCGGGATGGCGTTTCGACGACATGGATGCCGGCGTGGATCCGCACTTCGACTACTGGACGTATGCGTACGACTCGGCAAATCGTGAGATTCGCGAGATATCTCCCCTCGGCGCGATAGGCAAGACCGAGTACGACACGCGAGGGAACGTCGTTCGAACCGTCGACCCTCTGGGCGCAATTAAAGCGTACAGCTACGACGCGTACGACCGTCCTACGGCCCAGACTGATCAACTTGGTTCGACGACCTTCACGACCTACGACGGCTTCGGGAACCCTACCGTTGAGGAGCGGGTGCTCAACACCGCAGGAGAGCGCAGTCGCATCGAGCGGACCTACAACGCGAGCGGTACGCTCACCTGCGAGAGGACTCAGCTCGACGAAGACGACTGGGCACAGCGGGAGTTCAGCGATTTCTCCCTGTCCGGAGAGCCCCAGAATACGACCGACCGCAACGTCGCCTTGTCTTCCACGGAGACCGTGGACGTTGTGTCGAGAAAGAACTACGACGGATTCGGTCAGCTTCTCTCTGAGCAGGACGGAAGCGGTGTCTGGGTCACCAAGGCCAACACATACTCACCACTCGGCTATGTGACTTCGACTGAGCTGGCCGATGGTTCTGTCGAGCGAATCCGAGTGAATACGCTCGGATTCTCTTATGAGACATCTACGACGTCGGTGTCGGGCGCGGTGAATGGGCGGCAGCGTTTCGACTACGACGTTCGGGGCGCCAAGACGGCCGAGTGCAGATTCGACGCCCAAGGAAACCCGACTTCGGGGGCCGTTCTCGACCTGGATAACATGGCGAGCGTGAAGTCGGAAACGCCCGTGTCGGCACCTGCGCGTGTCGCCACGAGTCGCTACGACGCAGCGGGCCGGGTAACGAAGGCTTGGGCGCCGGGAATCAGCTGGAGCTTCGCGCAAAACGCAACCAGGACGACTTATGATGCGGTGGGACATGAGGTCGCCGTGATCGCACCGGGGCATGTTGAGAGTGCGGCGACCACAATCACCTACGATCTGGCTGGGCGCGCGATCAAGACGGAGAACCCGGACGGCACTTGGATCGAGCGTGAGTTTGATGCGGGCGACAATGTCATCGAGGAGCGAAAGCCGGTCCCGGACGGGGATTCATCCAAGTCGTTTGCCTATGACCTTGCTGGCCGGCAGGTGTCTGTAACCAATGAAGACGGACATACAACCCAAAGTTCGTACGACCTTGCGGGTCGCCAGGTTGCAGGTGCTGTCTCGGGGAAGAGCCCCTCTTCGGTCGTCTATAACTCACTCGGCTGGGAGATCTCTCGCACGGACAACGACGGCATCGTCACCTTGCGTACCTACGACAAGGCGGGACGGCCGCGGATTGTCGACGTCGCTGGCAAGAAAACGTGCACCACATACGATTCCTGTGGGCGGACGGCGCGCACGGACTCGCCTGACGGCCGCAGAACGGAAGTGGGCTACGACGCGTTCTCTCGTGCCGTAACTGAGACGCAAAGCGTGGGCGGCGTTGCCGTCAAGGTGACGCACACGAGCTTTGATGAGCAGGGTAGACCTGATCAGGTCGAAGAGAGCAAGGGCGAAGTGTCGCTCTCGCTGGCCTACTCCGACTACTCAGATCAGCCCACGTCAGGACAGGTGAAGTATCCAGGCGCCACAGTCGACGTCAACTACAGCACGTCAACCGGGTGGGAGACTCGCCGTGTCGCATCGATACCTGGACTTGGGACCGTCTCACGCCAGGTGGCTCGAGATCCCCAGGGCCGGGCCGTCTCGGAGGCTTTCGGCGCCGGCACGCGTGCGACCGGATATGACGATGGCGGTCACGTGGCGTCCATGACGGGTTTCGGGTTCTCTGGATCGGGGGCGCAATTCGGGTATGACACTGCAGGTCGCAAGTCGGCCGAGAGCATTTCACTCGCATATCCGAGTTCTTCGATTGAGTCGAGCTACACCTACACGGACGCCGGCACACTCAGCGGGGCAACTATCGCCGGTATTACGACCGGGTACGAGTTCGACTCGCTGGGAAACCTCGTCCGGGTCCAGGGCGCTTCTGACGCGACGCTCACCTACGATGCCGGGAGCCGGCTAGTCGCCATGGGTGCTACTACGTATGGGTGGGACGTTGCCAATGGTCGACGCACGAGCATGAGGCGCTCGGGCGAGACGAGCGTCACGTTCGGGTTCACCGACGAAGGCCGGCTTGAGACGTATCGCGACCCGAATCGGTCCGTCGAAGCGACCTACTCGTATGACGCTGGGGGTCAGCGCACAAGGAGCGTGGTCACGTCTGGCTCGATCATGACCACGACCACGTACACCTACGACGGGCTCACCCTGCTCTCGCTTGCCGCTGAGCGCAGCGACAACACCACTTGGTCCATCAGCTACCTCACTGATGAGGCGGGACGACCCTGGGGTGCGACGTACGTCGAGAATGACGGAACGCCCACGCTCGTGTACGTCGTGACCACAGATCGCGGCGATGTGGTTGAGTTGCTCGACACGAACGGCTCGCCGCTGGCGAAGTATGGCTTTGACGCGTGGGGTAACCCGAGAACGGATCTGACTGGCTCGCTCAACACGACACTAGCCGCGAGCATCGCGGAGGCGAATCCACTTCGCTACTCCGGTTATGCGTACGATGAGCATTCGGGCCTTTACTATTGCTCACAGCGCTACTACGACCCCGCCACGTATCAGTGGATCACCAAGGATCCGGCCAGGGCCGACGGCGAGGAAAGCGCGTACCAATACTGTGCGGGGGCCCCTGTCTCCAGGACGGACCCGTCTGGGCTGTACTTCAGCGAGTGGGTCGCTTCTGACAGTTATCACACAGGTGAGTGGGGTGCTTGGTACGTCGACGTACCCTTCGGGGGGGCGAGTCTCGCGGCGGCCATTGTCCGAAAGGTGAAAGGGACGGGATACACGGTGTCCGCCTTTACGTCATACATCAGATGGCGCAAGAATTGGCGACGCTGGGATCTGGTTCGGATATCCGGTGGCCGGCGTACAACCGCCTCGAGTGAATGGCGGGTCAGCGCATTAGAGTACATGATGAAGTTCGATATCTGGAGAATCCAGCACTACGGCAAGAACGTGGGGGGCGGCGTTACGTGGACAGGGGCCCCACAGATCTGGCACTCATCTTCTCGAGTTGAGTTGCCCCCAAGTAGAGCGTTTGGAGGATGGTAGAATGAGCTTGGTGACGATCAGCCTGACCGCGGCCGTTGTCAGCTATTACGCCATCGCGGCCTATTTGTCTCAGCGGGGGCTTGGCCTGCTACTCTTGCTGCCCCCGTTCTTGGTTGTGCCGGGCCTTGTTCTCTGGTTGGCTCGTGGCTCAAAGTGGTTGTACGTGTTCGCGCTCACATCGGTTGCGGGCTTGCTAGCCACAGCCGGCTGGATTTCACCGGCCTTTTGGGCGTCAATCGGCTTCACCCGCACAGCATCCATCGCTTGTCTCGGAGCCGTGGGGCAGGGGCTGGCCGGTCTTGTCGTCTTTCGTTTGGCTCGTTCGCTCCAAACGGTTCGAGAGTCTGCAGAACGAACGGAGTGAGTTGGCCGACTGAGCCAGCTTGGCGTCGCCGTTGTTCCCAAGGAGAATAAATCGAGCAACAGGGAGTCCTAGAGGGATGGAATCCCCCTCGAAAACCGTTTAGCCGGTAACCCCGGCTACGAGGGTTCGAATCCCTCCCCCTCCGCCAGAAGTAACTAAGACAGCCCCGGTCGCCGAGAAGGTGACCGGGGCTGTCTCGTTGTCGAGCACATCGCGAAGCGTCTGCAAACCTGGCACGCCGAGTAGAAGATCTGACGCGTCGAGCGCCACGCGAGCGGGTGCCGGACCGACACTGCTCTCGGCCGCCTACCGACTCGCTAGTCGCGCGGCGGGCGAATGGCGGAACACACATAACAGAGGGGCGGTGACGTCGGCGCATCGTGCCGACAGTCTCTCGAGAAGGCGGTGATTCACAATGTCAACTGAGCAAGAGGAATCAGGGGGTTTGAGGCGTCTCCTACTTGCCGGTGACGCGTTCCTGTTCGCTTCTGCGCTGTTCATCATCGGAAGCCTACTGCTCGTGGGGGTCAACTACGCCACCGGTGCGCTCAACCAAGACACCCGGACTGCGTCGGCGAGTGCTCTGGCGATCCAGGGCGGCTCTCTGATCGTGTCGCTCTTGGCGGTGGGCTTTGGCGCTGCGCTGGCGTGGAGGCTCCACGGTCGCGCGTTCACCCCGATGGTCGCTCTGTTCATGGCAATCGGCGTCGTGATTGGCGTGCCCATCGCGTTCGGGGCGCTCACCGGGTCCGTGGCACTGATTCGCTTGATACCAATCGGTGGTGAGGGGCCTCCGTGGATCGCGATCGGCCTCTTGGCGGCCGCCGTGATCGCGCTGCTCGTGATGCCGCTGGTCGATGCGGTCAGAGACACACGCGGTGCCGGGATGCACATACGGCTCGACCTCCTTCGCTGGATCGCGCTTGCCATCGTGATCGCCATCGCAGTGATTGTGGCGCCGGTGATCGGAGCAATTGGCGGCACGGAGGAAGGCGAGATTGGCGTCTTCATGGTGCCGTTCGCTGCAGCGGCATCCTTGGCGGTTCTCGGCGGGGACCTGTACTGCGGCTATCGCGACAGGCACTCGCGGACGGCGGCTGCTACGGCCTAGTGTGGCGGGCGTCAGCTGGTAGGGGATAGGGCGGATCGCCTTCGGTGGGTTGGCTCCACTCATGCGCCAGCCAGCAGAACCACAGGGCGCACGCCGGGAAGACCACGAGTTCCATCGCGAGCATCGATATGGGCCGCCCCGAGTAGAGCCGCAGGAAGCGCAGGCCGTTGGGTAGCCACGTGAAGAAGACGACTGCTGATGTGACTGCCGAGTAGGCGCGCAGCGAGCGTGGGAGGCGCCGCAGCCAGGGCGTAGCGAGCATACCGATCCAGAATGCACCGAGGGCGGCCCACGAGGCGACGTTGTGGGCAGCATCGGTCACTGGCGCGGCGCCTACCGGGGTGAAGGCAACGATCCAGAATCCTGCGAACGACACCCTTGGCAGGAGCGCCGCCCTGCGGGACGCGCGCTCCGAGAGGTCCGCACGCTCTTGGCCTCCCCGTACGACGAGGCGCCCAGCTGCCAGCGCGCACATGCCGAGACAGAGTGTGGCGGTCGAGAAGAGCCACGCCGTGGGTCGATCGATCCGACCGGCCTGGCTCCAGGAGATGCCGGTCCTCCAAGGCAACCCGGAGAGCCAGATCACGGTCGCAATCGACAGGAACGCTGATCCGACCATGACGAGCGCAGCCGAAAACGCCGTGGCGCGGCGCACGTAGGCGCGGGCGAGCGCTGCCGCGAGGGCCACACCGGCAGCGACCGGCAGGACCTTGAGCGGCCACGACGGCATGAGCGCGACGGCCGCGAGGGTCACGTTCGTCCAGCCGGCGAACCAGACGACGCGCGCTTCGAGCGCGCTGCTCTGCGGCGATAAGGGCTCGACGTTCACGGGGAGGGTATTCCCGAGGCGATGGGGTGTTCATGCCGCCCAGCCAACCGGGCTGGATCTCAGGGCGGTTGAATGGGGGGCTCTCGAAGACCGTCTAGCCGGTAACCCCGGCTACGAGGGTTCGAATCCCTCCCCCTCCACTAGCGCGATGTGAAGAAGGCCCGCCTCCTCGCGATGGGGGCGGGCCTTCTGGTCGGGTCTCCTCCGAGAACCTGCCGTTCGCGATTCCCTACGTCGGCGACACCCGATCGGTCGCCGCGATGGCGGTGAGGCAACCGATCTGCCCCGCGACGTCCTCGAGTGGGCGCTCGGGATCGAGCGCGAGCCAGTCCAGAGCGGCCACCGCCGTAAGCGCGAACAGTGACGAGGCGGCGAACTGCGCGTCCAGATCGGCGCGCAGTTCGCCGCTGGCGATGCCACGCTCGATCTGCTCACGGATCACGGTCACGATGCGCTCCCTGATGAGCAACAGCGTCTCGCGCCAGGCGCGGTCCTCCTGCCACAGCTCTCGCACCAGAAGCTTCGCGAACGAACGGTTCTCTCGTATGAATTCGAGCTCAGTGCGCACGAGGGATTGCAGCGATTCACGCGCGCTGGTGGACTCGTCGACGGCCGCCCGCATGCGCATCGCAAGCGGGGTCAGACCCTCGGTGATCAGGGCGTCCACCAACTCGGCCTTGCTCTTGAAGTGGTAGTAGACCGTGCCCTTCGCCACGCCGGCCTTCTCGGCGATGTCGTCGACGCTCGTCGAGCCGAAGCCGCGCTCGCCCAGCATCTGTGTCGCCACCTGAAGGAGCAGGCTATGGGTCTCGTCCTTGTTACGGCGTGCCACCCTCGTCCTCCGCTCAGCCGTTGGTTCTCCGATTCTAGCGTCTACAGCTCGATCGTCGGCTTGAGCCGCTTGTCGCTCCACAAGCGCGCGTTCCTCGCCGAAAAGACGGTGCCCACGAAGGCTGCGGCTCCAAAGAGCGCAAGCAGCCACGCCTGTCGCGCAATCACTGCGGCGTCGCCCCCTGAGACCGACTCTCGGAGCGCAGCGACCGCGTGCGTCATGGGCAGCCAGGGGCTGAGGTACCGGAAGAAGGCAGGCAGAGTCTCGATCGGGAAGGTGCCGGCCGCTGACGTGAGCTGGAGCATCAGTATCACGATGCCGATCAGCTTGCCCAGGGAGCCGAAGGCGGTGCTGAGCCATTGCATCAGTGCTGCGAACACCACCGCCGTCAGCAGGATCACACCAAAGGTCGCGAACGGATCCACGGGGGTCAGGTGCAGCCCGAAGCGAAGTACGGCGAACATCAGCAGCGACTGTCCCAAGCCCACCACCATAGCCGGCCACATCCCGGTCATCGCGATGACCGGGGCGGATGCGCCTGACTGTGCGGCGCGTTTCGGGATCGGGGCCAGCAAGACGAAGACGATGAGCATCCCAACCCATAGGGCGAGTGGGACGAAGTACGGCGCGAATCCGGTCCCGTAGGTCTTCACGTGACCGAGCTTCGCCTCGTCGAGTCTGACCGGGTCGCTCATCATCTCGGCGCGCGCTGTTCGTTCGGCTGCGCTGTACGCAGGGACGTCCTCGGCGCCGTTCTTCAGACCGGACGCGAGCTCGTGAGAGCCCGACGCCGCGGTGGAGAGTCCCTCGGCTAGCGCGGAGGTGCCGTCATGTAGGTCGGCGAGCCCCTCGGCTAGCGCCACGCTGCCCGAGTCGGCGTCGGCGAGGTGGTTTGCGAGGGAGGCGTTGCCTGCCGCCAGCTTGGTGACGCCTGCCGCCGCATTCTGCGCTCCGGCATCGAGTGCGAGTGCGCCTTGCGAGAGTGACGTGCTGCCCGAGTTGATGTCGCCTGCCCCGGCAGCCACGGCTTCGGCGCCGCTCAAGAGCTGAGCGTTGGCTGCCGCGAGTTTATCGGCGCCGCCCGCCAGCTGACCGCTGCCTGCCGACACCTTGTGCGCGCCAGCCGCCAGCGCCGATGTGTCGGCCTTCGCAGTGCTCAGCGAATCTGCAAGGGACGCGCTGCCCGAGGCAACGGCGCCGGCGGTGGCCACAGTCTGTTTGAATAGCGGGTCCGCCGCCGCTTCCGGATACTTGGTCGAGAGGCCGGCGAGCAGCTCGGTGACGCTGCTGGCGCCCGCTTCGAGGCCCTGGGCGCCTTCGGCGGCCTTGCCGATGCCGTTTTCGGCCGAGGCCATCCCGGCGTCGACCTGAGCCGCGCCATCAGCGAGCGTGTGTGCGGATACAGCCAGCGAGGCCGTCGCGCGCTGAGCCGCAGAAAGTCCTGCGGCGAGGGATGTCGCGCCGGTCGCAAGACGGCTCGCGCCGGCTGACAGTGCCCCCGTGCCTTTCGACAGCGTCGCGGCACCTTCGGCGAGCACGCCAGTCCCGCTCGCCGCGGTCGCCGAGCCTGCCGCCAGCTTGCCCGCGCCGACGCTCAACCGGTCGAGGCCTGCGGACAGCTCCTCTCCGCCCCTGCGTGCGTCGACCGCGCCGGATTCGAGCCGCGCAGAGCCATCGGCCGCGTCGTCGAGGGCATCGGCCAGGGTCGCACTGCCATCGGCCGCTTCGTCGAGCGCGACATGGATCTCATCGAGACTGACGAAGATGGTGTCGAAGTAGCCTTTCGAGGCGTCTGCCGAGGTGGCCTTGCGGACCTCATCGAAGACCTTTCCTTCGATCTGCGCCGCAATCATGTTCTTCGACTCGTGCACCACGACGAGGAGCCGGGCGCGGGCGGGGGAGTCCGAGTCCGCTTTGGCCAGCGTGGCGCTGAAGTCCTTGGGGATCGTGAGCGAGGAGTAGTAACGGCCGTCGCGCACGCCTCGCTGAGCCTCTTCGTCGCTCACGACGCGCCAGTCGAACGTGCCCCTGTCGAGCAACTTGTCGACCAGGTCTGCGCCCGCATTGATGGTTTCACCGTCGGCCTCGGCAGCTTGGTCGAGATTGACCACCGCGACCGGGATCCGATCGAGCGAGCCGTAGGGGTCCCAGAACGCCCACAGATAGAGAGCTCCATACAGGAGCGGGATGACCATCATCACGATGAAGGCGGCAACCATGATCGGCTTGCGAACCAGATGCAGAACTTCTTCGCGGGCGAGTTCTAGCGAGCGCACAGACTTGCCTCCGGATCTTCGAAACTGACTGACTGGTCGGTCAGTTTACGAGGAACCGAGGATGCTGTCCAGAGAGGCGGTGCTCGCCCGCAACACGAAGGAGGTCCGTCCCTGGCGACTAGGTCCGCCTTGGAGTCCCACTCCGCGAATCACTCAGGGCGGACTGATCGCTTTGCTAGTTCGCGCTCGTAGGCCCCGGGCAGCGGACAGGTGTTCGGCCCGTTGACCAGCGCGCGGCAGCGCTCGTCGATGCCCTTCAGCGTGCCGTTGAAGACGAAGTGATGGAGGGGCAGCACCGCATACCAGTAGGCGCGGCCGAGAAGCCCCTTGGCGTCGAACAGCGCCGTCTGTCGCACCAGCGTTCCGGCATCTGTGGGCGCGAGCTCGTACTGCAGCCAGCCCCGGCCGGGAAGCACCATCTCGGCGCGGAGCCTTAGGAGATGCGGCGCGTCCACCTTCTCGACAACCCACCACTCCAGGTGGTCCCCCTCGACCAGCGCGTACTGGTCCCGTCGTCCACGCCTTCGCCCTGGCCCGCCGAGCATGATGTCGATCAGGCCCCTGAGATCCCAGAGGGTGTCGTAGGCGTACCATCCGTTCTCGCCGCCGATGCAGGCGACCGGGTCGAACGCGGCCTCCGGCGGGCAGCGGGCAAGCATCACGCGGGAGTCGATGTAGCGGCCCGCGCGCACGAGGTGTTGCGGTGTCGTGACCGCGCCCACCTCCTGGGACCAGAGGACATCGTCGTAGCGAGCGTCCTCGGCGGCGAAGGCTCGATCCATGGCCTCGACGGCGCCGACGGGTCGGATGGCGGGGAAGTCCCGCGCCGCGGCATCGTCGGTGACGATCGTCGGCCAGCGGAGCGATTCGGCGAGCTGGCGACCCACCGTAGCCTGCTTCGGAGTGAACAGGTACAGCCACCAGCCGGACAGGCCTGGCGACAGGAGGGGTATCGGGATGACGAGCCGCTTGAGGCCCCTGCGCTTCGCGTAGAGCGAGAGCAGGCCTCCGTAGGGGACGGTATCTGCGCCGCCGATCTCGTAGACGCGATGCGAGGTGCCGGCGGGCAGGTCCAACTCGATGGCGGCGCTGAGATACGCTACGACGTCTTCAATCGCGATGGGCTGCGCGGGCATCCGCACCCACCGCGGGGTGGTCATCACCGGAATCTTCTCGGTGAGGTTGCGGATCATCTCGAACGATGTGGAGCCGCTGCCGATGACGATCGAGGCGCGGAACTCGATCACGGGCACGCCGGCCGAGGCAAGGATGCGCCCGACCTCTTGGCGGCTCGCCAGATGCTCGGACAATGACTCCTCAGTGTTACCGAGCCCGCCAAGGTAGACGATGCGGCAAACACCTGCAGCCGCAGCTGAGCGCGCGAAGATCTCGGCCGCCTCGCGGTCGCGGCGCGCGAAGTCCGCTCCACCGCCAAGGGTGTGCACCAGGTAGAAGGCGGTATCGATGCCGCTGAGGGCGGCGCCGACCGCCTCTTCATCCATCGCGTCTGCGGCCACGCACTCGACGCCAGGGAGGGACGGCACGCGCGAGGGGGTGCGGGCAGCGGCTCTGAGGTGCTGAACACGGCCCTGCAGCCCACGCAGGAGGCTAGAGCCGATGTAGCCCGAAGATCCGGTGACCAGGACCCTGGACGTGGCTATGTTCACCAGGCTCATCTCGTTCCGTCTCTACCTTCGGCACTGGCGTCTTGCCCATTCGCACCGGCCGACGCCGACTTGGCTCGGCTCGACGACCGCCTACTTCTTCGTCGCCACCACCTGCATCGCCCCTGCACCGTCACGCAGCGTGAGCACGCCGTTGGCGGCCTCCCACTCGGTTGCAGCTTGGAGAGCCGCCAAGTACAGCTGTTCTTGCGTCATGAGCTCCTCGGGTCCCGCCATCATCGTCGTAGCGAGCGGCCCCATCTTGATGCTTTTGTCGCCTGACTCGAATGGTCCATTGAAGGTGTTCACGCCGCCCATGCCGGAGACGGATGCATCGGTGCCGAACTCGAGTGTCAGCTGTGAGCCCGCGACCGGCGTGACCACAGCCTGCTTGCCGTTGTTGTAGCTGGTCACGATCCAAGAGCTGCCGGCCAGCTCGAACGGCGCTGTGGCTTCAAAGGTCAGAGTCTTGCCATCGGCGGTCGTAAGGGTGAGCTTGCCCTCGACCACTTCGTACGTATCGGCCGCCTGCAGGAGCTTCATGTAGGCCGCCTCTGCCGCCATGTGCCCCGCCGGGCCGGCGCTCATGGTCGATGCGAACGGCCCCGCCTCGAAGGAGCCGTCGTCAGCGGCGGTGTAGGGGCCGGTGTAGCTGTTGACCCCGGAGAAGCCGCTCATCTTGGATCCGTCGAACTGAGCGAAGACCCCGAGCTTCGTGAGGTCTGCGGTGGCTTCACTGCTTGCCGTCAGGGTCCACTGTTCGCCCTTCAGCGCGCCTGGATCCTGCGAGACGCTCTGCGCGCATCCCGCAAGCAGGAGCGCCGACCCCAGTGCCACACTCGTTAGCACTCTCTTGAGCGAAGCCATGTCCGTTCCCTTCGCGTGGTCGTGTCAGTGCAATGCATGAGATGGTCCCACGCGGCAGACACGAAACCCGTGCCCAACCGCTGTTGTCAGAAATACCCAACCGCTCCTTCGGGCAAGCGCCCGTGTCGTTGCGACCGCTGGGTGTCCGCGTCTTGGGTGAGGCGAAGTCGAGGCTGGGCGCATTGGCCGCCCCGGCCGCCACGCTAGATCATGAAGCGCCGTCCCTCGGCGAGCTCACCGAGGGAGTAGAAGGTGCCACGCCACCAGACGCCTCCGTTGCGCCGGGCGAGCCAGGTCGCTCGGATAACCCCGAAGACCATGATCAGGACGCCGACGGGCCAGACGATGGCGGGCAGCCACGTGCCCGTGTTGCGCCACAGCCCGTACATGTCGCTGACCGTGTACGCGACCAGGGTGAATACCCCGAGAATCCGGAGCCACGCCAACCCTGAGGCGAGAGCGAAGAATGGCGCGAACAGCAGCGACAGCAGGAGGGCGGCACCGAGTAGAAGCAGGGGGAAGGCAACGGCGGCCGTCGTGCTGCCGTTCTTTTCGATGCCCTTCAGGAGCTGGGGTATCGAGCGGTAGATCGCGACGGTCGCACAGCGGGCCCCGTCGACCAGCCGAACGCGCCCGCCCGCGTTCTTGACCATCGACGCAAGCGCGACGTCGTCCCCGGTCTCCATGCGCAGGTGTTCCAGGCCCGCGGTGGCCTCGTACGCGCTTCTCCTCACCAGGTTGAAGGCACCGGCACCGAGGACGACCTTGCTTCCCGGATCGCGGACCTTTGCCGGATCGGCCATCACGATGAGGCCTCGTAAGAAGGCCATCCAGACGCCGTCCACGAAGAAGCTGCCCGCCTTGAACGCGGGTATCAGCGCGAGCAGATCGACCTCCTCGTGGGAACACAGGGCGATGGCGCGCCGAAGCGTGCCGCGCTCGACCATGACGTCAGCATCCGAGAACAGCAGCCAGTCGCCATCGGCGTGATCCAGGCCCTCGCGCATCGCGTGCACCTTGCCCAGCCAACTGCTCGGCAGGGTGTCCACTCGGACCACTGTGAATCGCGCGTCGCCATCGGCTGCGGCGACCGCCGCGAGCCCGGTGCCGTCGGTCGACCGGTCATCCACGAGGACGACCTGCAGGTTGGGATAGTCATCGTCGAGCCGAGAGCGCACCGCCCGGCCAACGGCATGCGCCTCGTCCTTTGCAGCCATGATCACCGACACCCGCGGCCACGACGCCGGGGCGGTGTGCTTCGTCAGGTCGAGCCGCTCGAGGTGCGACAGGTTGCGCAGGAACAGGGCGGTCTCCGCAAGAAGGAGCGCGCAGGCGCCCGCAAGCACTATTGTGATGATCACGTTACGCTCCCGCTGTCCGCTGCGACCGTCGAACTCAAAGTATGTATCGGTGTGGCAAAGCTCGGACTGGATAATGGCCACTACCGGTGTTCCTCCGATGTGGAGACAGCGGCGCCGCATCCGCGGCAGGGAATGAAGAGACTGAGTCCCCGGCCGGAAGGCGGATAGCTTGTTCAGGCGCGTAGCGCTCGTCGCCATCTTGGCCTCGGCGGCGTGGCTCGTGATCGCGCACGCCTCCGACGTCTCGCAACTCATCGTGACCGCTCGGAGCGGCTCGTGGACCTGGCTGCTTGCCGCGGCCGTCCTGCAGGTCGGTTACTACGCCTGCTACGTGCTCACCTATCGGCAGTCGTTCGCCTCGGCGGGCATCGAACGTCGCTTCGGCGAGCTCGTTCCCGTGGTCTTGGCCGCCGTGTTCGTGGGAACGGTGGTGCCGAGCGGCGGGACCGCGGGCCCCGGCCTGATCGTTGACGACGCGGTTCGCCGAGGCAGTCCCGCCGGTCATGCAGCGGCTGCCGCCCTGGTCGCGCAGTTCACCGACTTCTCGGGCTTTGCGGTGGTGATGGCGGGCGGCTTCGCCTACTTGGCGGTGATCGGTAGGCTGACCCTGCTCGAGCTCGTCGCTGCCTTGGCGTTCACGGCGCTCGTCGGTGTCCTCGGCGGCGTGCTTGTGCTGGCGCGTCGCAATCCGGCCCTTCTGCTGAGGGTGCTCACTCGCGTGGAGCGCATGTTGTGTCGGGGCGCAGAACTCCTGAGACTGAAGGCGCGGCCGGAGTTCGCCGAGCGGTTCGCCGAGGAGCTGCACCAGGCGGTCGGCGTGATCAGCCAACGAAGGCGCTTTGCCGTGTCGGCATGGGCCGTGGCCGTCATCGGTCACCTGCTCGACCTGGCCTGCTTCATCGCGGTGGGATTTGCCTTTGGCTGGTTCGGCGTCGGCGCCCTTGTGGCGGGTTACGCGATCGGCATCGTGGTGTGGCTGACATCGTTCGTCCCGCAGGGCGTGGGCGTGGTCGAAGGAGCGGTGAGCCTGCTGCTGGCCACCCTCGGCGTGCCCGCGGGGACGGCCCTCGCGATCTCGCTGACGTTCCGGGGACTGACCTTCTGGATCCCGCTTGGTATCGGATCGCTCATGCTGCCGCGCGTGTCGACGTTCGCCGCCACCGATAGGGCGAAGTCCACACTGGTGGCTCGCGCGTCGGCGGTGTTCGTCTTCGTCGTGGGAGTGGTCAACATACTGTCGGCGGCCACGCCGAGCCTGGCATCGCGCATCGCGTTCATCGAGCGCTACCTTCCGTTCCAGATGACGTACGGACACCTGTCCGCCGCGCTGGCCGGCGTCGGTCTGCTCATGTTGTCTCGTGGGCTGTCGCACCATAAGCACACCGCGTACGTGCTCACGGTCGGCCTGCTGGCCGCGTCGGCGGTCAGTCACCTGGTCAAAGGCCTCGACTGGGAAGAGGCGCTCGTGGCCTCGAGCGTCATGATCTGGCTCGTGGTCAACCGCTCGGCCTTCTACGCTCGCTCGGACGAGCCTTCGATCCGCCAGGGGCTGCGCGTACTGGCCGGCGCATTCGCCATCACCCTGGCCTATGGAGCTGTGGGGTTCTGGCTGCTCGACCGCCAGTTCAGCGTCAACTTCGGCCTAAGAGCAGCGCTCGTGCAGACCTTCGACATGTTCGTGTACTTCTACGACCCGGGTATCGAGCCGATCACCGGTTTCGGCCGCTACTTCGCCGACTCGATCTACCTCATCGGCGCGGCTACCCTCGCCTTCGCGCTCCTCATGCTCCTGAGGCCGGTGCTGGTGCGCCACCCCGCCTCGGCCGCGGAACACCGCCGAGCACGCGCTATCGTCGACGAGTGGGGCAGTACCTCGCTCTCGCCGATGGCCCTGCTGCCCGACAAGGCATATTGGTTCAGCCCCGGCGGGTCGTTGATCGCGTACGCGTTGTCGGGCGGCATCGCGGTCGTCCTCGGCGAGCCGATCGGGCCACCGGATGACGCGGTCGAGGCGGTCGCCGGCTTCACGAAGGCGGCCGCCATCAACGGCTGGCGCGTGGTGTGGTACGAGGTGCGAGAGGACAGCCTCGAGGGCCTCTTCGAGCTCGGGTTCTCGGCGGTCCACACCGGCAACGAGGCGATCGTGGACCTGCACAGCTTCACGCTCGCGGGGAAGTCGCATAAGTCCCTGCGCCATCGGATCAATCAGCTCGATGAAGCGGGGTATCAGGCGCAGGTGATCGAGGCGCCGGTGCCCGCTACGGCCATGAGGCAACTGCGGCACGTGAGCGACGCGTGGCTTGCGTCGATGAAGGGCGCCGAGAAGCGGTTCGCCCTCGGCTGGTTCGACGAGCACTACCTGCGAGGCTGCCCGGTCATGGTGGTCCGTGCGCCTTCCGGAGAGATCGTCGCCTTCGCGAACCTCCTCTTCGAGCGGCGGGCGAACGAGGCGACGATCGACCTCATGCGTTACCTGCCGGACGCTCCTTCCGGAACGATGGACTATCTGTTCGTGCGCCTCATCGAGTACGCGCGCGATCGCGGCTTCGCAACCTTCAACCTGGGAGTCAGCCCGCTTGCGGGAGTGGGCGAGTCCGCTCAGGACCCCGCCGCGGAGAAGGCGCTGAGGCTCGTGTACGAGCACGGCAGCGCCTTCTACGGGTTCAAGGGGCTTCGAGCCTACAAGGACAAGTTCGACCCTCGGTGGGAGAAGCGGTACCTCGTCTACCCTGAGGGGGTCTTGCTGCCAACGGCCTTCGCTGCAACCACGCACGTCAACTCCGGCGAGAACCCGATCATGGGCTATCTGGAGAGCGTCCTTCGGCCTTCGCGCGCAAAGGTCCCGCAGTCGGCCGACGCATGATGAGCCATGCCAGGAGGACTCCGACCGGCAGCGCGACCGCATGGGTGAGCGCCGCGGAGATGTCGAGAGCAGAGACTGGCGCGGCCCCGAGCGCACGAGCCAACGACACGCCGAGGTAGCCTAAGGCCGCGATGAGCAGCGGGACGCGTAGGCCCGTCTTCTGCTCGGCGATGACCCACCCCAGAGCGCCGGCATAGCCTGCCTACGGGCCCACGTCGCGCACCGTCAACAGAAGCTGCGCGAGACGAGCGTCGAACCAGCCGATCATCGCCATCGGCACTGCGGACGCTACCAGCGTGATCACGTGGCTACCCCAGAATCCGAGCAGCGCCGCGAGGTGTCCCCAGCGCCATTCGATGGAGCCCATCAGCACAGCGATCGCCAGCACCGCGAACCAGAAAGCGCCCGCACTCGACGTGAACAACGCCGAGGAGACGCTGCGTCCGGCGCCTGCGGAGAGCCAGTCGGATGGGGCGAACCCGAAGCGCTCGAGGACTCGGCTGTGGAGCGTCTCACCCATCGCCGAGCGCGTGGCCATGCCGACGACGCCGATCCCGACTATGGTGGACAGCGTCACCCACAGCTTGGCCACGACGACGCGCAGCTGACGCGCGCCCTTCTGAGGCCGATGATCCGGCGACGAATATGTGTCGAGGACATTCACACCAGCGGCATGTGCAAGCATTGCGCCGACCGGAGTTCTGGCGGCCGGTCGGCCAGGACCGCTGACGGCTGACCGCGGTTGCTAGACTTCGCGATCGATTCGCCGCCGGCGTCTCCGCTGTCCGGAGTCGCGAACCGTCGTGACGCCCACGGCCAGGCCACCGGCCGCCGCGAGCGCGCCCAGCAGGCCGAGACCGGCGAGACGTTCGTCCTCGTCGCCCGACAGGCCGGCCGTGAGTGCTTCCCAGAGACCGCGGCCGTTGGATGCAGGCGTGCCGGGGGCGGTGGTTCCGAGCACGCTGACAGCGGGCGCGGTGCCCAGCGCGGTTGCGGAGGCCACAGTACCCGCGGCGGACGTCGACGACGCAGCAACGCTGGTCTGTGACGCCGAGACAGAGTTCACGTTCTGGGCGACCGATCCTCCCGAGACGGCTGCGGACTGCGCAGAGCCGCCTGAAGGCTGCTCGGTGCCCGCGCCTCGGGCCGGAGCCTTCGCGCCAGCTTTCGTCGAGCTGCCTCCCGATGTCCCACCCGACGACGACCCACCAGTGCCGCCGCTGGAGCCGCTCGAGCCGGTGCCGCCGCTTGAGCCGGTGCCGCCCGACCCCGACCCGGAACCGCTAGAGGAGCCGGAGCCCTTCTGCTGCTCGATCCACCAAGCGGCCGTTCCGGGACCGGCCGGCGTGTCACCGTGGGTCTCGTCGAAGCCTGGCCAGGGGACGGCGACGCCGGTGGCATCGTCGAAGCCGTCAGCGTCGCAGTCCTCGAGCGGAGCTGCGTAGGCGACGTGAACGGCACCCGGGGCGGCCACCGTCAGCCATGCCACGAGCGCGAACATGACTGCCAAGCGGCCGAGGACTCGCTGTCCCAGCCGGCACCTGCGTGGGTGTGAGTCATAGCGCATTGCGAGAGCCTTTCGGTTCCTAGAGCGGGCAGGACTCGCCCACGGCGAATTCTGGGGGTAGCGCGACAGCGGCCGCTTGGCCCACGTGCGCCGGGTCCTCGGCGGGCTGGGCGGGTAGGGGGGCCCGTGTCACCGAAGGCAGCGTGTCCTCGTGGGATCGGCCCTCGAAGATCGCGTCATCGAGTACGCCCTCTTGGCGGGCGACGATCGCCGAGGCGACCATTGCGGCCGTGATGTTGGTCGCGGTACGCCCGGTGTCGGCGATGGCGGAGATCGGGAGGACCAGCACGAGGATCTCGAGCGGCAGGCCGGCCGCGGTGAGCACACCGGCGGTCACTATGGTCGACGTGCCCGGGACTCCTGCAGTGCCGAGGGAGACGATGAGGCTGAACACGGCGAGCAGCGCGTACTCACGAGGGCCGTACGACAGCCCGAGCCCGTGGATGCCGTACACAGCGACGAGGATCGGCCAGATGCCGGAGCAGCCCGGCATGCCGATGGTCGTGCCGAGTGAGGCCGTGAAGTTCGCGACCGAGGGGGCGACGCCGATCTCCTCGGTGAGGATGCGGGTCGTGAGTGGGAGGGTGCCTGCGCTGGACTGCGTCGAGAAGCCGACCATCTGCGCCGGCAGGATCTTTCGGAAGAAGCGCACCGGGTTGAGGCCGGCCGCGGCCTTGAGCAGCACAGCGTTCACGATCCACGTGTCGATCCCGAAGGCGACGAACGAGAAGATGAGCAGCGCCAGGAGCGACCACATCACGTCGAGGTTCGACAGACCGTTCGAGGTAACAGTGGCGGTGAGTGCGAGCACCGCATACGGGGTGAGCTCGATGACGAAGCCGACCGCCTTGAAGATGACGGTCTTGATCGCCTCGACGCCGTCCTTGAACGGCTTCACCTTCTCGGCGTTGTCCTCGGCGGCCAACACGTAGGCGACTGCCATGAGCACGGAGAACAGGATGATCGGGACGATGTTCTCCTCGTTCATGTCGCTCACGAGGTTGCGCGGGAACATCCCCACGAACACCTGCGAGAAGGACGACAACGCCCCTTGGTAGTTCGCGGCGTTCACTCCGGCGATCGAGAGCCCTGAGCCGCGCCCGATGCCGAGCGCCAGGGCCAGTCCGAGCGTCAGGATGATCGACAGCGCGGTGGTCGTGAGCAGCCAGAACGCCGACTTGGTGCCGATGCCCTTGAGCCGGGCCACCGAGCCCAGAGACGTCACGCTGCTCAGGATGGACACCATGATGAGCGGGATCACCAGAGCGTTGAGCACGCTGACGTAGACCTTGCCCACAGGGTTGATCCAGTCCGTGTAGCCCTGGAACGCCGCTCCGACCACCACGCCTGCGATCAAGGCCCCGAGAATGAGGAGGCTGAAGTTCAGCCCCCTCCTTCTCAGGACGAAGAGGATGACGAAGAGCGCGCCCACGACTGTGAGCGCGCCCCCCGAGAAGATGTTGCTGCTGGTCACTGAACCCTCGCTGTCGCGGCCGAAGCCTTGGTGACGGTCGTGTAGTACGGGCGCTTAGCTGTGACCTTCACGGTGATCCGCTTGCCGTGCAGGGCCGAGCCGAGCTTGAGGCTGGCGCTGGTCGCGCGGCTGATCTTCACGCCGTTCGCGTACCACTGGTAGCTGAAGGTCGGGGTGGGGCTCCAGGTGCCGGTGTACGCCTTGAGCGTATAGCCGACCCGGGCGGTGCCCTTGATGACGGGGGTCGGCGTCTTGGTGAAGCTGCCGGTCACAAGGGCGGTCTGCTTGGAGGTGCGGGACACGGTGGGGAAGCCGGCCTTGGTGCCGGTGACCTTGACGCTGATCGCCTTGCCCACGACTGCCGAGGAGACCGCGTAGGTGCTCGATGTGGCGCCCGCGATGGGTGCGCCGTTCGCGTACCACTGATAGCCGAATGCGGGCTCCGGGAACCAGCTGCCGGTCACTGCCGACAGCGTGCTGCCGACCTTGGCCAGCCCGTTGACCGTGGGAACCGGCGCCAGCTCGTAGGCGGCGACGTAGTCGTGGACGGGCTTGAGCACACCGTCGAGAGCACTCACGGCTTCAGAAGCGAACTGGGAGCGGGTCAGCCCGTCCACGTACACGCTCGTGTCGGCGACAGCCTCTGCGGTGTTGCGGACCCACGAAAGCTCAAGCATGTACTCGGTGTAGACCTTGGTCGTCTCGGTGCTGGCGCTGTTCAGGTGCAGCCACTGGTGGGTGACCGGCTCACGGGCGTCCTTGTTGTAGCTGATGAGGAACGGCACCTGGAGGCGACGAGCGTTGGGCTCGTTGCTGCCAAGGGCCGGGTTGTCGGCATACACGCCGCCGCCGAGGCTGACGTACGGGTTGGTGGTGAGCGTCGAGTCGACGTCGCCGTTCGGGTAGTAGGCGATGCTGTTGCTCTTCTTGGAGGAGTTCTCCGTGACCCAGTTGCCCAGGTACTTGGTCAGCTCGGCGTAGACGTAGCTGAACTTGTTGGACGTGCTGGTCGCGCTGTTGCGCACCCACAGGCCGCCGGTGGCGGAGATCGTCTCGGCGGAGTCGATGTTAGCGCCGGTGCCGAACTTGACGTTGCTGTTGAGGGCGAAGTCAGCGACATAGACCTTGGACAGACCGAGCTCCTTGGCACGTAGAGCCACGCTGCCGATGATCGCCTGCGTGTTGTGGCAGCCCTGGCCGGCGAAGAGTATCGCGTGTTCGCCGGGCGTGTTGAGCAGGTTGTAGAGCTGCTTGACGTCGATCGACTCGAGCGCGAAGCCGTCGCCGCCGTTGGGGAAGTCAGCATCTCTGAAGACTTCGACGGGGCCGCCGATCTTGTTGACGGTCGGCGTGCCACTGTTGAAGTTGCTGGCGCTGGCGTCGTAGAGGCGCTTGAAGAACGCGTACTGCGAGCGGGTGGAGCTGGGGATGACGGCTCCGGCAGCGCCCTTGTGGAAGACGGCCGAGATCTTCTCGGCGGCGACCGTGGCATCGAAGTTCGGGACGCCGGCGGGGCGAAGCTTGTACGAGCCGTTGATGGTCTTGCCGGTCTGTACGTTCGTGCGGTCGGTGGTGGTCACCGAGAAGAGAAGCGTCTCCTGGCCGTCGTAGCCATAGAGTGCGCCGCCGGTCTCGATCGCTGAGGCGGGCAGGCGGTCGGTGATCAGGCGCCATACCTCGTTCACCTTGGCAGGGCCGCCGTAGTTCACCGACGTGCCGCCGGTCCAGGAGCCAACGCCCCCGGGGATCGTGTCGGTGATGTCGAGCTGGAAGCCGTCGAGGTAGGGATCGAAGTGGTAGATCTTCGTGATCCCGTCCTTCTTCGCCTGCTCGTTGATGACGGCGAGCGCCTTCTGGCTGGTCGCGTGCTCAGGACCGCCGAAGACGATGTAGTAGCTACCGTTGCTGCTGAGTATGTCGAGCAGCCGGTCGGTGGTGACGTTCTCGAAGACGTGACCGGCACCGACGCCGTCGTACGAGTCGGCGATGTAGTCACCGGTCGCAGGCGCAGAGGTGCGGCTCCAGGGATACGGTTGGGGGCTGGTGGCGGGTGCGCCGGCAGCGATGCCCACCGACAGGCCGGATATCACGGCCTGCAGTACGAGCGCGGCCACCATCACACGGGCGACCGAGCGGTTTCGGGTTCGAGCAAAAGACACGACGTTCCTCCTTGGGTTGTGCGGTACCAAGCCGGCATCCTCGTGGACGCATCGGCTGCATGTGGTCGGGGTGTTGTGGGCCTGCCCGCGCGCCAAGCGCGTTCAGGCTAGCTACATCGCGTAGGGCGCCGAGGCGCCTTGGGCATTCGCTCGTGGGCGATGCCGGCACAAGATTGAGTGACTTCGAGGGTGCGCATCGGCTAGTCCGTCCCTGCGGCAGGCGTGAGGACGGCCTTGGTGCGGTCCACGCGGATGGCGGGACGCACGCCCAGATCGGCGTAGTAGACGAGCTGGCTGCCGAGGACCCCGTCGCTGCCCACGTATTTCGCGGTACCGGCCTGGCTGCCGGCGTCTGCGAGCCACCACGCAGAGAAGCCGCGGGTCACGGCGAGCGCCTCGCCGCTGTAGCCGGCGGCACCGGTGGCCGCCGCTGTCCCGGGCGCTGCCTGGCGGCTCACGGCCGCGGAAAGGTACCGGGTCGTCTCGGCGGCATCGAGTAGGAAGACAGCGTCACCAGAGGCAGCGCCCCCCGCGTGGGGCAGGAGCGCGGCGCTCTCCTCGGCGCTGAACGCGGCGGGAGCGAATCGGGTACGCAGCCACGCGCGGATCTCGCTCGGTCCGTATGCGCTCGCGTCGGCAGTCTCCCAGTCGCTCTCGAACGCACCGGCGGACAGCACGTACTCGGAGAGGAGCAGCAACTCGTCGTCGTTCTCGGCGAGCACGCGCCACTTGAGAGGAGCGCCCTCGAAGCTGCCGAAGCTGACGTAGCGCGGTGCGGGTGTCGGGCTCACAGCGGGCTGCGTCGTCTTGGGCGCAGGCTTGGTGCGGGCTGCCGGGCGTCGCGGCTCGGTTGTCTGCCGGGACACGGCGGTCCGGGCGCTCGTGCCCGCAGAGGCGCCGGTGGCCGACACGGTCGCCGGGGCGGAGGTCGCCGAGGACGCCGTGGTCGTCGTAGCGCCCGCCGATGTAGGAGTCGTGGGACATGAGGCGTGGGGCGGCTGCGATTGCGCGGCTACCTTCGGAGCAGCGTCGAGCGGGCTGGGGTTCACTGCGGCCGCCGCTATCCCGCCGATCACCACCGCGGTCGCAGCCAGCAGCGTCAGGCGTTCGTTCTTCGTGAAGGCGGACCAGCGGAACGCGGCGTCCTCGACCGACCCGCCCGCGCAGCCGCAGGACTCGCCGGGGGTGATTCCACATGACGGTTGTCTTGAATCCGTTGTCACTCGTGCACTCCGATTCGTGATGCAGGGTGGGCGCAGCATACAGCCGAGCGAGCGCATTTCATCGCACCAAAGGAGTGCGAGATATGCGTTTGTGCGGGATTCCGCACCGAACTGGGGCGGAGTAGAGCGCCTGAACCGCACCGAAATCGCGCGGATGCGTGCTACTATCCCGCCCCAATACGCACCGCGCGCAACGAGGAGGACGACCCGTGAGATTCGAGACGCTTGCGATCCACGCAGGACATGAGCCCGACCCCGCTCACGGCGCCGTCATGCCGCCGATCTATCAGACGTCGACGTTCGCGTTCGAGGGCTTCGATAAGCCGCGCGAGTTCGACTACACGCGGTCGGGCAACCCGACGCGCAAGGCACTGCAGGAGTGTCTCGCCGCGCTTGAAGGCGGCTCGGCTGCCTTCGCCTTCTCCACGGGTATGGCGGCGATCGCCACCGCGCTATGGAGTTTCAACTCCGGCGACCACCTGATCGTCCACGACGACCTCTACGGAGGCACGTACCGACTGCTGACCTCGGTGGTCGCCGACAAGGGGATCGCGGTGGACTTCGTGAACCTGCGCGACCTCGAGGCCGTGGCGGCAGCCGTGACCACGGACACCAAGGCGATCTGGGTCGAGACGCCCACCAATCCACTCATGAACCTGGTCGACCTGGCAGCCCTCGCAGAGTTCGCACGATGTCGGGGCATCCTGACCATCTGCGACAACACGTTCTTGTCGCCGTACTTCCAGCGTCCTCTCGAGCTCGGCATCGACATGGTCATGCACTCGACCACCAAGTACATCAACGGTCACAGCGACGTCGTCGGCGGTGCCCTGATCGTGAACGACGAGGCGCTCGCCGAGCGCATCGGCTTCCTGCAGAACGCGCTCGGCGCGGCGCAGGCCCCGTTCGATTGCTTCCTCGTACTGCGCGGCGTGAAGACGCTCGCAGTACGCATGGAGGCCCACAACCGAAACGCCCTCGAGCTCGCCCATTGGCTTGAAGCGCACCCGAAGATCACGCAGGTGTTGCACCCCGGGCTGCCGAGTCACCCGCAGCATGAGCTCGCGTGCTCTCAGGCGACCGGCTTCGGCGGCACCTTCTCGTTCCGGATCGCGGGCGGCCAAGAGGAAGCGCGCAGGATGCTGGAGGCGGTCGAGGTCTTCGTCCTCGCCGAGTCGCTCGGCGGGGTCGAGTCCCTCATCGAGCAGCCGTTCACGATGACGCATCTGTCGATGCCGGAAGACGTCCGTCGAAGCATCGGTATCACCGAGGACCTCATCCGGGTATCCGTCGGAATCGAGCACGTCGACGACCTGATCGGCGATCTTGAGCAGGCCCTCGAGCACATGTAGGACGCGGGGCGCCTGTGACGCGTGTCAGCCGTTCGCCGTCTGGTCCCTGACGAATCAGACCGGCGGCGCTTCCATCCGCCTGCGCGCAGCAGTCACCCTGCCGAGCGGTCCTCGTCGCGTGCCCGCACGCGCCGCCGGTCACGTGAGAGCACCGGAGTGGTCGCGAACAGCAGGTCATTCTCGAAGCTGACGCGCTCCAGCAAGGCGAGTTCGGCGGCGATCGTGCTCGAGTTGGCTACCACTTCGGGGCTCGTGACGCGTAGGTCGTGCAGGTCGACGCCGTCGAGCTGGCCCTTCTTCTTCGCGTGCACGTACGTCTTCCACATGGCTTGCCGGATCCTCGGCAAGGTGCTGGGACACCGGAGCGCGTCAAGGATGTCGGCTCGGATCGCCTCAAGATCATCGGCAGCGGGGTGCTTGGGTAGTGCGGCGAGCCGGCGGCCCACCGAGTCGGCGAGCGGCCGGTCGATCTCCTGGACCACGAACTTGAGCACGTGCCACGCGTCGTAGAGGTCGCGCGCCGATGCGAGGTCGCGGTCCTTCAGCCACAGCCAGGCGTGCATGCGGCGGCGCCAGTCCCACCATTTGACCGGGCTGGCAAGCGCCTCATCGGGAATCAGGAACCAGCCGCTCTGCAGCAGCATCTCGCCGAAGACCCCGGCTCCCGTCTCGGCGGTCCGGCGCTTGCCGACGCGTGCCTTGGTGAGCCCGCACGTCGGAGATGCCTCGCGCACTATCACCGCCTGCACATGTGCTCGCTGGAGCGCGTCGATCGCTGCCTGTGCGCCCGCGATCACCTGCTCGGTGACATCGTGTCCCCGGCGGTCACGCACGCCTGCGTCACCCGCGAGCACATCGGCGCCGGGTCCGGTCAGGTGGATGGCGGCCCTCGGCACGCCGAGACCCGCCAGGCACTCAGGGCACACAGGGGTGAACACGTAGTCGGAGCGCTCGCGCCCCAGGTGCGTGACCGCATCGAACGCGCGGCCGTTGTAGCGCACCGGGCAGTTATACACGCATGCCGAGATGCCGAGGCGCACCTTGTTTGTGAGCAGCTCGACGCTTGCCGGCATGTCGCCTACCGCCCCATCCAGCGGTCATGAAAGAACCGCATCATGAACTGGCTTCCCATCCACCGCCGCGCGGCGATGATGGGTCGGGCATATGCCGCGACAGGGTAGCGAAGTCGGTCGCTGTCGTCGTTGATCGCCCGCTCGATCTGGACCGCCGCGGCCTCGGCGGTCGTGCGGTTCGTGATCGACCCCTCGAACGCAACCATCGACTGGAGAAATCGGTCGTATGCACCCGTCGTGGAGACGGCGCGAGAGCGCTCTCCGGTGTCCGTCCTGCCGGGCAGGGCCTTGTCCCAGACCGCAGTCTCGACAAACCCCGGCTCGATGACCTTCACCCGGATGCCGAACGGCTTGAGCTCATGCCACAGTCCCTCGGAGATTCCTTCAAGAGTCCACTTCGTCGAGTTGTACACGCCGAAGAAGGGGAATGTCATCGTCCCGCCGAGCGACGTCACGTTGACGATGGTTCCGCTCCCGCGTTCGCGCATGGTCGGCAGCAGGGCCCGAATGAGTTCGAGTTGGCCGAACACGTTCACCTGGAAGATGTGCGCGAAGTCGTCGTCGCTCGTCTCCTCAATGGGGCCGAACATCACCATGCCGGCGTTGTTGAGCACCACGTCCGGACAGGCATCCTTGGCGAGCAGCTCCTCGGCGAGCGCCGTTGCGCCGCCTGCGTGCGCCAGGTCGAGGCGGGCAAGGACGACGCCCTCGTCGAGCTCGACCGGCCGGAGTGCGGTATCGCGCACCGTCCCCGTCACCGACCAGCCCGCTGCCGAGAAGCGGTTGGCGCAAGCGCGTCCGATGCCGCTCGACACGCCCGTGATGAGAATCGAACGCAAGGGCAGAGCCTCCTTGTGCGGCGCGGAGAACGTGGCTTTCCAAACGGGTAGAAGTCCTATTGGAATGTATCCCCAGTTCTCGACCCGACCGTCTCGACGACAGCGGAGGGGCCCCCATGCGAATCGCGGTCATCGGTTCAGGCATCGCCGGGATATCGGCGGCATGGCTCCTGTCTCCCGCCCATGACGTCGATGTGTACGAGGCCGATGCGCGTCTCGGCGGGCACACATGCACGGTCGACCTCGACATCGGCTCGGGCGCATTTCCGGTGGACACCGGTTTTCAGGTCTTCAATCGGCGGACGTACCCGAATCTCACAAGGTTCTTCAGCCACTTGGGAGTCGACGCTGTCGATGCGGACATGTCCTTCTCGGTGCAGGTGCGAGATGCGGGAATCGAATGGTCCGGCACCAACCTCGACAGTGTCTTCGCGCAGCGCAAGAACCTTGCGAACCCCACGTTCCTGCGCATGCTCTCCGATGTCCTTCGGCTCTCACGTGACGCGGACCGGCTGTTAGCGGACCCCAGCGTCGCGGACCTGACGCTCGGCCAGCTCATGAAGCGCGAGGGCTACTCCGACGCGTTCACAGACTGGTATCTGATCCCGATGGGCGACGCCATCTGGTCGACTCCGCCGGGTGACATGCTCGACTATCCGGCGCTGACGTTCCTGCACTTCTGCGACAACCACGGCTTGCTTCACGTGCTCGGCAAGCCGATGTGGCTGTCGGTTCCCGGCGGCGCGCGACGCTACGTCGAGGCGGCTGCGCGATCGTTCTCCGGCGAGGTGTTCGACGCCGAGCCTGCGGAGAGAGTCGAGCGCACAAAGACCGGTGTCCGGGTGCACACGACTCGACGAGCGTGCGATTACGACCAGGTCGTGATGGCCACGCACCCACCTGAGACCCGCGTGATTCTTGGCGGCGGACTGTCGCTGGCGGAACGGGAGGTGCTCGGCGCCTTCAACTACTGGGACAACGACGTCGTCCTTCACACCGACGAGTCGTTCATGCCGCACTCCCGCCGTGCATGGGCATCGTGGAACTGGTACTCGGCGACGAGCGACCCGACCAAGGCGATGCTCATGCTCACCTACCGCATCAACTCGCTGCAGCAGCTTCCCAAGGGCACCCCTACCATCATGGAGACGCTGAACCGCGACCGTGAACCGTCCGAGGGGACGAAGCTCATGGAGCTCGTCTTCCAGCACCCCATGTACTCCAAGGCCGCGGTCGCCGCACAGAAGCGCGTCCCCCAGATCCAGGGTGTGGACCGCATCTGGTACGCGGGTGCGTGGACGCGCTACGGCTTCCACGAGGACGGGATCCTCTCGGCGATCAAGGTCGCCGAGCCGCTGGGAGTGGCGCTGCCCTGGGGCGAGGAGCTCGATGTCAGCCGGACGAAGGTGCTCGAAGGGGTCGAGCCGCCGCTCCTCGGGCAGACGCGAAAGCTTCTGCCGAGCGAGTTCCCGGCGGTGGCCACCGTGTCCGAGGCTGGCGGGGAGCTACGCTGATGAAGAGTGTGCTCTACACAGGGTCGATCGCGCACGTTCGAACCACGCCTGCCCGCAACGCGTTCAGTTACCCCATCTACTACATCGGCGTCGATCTGGACGAACTGGACGAACTGGACTCGGGTCTTCGTCGCTTCTCGCACAATGCCGCCAACCTCACTTCACTGTGGGACCGCGATCACGGTCCGCGTGACGGCACGCCCCTGCGCCCGTGGATCGAAGCGCTATGCGCCCGCGCCGGCGTCGACATCGTGGGTGGGCGAGTGCTGTTGGTGACCTTTCCCCGCGTCCTCGGGGCACGGTTCTACCCGATATCGCTGTGGTACTGCTTCGGCGTCGACGGGACAGTTCGCGCCGTGCTCGCCGAGGTGCACAACACGTTTCGTGATCATCACAACTACCTGCTGCACGACCAAGGGAGACCATTCGACTTCTCGCGGGTCCATAGCGCGAAGAAGGCGTTCTACGTCTCGCCGTTCATGCCGATCGACGATGTCGTCTACGAGTTCACCTTGTCTTCGCCCGGCGAACACGTTCGCGCCAGCATCCGAGACCTTGTGGCCGGGGCCGGCGTCCTCACCTCCTCCATCGACATCACCGCCTCGCCGATCACTGATTCCGCGTTGCTGTCCACGGTGCTCGGAATGGGTCCCATCAGCGTGATGGCGTTGATGCGCATTCACTGGCAGGCCCTGAAATTGTGGCTGAAGCGGGTACCTTTCCATCCACACACTCCGCCGCCTGCCGAGGAGACCACGCTATGAAGAGGGGCGACGCAAAGCATCGCTTGCGTGCGGCCGGCCCCTGGCCGGCGCTTGCGGCGTTGCTGCTGCGCGGGCTGCGTTCCGGCGAGCTCACGGTCGCGATGCCTGACGGCTCGGAGCACGTGTTTCGCGGACCCGCGAAGGGCTGCACAGCGCGCATAGAGCTCGTCGACATGACTTTCCCGCGCCGACTGCTGCTCGGCGGCAGCATCGCACTCGCGGAGGGCTACATGGACGGAGCGTGGCGGACCGAGGACCTCGACTCGGTGCTTGCGCTGGGATTGCACAACCTTGACGCCGGCTGGTCCTCGGCGGTACCTGCGCTCATGCGTCCCATCGAGCGGGTGCGTCATGCGCTCAGGGACAACGACGAGGACGGCGGCTCCAGGCGCAACGTCGCGGCGCACTACGACCTGGGCAACGACTTCTACGAACTCTGGCTCGACGATTCGTTGACCTACTCGGCGGCCTGCCTGCCGGAGGAGGCGGGAGGTATCCCCACTCCCGAGCAGCTCGAACATGGCCAGGTACGCAAGTGGGACCGTGTCCTTGAACTCATTCAGCCGGCCACCGGCGACCACCTGCTCGAGATCGGCTGCGGCTGGGGCGGGTTCGCCATCCATGCCGCGAAGGAGGCGGGTTGCCGTGTGACGGGAGTGACCTTGTCCGAGGAGCAGGCGCGGCACGCGTCGAAGCGCGTCGCGGAAGAGGGGCTCGACGGGCAGGTCGAGATACGGCTGCAGGACTATCGAAACATCGGCGGCTCCTACGACGGCATCGCGTCGATCGAGATGTTCGAGGCGGTGGGGGAGCGGTGGTGGCCGGTGTTCTTCGGCAGGGTCCGGGAACTTCTCGCGCCCGGCTCGGTTGCGAGCCTGCAGACCATAACCATCAGCGAGAACGCGTTCGAGCAGTACCGAAGCGACCCAGACTTCATCCAGCGATACATCTTCCCCGGCGGCATGCTGCCGAGCCCTGAGCGATTTCGACGCGCTGCCGAGCACGCCGGTCTGGCGATGGGCGAGCCCTACTTCTTCGGTCACGACTACGCACGTACGTTGGCGGCCTGGGCCGCTCGCTTCGAGTCGGTGCTTCCTCAGGTGAGAAGTCTAGGGTTCGATGACCGGTTCATCCGAATGTGGCGCTACTACTTGTCGTACTGCCGAACCGGCTTCGAGCACGGAATGATCGACGTGATGCAGGTACGCTTGGAGGACTTGGGGCGCGTCCAAGCGTATGCCGCCGCGCCAAGAGGGGGTCGCTCATGACTGCTGGGAAGCTCATCGGCCTGTACCTGATGACCGCCGCCGCGTTCTTCGCGTTGGACTTCGTGTGGCTGTCCTTGGCCACTCCGCGGCTCTACCGGCCGCTGCTCGGTGATCTGTTGGCGCCGGAGCCGAAGTTGGGCGTGGCCCTCGGCTTCTACCTGCTGTACGTGGTGGGGGTCATCGCGCTCGCCGTCCTCCCCGGGCTGCGCGAGGCGTCGGTCGTAGGCGCCCTGTGGCGGGGCGCCCTGTTGGGTCTCATCGCTTACGCGACGTACGACCTCACCAACCTGTCGACCATCCGAGACTGGCCCTGGCAGATCTCACTCATCGATACGGTATGGGGCACGGCGCTGACCGGCGTGGTCGCCGTTGTGGGCTTCTACGCGGGTCGTTGGCTCCAGGTGCTGGGGCGATAGCGCGCGCAAGCCCCACAGCCGCGACCGCGTTCGTCGGAGTCTGGCTATTCCGATTCGTTGCGCTGCATGCCATAATACAATCCTATAGTACTCATTAGCGCAACGATTACCTGCAGCCCTCGTGACTGCTCGGACGGACCCCCGGTGCCCGAACTCAACGCAAAGCAGCGACTGCGATCGACGCTCCTCCGACAGCCTGTCGACCGAGCTCCGTTCGTCTGTCCCGGTGGCATGATGAACATGGCGGTCGTCGACGTCATGGACGCCGTGGGCGAGGCCTGGCCGCGTGCCCACGAAGACGCGACGAGCATGGCCACACTCGTGGCCGGAATGGCGGAGCTCGGCGGCATCGAGAACCTCGGCGCTCCGTTCTGCATGACGATCGAGGCCGAGGCGATGGGCGCCCGGGTCGACTTGGGTGCGCGCGAGACTGAGCCCCGGGTCACGGAGTACGCGATCGAGTCACTCGCACAGGTCGACTCCGTGCGCGAGTTCTCGGCAAGCGAGAGCCGCGCGGGAATCGTCGCCGAGGCGACCCGCATGCTCGTGGCCGAGCGGCCCGACATGCCGATGATCGCGAGCCTCACCGGCCCCATCTCGCTTGCCACCTCGCTGATCGAGCCGCTGACCTTCTACAGAGCGATGCGCCGAGACAAGGACGCGGCTCACGCGCTGCTCGAGCTCTCGGCGTCGGCCGCGATCTCGCTGGGCGACGTGCTCGTCGACGCGGGTGCGGACACCGTGTGCATCGCGGATCCCAGCGGCACCGGCGAGCTCATCGGCGCCACAGCGTTCGACGAGTTCGCGCTGCCCTACATCAACCGCATCGTCGAACACTTCTCGGCGAGAGGGATCCCGTCGATCGTGCACATCTGCGGCGACATCAAGGCGCTCGACGGAGCGCTCGACCGCGTCGCGGCACCGTGCATCAGCATCGACAGCAACGTCTCGTTCCGCACGCTGCGCGCGCTCGCCCCCGAGCACGTCTCAATGGGCAACGTGAGCACGTATCTGCTCGAGTACGGCAAGGCCGAGACGGTCCGACAGGTCGCCGAGGCCCGCATGCGCGACGGCGTGGGCATCATCGCGCCGGCCTGTGGGATCGGGCCGCGCACGCCCGTGGCCAACATCCGCGCGATCGCCGAAGGCATCGAGCGCGCATGCGAGAGCGACACGACAGACAGCACCGACGAACTTCGTCCGGCAGGGTAATCGCCGCACCGCGCGGCTCGACTTGAGAGGCACCGGCATGCCACGTTCAAAGGAAGAGATCCTCGCCGATCTCGCAAAGGGCGTCCTCGAGATGGACGACGAGCTCGCGGTGGGCGCGGCTCACGAGGCCGTGGAAACCGGGCTCGACGCCTATGAGGCGATCACCCGCGGCCTCGTCGTGGGCATGAGCGAGGCCGGACGACTCTACGACGAGGAAGAGTACTTCGTCCCCGAGCTCCTCATCTGCAGCGACGCGATGTATGCCGCCCTCGACGTTCTCAAGCCACACCTCAAGGCTGCGGACCAGGCAGCCAAGATCGGCTGCGTCATCGGCGTGGTGCAGGGCGACACGCACGACATCGGCAAGAATCTCGTGAAGATCATGCTCGACGTGTCCGGGTTCGAGATCCACGACCTGGGCCGCGACGTCCCGCTCGCCGACTTCATCGAGACTGCGAAGGCGACCGACTCGCAGCTTATCTGCCTCTCCACGCTCATGACCACCACCATGGACGGCATGGCCTCGGTCATCCAGATGCTCGAGGAAGAGGGCATCCGCGACCGCTTCAAGGTCATGATCGGCGGCGGCCCCATCTCGCGCTCCTTCGCCGAGAAGATCGGCGCCGATGGCTACGCCGACAACGCCGCGGGCGCCGTCCGCGTCGCGGCCGACCTGTTCGCCGGGGCGGTGGCGTAGATGACGGCTCCTGACACCGCCGCTCAGCTCGCGGCCCTCGGCATCCCGGATGACTCTCAGAACTCGCTCGAGCGGGTGGTGAGCTACCTGAAGGGTGAACGCCCGCAGCGCGTCGCCTGCTTCCCGCTCATCCTGAACCACGCGGCGCGCGTGACCGGCATCCAGGTGGGGCAGTACAACCGCAACGGCAAGCTCATGGGCGAGGCGCACGTCGCCGCCTTCCGCCGCTACGGCAACGACATCATCACCATCTTCTCGACCACCTCGACGCTCGCCGAGGCCATGGGCACGACGATGAAGTTCTTCGACGAGGACGCGCCGCAGATCGACGTCTTCCCGCTCGAGGACCGCTTTGACTTCTCGAAGATCACCATGCCCGATCCCGAGAAGGATGGCCGCCTGCCGGTCTACCTCGAGGCGCTTGAGCACTGCGTGGCCGAGGTCGGTGGCGAGGTCGTCGTGTCCGTCGTCCTAGGCGGCCCGTTCACCACGGCTGCGGCGCTGCGGCCGCTCGACGTGATGAGCCGCGACCTGTACAAGAACAAGGCTCAGGTCCACGAGCTGCTCGAACTGACCACCGAGGCGAACATCCGCTTCATCGACGCGATCCTCAAGCGTGGCGGACTGCCGTTCATCGTCGAGCCGATCGGCTCCGGCTCGCTCGTCTCGCCCAAGCATTTCACCGAGTTCGTGGCGCCGTACCTGAAGCGCATCGCCGACCACCTGCACGCCGCCGGCGCACCGCTGGCCGGCCTGCACATCTGCGGCAAGACCAAGCCCAACTGGCAGGCGATGCTCGACGCCGACTTCGACCTGTGGTCGCTCGACGCCGTGAACCTGGCCGAGGCCAAGGAGGCCGCCGGTCACCGTGTGGTGTTGGTGGGCAACGTGGTCCCGGCCAACCTGCTCAACAACACGCCCGAGCAGATCGACGCCGAAGCGAAGGCGATCTGCGAGGGCGCCCTCGACTCGCCCGCGGGCTTCGTCCTCGGCAGTGGGTGTGAGGTGCCCATCAACACGCCGCCCGAGAACATCGACGCGCTCATCATGGCCGCCCGCAAGTACGGTCGCTACGACGGCCACAACGTGGCGTAGCGTGGCCAAGGACCAGGCAAGGCCCAGTCTCGCCGAGGAGCCGGTTGCCGGCGCGGCTGCCGCATCCGCGTCGGCCTCGGCCCGCATCGGCATCGGGATCGACACCGGCGGCACCTTCACCGACGCCGTCGCCGTGGACCTCGCGACCGGCGACCTCATCGCGAAGGCGAAAAGCCCCACCACGCGCAACGATCTGGCGGTGGGCATCGCCAGCGCGCTCGCGAAGATCCACGCCGACGAACTGGACGGCGTCGAGCTCGTGTCGCTGTCCACGACGCTCGCCACCAACGCTGTGGTCGAGGGCAAGGGCGCGCGCGTCGGGCTGATCGTCGCGGTGCCGGATCCTGCGACCTTCGACCTGCCCGCCGGCCTGCCCGCGCACGACGTCGCCGTCGTCGCCGGAGCGCACTCGCCCGACGGGCGGCAGCGCACGCCGCTCGACACCGACGCGGTGAGCGAGGCTGTCGCGCGCATGGCTCCGAGCGTGGACGCCTTCGCGGTCTCGGGCTACTTCAGCGTCGCCAATGACTCTCACGAGACTGCGGTCCGCGAGCTCATCGGCAGCGTGTGCCCGGCGCCGGTGGTGTGCGGGCACGAGCTGTCGCAGCGCATCGGGATGGTCGAGCGCGCGACGACCGCCGCACTCAACGCGCGCTTGCTGCCGCTCGTCCGTGACTTGCTCGACGCCGTCCGCGGCACCCTCGACGGATTCGGCATCGAGGCGCCGCTCATGGTCGTCAAGGGCGACGGCTCCCTCACTGCCGAGGAGATCGCGCGCCTGCGCCCCGTGGACACCGTGCTGTCGGGTCCCGCCGCGAGCGTCGTGGGCGCCTGCCGGCTCTCGGGACTCACCTCGGCGCTCGTCGCCGACATGGGTGGCACCACGACCGACATCGCGCTCGTCACCGGCGGCATGCCCGAAGTCAGCACCGAGGGCGCGCTCGTCGGCGGATGGCGCACGCGCGTTCAAGCGCTGGACGTGCGCACGGTGGGCCTCGGCGGGGACAGCCGCATCCGTTTCGACGCCGAGGGCTCGATCACGCTCGGCCCCGACCGCGCCGTGCCGCTGTGCACGGCCGCCGAGAAGTACCCAGAGGTCCTCGGCAGCCTCGAGTCGCTGCTTTCGAGTGCGAGCGAGGGGCGCGTCGCGCAGGAGCCGGTCTTCTTCACGCTGGCTCGGCTGCCTGAGCGCCTGATATCGCCGGCGCAGCAAGCGGCGCTGCGGCTGCTCGACGGGCGCGCGGTTCACGCGAATGCCCTCGAACTCGAGGCCGGTCCCTTCTTCGACATCGACGAGCACGTCCGAGCAGGCCACGTGCTCGAGATCGCTTTCACGCCCACCGACCTGCTCGTAGCTCAGGGCGAACTCGACCTGGGTGACCGCGCCGCCTCCATCGTCGCGCTGCAGCTCCTCGCGACCGCCGCCCGCTCCGACGCCGACTCCGTGGCCGAAGCCATCCGGGCCGCCGTGGGCCGTCGCCTCGCCGAGGAGATCGCCGCCCGAGCCCTCGCCGAGGACCTCGGCCGTGAGCCCTCGGCGGGAGAGATCTCGCTGCTGTCGCACCAGCTTGACGCGGGGGACTCGGCGGTTCTCAGGACCGGCTTGGCGCTCGCATCGCCGCTGGTCGCGGTGGGCGCGCCCGTGGCCGCGTGGTTCCCGAGCGTGCAGCGCCACTTGAGTGCCGAGCTGGTGATCCCTCGGCACGCCGAGGTCGCCAACGCCTTCGGCGCGCTCGCGGGACGCGTGCTCGAGCGGGCGGAGGCGCGCGTGAAGGCCGAGCCGGATGAGACGTTCGCGGTCATCACGCCCGCCGTGCGCGAGAGCTACACCGACTATGCGACCGCTCGACTTCGCGCCGAGACGCTTGCGACCGAGGTGGCGCTGGCAGCTGCGCGGGCCGCCGGGGCGCCCTTTGCGACCGTGTCGTTGGTGCATGATGAGGTGGTCGCGATGCAAGCTCGCCCGGAGGACGACGTGTTTGTCGAGTTCATCGTGGTCGCGACTGCTTCCGGCCCCCCATTCCTATAGTCACCGAGGACGCGATGTCAGAACCCCTGTGTACCGTCAGCTTCACGCACGCGGGCGAGCGCGCAACCGTCGCCGCCGGCCTCACCATCAAGGAGGCCGCGGCGCTGGCGGGCATCGCTGTGGACACCCCGTGCGGTGGGTTCGGCACGTGCGGTCGCTGCGCGGTGATCGTCCGCGGGCCGCTCGAGCCGCCCACCACGGACGAGCGCATGCTCCTCGGCGAGGAGCGCCTTGCCGAGGGAATCCGGCTCGCGTGCCGTGCCAGCATCGCGGGCGACGTCGTGGTGCAGCCGCTCGGCTCGGTCGATGCGGCCGGCAAAGACGGTGGCCGCAACACCGGACTCAGGATCGTCGAGGGGGGTGAGCAGCAGGTCGTACACATCGAGCCGCCGCAGGCGCGTGGCATCGAAGGTGATGCGCCGCTGCTGGGGGCCGTCGTCGACATCGGCACCACCACCGTCGTCGCGTCGATCGTCGATCTCGAGACGGCGCAGCGGCTGGGTTCCGGCTCGGCGCTCAACCCACAGCACCCCTTCGGTCACGACGTCATGTCGCGCATCACGCACGTCGCCGCGCACGGCCCCGACTCGCTTCGGGAGCCGATCGTGGCGACCATACAGGAGCTCATCGGCAGCGTACTTGGCGATCTCGGGCAGACGCCGGCGCAGCTGCGCGAGATGGCGATCGCGGGCAACACTACGATGGTGCACCTCCTGCTGGGCATCGATCCGGCGCCGCTCGGCGTCGCGCCCTACGAGCCGGCGTTCATCGCGCCTGTGGAGCGCCCGGCAGCCGAGCTCGGGCTCACCGCGCTCCCCGCGGCGACCGCCTACGTGCTCCCCGGGATCTCGGCCTTCGTGGGTGCCGACATCACCGCCGGCCTGCTCGCGACCGCGATCGCCGAGCACCAGTCCTCGGTGCTACTCATCGACCTCGGGACCAACGGCGAGATGGTGTTGCGCACCCCAAGCGGGCTCGTCGGCGCCTCCACGGCCGCCGGCCCGGCGCTTGAGGGCGCGAGCATCTCCTACGGCATGCGTGCCGAGAACGGAGCCATCGAGCGCGTCTCGGCAGGTGCCGACGGCGAGCTCGAGATCGAGGTCATCGGCGGCGGCGAAGCCCGCGGCTTGTGCGGCAGCGGGCTCCTCGACCTCGTCGCCGTACTCATCGAGGCCGGAGTGCTCGACCGCACCGGCCGCATGCGCGCGGATGTAGCGCACCCGCTCGCATCGCGGGTGAGCGAGCGGGAGGGGACGCGCGCCTTCGAGATCACGCCCGGCGTCTACCTCACGCAGCGCGACGTGCGCCAGGTGCAGCTCGCCTCCGCGGCGATCTCCTCGGGCATCGAGATGCTGCTCGAGGCCGAGCAGGTCGCAATCGCCGACGTCGCCGAGCTCGTCATCGCAGGCGGCTTCGGCTACCACGTCCGCGCGGAGGCACTCGTTGCGATGGGGATGATCCCCGCCGCCTGGCACGATCGCGTGTCGTTCGCAGGCAACACGTCGATGACCGGCGCGCTCATGGCGCTCGTCGACTCGAGCGCTCGCCGCCGTGCCGAGGCGATCGCGCGTCACGTGCGCGCCATCGATCTCGCAGGCCACCCCGACTTCCAGTCGAAGTTCATCGGCGCGATGCGCTTTCCCACTACAGCACCCAACCAGGAGACCCGTACATGAGGATCGCTGTCATCGCCTGCGACATGATCAAGCACGAGATTGCCCAGCTGGTGGAGAGTGACCCCGACATCAGCGAGGTCATCTGGCTCGAGGCCGCGTTGCACATCCACCCCGAGAAGATGCGCGATGCCATTGTCGAGCAGATCGACCAGCTCGAGGGCAGCGTCGACGCGGTGTTCCTCGGCTACGGCTACTGCCAGTCGCTCAAGGGCATCGAGGAACTCGTGTCGGTCCCCACCGTGCTCCCGCCCTACGACGACTGCATCATCATGATGCTCACGCCCGAGCGGTACCGCGCATACATCGAGGAGCAGGTGGGCACGTGGTTCATGAGCCCAGGCTGGGCCGAGGTGAGCGCCGAGATGGTGATCAAGGAGCTCAAGCTCGAGCGCGTGGTGAAGTACGGCCGTGATCCCATGGAAATGGCGAAGCGGCTGTTCGTCCACTACAAGCGGGGTCTGTTCTTCAACACCGGCCTCGCCGAGGACGAGCTTGCGCCCTACCGCGAGCACGCGAAGAAGTTCTGCGATGACTTCGGGCTCGCCTTCGAGCAGGTCGAGGTCCCGCCGTCGCCGGTCCTCGCCGAGGAGCTCGAACGCTGCAAGCAGCTCGTGAGGGCTGGCGCGGCGGGATAGACCTCGACTGGCGCCGATGGGGTGGCCCTTGGCCGTGATGACTACTCGGCAGTAGGCCTGAACTTCACGTCGCCGGTGAACGCCACCATCCAGCGGACACCGAACCGGTCAGCCAGGCTGCCGTACCGCTCGGCCCACGCGGTCTTCTGCAGCGGCATCTCGATCGTGCCGCAGACTGAGAGTCCGTCGAAGATGCGATCGGCCTCCTCGGCGGTGCTGGTCTCAAGGTAGATGAGGGTGTTGTTGCCGACGACGAAGGCATCGGCGTTCGGGCCGACCACGTCGGAGCCCATCAGGTTCGTGCCCTCGAGGAGGGGCAGCGCAATGTGGGCGACCTTGTCGAGGTCCTCCTCGGCCACGCCCATCGCCTCGCCGCCGAACTCCCTGAATCGCACCACGCCGAGCAACTCTCCGCCGAGGACCGAGCGATAGAGGTCGAACGCCTCCTCGGCGTTGCCTTTGAAGTTGAGATAGGGGTGTACGGACTGCATGTGCGCCTCCTGTCGTCCAATGGGCAGGTCTTGGAAGTGAATCCCCGAGCATTCGCTGGCCTAGACTGTCGAGTCCGCTCTCCTCGCTGCTCTGGAAAGACGAAGAAGAGCCGCCCCCTATGGGACGGCTCTTCACGTTGCCTCTTGTGCCGCCGCCCGAGGGCGGACACGTGTGGGGTCGCGCTACGCGACGCCCGCGAGCGCCTTGGCCTTGATGGCGTCGAACTCGGCCTGGCTGATGGCGCCCTTGGCGAGAAGGTCCTGCGCCTTGGCGATGTCGTCAACCGCCGAGCCGCCATACAGGCGTGACTGCGCTGCCTGGGCTTCGGCCATGAGGCGCTGGTCCTGCTCGGTGTTCTTCGGCCGCACGATCACATAGATCAGGATGCCGAGGAACGGAAGGACGAACAGCAAGAAGATCCAGCCCGCCTTGCCCCAACCCGTCAGGTTGTCGCGGCGGAAGATGTCCATGAACACCTGGACGAACATCATGATGACCATGAAGAACAGGTAGAACACCAACATGTACCACATGAACTCGAGCAGCGTACCTGGCATGTGAGTCTCCTCTCGTTGACTCGATCGCCCCCAGCGAGTGATCGAGTCCTATCCTCATATTCCCAGTCTCATTATGCCGTACTGTTCAAATATTGCTGGTACTCTCATGAAGACGAAAAGAGTTTGCTCGTCCCACACCGAGAGGGGTTCGCATGCAGACCGGAAAGTCCTCGTTGCCGCGCTTGCTCGCCGTGGTCCTGGGGCTCGCGCTTCTCGTTCCGTCGCTTGCTGCTTGCGGGGTTCCACGGGTCCCCAACGTGGTCGGAAAGAGCCAGATCGAGGCGGTGCGACTGATCGAGGCCGCCGGGTACAAGGTCGGCGACATCCATTCGGTGTACTCGAGCAACGTGCCTAAGGACTTCGTGGCCGCGACCAATCCACCGGCGGGTGCGAAGGCGCGCAAGGGGTCGAAGATCGACGTCTCCGTGAACTCCGGCTCTGAGGCCTCCATCGTCGTCCCAGACCTCGTCGGTCAGGGTGAAACGGCAGCCAAGCAGGGCCTCACCAGCATCGATCTGGTTCCCGTCGTAGCCGAGTCCTACAACCCGACGATCACGGCTGGTGAGGTGATGGGACAGGTTCCCGCTCCCGCCTCGAAGGTCGTGGGCGGCTCTCAGGTCGTCATCCAGGTGTCGAAGGGTCCGGCGCCCAAAAAGGTCGCGGTGCCTTCGGTTGCGGGCAAGTCGCAGTCTGACGCTGAGAGCGCCATCGAGAAGGCCGGTCTCACGGTCAAGGCGTACAAGGTCTACTCGGACAGCGTCGCCAAGGGCAAGGTCATCGGCCAGTCGCCCGAGGGTGGGGCCAAGGTAAATGCCGGCAGCGAGGTGGGCATCGCCGTCTCGCTCGGCAAGGGTACGGGCGCTGTCACACTGCCAAACGTGGTAGGCAAGAAGGAAGCCGATGCCGTCAACTCGCTCAAGTCGGCAGGCCTCAAGCCGAAGGTCTACCGCCAGTACAGCGACACCGTCGCCGCGGGCGTGGTAGTGGCCCAGTTGCCCGCCGCCGGAACGACCGCCGCGAGTGGTGCTGAGGTGGGGATCTCGGTCTCGATGGGGCCTGAGGCGACCTCCGGCAACGTCGCGGTCCCGGATGTCCTCGGCAAGACGCAGGTGGATGCGTCCTCTGCGCTCGAATCTGCCGGCTTCGTCGTCCAGGCGGTCCAGCAGCCGAGCAGCGCCCCCTCGGGAACGGTGGCGGCGCAGCTTCCTGTGGGCGGTTCGACCGCACCGGCGGGCAGCACGATCATCATCGCCATCTCGTCAGGGTCCTGATCCGAACGACATGAACTCCGGCCCCCCAGGGTCGTGATCACGCCGATGCCCGTCCCCTCGCAGGGGGCGGGCATCGTCCGTTCGGTAACCGAATGGAGCGGGACCGGCTGACGCGGTCAGCGCGGCGGTATGCTTGCAGCGTAGACCATCCGAGTGCGAGGTCGGGAGCAGCCATGGCAACACACGCCGAAGCGTCGCTCGAGTCCCTGCTCGATCTGTGGCGCGAGGAGGTCTCCTCGGCAGCGGGTGTTGATGAGGCAGTTCGCACGCGGACAGAGACTCGACTGCGAGACGATGCGTCGGCCCTGATGGCCACTGGGCTGACCGCCGACGAAGCCTTCCTGATAGCGCTCAAGCGGCTCGCCGAGACCGACCCCGCCACGCCCTTCCCGAGCGATCTGGCCTCGGCTCTCCTGCCGAGCTCTGCAGGGGACTCCCCGCCCAAGTCGATCCTCGATGACAAGACCGGTTTCCTCGTGATGCTGGGATGCGCGCTCGGGGCGGCGCTGGCCATCAAGATCCCCTCGCTGCTCGGCTACACGCTCGACGGTGCGGGCGAAGAGATCTTCGCGCTCAATCTCAGCCTGTTCATCCTGCCCTTCATGCTCGTGTTCCTTAGCTGGATCCATCGCCCGCCGAAGATACACGTCGCCGTGATCGCCGCCGTTCTCGCGGCCGGTGCCGTATTCGCCAATGCCTATCCCTTCGCGGCCGACGCCGCGACGATGACCCTGACCGCGCTCCACCTGCCGGTGCTCGGCTGGCTCGCCGTGGGAGTCGCCAGCGCGGGGGGAGCGTGGCGGGCCGTGACGAAGCGCATGGAGTTCACCCGGTTCACTGGCGAGTGGTTCATCACCTACGTGTTGATCGCCCTCGGCGGCGGAGTCCTCGCCGCCCTCACCATCGGCTCCTTCCAGGCCATCGGCGTGGACGCGGAGCCGTTCGTCACTTCGTGGGTCATCCCGTGTGGCGCGATGGCGGCAACCATCGTCGCGGCATGGCTGGTTGAGTCTCGACGCAATCTCGTCGGCGGGCTCGCTCCCATGCTCGCCCGCGTGTTCACGCCGCTGTTCGCGATACTGCTCGTCGCGCTGCTTGTCGGCGTCATCTGGTCCCGCGGCTTCGTGGACGTCGAGCGTGAGCTGTTGATCCTGTTCGACGCGATGCTCGTGCTGGTGGTGGCGCTCCTGCTGTACGCGTTCTCGGCGCGTGACCCGAAGGCGGCTCCCGACTTTTTCGACCGGCTGCAGCTCGTGCTGATGGGGAGTGCTCTGGCGGTCGACATCTTCGCGCTGGTGAGCATAGCCGTTCGCCTGTCCGAGTACGGGCTCAGTGCCAACAAGGTGGCTGCGCTCGGGTTGAACCTGATCCTCCTGGTCAACTTGGCATGGGCTGCCAATCTGCAGGTCGGATTCCTCCGCTCACGACGCGCGTTCGCCGAAGTCGAGACTTGGCAGATGCGCTACCTGCTGGTCTACGCCGTATGGGCGGCGATCGTGGTGGTGGTCTTCCCGCCGCTCTTCGGCTTCTCGTAGGGACTCTTGCCAGTCAGGCGGTCCACCCTACGGGTGCCATGTCAGGGGCACGTGCTAGCGTGAACGTATGAACCTCTCTCCGCACACTGCCACGAGCTGCCGGTCCTCGGCGGCTTTGCCGCGCTCTCACTGCCTACGCACTCCGTAGGCGGCGAGCCGGTCACTTCAGCGATCGTGCCGCCGCTGTCCCGAAAGGGGTGGCGCCATGGCGCTCGAGGAACTGTTGGACATCGCTATGAAGGCCGGTGTTCGCCGCATCGTCTTGGACAACCTGGCGTCTGCGCATCAGCCGGACTGCTGGCACTGGGAACTCCTCAGCTCCGACCCGGTGAAGTGGTACCAGCTCTCGACGCCCATCGATTTCGGCTTCGAGTGGCTCGGATTCGGGGCCGGCAAGCAGAAGCCTTGGGGCATCCTGCCCTTTCGCGTGGAGCGGTACACCTCGATCACCGTAGGCGTGCACGTCGGGTGCGAACGGGCGGGGCTCCAGGGCGTCAGCACTGATTCACTTGAGGACGGGCTTCGGCATGCGATTGCTGCCTACCTGTGCGAGTTCGACATCGCGACGTGCCCCCACACCGGCCTGTGTCCCCATGCCGCCAGCTGCGACTGGGAGAAGGACGACTGGGCGTTGTAGGCGGGCAGGGCCGAGCAGCAGACCGCGGTATCTGAGTCCGGCTAGCGTCCGATGATCCGGTATCGCACGGTGTCGACGCCCTCGAAGCCGAGGACGCGCACGACTCCGGGACCGAGGTCGAAGGTGCGGCCGGGGGTGTGCGGGCCGCGGTCGGCTACGCGTGCGACCGCTCGCTTGCCGTGATACTCGAACTCGATGAGGGTGCCGAACGGAAGGGTCTTGTGCGCGACGATCATCGAGTAGGGGCCGATGCGCTCGCCGTTGGCCCCCCTTCCGGTGAAGTTGCGACCGTAGTGCGAGGCGACGGCCGACTTCCACGCGCCGGTGCCCTCGAGGCGCTGCGTCGAGTCATCGCGCGAGGACTTCTTGGGGGCCGCCGTCTTGGCCGCTGTCGGACGAGCGCTCCGCGCTTCCGCAGCGGCCGCGCGGGCTCGTGCGGTCTG
>CAZSLI010000014.1:44734-61902 GCA_964607705.1 uncultured Eubacteriales bacterium
AGCAGCGAGATGAGCTGCGTCCGACCTGCCCGGTACATCGTGCTCGCCCGGGCGTTCAGCCGGGCCTGCGTCGCGCGTTCGTCCTCGACGATCCGGTCGAGTTCCGCCGACGCGGCTGCGGCACGAGCGTCGAGCCGGGCCGAGCGCGCCTGGGCCCGCTCGTAGCGCGCGGAGGCACGGGCGACGGCGGCGCGATCGGCTGCGGTCTGCGATGCGGTGGGGGCGGCGACGGCGGCGCCGGCGGGTGCGAAAAGGCACGCGGCGAGCGCAAGCGCGACCACGCGCCCGCCTATGTGGCGAAGAGACATGCGCAAGAGTGTAGCAATCCCGATGCCCGGCGGCCTGTCACGCCGAGCCCGAGACTAATCGTCGATGCCGTCGTCGTGACGGATCTCGGCGCGTTTGATCTTGCCGCTGATGGTCTTGGGGAGCTCGTCGACGAACTCGATCACGCGCGGATACTTGTACGGCGCCGTCGTCTTCTTGACGTGCTGCTGCAGCTCCTTGACGAGAGACTCGCTGGGCTCCCAGCCCGCAGCGAGCACGCACGTCGCTTTCACGACGATCCCGCGCAGGGGGTCGGGCGCGCCGGTGACCGCGCACTCGACCACTGCCGGGTGCTCGATCAGTGCGCTTTCGACCTCGAACGGGCCGATCCGGTACCCCGAGGCCTTGATGACGTCGTCGTTTCGGCCGACGAAGAAGTAGTAGCCGTCGGAATCGCGCCACGCCACGTCGCCGGTGTTGTAGTACTCGCCGCCGACCGCTTCTCGCGAGCGCGCTTCATCATGGTAGTAGCCGACGAACAGGCCCGGCGGCCACGCCTCCTTGAGGCCGGTGACGCAGATCAGGCCTTCCTCGCCGTCAGCGCATAGCCCGCCATTCTCGTCCATGAGCTTCATGTTGTAGAGGGGCGACGGCATGCCCATGCTACCGGGCTTGGGCTCCAACCACGGCCACGTGGCGATCAGGACTACGCTCTCGGTCTGGCCGAACCCCTCTCGGATGCGGTGTCCCGTGAACTCGCGCCACTTCTTGGTGACTTCAGGGTTGAGCGGCTCTCCTGCGGTCGTCCAGTTGGCCACCGAAGACAGGTCGTACGAGGCGACGTCCTCTTGCAACATGAACCGGTACATCGTCGGGGGCGCGCAGAACGTCGCCAGTCGGTAGTCTTGGATCTTCTGCAGAAGCACCGAGGGCACGAACTTCTTCATGTCGTAGCCGAAGATGGTCGCGCCGCAGATCCACTGACCGTAGATCTTGCCCCAGCCGAACTTCGCCCAGCCCGAGTCGGACACGCTCATGTGCAGGCCGTTCTCCTGCACCTGCTGCCAGTAGCGGGCGGTGATGATGTGGCCGAGCGGGTGCGTGAAGGTGTGGCGCACCATCTTGGGCGGTCCGGTGGTGCCCGAGGTGAAGTAGATGAGCATCGTATCGTCGTTGTGCGTCCGCTGATCTCCCATCGGACGCTCGAACAGTTCGCTTTGGCCGCCGATGAGCTCGTCGAAGTTGGTCCAACCTGCGTGCGAGCCGGCGACCATGACGCGGTTCTTGACGGTCGGGCACTCGGGCAGCGCCTCTTCCATCTGGCCGATCACGTAGTCGTCGTTCACGCAAACGACCATCTCGACCCCCGCAGCCTGGCAGCGGTAGATGATGTCCTTCTTGGTCAGCTGTAGCGACGCGGGGATGATGATTGTTCCGAGCTTCGCCAGGGCGAGGGCAGCGACCCAGTACTCCCAGCGGCGACGCAAGACGAACATAACGACCGAGCCCTTGCGCACCCCCAGCGCCGAGAAGGCGTTGGCGGCCTGGTTCGAGAGCCGCATCAGGTCCGTGAACGTGAAGATGCGCTCCCCGCCGTCGTCGTCACACCAGACGAGCGCCCGCTTCTCCGACTCGACGCGCGCCCACTCGTCGACCACGTCGTACGCGAAGTTGAAGTCCTCGGGAGGCTCTATGCGGAAGTTCGCTATGAAGTCCGCATACGAATCGAAGTCGGTGCGGGGGCAGTACTTCTTGAGCAGATGGTCCACGGCTCGGCTCTCCTGGCTTGGGAAGGGCGTGGGCGCGTCATGAGCGTGCGTTTAGCGCGAAGGGCGTCGGTTACTCGGCGATGATCGTGACGAACTTGGCGGGGGTCGTGCCTACGCACTTCTGGCCGTGCGGGTGGCGCGGGTTGAAGTAGATGCTGTCGCCGGGCTCCAAGACGAGCTCGCGGTCGTCGAAGGTGACGGCGACGGTGCCCTCGAGCACGAGGTTGAACTCCTGGCCGGTGTGGGTCACCAGCGCCGCGGGCTCATCGGAGGGGTCGAGCGTCACCAGAAGCGGCTGCATGATCTTGCCGCTGTAGAGCCAGGCGAGGTCCTGGAAGTAGTAGCCGGGATAGCGGTCGACCTTGCGGCCTTCGCCCTTCTTCACGACCTGGTAGGTGTCGAGCTTGCCGCCGGTGCCCGTCAGGACGGCAGTGAGGTCGACGCCGAACCGGCTGGCCACGTGGTAGAGCGCCGAGATGGGAACGTCGGCGCCGGTCTCTTCCCACTGCGTGTAGGTCTCGACCGACACGCCGAGTTCCTCGGCGAGCTGCTCGCGCGTTATGTCGCACGCCTCGCGCAGTCCCTTGATCCGAAGACCCAGTTCCTGGAAGTCGGTGGTCATGCGCGGGCCTGCCTTCCTGTCCGAGGAGGTGCGACGGTTACGACGCGGCGTAGCTGCAGGACGCCTCCGTGTCGGCGCTCATGCCGATCGCGAGCGCCTTGCGGTTGGGCTCGAGCAGGTTCTGCTTGCGGGCCGGGATCGACTTGACCACGGCCTGGTCGAGCGCGTCGGGGCAGCAGAACTCGAGCTCCTTGAGCAGGCGGCCGACGAGGATGACGTTGGCGAGGCCCTTGAGTCCGTTCTCCTCGGCAAGGCGAGTTGCCGGCATGGCGATGACGTTGAGGTCGTCTCGGTGCTCGGGGATCGTCGGGCACATCGCGCTGTCGATGATAACGGTGCCGCCGGGCACGACGTCGTCGACGAACTTGTCGAGCGACGGCTGGTTCATCGCGATGAGGACGTCGGGCTCGAGCACGAGCGGCGAGCCGATGGGCTCGTCGGAGAGGCAGACGCTGCAGTTGGCGGTGCCGCCGCGCATCTCGGGTCCGTAACTCGGGAGCCAGGAGAGCTCGCGGCCCTCGATGAGGCCGGCGTAGGCGATCAGCTTGCCGGCGAACAGGATGCCTTGGCCGCCGAAGCCGGCGAGCAGGATGTTGAGCGACTCGGACACTAGCGGTCGCCTCCCTTCGCGCCGGACTCCTCGGCGAGCTTGGCGGCACGGGCGGCCGCGGCCTCGGCGATGTTCGCGTGACCCTCGGCCTTCACGTCGCGGTACACGCCCAGCGGGTAGTAGGGCAGCATGTTGTCGCGCATCCACTCGAGCGACGCTTCAGGCGACAGGCCCCAGTTGGTGGGGCATGTCGAGAGCACCTCGATGATCGTGTAGCCCACGCCTTCGACCTGGTACTCGAACGCCTTCTTGATGGCGCGTTTGGCCGAGCGGATGTTCTTGGGCGAGTCGACCATGACGCGCTGGGCGAGCGCTACGCCGTCGAGGGTCGCGAGCATCTCGGAGACTCGGACCGGGTAGCCGTCGTTGGCGACGTCGCGGCCGAAGGGGCTTGTCTGCGTGATCTGGCCGGGCAGCGACGTGGGGGCGAGCTGGCCGCCGGTCATGCCGTAGATCGCGTTGTTGATGAAGATGACGGTGATGTTCTCGCCGCGCGTCGCTGCGTGCACCGTCTCGGCCATGCCGATGGAGGCGAGGTCGCCGTCGCCCTGGTAGGCGAAGACGACGTTGTCGGGGTTCACGCGCTTGATCGCTGTGGCGACCGCCGGCGCGCGGCCGTGGGCGGCCTGCGCCATGTCGCAGGCGAAGAACTCGTAGGCGAGCACCGAGCAGCCCACAGGCGCGATGCCGATGGTGTTGCCCTCGATGCCGAGTTCGTCGATCGTCTCGGCGATCATGCGGTGCACGATGCCGTGGGTGCAGCCGGGGCAGTACGAGAACTGCTGGTCGGTCAGCGACTTGGGACGCTCGAAGATGGTCGTCATCAGGCAGCACCTCCCGCGACCTGCTCGGCGGGTGCGGCGGGCTGCTCCTCGGCGAGGCGAGCGGCCAGGCGCTCGATGACGGCGAGTGTCTCGAGCGGCGTGGGGATGATGCCGCCGGCGCGGCCGAAGAACTCGACCGGCTTGCGGCCGTTCACGGCGAGGCGCACGTCGTCGACCATCTGGCCCATGTTCATCTCCACGGTGAGGAACGCACCAGCCGAGGACGCGGCGCGCTCGATGGCCTCGGTCGGGAACGGCCACAGCGTGATGGGGCGGATGAGCCCCACCTTGATGCCGGCCGCGCGCGCCTTGTTGATGGCGCTTCGGGCGATGCGCGAGGACGCTCCGAACGCGACGACCACGATGTCGGCGTCGTCGACGAGGTACTCCTCGGCACGCTGCTCGGTGGCCTTGATGCGGGCGTAACGCTCGAAGCGCTCGATGTTGGTGCGCTCGAGCTCCTCGGGCTGGAGGTGGAGCGAGTTCACGATGTTCTTCGGGCGCTCGTTGTGGTGCCCGGTGACTGCCCACGGCTTCTCGGGGAGCGAGGTCTTGACCTCGGGAAGCACGACCGGCTCCATCATCTGGCCGAGCATGCCGTCGGCGAGCACCATGACGGGAGTGCGGTACTCGTCAGCCAGGTCGAAGGCCTCGTAGGCGAGGTCGACCATCTCCTGCACGGTGGACGGCGCCAGCACGATGACCTGGAAGTCGCCGTGGCCGGTCGCGCGTGTGGCCTGCCAGTAGTCGGACTGCGAGGGCTGGATGCCGCCGAGCCCGGGGCCTCCTCGCTGCACGTTGATGATGACGGCCGGCAGGTCCGCACCCGCGATGTAGCTGATGCCTTCGCCCTTGAGCGAGATGCCCGGCGAGCTGGACGACGTCATCGCCCGCGCCCCCGCGCCGGCCGCGCCGTACACCATGTTGATCGCGGCGATCTCCGACTCGGCCTGGAGGTACGTGCCGCCTTCCTTCGCCATGCGCTTGGACATGTACGCGGCGACCTCGGTCTGCGGCGTGATGGGATAGCCGAAGAAGAAGCGGCATCCGGCCCGGATGGCCGACTCGGCCACGGCCTCGTTGCCCTTCATGAGCACTTTCTCGGACACGTGACCTACCTTTCGACCGTGATGGCGACGTCGGGGCACATCACGGCGCAGTTCGCGCAGCCGGTGCACTTGGACTCGTCAGTGAGCATGGCGGGGTGGTAGCCCTTCGCGGTGATCCGGTCGGGATCGAGCGCGATGATCTCCTTCGGGCACACCCGCACGCACAGCGAGCACCCCTTGCAGTACTTGTCGTCCACGATGATTCGCGGCATCTACTCGACGACCTCCTCGCTGGCCCCGGGCGCGATCTCCCATGGGGCGCGAACATAGACCTCAACAGGATAGGGGTTCTCCACAAACGTTGCGTCTCCCGGTACCGCCGAGAACTCGCCGAGAAGTCGCGCCGGCACTGTCGTGAACCGCAGCGGCAGGCCCAGCGCGTCGGCAGTCGCCCGCGCGTACGCGCGCGACTCGAGCACCGTGGACGCGACGGTCTCGCCCTTGAGATGCGAGTTGTTCACGATGCCGGTGGCCTTCAGGTGAGCCGCCGACTCGATCTCGGTGAGCACGGCGGCGGCTTCCTCGGCGGTCGAAGTCAGATTTCGGTAGCGGTTGACCACGTACAGCAAGTCGTAGTCCAGTGCCGAGATGTCCGACGAGTAGCGGCCGAGAGCGGTGGCGCCGGCGTCGTCACCGCCCACGTCGAAGATCACTCGGCCCCGCGACTCGAACACGGACGCGATCGCCGCGGGAAGCGACGGGGTGTCGAGCGTCGTGCCGGCGAAGGTCGGGGCGATCACGTCCACACCGCGGTCCACAAGCGTGGCGGTGTAGTCGGATGAGCGGAAGTAGGGGTTCACGACATCGAGGTCGACGAGCGTCACCCGCTCACGCTGTGCAGCGAGGTCGATTGCGAGGTTGATGGCGAGGTTGGTCTTCCCGGAGCCGTAGTGGCCGGTGATGAGGGTGAACGGCTTGATGTCGGGCGTCATGCTCATGGCGGCTCGTCACGTCTCGAAGGGTCCCGCTACCTGATTGCCGTGGGGGCGCCGCACGGGCGGGGAGGGTTGGATAGAATGGGCAGCACTTCGAAGCATTCTAGGTTGTCCTTGAGGTGTTATCACGATTCACGTGGTACGAGAAGGGACGCACTATGCAACCCAACATCCCGGAAGTGGCCGGACGGATCCACGCGCTGCGCGAGGACCTTGGCATCAGCGCCGAGGAGATGGCCGAGGCCACCGGACTGACCGCTGAGGAGTACTTCGCGGCGGAGAGTGGCGACAACGACTTCTCGTTCACCTTCCTGTACCGCTGCGCCGAGCGTCTCGGCGTGGACATGATCGAGCTCCTTACCGGCGAGAGCCCCCACCTGACGGGCTACTCCGTGGTGCGCGCCGGCAGCGGCCTGCCCATCAGGCGCCGCGCGGGCTTCGAGTATCTCCATCTCGCTCCACGCTTCAAGGACAAGCTTGCCGAGCCGTTCTTCGTCACGGCGCCGTACTCTGCGGAGCTGGAGAGCGCGCCAATCACGATGTCGCGCCACGCCGGCCAGGAGTTCAACTTCGTGGTGAACGGCCGCCTGCGCTTCGTCTACGAGGACCACGCCGAGGAACTCGCTCCCGGGGACGCGGTCTTCTACGACTCGGGACGGCGCCACGGCATGATCGCGATCGGTGGGGAGCCCTGCACCTTCCTCGCGATCGTTCTCAAAGACTCTGCCGCGGATCTGCGCTAGCGCGCGGTCGCGGTACTCGGCAGTCGACCGGCCTTCGCGACCGGCATCGAGGAAGGCTTCACCCATGCGAGACATCAATCTCAGGTACGCCGACGAGACCTACGGTGGCGACGGGCTACTCGAGAAGTTCCGGCTCGACTACCCGGCCGACTTCAACTTCGCCTACGACTGCGTCGACGACATCGCCGAGGCCGAGCCGGACCGCCCAGCCATGGTGTGGTGCAACCCCGAGGGCGAGGAGCACCGCTTCACGTTCGGGGAGATGCGCCGCTGGTCGGACAAGACGGCCAACTACCTGGCTTCGCTCGGCATCGGCCGCGGGGACATGGTCATGGTGGTCCTGCGGCGCCACTACCAGTTCTGGTTCGTGGCCGTCGCGCTCCAGAAGCTCGGCGCCGTGATGGTGCCCGCAACGTTCATGCTCAAGGAGCACGACCTCGAGTACCGGCTCAACAGCGCCAGCGTGAAGGCGATCATCTGCACCGACGTCGGCGACATCGCCGACACCGTGGACGCCACGCGCGCCAACTGCCCGACAGTCGAGACGCTCGTGCTGGTCGCGGCCGGAGGCGGTGGCCTCACGCCTGCCGAGGAGATCGCAGCGCGCGGCTTCGGGCCAGCGCTCTCGGGCGCCGACGGCATCTGCGCGCTACACGCCGAGAGGGACGGTTGGCTCGACTTCAACGCCGGCGTAGCGAGCGCTTCCGAGGCCTTCGAGCGTCGAGAGACCGCGGTAGCCGACCCGTTCCTGCTCTACTTCAGCTCCGGAACGACCGGCAACCCCAAGATGGTGCTGCACGACGGCGCCTATCCGCTGGCACACATCCCGACCGCCAAGCACTGGCACAACGTCGTGAGCGACGGCGGCGTCCATCTGACCATCGCCGACACCGGCTGGGGCAAGGCGGTCTGGGGCAAGCTCTACGGCCAGTGGCTCATGGAGGCGTGCGTGATGACGTACGACTTCGATCGCTTCGTGCCGGCCGAGATCCTCGGCCTCGTCGAGAAGTACCGCATCACGACGCTGTGCTGCCCGCCGACGATGTACCGCTTGATGGTGCAGGAGGGGCTCGAGGGCTACGACCTGTCGTCACTCACGTACTGCACGACCGCGGGCGAGGCGCTCAATCCCGACCTGTTCGAGAACTGGCGCAACCACACGGGCCTCATGCTCGTTGAGGGCTTCGGGCAGACCGAGACGACCTGCGCCGTGCTCAACACCGTGGGCATGACGCCGAAGCCCGGTTCGATGGGCAAGCCGTCGCCGCAGTACGAGGTTCAACTGCACGACGACGACGACAACGAGTGCCCGCCCGGGCAGACGGGCGAGGTCGTCATCAAGATCGACCCGAGGCCGGACGGCCTCATGATCGGCTACTACCGCGCCCCCGAGAAGACCGCCGAGGCGATGCACGACGGCTGGTATCACACCGGCGACATCGCATGGGCCGACGAGGACGGCTACTACTGGTACGTGGGGCGAAACGACGACGTCATCAAGTCGAGCGGCTACCGCATCGGCCCGTTCGAGGTCGAAAGCGTGCTCCTCGAGCATGACGCCGTCCGCGAGTGCGCGGTCACGGGCGTGCCCGACCCCGTGCGTGGGTATGCGGTGAAGGCAACGATCGTGCTCGCGCCCGGGGTCCTCGGCGATGAGGCGCTCACTAGGGAGCTGCAGGGCTGGGTGAAGACGCGCACGGCGCCCTACAAGTACCCGCGCATCATCGACTACGTCGATGCGCTGCCCAAGACGGTCAACGGCAAGATCCGGCGCGCCGCCATCCGCGACAACGACGCGGGCAACGACGAGGAGTAGGGCGGCGGTAGTCCTCGGGTCTTGCCGCTCTCTACAGCGGCATCTTGGGCATCTTGGGCATCTTGACGCCGAGGTACTCGAAGAACTCGCGGTAGCCCTTCATCATCTCTTTGAAGGCGCTCAGCATGTAACGGCGCTTGAAGCCGTCAGGGAGCGCCATGATCTGTGGCATCTTGTTCGCGTAGAACGACATGTAGCACTTGCCGAGCGCGATGGTGACTTCCTCGAGCGTCATCGCATAGGGCTCGATGATCGGCGTGGCGAGGTTGTACTTCGAGTAGTCGGTCACGCGAACACGATCCTTCACTTCCTCGTAGAGCGGAGTGAAGGGCATCGGCGTAAGCACGGGGAACACGGCGATGTCGGGATTCAGGCGGATGGCCACTTCGATAGTGTTCTGGATCGACTCAGGAGTCTCATCCACGCCGCCGACCATGAACGACGCTTCCGTCATGATGTCGTGCTCGCGCGCCAGATCGAGCGCCTGCTTGTTGAGGTCGATGCTCGTGCCCTTGTTCAGGCTCGCGAGCATCTCGTCCGTGCTGCTTTCGGCGCCTAGGTAGAGGTGGACGACGCCGGCTTCTTTGTACTTATGGAGAATGTCGGCGTCACGGACGATGTCCTCGACGCGCGTCTCCATGAGCAGGCCGACGCCGAAGTCCTCGGCGATTATGGCGTCGAGCAGGGCTTCCCACCGGTCACGGTCGTTGGTGGGGTAGGGGTCGATGAAGGTGATGAACTGGACCTCGTACACATCGACGAGTTCGCGCATCTCTTTGATGACGTTCTCGGGAGTGCGGGCACGCCAGTCGCCACGCCAGAACTGCCTGTGGCTGCAGAAGGAGCAGCCCATCATGCAGCCGCGTGAGGTGAGCATCGAGGCCATGCGGCCCCAAGGCTCGATGTTGTAGTGGTAGGCACTCCAGTCGACCAGGTCCCATGCGGGAAGGATGGCGTCAAGGTCAGCGATGTGCGGGCGCACCGCGGTCGCCGTGGGGACGCCGTCCGCGCGGTAGGCGATGCCTGCGACGCTGCTCGGGTCGCCGCCCTCCGCCAGAACGCCGAGGAGCTCCGGCAGCGTCTCTTCCATCTCGCCGCGGAGCACCAGGTCGACGGAGTCGTTCTCGCCGAGGATCTCCTCGTACATGAAGGTGGGGTGAGGGCCGCCGATCAGCGTCACGATGCTCGGATCCACCTGCTTGGCCACGGCGAGCGTCTTGACCGCAGCCGGCACGGTCGCGGTGGCGATAGCTCCGGTGACGGGCAGGTAGTCGAGCGTCATGACGACGTCGGGCTTGAAGCGCTCGACCTCTGCGCGCACGTCCTCGAACGAGAGGTCCTTGTTCATGGCATCGAAGATCGCAGCCTCATGCCCGGCGTTGCGAGCGGCGTTGGCGACGTAGGCGATGTGCAGTGGCGGCCAGGTGCCGATGACCTGCACTCCCCAGCATCGGTAGGGCGGCGCCACGAACAGGATTCTGCTCAACGATGATTCCTTTGGTCTTATGCGGCGAGGCGCCTTCTCGGCCGACGCTCACGGACGTGAACTGGACCCAGAACGACCCCCGCGGTTCGTCTACAGGGTAGCCCAACATGCGGCGACGCCGCATACGCCACATATATTGCACACATAATGCCAGCACTCGGTTAGCCGCGTGATCGCGTGCACCTTCCACCTGCTCGCCCCCCGGGTCTCTCCAAGTTGTCGAATTCCGGCTGGGTAAGAACCCGTGTCCGGTACAGCGACGCAAGGAGGCTCGCGATGGACGATCACAAAGGCGAAGAGATGAAGGGCCGCGTGAAGGAAGCCGTCGGAGACATCACCGACGACAAGGGGCTCAAGCGTGAGGGCAAGGTGGACCAAGGGAGCGCGCACACCAAGGAAGCGATCGACGATACCGCCGACAAGCTCAAGGACGCCGTTAACCCGAAGCGCTGAAGCAGCCACGGCGCCGTCGAGCGCCACTGGGCCACAACGTGATGCCCTCGCATCCCGGCTCCCCTCATGGCATCCTTGGCTGCGACGCCTAGGGAGGGGAGCCGGAGCGTGAATACGCCTGGCGTGTACTCGGAAAGCGGCAGGTTGCGGACGGTGCTCGTGCACCGGCCCGGACGCGCGTTGGAGCGGCTGACCCCCGCGAATCGCGAGTACTTGCTCTTCGACGACCTCGTCTGGGTCGAGCGCGCCCAAGCCGAGCATGACGCCTTCACCGGCGCCTTGCGCGAGCGCGGGGTCGAGGTGCTCGACGTGCAGCAGTTGCTCGCCGAGACGCTCGAGGCATCCTCGGAAGCTTGCGATGAGGTGATCCACAGCGCGGTCTCGTCCTTCACCGTGGGCCTGTCGCTCGTCGAGGAACTGCGCGCCTACCTGGCCAGCCTGCCCTCGGATCGGCTTGCCGAGGTGTTGATCAGCGGCCTGCTCGGCTCGGAGCTCGACGGGCTCGACTTCGAAGCACTCTGCCGCCATTCGCTCGGTGCGGTCCTGGCGGACCCTGACGAGTTCGTGCTGCCGCCGCTGCCCAACTCGGTCTTCACGCGCGACTCCTCGGCGTGGCTCTTTGGGGGCGTGGTGCTACCGCCGCTGTTCCGGTCGGCGCGGCGGCTGGAGGTCGTCAACCTCTCGGTGATCTACCGCCACCACCCCGCGTTCGACGCCGCCGACTTTGCCTACTGGTATCCGCCCGCGGGGGACGCGTCCCGCTTCGCAGTCGAGGACTTCAGCCAGGGCGCCTCACTCGAGGGCGGCGATATCATGCCCATCGGTCACCGCACCGTGCTCGTCGGGCTCGGCGAGCGGTCGACCGGGCGCATGGTCGAGCACCTCGCACGCTCGCTCTTCGAGGCCGGCGCCGCCGAGCGCATCATCGTTTGCCGCATGACGCAGCAACGCGCGTACATGCATCTCGACACCGTCTTCAACTTCGTCGACCGCGATGCCGTGACGCTCTTCCCGTCGGTGGTCGACGCGATGAAGGTTTACAGCATCCGGCCGAGCGACGGCGCAAGCCTGTTCGACATCGCCGAGGAGAAGGACCTGCTCACAGCCCTCGCCGACGCCCTGGAGGTGGGCGCGCTACGCGTGATTCCAACCGGCGGTGACCGGTTCCAGTCGGCCCGCGAGCAGTGGGACGACGCCAACAACGTCGTCTGTATCGAGCCGGGCGTGGTCCTCGGCTATTCGAAGAACACGCACACGAACCGCGCGCTGCGCGACGCCGGCATCGAGGTCATCGAGATCGAGGGCTCCGAGCTCGGGAAGGGCCGCGGCGGCTGCCACTGCATGACCTGCCCGATCGCGCGCGACGCGGTCGAATAGGCGGCACTCCGGCTACTCGACGCAGGCGCCCACCACAGCCACCTTCTCGGAGACGTCGAGCCCGTGGAACGTACGATTCACCACGTCGAGCTGCTGCTCGCGCGTCAAACGGCTGAACTTCACCGCGTAACCTGAGACGCGCACCGTGAGCAGCGGGTACTTCTCGGGGTGGTCGATCGCGTCGAGCAGCGTCTCCCGGTCGAGCACGTTCACGTTGATGTGGTGCCCGCCCTGCTCGAAGTAGCCGTCGAGCATGCTCACCAGCCGGCCCGCCCGCTCCGTCTCGTCGGCGCCCAGGGAGGGCGGCACGATCGAGAACGTGTAGGAGATGCCGTCTTGCGCGTACTCGTACGGAAGCCCCGCCACCGAGCACATCGAGGCCACCGGCCCGGAGACGTCGCGCCCGCTCATCGGGTTCGCTCCCGGCGCGAAGGGCTCGCCGGCCTTTCGCCCGTCGGGCGTGGAGCCGGTCAGCTTCCCGTACACCACATTCGACGTGATCGTGAGTATCGACTGGGTGGTTCGCGCCTCCCGATACGTCTTGTGCTGCTTCAGCTTGCCGAGGAAGTCGCGCACGAGGTCGTGCGCGAGCGAGTCCACGCGCTCGTCGGCGTTGCCGAACGTGGGGTAGTCGCCCTCGACCTCGAAGTCGGTGATGAGGCCGGTCTCGTCGCGCAGCGGACGCACCTTCGCGTACTTGATGGCCGAGAGGGAATCCGCCGCCACTGACAGCCCCGCGATGCCGAAGGCCATCATGCGGATGACGTCGCGGTCGTGCAGCGCCATCTCGAGACGCTCGTACGAGTAGCGGTCGTGCATGTAATGGATCACATTGAGCGCGCCCACGTAGGTGCGGGCCAGCCAGTCGAGCAGCCGGTCGTAGCGGGCCATGACGTCGTCGAACTCAAGGACGTCGCCCGTCACCGGCTCCGTCTTGGGTGCGACCTGCTTGCCGGAGAGCTCGTCGCGGCCGCCGTTGATGGCATAGAGCAGCGCTTTGGCCAGGTTGGCCCGAGCGCCGAAGTACTGCATCTGCTTGCCTATCTGCATTGCCGAGACGCAACACGCGATGCCGTAGTCGTCGCCGTAGACCTCTCGCATGGCGTCATCGTTCTCGTACTGCACGGCGCTCGTCTCGACCGACACGCGAGCACAGAACTCCTTGAACGCCGAAGGGAGCTGCTGAGACCACAGGACCGTCATGTTCGGCTCGGGCGCGGGCCCCAGGTTGTAGAGCGTGTTGAGGTAGCGGAACGAGTTCTTGGTCACGAGCGGCTGTCCGTCCTCGGAGATGCCGCCGATGGACTCGGTGACCCACGTCGGGTCGCCGGAGAACAGCTCGTTGTACTCCGGAGTCCTCAGGTAGCGCACCATCCTGAGTTTCATCACGAAGTGGTCGATGATCTCCTGGGCCTCCGACTCGGTGAGCTCGCCCCGTGCGAGGTCGCGCTCGAAGTAGGTATCGAGGAAGGTGGAGGTGCGGCCGAGGCTCATCGCCGCGCCGTTCTGCTCCTTCACCGCCCCCAGGTAGCCGAAGTAGAGCCACTGCACCGCCTCACGCGCGTTCGAGGCCGGGCGCGAGATGTCGAAGCCGTACGACTCGGCCATCTTCTTGAGGTCCTCGAGGGAGCGGTACTGCTCGGAGAGCTCCTCGGAGAGGCGGATCGTGTTCTCGGTCATCTCCTGCTCGGCCATCGAATCGTGCTCGGCGCGCTTTTGCTCGAGCAGCCGGTCGACGCCGTAGAGCGGCACGCGCCGGTAGTCGCCGATGATCCGGCCACGCCCGTAGGCGTCCGGCAGGCCGGTGATGATGCCGGAGCTGCGCGCCTTGCGCATGTCAGAGGTATACGCGTCGAAGACGGCGTCGTTGTGCGTCTTGCGTGCGCCGTGGACGCCGTAGATCGCTTTGATGCTCGGCGCGATCTCGTAGCCGTAGGACTTGAGCGCGTTCTCCACCATGCGGATGCCGCCCTGCGGGATGAGGGCGCGCTTAAGCGGCTCGTCGGTCTGGAGTCCGACGATCACCTCGGCTTCGCGGTCGATGTAGCCGGCGGGGTGTGAGGTGATGGTGGACGCAACGTCGGTATCGGCGCCGAGGATTCCTCGGCGGGCCTCCTCGGCCATGAGGTCGGAGACGTGGTCCCAGAGGCGAGCGGTCCGCCCGGTCGGGCCGGCCAGGAAGGAGCCGTCGCCCTCGTAGGGCGTCACGTTGCGCTGGATGAAGTCGCGGACGTCGATGGAGTCGCACCAGTGCCCGTAGTGGAAGCCCTGCCAGGCCGGTTCGGTCTGGGCGGACACGCGTGCCCTGAGTTCAGTTGCTGCCATGCTCGTCACCCCACTGCTGCTGTCGGCTTGCACGGATCACTCTTGCTGGTGCCCACTTCGAGCCCGTGCTTCTCGAAGATCGCCACGACACTCTCGAGGAGTTCCGGGCTGGGCGGCTCGGTCTCTGCGAGCTCGTACGGGATGCCGAGCTCCTCCCACTTGTGCCGCGCCATCTGATGGAAGGGCAGCACCTCGACACGTTCGACGCAGGTCAGGCCGGCGACGAACCCGGCCACTCCGTCGACGTTGTCGGCCGCGTCGGTGACGCCGGGAACGAGTACGAAGCGGATCCACATCCGGTTGCCCCGCGCCGAGAGCCGCTTCGCGAAGTCGAGCGTCGGCTTCACGTTGACGCCGGTGAGCACGCGGTAGGTCTGCTCGTCGAACGACTTGATGTCGAGCAGCACCAGGTCCGTCATGTCCAGGAGCCGGTCGCTCGCCCGATCGCCGAGGAAGCCGCTCGTGTCGAGCGCCGTGTGGAGGCCCATCTCCTTGCTGCCGGCGATGATCTCCTCGGCGAAGCGTGGCTGCATGAGTGGCTCGCCGCCGCTCACGGTGACGCCGCCACCGCCGGTCACCAGGAAGTGCGACGCTGTACGGATTCGGTCGAGGATCTCCGAGGAGTCCGTTCGCTCATCCGGCAGCTGCCAGGTGTCCGGGTTGTGGCAGTACTGGCAGCGCAGCGGGCATCCCGCCAGGAAGACCACGAACCGGAGTCCGGGGCCGTCAACGAAGCTGCCTATCTCGACCGAGTGTACGTATCCCAGCGACATACTCCAGATACTCCCCGCCATGCGCCCTTGCTAGCGGCTACTCGCCGAAGAGGCGGCATCCCCGGTCGTCTCGGCGGTACGACACGCGGTGGCGTACGATAGCCAGCGGCACGTGCCGGCTCGCCTGGAGGGGACCATGACTGTCCGAATCGTCACCGACTCGACGAACTATCTGCCTGCCGAGGAGCTTGAGCGTCTCGGCATCACCCGCGTCTCTCTCCACGTGCACGACGGCGACCAGATGCGCCCGGAGACCGAGATCGACATCCCCGCCTTCTACCGGCGCCTCGCCGATACCCGGACCATCCCCACCTCGTCACAGCCATCGCCCGACGACCTCGTCACCGCGTTCACGGAGGCGGCATCGGACGGCTCCGAGGTCCTCGGCTGCTTCATGTCCTCGAGGATGAGCGGCACGGTGCAGTCGGCCGAACTGGCCGCGACCATGGTGCGCGAGGCCCACCCCGACGCTCGGATCAGCGTTCTCGACACCGAGTCCAATTGCATGCAGGAGGGCTACGCCGTGCTCTCGGCCGCCGAGAAGGCCGCCGCGGGCGGCACGCTCGAGGAGTGCGAGGCGGCGGCGCGCGCGACCATGGCCCGCAGCCGCTTCCTGTTCACACCGCATACGCTTGAGTACCTCGCGCGCGGAGGCCGGATCTCCGGTGCATCGGCGCTCCTCGGCAGCTTGCTGCAGATCGCGCCGATCCTGACTGTCGAGGACGGTGAGACGCAGGTGGCGGCGAAGGTTCGCACACGCAAGCGGGTCCTGGCGGAGGCGGCATCGCGCTTCGCCGACGACATCGAGCGCTGCGGCCTCGAGCGGGTGCTCGTGCATGCGATCGTCGACCTCGAGGAGGGGGCCCGGTTCGCTGCCGACTACATCGAGCCCATCGTGGGCGACACGGTGCCGGTCGTTCCCATCGGCCCCGTCATCGGGCTGCATGTGGGACCTGCGGTCGGCGTCGTCTACGAGACCCGCGAGCCGCTCCGATGACGTATGCGTATGCGCTCGTCACAGACACCTGTGCGGACCTGCCGCTCGCGATCGTCGAGGCGGCAAAGCTCGAGGTACTGAGTTTCCCGTACGTGGTGGACGGTATCGAACATCACTCGCACGTCGGCGATCCGATGGCGAGCTTCTACGAAGCCATGCGCGCCGGCAGCGCTCCCTCGACGGCGAGCATCCCCCTCGGCGATTACGTCGCCTGCTTCCGAGCGCACGCCGAGGCGGGCCGGGAGGTGGTGCTCCTCGCGTTCTCATCGGGACTCTCGAGTTCGTTCGAGTCGGCACTCATGGCCCGCGAGGCGGTGCTTGCCGAGTACCCGGGCGCCGCGATCAGGGTCGTCGATACGCTGCGAGCCTCCATCGCTCAAGGAGCGCTCGTGGCCGAAGCGATCCGCCGCCGTGACGCCGGAGCGACCGCCGAGGAGCTCGAGCACTGGGCTGTCGATGCGCGGGGGCGGACGACCGGCTTCTTCACCGCCGAGACCCTCGAGCACCTTCGCCGAGGAGGCCGGGTGCACGACGTGACGGCCGCCGCCGGCGCGATGCTCGACATCAAGCCGATGCTGACGTTCGACGGTGAGGGCGGCCTCAAGCTCGACGGGATCGTCCGCGGGCGCAAGCGCTCGATCCGCGCGCTCGCGGAGCAGGCGGCCAAGGCGCCTGAGGGTGCCGAGCTGATGCTCGGCCACGCCGACAGCGCCGAGGACGCCGAGCGTCTCGCGGATGCGATTGCCGCCGCGCGTCCGGACTTGCGCCTCGTGCGCTGCGAGATCGGACCGGTCATCGGCACTCACACCGGGCCAGGCATGCTCGCGATTGCTTTCGTGCAGTAGTCCTCGACGGCCTGTCACAGGTATGGCATGGGCGGCGCCCGCGCTTAGCGCCCGGGAAATTGCGGGTATGTAGGTCGAACCCGCAAGAGCCGGTCGATGCGGCCGGCAGCTCGGAATCGAGGCCGAAAATGACCAAACCGGCACTCTTCGTCGTCACCGCGGTCGTCACGTTCCTGCTCGTGCTCTCCGGCATCACCATCGCGCTGCCGGACGAGCC
>CAZSLI010000015.1:0-55992 GCA_964607705.1 uncultured Eubacteriales bacterium
CGCGAAGGAGGTGACGAGATGCCCTACAAGATCGGCGAGGTGGCCCGGATTGCGAAGGTGAGCGTGCGCACGCTTCACCACTACGACGAACTCGGAGTGCTCGGTCCGTCGGAGCGCAGCGAGGCCGGCTACCGCCTCTACACGGACGACGACCTCGAGCAGCTGCAGCAGGTGCTCGTGTTCAAGGAGCTCGGGTTCGGGCTCGAGGAGATCGCCCGCATCGTCACCGACCCGGGCTACGACCGGCGCGACGCACTCGTGCAGCAGCGTCGGCTCGTGGCCGAGCGGTTGGCCCGCACGAGGGGCCTGCTTGACCTGATAGACAAGACGATCCTTGCCGAGGAAGGAGGGATACGCATGAGCAACGAAGAGATGTTCGAGGTCCTCGGCTTCGATAACTCGCAGTACGAGGACGAGGTCAAGGAGCGCTGGGGCGACACCGACGCCTACGCCGAGTCCGCTCGGCGCACGAAGCGGTACTCGAAGGACGACTGGGCGCGCTACAAGGCCGAAGCCGAGGCGAACGGCGCCAGACTGGTGGAGCTCTACGACGCCGGTGTCGAGCCGACCGATGAGGCCGCCATGGACGCCGCCGAGGAGGCCCGCCTGCTGATCGACAAGTGGTTCTATCCGCTTCCGTGCGAGAACCACGTGTTCTTGGGCGAGATGTACCTGGCCGATCCGCGCTTCAAGGCCAACTACGAGAACATGCGCGAGGGACTCGCCGAGTGGTTCGTGGCGGCCATCAAGGCCAACGCCGACCGCGCGTAGCAGGCCCCAAGGCATGTCCGCCGACGCCGGCCGCATGCCCTTGACGCGTCACCGAAGAGCCCGCCGACAGACCTCGGGGGGCTCTTGCATTTCCACATCATTCCACCTGCTCAAGGCGGTTGTTTCTTCCTTTACGAGGGCATCACTCTGGAGGAAGGAGTGAGGCTGATGAAGCGCGAGTACCTGTACGACCGGCCGGGCACGCCGGGTCATGCGGGATCTGCGTGGCTGGCCGGACGGGAGCGGCCTCAGCGGCCCGCGGTGGACGGGGACTTCTCGGCAGACGTGGTGGTCATCGGCGCCGGGCTCGTCGGCGTGCTGACGGCCGTTCGGCTCGCCGAGAAGGGCTCGAACGTAGCGCTCATCGAGGGCCGAAGGGTATGCGGCGACGTCACCGGGCACACGAGTGCCAAGGCGACGGCACAGCACGGCCTCGTGAGCCGTTCGGTGTCCGAGCACTCGACGATCCCCTGGGTGCTAGCCAACGTCGCGGCGCTCGGCCGCTTGGAGGCGCTGGCCGGGAGGGTGGCGCCCGACGCCTTCGAGCGGATGGCGTCGCACGCCTACACGCAGGACTCCTCGGCGATGGACGACCTGAGGCGCGAGGCCGCGCTCTACGACGACGCCGGGCTCGCAGGCGGCGTGCTCGACGTGCCGCCCGAAGGCATCGTCGCGGCCGTCCGGCTGGAGGGTCAGGCTCTCATCGACCCGGTGGCGCTCTGCGACGGACTGCTCGACAACGCGCCGGGCTCACTCACGCTCTTCGAAGGCTCGATCGTCCGCGCCTTGGCCGAAGAACGCCATGGCGTGGCGCTGCATTGCGACGGCGGTGTCGTGCATGCCGACCGCGCCGTCTGCGCGACGAACCATCCGGCGTTCGACACGCTGCTCTACTCGACGCGGCTGTTCCCCTACCGCACCTACGCACTCGAGATCGAGGTTGGGAGCGCACCACCGGCCGGCATGTGGTACGGACTCGACTATCCGCACCTGGCTTGGCGCCCGGTCTCTTCGGCGATGCCGATGCGACTCGTGGTGAGCGGCGTGCGTCACAAAGCCGGGCAGGGCGGCGACGAGAGGGTCTGCTACCGCGACCTCGAGGCGGAGTGTCGAACGCGCTTCGGGCCGCTCGAGGTGCTGCGCCACTGGTCCACCCAGGACAATCACTCACCCGACGGCCTGCCGATCATCGGCAGGATGGTGGGGCGGGAGCGCGTCTGGGTCGCGAGCGGCTTCAACGGCTGGGGAATGACGACTGCGGAGGTGGCCGCCGAGGTCATGGCGACCCAACTGGCCGAAGAGAACCACGATCTCGGCGAGATGTTGGCGCCGGCCCGGCTGAGCACGAAGGGGCTCGGCGAGACCGTCCGCGAGAACCTGGACGTGGCGGCCGAGGCGATCCAAGGCGAGACGACACGCCACGAGGACCCGGAAACCGTGGTGGCCGGCGAGGGCGCCACGATGCGCACCAAGTCGGGGCACGCGGCCGTAATGCGCGACGCGGACGGAACGCTGCACCTGCACGACGCGCACTGCCAACACTTGCGATGCGAGGTCGAGTTCAACGAGGCCGAAGGCACGTGGGACTGCCCCTGCCACGGCTCCAGGTACCTCGGCGACGGGTCGTGGCTCCACGGACCGGCCCGCCGGGGGCTTGAGCCGCTCGACCAGCAGTGATGAGGCGTTCGCTCGTACAAGGACACGCGGCTCGCTATCGCGAAGTTGCGACAGTGCTGGCCGAGGAGGGACTCGGCGCGGTGGCCGTCGCCCTCAGCCTGCCGGGCGCCATGCGCGGACACGGCGACCCGGACAAGACCACGCCCGAACGCGTGCGACGCACGCTCGAGCGGCTGGGGCCGACGGCGGTCAAGGTGGGCCAGATGCTGTCGACACGTCCCGACCTGCTCCCCGAGGAGTATCGGACAGAGCTGCGCCGGCTCCAGGACAAGGTCGAGCCGATCCCCTACGAGGACGTCGCGCGGGTGATCGAAGAGGAGCTGGGGGCATCGCCGAATGTGATCTTCGCGCGATTCGTGCGCGAGCCGATCGCCTCGGCATCAATAGGGCAGGTGCATGCCGCCAGCCTCTCCGACGGCAGCGAAGTGGCCGTCAAGGTGCAGAGGCCGGACATACGCGCTCAGGTCGAGACGGACCTCGACATCCTCCGCATGCAGGCCCGCCGTGCCGAGGAGCTCGGGCTCGCGCTCGGCGCGGTCGACGCCGTAGAGGTCGCCGAGGAGTTCGGCAGCGCGGTTCAACGCGAGCTCGACTACCTCACGGAAGCAGCCAACATCGAACGCTTCGGTGCGGCGTTCGCGGGCGACGAGCGCATCGCGGTGCCCGGCGTGCATCACGCCTACACCACGCGGCGCGTACTCACCATGGACCGCCTCGAGGGCATCCCACTCAACCGGCTCGAGCTCGTCGATGAGGCGGGGCTGGATCGCGCGATGCTGGCCCGCCGCGGCGTGCAGGCCTATCTCGAGATGATCTTCGACATCGGCGCCTTCCATGCGGACCCCCACCCTGGCAACCTCTTCGCGTTGCCCGACGGCCGGGTCGGCTTCACGGACTTCGGTCGCGTAGGTGAAGTCGGCGCGGGGATGCACGACGCGGCCGTGGACATCCTGCAGGGCATCGTCGACCAAGATGCCGACTTGGCGACCGATGCGCTCATCGAGATCAGTCGCGAACCCGGTGCGATCGACGCCGAGCGGCTGGGTCGCGAGGTCTCGGCGCTCATCGGCAAGTACAGCGGACGGACCTTGGGGCAGATCCGGATGGGCGAGATGGTCGAGGACCTGCTGGACCTGGTGCGCGTCCACAAGCTCTGCATGCCGTCGGACTTCGTTCTCATGCTGGCGACGATGGCGGTACTCGAAGGTGTCGGACGCGAGATCGACCCGGATTTCGACTTCCTCGAGGTAGCGCGGCCCTACGCGGACCGCATCATGCACGAGCAACTCCGGCCGGACAACCTCGCGCGCGCCCTGCTTCACACCGGCCGCCGGTTGATGCGCACGGTCGCGCGGCTGCCGTCATCGGTCGACCGGGCGCTGCGGCGCGTCGCCGAGGGCGAGTTCCGCATCGCCGTGCGACCTGAGGGCTACGAACGGCTGCTCATGCGCGGAGAGGAACTGGTCGACAGGCTTGCTTTCACCGTTCTCATCGCGGCGTTCGTGATCGGGTTCTCGACGTTGCTCACGGTCCAGTGGCTGCCCGGCTGGGCGCAAGTGGCCGCCACTATCGGGATGTTCGGCGCGGTGGCGGTGGCGATGTGGACCTTCGTCTCGTTGTTCCTGGCGCGGTGGCGCGGCAGACACTGAGTTGCAGCGGTCGACGCGCGCCTCGGGCGCTCACTCCTGAGGAAGCCGCCTCAGCAGTTCGAGCAGCACCCGCTCCTCTTCCCGTAGGCCCTCGCACTCGGGACCTATCTCGCACGCCGCCGCCTCGGCCCACAGCCTGTCCAGATCGCCGGCGAGGTACGCCCCGATGATCCCGGGGTGCACGTAGCTCCGACGGCATACCGCCGGCGTGTTGCCGAGGAGTCGCGCGGCACTCTTCACGGCCGCCACCACCGCTCGCTCACGGGGCGGGCCCGGTGCCTCTCGAAGAGCCGCCGTCACTGCCGCTGTCGCGCCCCAGGTGCGGAAGTCCTTGCTGGTGAACTCCGACTCCGCCGCCTCGCGCAGGTAGTCGTTCACGTCTCCGGAGGTGACGCGGTGAGGTCGCCCGTCGGCACCTTGGTACTGGAACAGGTCCTCGCCCGGAAGGTCTCGCACTCGAGTGATGACACGGGCGAGACGGCGATCCGTCACCGAGACCACGTGGTCCTTGCCGGCTTTGCCGCGGAAAGAGAGTGTGACCTTGGCGCCACTCACGGCCACGTGGTGGTCCCCCAGCGTGGTCAGACCGTACGACTCATTGTCGCGGCGGTACTCGGGGTTCCCGATGCGCACGAGGCTCTCGTCGAGTAGCCGCACGACTGCCGCTAGAACCCGCGCGCGACTGAGGGCGTGGCGCGCGAGGTCCTCGGCGACACGGGCGCGGATACTTGGCAGCGCCTCGCCGAAAGCCACCATGCGGCCGAACTTGGTGGCGTCGCGGTGCGCGCGCCAACCATCGTGATAGCGATACTGCTTGCGGCCACGGGCGTCTCGGCCGGTGGCCTGGAGATGCCCGCGCATGTCGGGGCAGATCCAGACGTTCGTCCACGCGGGAGGGATGCGGAGCGCCTCGATGCGCGCGATCGTCGCGTCATCGGTGACACGGCCGCCCTCGGCGTCCACGTAGACGAAACCTCCGGCGGCGGGTTCTCGGCTGATACCGGGCGTGGCGTCCGACGAGAATCGCAGGCTCGCTTCCCGGGCAGGATGCGGGGTCTTGACGGGCACGGGCGTGGTCCCTGGTGTCGGATACTGGCAGCTAGTACCTCCCCCATCGCGACGAAGGTGCAGCGGATGCGCTCGCAACGGGGAGAATCTCACAGAGGCCGCCGACGCGGTCGCCTGCAGAAACGGAGTCGCCATGGCACGCGCAATCTGGAAGGGCGCGATCTCGTTCGGGCTCGTGACGATACCGGTCGGGCTCGTCTCAGCCGAGGACAAGGCCAAAGAGATCGCGTTCCACATGATCGACAAGAAGAGCGGGGCGCGCGTGAAGCAGAAGCGCGTCTCCGAGGCGACCGGCGAAGAGGTGCCCTGGGACGACATCGAGAAGGGCTACGAGTACGCGCGCGGGCAGTACGTCGTGTTGGAACCCGAGGAGCTCGAGGCTGCGAACCCGAAGGCCACGCACACCATCGACATCGCGGCGGTCGTCTGCCGCGACTGCATCGACCCCCCTTACTTCAACAAGCCGTACTACATCGTGCCCGAGCAGACCGGCCGCAAGCCCTACGCGCTCCTTCGCGAAGTGCTCAAGCGCAACAACCAAGTGGCGGTGGCGCGCGTGATCATCCGTACGCGTCAGTATCTCGCCGCCGTGTTCCCGGAGGGTGACGCGCTCGTGCTCGACCTGCTGCGCTATGCCGACGAGCTGCGCAGCGCCGAGGAGCTCGACCTGCCGGGGAGCGTCGAGGACGTGGGCGTGACCGATAAGGAGATCGCACTTGCCGAGCAGCTCGTGGGCTCTCTTGTCGAAGAGGAGTGGGAGCCGGGCCGCTACGAGGACACGTACCGAAACGACCTGCTCGACCTCATAAAGAAGAAGGTCGAGGAGGGCGGCCGCACGATCACCGAGATGCCCGGCAAGGAGGGCGCGCCCGAGGGCGGCCAGGTCGTCGACATCATGGACCTGCTGCGCCGATCCGTGGAGGCCGCCGAAACCGAGCGCGGCTCTACGAAGAAGGCGTCGCGCGGCCCGAAGAAGTCAGTGGCCGGAGACGAGACCGCCGAGAAGAAGCCGGCTAAGACGAGGAAGCGCGCCTAGGTGGGCCGCCTTGAGGAGTACCGCGCCAAGCGCGACTTCGGCAGGACGCCGGAGCCGTCGGGCGGAGCCGCGTCCGAGCACGAGGGGCTGCTGTACTACGTGCAGAAGCATGCGGCGTCGCACCTGCACTATGACTTCCGCATCGAGCTCGACGGCGTGCTGCTCTCATGGGCGGTGCCCAAGGGGCCGTCCCTCGACCCATCGGACAAGCGGCTCGCCATGCACGTCGAGGACCACCCCATCGAGTACGGCACCTTCGAAGGCGTCATCCCCAAGGGCGAATACGGTGGCGGGACGGTCATGCTGTGGGACCGCGGCACGTGGGAGCCGGACCACGGGGATCCTCGGCAGCATCTGGCCGAGGGGCACCTGAAGTTCTATCTGCACGGCGAGCGCCTGCGAGGACGCTGGATGCTCGTGCGCACGAAGGGCTACGGCGGCAAGCCTTCGAGCAACAGCTGGCTGCTGTTCAAGGAGCACGACGCCGAGGAAAGGCCCCACTCGGAGTTCGACCCCACGGCCGAGTGGCAGGCGAGTGTCGTCACGGGGCGCACCATGGACGAGATCGCGGCCGACGTGCAGGCGGTGTGGCACAGCACCGAGACGGTCGAGGCGAACACCGAGCGGCTGGGCGGGTTGCTTCCGCGCGAACCGGCGACCGGGTCCTCGACGGGTGGCGTCAAGCCGGCTGACGTGACGGGCGCGAAGAAGGCCCGGCTCCCGCGCACCATCGAGGTGGAACTCGCGACGCTCGTGGACGCGGTCCCCGAGGGCGAGCGGTGGCTGCACGAGATCAAGTTCGATGGCTACCGCATCGTCGCGTTCAAGGACGCCGAGAAGGTGCGGCTCGTGAGTCGCAACCAGAAGGACTGGACCGAGCGCTTCCCCGAGGTGGCCGACGCGGTGCGCGCGCTGCCGTGCGAAAACCTGGTGCTCGACGGCGAGGTGGTCGTGCAGCGGCCCGACGGCACCAACGACTTCCAAGCGCTACAGAACCATGCGAAGAGCGGAGTGCCTGCGACGCTGCAGTACTTCGCGTTCGACCTGCTTCACCTGGATGGCTACGACCTGCGGGAGGCGGCGCTCGAAGACCGCAAGCAGGTGCTGCAGGGGCTGGTCGCACGCCGAGGGGCGGTGCCCGGCGGGTCCTCGGCAGTGCACTATACCGACCACGTGAGCGGGCACGGCGACATCTTCTTCAAGAGCGCGTGCGACTTCTCGCTCGAGGGCATCGTGAGCAAGCGCGGAGACCGGCCCTACCGGTCCGGCCGCGGGCGCGAGTGGGTGAAGACCAAGTGCCTGCTCCGGCAGGAGTTCGTGGTCGTGGGATGGACCGACCCTGGCGGCAGCCGCAAAGGGTTCGGCGCGCTGGTGATAGGCCTGCACGGAGACGGCGGCCTGCGCTACACCGGCCGCGTGGGGACCGGCTTCACGCAGGCGTCGATCGCCGAGATCCTCGGCAGGTTGGAGCCACTGGCGGTGGACGAGCCGCCGGTCGTCAACGCGCCGAAGGGCGCTGCAGGACGCGCGATCCACTGGGTGCGTCCGGAGCTCGTCGCCGAAGTCTCGTTCGCCGAGTGGACGGAGGACGGCTCCCTGCGCCACCCATCCTTTCAGGGCCTGCGCGAGGACAAGCCCGCCACCGACGTAGCCGCCGAGGAACCGCAGGCCGTCGCGCCTCCCCCGCCGGTCGCCGAGAAGCCGAAGCCTGATGCGCCGATAGTCGCCGGCGTGCTGCTCACGAACCCGGACCGCGTCTTCTGGCCGGACGTGGGCATCACGAAGCTCGAGGCGTGCCGCTACTACGAGTCGGTGGCCGAGCTCATGCTGCCGCACATGGTGGGCCGGCCGCTCTCGCTGGTGCGCTGCCCCGAGGGCTACACGGGGCAGTGTTTCTACCAGAAGCACATCGAGAACTTCCCGAAGTCGGTCGATGCCGTGGGTGTCTACGAGCCCGAGGAGGACAGGGTGCGGCCCTACGGGACGGTCCACGACCTCGCCGGCGTCATCGGCCTCGTGCAGATGGGCGTGCTCGAGATCCATCCCTGGGGCTCGCGCAACGACGACATCGAGAAGCCGGACCGCATCACGTTCGACCTCGATCCCGACCCGGAGCTGCCGTTCGCGCAGGTGGGCGGGACGGCGCTGCTCCTGCGCGCCGAGCTCGAACGCCTCGGACTGCGGTCGTGGCCCAAGACGACGGGCGGCAAGGGGCTCCATGTGGTGGTGCCGCTGACGCGGAGACAGGACTGGGACGCGGCGAAGGCGTTCGCGAAGGCGTTCGTGGACTCGATCGTCGCCATCGAGCCCCGGCTCTTCACGTCAAACATGAGCAAAGCCCAGCGTGACGGGCGCATCTTCATCGACTACCTGCGCAACGCACGGGGGGCTACGGCCGTCGCTCCGTACTCGACTCGTGCCAGGCCCGAGGCCCCCGTCTCGATGCCGCTCTTCTGGAGCGAGCTCGACGGTGCGAGCGAGCGCCCCTACTACACCGTCCGGAACGTCGGCGAGCGACTCAGCGGGTTGAACGGCGATCCCTGGGTGGACATCGGCACCCACCGGCAGTCGATCACGGCGGAGGCCCGCCGCAAGCTCGGTGTAGACGCCCAGGAACTTCAAGTGCATCGCGGCCGCCGTGCTGGGTAAGTAGGGTGCACGGCGGCGCTGAGACCGCCGGCCATAAGGACGGAGCGACCGCCGAAAGGCGGTCGTCGCCGTTAGCGGGCGAATGCCAGATAACGACATCCCGGGCTAACGAAGGAGAGGTCGCAATGCTGAGTCAGATCACGCAGGCCGTCGGCGCCGCACTGACCACGATGGCGGTGTTCTTGCCCAAGTTCGTCGCCTTCCTGATCGTGCTGCTGGTGGGCTGGCTTATCGCCAAGGCCATTGGCCGAGGGCTGGATGCCATCCTTCAGCGCGCCGGATTCGACAGGTTGGTCGAGCGCGGCGGGGTGAAGAAGGCCTTGGCCCGCTCTCGGTACGATGCCTCGACGCTGCTGTCGAAGATCGTCTACTACATCGTCATGCTCTTCGTATTCCAGCTGGCGTTCGGAGTCTTCGGGCCGAATCCGGTGAGCGTCATGCTGAACCGGATCGTCGCCTACCTGCCCAACGTCTTTGCGGCGGGCGTCATCGTGGTGGTCGGTGCGGCGATCGCGGCGGCGGTGGCCGACATCATCTCGGCAGCCCTCGGCGGCATGAGCTGGGGCAAGGCTGTCGCAACTGCGGCGAGCATCTCCATCCTGACCGTCACCATCTTCGCGGCACTCGACCAGCTCAATATCGCGCCGGCTATCGTGACCGGCCTGTTCTACGCGATATTGGCGATCGTTGTGGGCGTCTCGGTGGTCGCCCTCGGCGGTGCGGGGATCCAGCCGATGAGGGACTACTGGTTCCGCATGCTTGGGCGTATCGATCGTGAGATGCCGGCCGCTGCCGAGGCCGCGCGCAATGCGCCGCAAGCGGTCAAGGAGCGGGCGCAGCAGCGCCAGCAGCAGGCGCGCGAGGTGGTGGGCACCGCGCGCGGAGGCACCGGCACGGGCAGCCGCCGCGAGCAGCCGACCGGTTTCTAGCGCGTCAGGGCAAGAGGCTCGTCAGCGGAGTCGGGGCGACTGCCTCGGCTCCGCTTTCACACGCCCCTCTCGCCGAGGCAGTAGAGATAGCCGTCGCGACATCCGATGTAGACGCGACCGCCGTACACGAGCGGGGTGGCCTCGAATGCGGCTCCGCCGGTGAACGAGGCGGCCTTCTTGACGCGCACCCTCCACCAGCGCCCGTCCGGACTCTGCAAGGCCCCTTCGGCGCCCTTCTTGGTCTCAGAGTATGTGAGGTCGTAGAGATGGACGCGACTCCCATAGCCCGCGGTCACCAGCCGGTCCCCCACCAACACCGGCGTGGAGATCGAGCCGCCGATCGCGTCGGTGAAGACCTCGACCGGGGCCGGGGCCGGACCGGCCGGACCGGGCCCGGTGGCCTTCTTGGAGGTGACCTGGTCGATCGAGATAATGCGTACCGGACCGTCCACGGTATTGAACGCCGCGAGTCGGGGCCTGCTGCCATCGTTGTACGTCTCGTTAGTGGTGAACGACGACACCGAGCCTCCCGCCCACTCGCCAAACCCCTTCGTCGGCGTGGGGTAGTACCAGACGACGGCCTTGCTCGGGGGCTTAGTGGGGTCAAGCAGGTACGCGCCACCCTGCTCGGGCACGTACTGCTTCTCGATGGTGATGAGCAGCTTCTGGTCGTTGGTCACGACGGGCGTCCCGTCGATGTCGCTTCCCGTCTCGAAGTCCCAGACCACCTTGAGGGTGCGACGGTCGAGCCCGAAGACGTGGCCGGAGCCTGAAGCGATGTAGATGCGGTCACCGATGGCGGCCGGGGAGGCCTCGAGCGCCAGGTTCGCTCCCCCCACGTCAGGGTGTCGCTTGACGTCCGACGCGTCGTAGAGCTTGCGCGACCGGGCGAGCACCTTCGGCTCCCGGTGACCCTTCTTCGCCACGGTCTTGAAGGGATCTATCGCGTACACGTAGCCCGATTCGACCGGGCAATACAGCACGCCGCGATACCAGAGCGGCGACGCGTCGACGTCCTGGCTGTAGTTGGCGGTCTTGGGCACCGGGAGGCGCCACAACTCCTTGCCGGTCGTGAACGACACGGCCCGCAGCGGCGCTATGCCGGACTGCCCCGTACGACGGTCGCTGCCTCGCCGGGAACCCGAGACGACGATGAGCCGGTTGTCGGCCTGCGCCTTGCCGTCGGGGTCGGCCACGACGGTGTTGGTCCCCTTGATGACGTCAGGCCACTCGGCCTTCCACGCCACCTTCCCGCTCGCCGCGTCGATGCGCCGCAGATTGTGGTCGTAGGCGCCGATGAGCAGCCACGTGCCGGCCGCGTTCTCCACTACGGTCGGCTGACCGGTCCACCCGTTGCCGGACCAGAGCACGGGCTTGTCATCGGACTTCCGCCGTGTGAGACCACTGCCGAGCTTCAGCTTCCAGATCAGGCTGAGCGTGTCCGGCGCCGGTCCGAAACCGGTCATGTTGCGAGCAGACCCGCTGCCGAGAAAGGACCCTATGCGGATGTGCGTGCCCGCGCCGCCGGAGAGCGCCTCCATGATCTCGGGCTCCGGCGCTACCGCAGCAGGGTCAGAAACGCCCGGCTCGGGGGCTGTCAGCCCGACGTAGACGCGCCATCCGCCGTACGCGAGCGTCGCGATGACCAGCAGCCACCCGAGGACCGGCCATACCGAGCGCCGGCGCCTCGGCCGGTGGGGCCGTACGACGAGGGGCCGCGTCGCACGCGCGACGGGACGACGGCGGGCGGGCCCCGCGGCGGGCGGACGCTCGGCCGCACCCGCGCGCCCGCGTTGGGATGCGGGCGCCCGTCGGCGCTGAGGCTTGCGCGCTGGAGGTCGGTTGCTCGGCATGCCGCCATAGTAGCGCGGAGCGTGACTAGCCCGAAGTCGCACCGACCAGTGCACGCGTCTCGACCTCCGAGAGGTCGGTGAGCAGGCGGACCGCCTCGGCTGTGCCCTTCAGAGCGAAGTTCGCCCGCGAGGTCCCCCCGCCGACCTTGATGGTCCACGCGTTGGAGGGCGCCGCCTCGAACATGTCCTCATCGGTCGTGTCATCGCCCATCGTGAGGATGAAGTCGACGCCGGGACGTCCCATCCAGCGGTGCGCAGCGCTTCCCTTGTCGACGCCCACGTTCTTGACCTCGAGCACGTGGTTCCCGGGAAGCAGCACGAGGCCGAACCCCTTCGCGAGCCCCGCGAGCGGCTCGGTGAGCTCGCCTAGGCGGCGGTCGGCGAGCCCCCTACCGACGCCTCGGTAGTGCCAGACGAGCGCGAAGTCCTTCTCCTCGATGAACGAGCCGGGCGTGCGATCGACGAAGCGCTCGAGCACCGAACTCACCTGCTGCTTCCACTCGGTGGCCACCGGCACTGAGGTCACCCAGTCCTCGCCCTGCTCCCTGACCCACGCGCCATGCTCGGCGACCAGCGCGACGGGCAGATCTCCCAGCCAGCGCTCGAGCGTGTGCCTATCGCGTCCGGAGAGGATGACGACCGTGTTGGCGGGCTCCTCGGCCAACTTGCCGAGGAGCCGCTTGAGCTTCTCATCGGGCCGGGCTTGACCGGGCGTGTCGGCGAACGGGACGAGCGTGCCGTCGTAGTCGAGGACGAGCAGTCGCTCCCCCGCCTCTTCATAGGCTCGCACGAGCCGCCCTCGCGCCTCTTGGTTGAGCTCGTACTCGTCGAACGCGAGCTGCTGCATCATCGTCTCGTCCAGCTTGCCGAGGAAGTCCTGCGCCCAAGCGTTGACGTCGTAGCGCTTGAGGCGCCGGCACATGATCCGGTTGCGCCGAACCTGCTCGTCCACCGGCATCTCGAGGGCTTCGGCGATGGCGTCCACCGTGCCTTGGGTGTCGTGCGGATTGACCACGATCGCATCGGCCAGCTCGCTCGCCGCCCCCGCCATCTCCGAGAGCACCAGCACGCCCGGCTTCTCGGCGTGGACTGCGACGTACTCCTTGGCGATGAGGTTCATGCCATCGCGAAGTGGCGTCACCAGGGCGACGTCGGAAGCGGCGTAGACGCCCAGCAGTGTATTGAACGGCAACGACCGGTACAGATAGCGGACCGGCGTCCACTCGATCGAGCCCCATCGCCCGTTGATGTCCCCCACCAGTTCGTCGACTTCGCGCTTGAGCTCGCGATAGCGCCAGACCCTCGAGCGGGAGGGTACGGCGATGCAAAGGAGCTTCACCCGGCCGCGCCACTCGGGATGCTGCTCGAGGAACGCGTCGAAGGCGCGCAAGCGTTCCGGGATGCCCTTGGTGTAGTCGAGCCGGTCGATCGAGAGCACGATGCGGCAGTCGTCCGAGATCAACCGGTCGCGTTCGCGCCGCGCCGCATACGAGGTGGCCCCCTGTGAGTAGCGCGCGAAATCGATGCCCATAGGAAACGCGTCCACGAGCACGATCCTGCCACCGACCCGGAGCTGCCCCATCCGGTCGTCGATCCCAAGCAGCGAGCGCACGCTGCCGAGGAAGTGCTGCACGTAGTCATGGGTGTGGAACCCGACGAGATTCGCGCCGAGCACTCCCTCTAGCAGCTCCCGGCGCCACGGCAAGAGCCGGTACATCTCGAAGTTCGGGAACGGGATATGGAGGAAGAAGCCGATCGGCGCGTCCGGCAGCTTCTCGCGCAGCAGCTGCGGGAGGAGCATCAGTTGGTAGTCGTGCACCCAGATGCGGTCGCCCGGCTGGTACACCTTCAGCACGGCATCTCGGTACTTGCGATTCACTCGTTCGTACGCGCGCCAGAAGTCGGGGCGGAACTCCGCGAAACGCGCGAAGTAGTGAAGAAGCGGCCACAGGGTACGGTTCGAGAAGCCATGGTAGAAGCCGGCAACGTCGTCGTCCGTGAGGAAGACCGGTTCGCAGCCCTGTTGCTCGCGAAGCTCCTCGGTGAGTCGGGCACGCTCCTCGGCGTCGAGTCGCGAGACGGGCATCTCGGCCCAGCCGATCCACAGGGTCTCGCTCGAACGCCGATATGAATCCAGACCCGTTGCGACGCCGCCCACGCTGCGGTGGAAGCGGTGCTCGCCTCGCCGACGCTCGACCGTGACGGGAAGGCGATTTGCGACGATCAGGAGCCTGCTCATCTACGCGGTGCCAATCGCTCGCAAAGGGTGGAAGAGGTGTACGCGAGGCTGGAGAGAGCCGTGCCGTACTTCTACCCCATCGGACTGGTTTCGAATGTCAGCATCCTTGCACTGACAGCTATTGCCAGCTGGGGTTTTGTTCCAGTCGGGGTACTCGGCGGGTGTCGCTTCCGATGGGTACCAATAGGTGTCCACTACCTGACTCCGGGCGCGCCCAAGGCGGTTGAAGACGATGCTCTACGAGGAACCTTGGTACCGTGACGCGATCATCTACGCCATCGATGTCGAGAAGTTCGCCGACGGCAACGGTGACGGCATCGGCGACTTCGAGGGGCTCATCGAGAAGGTCGACTATCTCGACCAACTCGGCGTGACCTGCGTGTGGCTGCTGCCCTTCTACGTGTCGCCCCGTCGCGACAATGGCTACGACGTAGCCGACCACTACCGGGTAGACCCAAGGCTCGGGACGATCTCCGACTTCCACCTCTTCGTGCACGCCGCCGGTGAGCGGGGAATCCGCGTGATGATCGACATCGTCATGGACCACACGTCCGACGAGCACCCCTGGTTCGAGGCGGCGCGTCGCGACAGGACCTCTCGATTCCGCGAGTACTACACGTGGGTCAACATCCCGCCGAAAGGAGGGTTCGGGCACGGGTCGGCCTTTCCCGGCGAGGAGTACAGCCTGTGGAAGTACGACGAGGTAGCCGGGCAGTACTACTACCACCCGTTCTACCGGTTCCAGCCCCAGCTCAGGATGGCCAACGCCGAGGTCCGCGAGGAGTTGTACCGCGTACTCGACTACTGGCTGTCGTTCGGTGTGTCCGGGTTCAGGCTCGATGCCGTGCCACTGATGCTCGGCCTCGACGGACCGGTTGTGAGCCCGCCGCGAGACCCGCACTCGATCTTGAAAGAGGCACGCCGTCAGGTGGCCGTACGCAAGGTTGACACGGCCCTCATGGGAGAAGTCGACCTCTCGGCGGGCCGGCTGTCGAGTTACTTCGGCGACGGGGACGAACTCAACAGCCTGCTCAACTTCCTGCTCAACAACTACCTCTTCCTCGCCTTCGCGACGGAGAGCGCCAAGCCGATCCTGCGGGGCCTGCGGCTGCTGCCAGTGGCGCCATCGCGCTGCCAGTGGGTGAACTTCCTGCGCAACCTCGACGAGCTCAACATCCAGTGGCTGCCCGAGGACGACCGGCACTTCGTCTGGGACCTCTTCGCGCCTGATCCCGACATGCGTATCTACGACCGCGGCATACGCCGCCGGCTCGCGCCCATGATCGGCGATCCCGCCAAGCTCGAGATGGCGATGAGCCTGCTCATGGCGCTGCCCGGTACGCCGATGATGGTGTACGGCGACGAGATCGGCATCGGCGAGCGCCTCGATCTCAAGGGGCGGGACGCGGTCCGCATCCCGATGCAGTGGAACGGCGGCAAGAACGCCGGCTTCTCCTCGGCACCGGTCGACAAGTTGGTGCGGCCGGTGGTCGACGACGGTGGATACTCGTACAAGCAGCTCAACGTCGAGCGGCAGCTCAAGGACCCGAACTCGCTACTGAACGCTGTCAAGCGGCTGACGAAGGTTCGGCGCAGCTGTCCCGAGATCGGGCGCGGCAACTGGCACGTGCTCGACGACACATCCTCGGCGGTACTGGCCTACCAGTGCACGTGGCGCAACGGCGTGGTGATAGTCGCGCACAACCTGAGCGCGCAACCGCATGATCTCGAGCTCGACCTGTGCGATCACCGGGGGCACGTGCTCGAGACGCTGGTCCAGAAGCGTGCCTCGCTGGAGCACCGGAGCGGGCGCGAATACCGCGTGACGCTTCAAGGCTACGGTTACGCCTGGTATCGGGTGGTCGACGGGCCCGATGGCGAGGGCGACTAGCACATGGGCCGCGACGTCGCCCAGTGGTGGCAGGAGGGCATCATCTACCAGGTCTATCCGCGGTCGTTCGCGGACAGCGACGGGGATGGCGTCGGCGATCTGTGCGGGATCCTCGGCAAGCTCGACTACCTCGAATGGCTGGGTGTGACCGCGATCTGGATCTCGCCCATCTACCCCTCACCAATGAAGGACTTCGGGTACGACGTCGCTCAGTACAAGGGCATCCACCCGATGTTCGGGACGCTGGACGACTTCGACGAACTCGTGGCCGGCGCCCACGCACGAGGGATCAAGATCGTGCTCGACTACGTCCCTAACCACAGCTCCAGCGAGCATCCCTGGTTCGTCGAGTCACGGTCGTCACGCGACGATCCCAAGCGCGACTGGTACATCTGGCGCGACCCCAAGCCGGACGGCTCGCCGCCCAACAACTGGATCTCGCACTTCGGCGGACCGGCGTGGACGTTCGACGGGCACACCGAACAGTACTATTGCCACTCGTTCCTGCCGGAGCAGCCGGACCTCAACTGGCGCAACCCTGACGTGCGCAAGGCCATGTACGACGTGCTGCGTTTCTGGCTCGCACGTGGCGTGGACGGCTTCCGGATCGACGTGCTCTATCAGGTCATCAAAGACGCCGAGTTCCGAGACGACCCGCCCAACCCTCACTGGGTCCAGAGCATGGGGCCGCATAACAAGCTGCTGCACGTGTACTCGATGGACCGCCCGGAGGTGCACGGCATCTGCCGAGAGATCCGCCAGGTTCTCGAGGAGTACGGCGACGGCGTCATGATCGGCGAGATCTGGCTGCCGGTCGAACAGCTGGTGGTCTACTACGGAGTAGAGGGTTCGGGCACGCATCTCCCGCTCAACTTCCAGCTCATCGAGATCGCGTGGAACGCGTACAAGATCCGCAACTCCATCCGGCAGTACGAGGACCTGCTGCCGCGCGGAGGATGGCCCAATTGGGTCCTCGGCAACCACGACACGCATCGTGTGGCGAGCCGGATTGGCCCGGCGCAAGCACGCGTCGCTGCCATGATGCTGCTCCTGCTGCGCGGCACGCCGACGATGTACTTCGGCGACGAGATCGGCATGGTGGACGTGCCGATCCCGCCCGACCGCGTGTGCGACCCGCTCGAGCGCAACGTGCCGGGACTCGGCCTGGGGCGCGACCCGCAACGCACGCCGATGCAGTGGGAGTCTGCGCCGGGAGCCGGCTTCACGACCGGAGAGCCGTGGCTGCCGCTGCCCGAGGACCTTGAGGGCTGCACAGTCGCCGACCAGCGTGACGACCCCGCGTCGCTGCTGTCGCTCTACCGCTCGATCATCCAGCTGCGCCGCCGAGAACCCGCGCTGTCGCTCGGCTCCTACGCCGAGTTCCCGTGCGAGGGCGACGTGGTCGCCTGGAAGCGCGAGGAGGGCGGCGACCGCTTCCTGGTGGCGCTTAACCTCGGGCACGACCCGCAGTGGCTCGATCTCGCGGGCGAGTGCGGCGTCGTCGAGATCGCGACGGATCTCGAGCGCTGGGGCGAACGCGCATGCGGCCGGCTCCACCTCCTGGGCAACCAGGGCGTGCTGGTTCGCCTCGACGCCACGCCGGAGCCGGCAGAAGTCTCGGAGATCTCCGACGAGTGGGATGTCGGGCCGGACGGGCCGGGTGGTGGGTAATTAACCTCCGACCGCGGGAATCGACTGAGAGGTTCTGGTCAGCCGTGACCGCCGAGGAACATTCCTAGACATCACCAGGCGCAACCAGACGCCCGGCCGGAGCAGCGAGGATGTCCGGCCCACGCATCAAGGAGAAGCGTGTGCATAAGCGAAGTAGAACCGGCCCTCGCATCGTGGTCGTACGGGCACTGAGAGGGCTGGGCGACGCCCTGGTTGCGATCCCCGCGCTCCGCCTCTTGCGCGCGAGCCTCCCCGACGCCGAGATCACGATCATCGGCATCGACACGGTGCGGCCGGTGTTCGAGCGCTTCTCGGGCTACTTCGACCGCTTCGTGGCCTTCGGTGATTGGCCCGGGATCCCCGAGCACAGCGAGCACGCCGACCCCATCGAGCTGGAGACCTGCCGAGGAGCCGAGCTGCTCTTGCAGCTTCACGGCGACGGCTGCGTCATGAATGCCTTCTGCGCTTCGCTGGAGCCCAGGCGGCTCGTGACCTTCGGACCCTGCACGCTCTCGGGCGACATCGAGGTCGACACGCGCGCCTACCCGCGTCACGCGCACGAAGTCACACGCTGCCTCGACGCCACCCGGCGCGCGCTGCGCTTGCTCGGCGCCGAGCCCGCTCCCTTCGATACCAGTCTGGAGTTCCCGCTCACCGCCGAGGACGAGGCGGAGGCCGACGTCGTCCGCGAGGAGTCGGGGCTCGAGGCGTGCCCGTACGCCGTGCTCCATCCGGGAGCCCACCTCGCAGACCGCCGGTGGCCGCCCGAAGGCTTCGGCGCGGTGGGGAGGACCCTCGCGCGGGCCGGGATCGTCCCGGTGATCACGGGCGACAAGGACGAGACCGGGCTGGCGCGCCATACCGCGAACCTGTGCGGGCGGCCATCGGTGCCCATCGCAGGCCGCCTGTCAGTGGGCGGGACCGCTGCGATACTAGCCGGCGCCCGAGTCGTCATCACCAACGACACCGGCATCTCGCATCTGGCCACGGCCGTCGGCGCTCCGAGCGTCGTCGTCTTCACGGCATCCGATCCGCATCGATGGGCGCCGCTGGACACCACGCAACACCGAGCCGTCGTCCGCGAGGCTACCGACTGGGATCCCACGGCGCGCATCACACCCGAGGGACACCGCATAGCGACGCCCTCTGTCTCGGACACTCTTCACGAACTTGAGGCGCTCGGAGTCGCCACGTAAGGAAGGCGATGGAGCCCTGCAGCTTGCCCCGCGGCGGACGTACGACGGCCCCGCTGCCGTCGCAGGCGCGGGGCCGTCGAGTATCCGCCGAAGCGCGCCCGGCAGCGCGCCTACGTCCGGTTTCGGCGGTGACCCAGCGGCGGGTAAGGGTGTTCCGCCGGGCCGTATCGGGCTTAGATCTCCCCTCGGGCGTGCATGGTGTGTACCACCGAAAACGACCTGTTCAAACTGTCTGTTTCTGACTTGGGAGAGGCATCCTGACGCCGTCCGAGGTTCTCGGCAGGGGCCTGTTTAGACCGCGCGGCGCGGTTGGAACGAACTGCGTACCCACAACCAGAAGGGTGTAGCCATGAACGGTCAAACCGTCGCCAGCTTGTCGGATCTGCTTTACGCCGATCGGGCCCTCGCCCAGCTCTATGACAACGCCGCAGGCAAGGTCGCCAACGAAGAGGCTCGAACGCAGCTCACTGAGATAGCGGCGGACCACCGGCGCCACGAACGCGAACTTGCTGAAGCATGCGCACAAGCGGACATGCAGATCGACGATGCTGCGGAAGACGTGGTCGACCTCATGGCGGCGCACGAGACGCTCGTGCTGACCGCTCGCAACGACGGCAGTGTCATCGAAGTCCTCGAGATGGCCGAGCGCGCGAACGCGGTGCTCTACGAAGTGGCTGAGCGCCAGGACCTCCCCGAGGAGCTGTCGGACCTCGTCGTCGAGAACCACGCCGATGAGCGGCTTCACGTGTCGATGATGGCTGAGCAGATGCCGATCGGACGGCATGCCGCCAACGACCACGACCTCGCGTGCATGACCGGCGGCATCACCGACGACAAGAACCCCGACGATTTCGACTAGACAGCGTCGAGCCGCCGAAGGATCGCTCGCGCCGGTGCCGCCTCGGCACCGGCGAGCTTCAGCGGCAGGCAGACGAAGTCGTAGACGCCCGGCTCCGCACGCGTGAGATCAAGTCCCTCGACGAGCAGCACGCCCGCTTCCAACAGCACCGCATGGACCGCGGTGCCGTTCGACTGAAAGCCGCCCACGGACAGGTAGTCGACGCCCACACAGGCGGGCCTCTTGTCGGCAAGGTACTCGGCTGCCTCGGTGGACAGGTACACGTAGTCCGGCACGAAGACAGGCGTGCGCCACAGGGCCGAATTGCTGGTCTTGATCAGGACCCGTTCGCCACGCCCGATGCGATGCGGCTCAAGGTCGCCGGGCTCGATGCGCTCCAACACGTCCAGCGCGATGACCCTCGCCTCGCCGACAAGTGCAGACAGCGGCATCTGCTCAAGCAGCGATGCGCCTGCGATGAAGTGGGCGGGGGCATCCACGTGCGTGCCCGTGTGCGTGCCCATCGTCACTTCTGAGAGCGTCGAGTGGGCGCCCGCCGCGACGTCGCGCACCTTGCGGATGCTGTAGTCGGGATTGCCGGGATAGACCGGCATGTCCGAGCGAAGTGACGGCGATATGTCGATCACGTCGTTCTTCATGGTCCCCCCACCTCGTCGCTTCGAGCACCATCCGAACTCAGGCTTTACCCCACCCGTTCCCCGCGAGGCCGCCACCTTCGATCGCGCAGCCGCTGGCCGGGGCCTCTTAGGACTCGAAGTCGAGTCGGGGCTGTTGGTCGACGACAGTACTCACGCCATCGCGTTCGAAGGCCAGCAGCGCCACGTCGTCGCGCAATCGGCCGCCGGCGAACGCGTCTATGGCCGTGAACACCGCCGTGACCACCTCGCTCGGCGTCCTGCCTGCGAGCTCGGAGAGCAGCTGGTCGAGCCGCTCTTCGCCGTACAGCTCGCGGTCACGTCGTGCCTCTGTGACGCCGTCACTGTACGCGACGAGACATTCGCCGAACCCGAGCGAACAATGCCCGTTCTGGTAGCGGACGTTGCCGAAGGCGCCGACGACCGGCCCCCCAGCCGTGAGGTAGCGCCTCTCTCCGTCCGCTCCGATAATGCACGCCGGGGGATGTCCCGCATTCACGTAGTCGATGCGGCCGGTGCGGGGATCCAAGACGCCGAAGATGGCGGTGACGAACATCCCCACCGGAGTGAAGTGATTCAGAAGCTGGTTCGTCTTGTGGGCGATAGCTGAGGGAGGCAACCCCTCGACCATGTAGGCGCGCAGAGTGTTGCGGACCATGCCGGTTATCGTCGCAGCCTCAACGCCCTTCCCGGCCACATCGCCAAGAGCGAATCCGACACGGCGTCCGGTCAACTCGAAGGCGTCTATGAAGTCTCCACCCACCCGTGTCGCCTCCGTGGCCGAGCGGTAGAAGCGCGCGAAACGGATCCCGCGCACGCGCGTCGGCATGACGAGCAGCGTCTCCTGCAGGGTCTCGGCGATGGTGCGCTCCGTGCGGTACAACTCGGCGTTGCGTGCGGACAGCGACAGGTGGAGGCCCAGCTTCTCCGCGAAGTCCTTCTGCGCCGGCGACCATGGTTGGGGCTTGTCGCACCCGAAGAGCGCTATCCCGTAGGGGTCGCCCCTCCTGAAGACCGGCACCACCAGCACCGCAGCGATTCCCAGGCGCTCGGTGCGCTCAGCGTATACGCGTGGGTCGCTGGTCGTGTCGTCGATCGCGACGATCGAGTGGGTCTCCAGCGCCGCGGTTCCTTGGGGGATATGCTCGAGCGGCACTCGCTCGCCCACCTCCGTCGGAAATGGGCCGATGAGTGTGGTGACACGCCAGCCGTTCGTCTCCAGCACCGCAAAGGCCCCGCGGTCCGCATCGAGCGCACTGACGGCCAGCTCGAGAGCGCGGTCCGTCATCTCGCCGATCTCCAAGGCTCCGGCGAGGTCCTCATCGATCTGTGAGAGTGCCTGGCCCAACTCTCCGCGCTCCCGCGCGTCCCGGTAGAGCTCCGCGTTCTCGAGTGCGAGAGACAGGGACGAGGAGACGTTCTCCACGAAGGCGACTTCCTCGGACGTGAACCTGTGGGTTCGAGCGAAGTTGAAGTACAGGCACGCGACCGGGTCCGCCTTTACGAACAACGGGGCGACGATGAAGGCCTGGATGCCCAGGTTGCCGATCCTCTCGTCGGCCACGGGTTCGGCCTCATTGAAGTCCTCTACCACGACGGGGGAGCGCGACTCCAGCGCGGCGCTCGCGTAGGGCTCGCCCTCCATCGGGATCACCCAGCCGCAGATGTCTTCAGGGAAGCCGAACTCGCGCGCGATGATCAGCTCTCCGTCCCTCACAAGCGCGATCGAGCTGCTGTACGCCCCGAGCACTTGAGCCCCTGCGCGCAGCGCCATGCCGAGGATCTCGTCGAACTCCAGGCTCGAGTGGATCTTGCGATCGATGCCCGTCAGCGTCTCGTTGAGCCGCGCGGCAAAGCGCTGGCGTTCGTAGAGGGTTGCTCGCTCCAGAGCCCCGGCCGTCTGCCCGGCGATCGCCTCGAGCAATCCCGTCTCTCGCGCCGAGAACTCCCGTCGCTGATGCGGCTCGTCAACGGTTATCACGCCGAGGAGCGTGTCGCCGCTCTTGATCGGCACCCGGAGCGCGAGTTGGGCACCGAGTGCCGCTGCTCCCGTACGTACCCTTTCAGGGATATCGGCGCAGTAGTCCATGACGGCGGTCTCTCGCAAGTCGGCCTCCGGCAACATGGCGGCACGAAGCGACGCTTCGCCTATCCGATCGCCGATCTGGGGGGCGCCCGGGCCCACTGCCGCCTTCACCTCGAGCTCTGCGGCGGCCTCGTCGTGCACGAGTATCCGCACTCGCGAGACGTCCAGCGAGCGCGAGACCTCCTCGGCGAGTCTCTGAAGGGTCTCCGAGAGTCCCACCGCCGAGGCCAGCGCCGAGGTGGCCGCCATGAGAAGTCGGGTGCCCTTCAGCTCACGTCGCGCTTCCTTGCGCGCCTCACGCTCAGATGCGAGCAGTTCGGAGTTCCGTATCGCCAGCGACAGGCTGGCGGCAAGGCGCCTCGCGAACTCCACCTGCTGCTCCCCGAAGCTGCCTTTGCGGCGTTCGAATTGGAAGCTGAGATACCCGGTCGCCTCTCCGCCGGCCTGCAACAACGCGAACAGTGCGGATGTCGACTCAGATGCGAATGGCGATCCCGGCAGCACTGCCGCGTAGTCGTTGGTGACCACGAGACCCCGGGAGCGCTTCAACTTGCGCACCAGCTGTTCGGCGTCTTGGCCCAGGTCTGCGCCGAACGTGTCCTCAGGCAGCCCGTGACCGTAGCGGACGATCCACCGCCCGTTCTCCGCGAACACGATCGCCGAGGAATCGACGCCGAGGGCCGCGTTGGCGATGCGCAGCGCCTGATTGAGGGTGATGCTGGGATCCGGGCCGGAGTACGCGAGACGGTCGATGGCGCTGAGCGCCTCGGTCAGCCGCGCCCGTTCGTGCTCGGGCGTGATGTCCTCCACGAAGCCCACGACGGCCGAGACCTGGCTGTCGTCGTCGAGGATGGGAATCGCCGAGGACAACACGTATCCCCGAGTCCCGTCGAACCGCTGGATCTCGAAGACATCGCCGTAGACGGGTCGCCCTGTCTCGAGTGCCCGTTGGCTGCTCCACTCGCCCGGCCGTACGAGCTCGCCCGTGTCCGCCCACCATGCTTCATGGTCGCGGTAACCCTGTGTCGACTCGCCCATGGGGCCGCGCCAGATGCGCTCGACACCGGTGCTCATCTCGATGACGGTCCCGTCCGGGTCCCAAAGCGCAACGGCGATCGGCAGGTGATCGAAGATGGCGCGCAGTCTTCGAAGTTCGTAGGCAGCCGACTCCGGCTGCATGAAGAACGCGTCCGAGGACCGCGGCACGATGCTGTCGCGATCAGGCCTGAACTGGTACCGGCGCGCCTCTCCGTCCAAGGCGCTTGAAAGCGGCGTGATCATGCTCATCAGGTAGTGCTCGTCGTCGAGGGTGATTCGCCGAAGTTCGAATCGAACGTCGATCTCCTCCACGGGACCGCCCTGAACACGGGCGACTCGCCACGTGTCTTCACTCACCCACGGGCTTCCGGAATCGAGAACCGACCGGATAGCAGGGGTGACGGCTTCAGCGAGGTCAGGGAAGAGTTCGCTGAGAGTGCGCCCTGCCCAGTCACGTTTGGGCGCCATGTCCTCGAGCGTGCGGTTCACATACACGATCGTGAGATCGCGACCCCGGAGGAGGCCAACGCCTACGGGCTCCTCGTCGAGGATCGCCCGCAAGAGCGTCGGTACATCGGCTCCGGCTGGATGAGCAGCCACGCAGTCCACCCCGCATGTGATACGCCAAGGGCCGGGGCCTGCCGGTCGGTCCGCCCGCACGGGTTCAGGTAAAGAGTTACATTCCCCTTGCCGCGGCGTCAGTGTCATTCGGGGTTGCCGAGCCGCCGCTTGCCGCGATTCCAGCCTTCGCTGATACGGCTCTCGAGACGGCGATGCCGATCCCCACGCCGGCGAACGCTGAGACGACTCCCTGCTGGATCGCGAACGCGAGCGCCTGCACCTGACCGGGGGAGTTTGCAGCCGTTGGGGCGACGCTGGGGACGAGGCCGCCGACCACGGTGCCCACGACCATCCCTAGCCCCGCTGCGATCGCGAAGACCGCTGCCGACCCGCGGTCGACGACGAGTGCGGTCAGGCCCCCCGCCACCGCACCAGCGATGCCGGCGGCCATCCAGCCTGCCAACGGCAGCGGGGACCCGTCGGTGATAGCCAGGAAGAGTGCGACCAGGAAGGCAACCGTGAACGACGTACCGCCGACAAGACCGGCCTTCCAAGCGACCGGCCAGCCGAAGGGGCCGCGCGTTACCAGCAACCAGCCCAAGGCCCACGGGATGAATACGAACAGCGGGACGTCCGTCACGTTCCACAGCCAGCCGGCGACCAGACCGCCCGCGCCGAACACCAGCGCACCGAACGCAGCGCTCCTCAACATGGCGGCCTCCTCTCCACTACGTCGCAGCAAGGATCTTCCTCGTGAGTAAGACGACCGATCACGCGTCGGGGTTCACCGTGAGCCGCGCACGAACCCAAGGTCACCGGCCGAGCAGGCCGTCGATCGCCGAGGTGATCGCGGCGGGCCCTGCGCCCTTTGAGATGAAGCGTGCGTTCGACGGAAGTTCGACCTCGTTCTCGGGCCGTCCCGACAGCACGATCATCGGCGCCGTGGTGATGCGACGGATGTCTTGCGCCGTCTTGCCAGAGCCGATGCCGTTCCCTGAAACGACCAGCGTGACCGGACCGCTCGCGATCGCCGTCGAGGCATCGTCATATGAGCGGCACTCAACGACGTCCGCGCGCGGGGCGTAGGTCCGCAGTGAGTTGGAGACCATGGTGGCGAAGATCGGCGAGTCGTCCACGACGACGTAGCGCTCGCCGTTGGCTCCGAGCGCCTCGGACTCGAGGTAGTCGCCGAAGCCGCCAGTAGGAAGCAGGTTAGGCTCGACCGGCCGCCCTGTGTCGATACGCTCGTAGAGGGCGCACTGGGCGAAGATCGATCCGTTGCAGTAAGGGAATGCGGAAGCGAACTTGATCCGCTTGACCACACTCGGCTGGACCGATGTGTAGAAGACGCAGCGCGTCGCCTGGGGACATGAAGCCATGTTGAGTTCTCCTTTGCCGGAAGGATGAGGGCATCATACCGCTCCGTTCTGCCGTGGTGCGCGGCGACGTTCCAAACGGCAGGCTGCTTGCGGCGGACGGCACGAGCAGGGCATTGGTGTGTGACGCCGAATACAACTAGGTGGTCCCGCGTGCACGATGCGCGGGAGGGACACCTTGGGGGTAATCATGGGATTCACGGCGTTCAACGTATGGCTCGACGTGGCTTTCGTCGCTATCTACATCTTCATGCTGCTCTTTCTCACTTGGCACTTCACGATGTTCGTCCTGACCGGACGCTTCCATAAGTCGTTCAAGGAGGGCCACTGGCCTGAGCACGATTCGCGACCACCGGCCCTACCGAAGGTGCTCCACTTCACTCACATGACGTCCATGATCATCCTGGGATTCACCGGCATGTATATCCGATTCCCGTTCTTCTATGGGGGTCGGACGGCGATGCGGTGGACGCACTACGTCTTCATGATCATCGTCATCGCAGTCCTAATCTGGCGCGTGCTCTACGCGTTCTTCTCCAAGACCAACGCCGATTGGCGAGAATTCGCGATCGGCAAGAAAGACCTGCGGACCATCACGGGGGTCCTCAAGTACTACGGCTACCTGAGCAACGACAAGCCGCACGTCGCCAAGTACAACGTGCTGCAGAAGTTCTCGTACAACCTGTTCCTTGTCATGATGGTCGCCCAGGCGTTCACCGGTCTCGCGCTCGTCACAACGCCCATCCTGTTCGGCATGAGCCCACGCGACTTGCTTGTAGGTTGGTGGCTGGGGCCGCTCGCGAGCAGCACCGACCTCGCCGGCTGGGGAGTGCGCACGGTTCACTACATCCTCAACTGGGCGTTCATCATCATGACCACGATCCACCTCTACCTGGCGTTCACGGTGGACGTTCCTTGTGCGCTCGACTTCTTCGGACTGAAGGAGCTTGAGGTGCATCCGGGCGGGCACGGTGACGATGCACATCATCCCGAGCCCGCGATCGAGCCCATTCCTGGCGCTGAGCCTGCCATGTAGAGGAATCCACTTGCGCGACGACGAGGGGGCGAGGCGACTCGCCCCCTCTTTTACTCGGCCATTGGGAATCGACATCAGAGAAGCCTTACCGGCCCGTCCTCACTCTAGGTAGGGAGCCTTCGTGGCACGGACGCCTCATGGAACCGAACGCCGCCGACCTTCAACGCCGGTGTTGATCGCCATCGGTGTGGCGCTCATCATCGTCTTGGCAGCCATATTCATCGGGACGGCAGCAGCCACGGACAGGCCCGACTTCTGCCCATCGTGCCACGAGATGAAGCCCTACTTCGACGCATGGGCGAAGGGGCCCCACCATGAGGTGTGGTGCATCGATTGCCACGTCGGAGCGGGCATGCCCGCCCGGCTGTCTCACAAGTTCGTCGCGCTTGGCGAGGTGAGAAGCCACGTCGTCGGCGACACCAGCTTCCCGCGGCCCCGGCCTGCCGACGTACCCGACCGACGGTGTCTTGGCTGTCATCCCGACCCAGGACCCAAGCAGTCCCCTGCGGGGTTCTCCCATTCGGAGCACAGGGCCAGGGCCGCATGCGCGGACTGCCACTCACACGTCGGGCATCGCGTGTCGGACGCGGCCCTCGCCGCCGCGGGAGTGCTCGACACCACGACGGCAGCGGCTCGGGCTTCCATCGCCATGCCCAGCGGACGCGTCGCCGCACCAGGCGCCGGGCGGGCGGATCTTCCAGGACACGTGCCTGTAGCCTGCACACGCTGTCATGACCTCGCTGCGACCGGATGCCCCTCCTGCCATGCGGCGCCCGCAAAGAACCATCCGTCACCGGCGGACTGCTCGACGTGCCACAAGCCGGGCAGGGCGTGGGTGTTCGTGCACACCTCCCGAACAGATTGCACCGCGTGCCACAAGCCGCCGAAGAACCACTTCGGCCAGAACTGCGGGTCCTGTCATCGGCCGGGGACCGACTTCAAGGCCGCGACGTTCAACCATCCTCGGCGAGTCGGTGAGCATGACTACCGGCGCATACCCTGCAACAAGTGTCATCCCGCAGGACCACCCAAGGTGAGCTGCACCTGCCATGGCGGAGGCATCTTCCGCGGCGACTAGGACCTCCGTGATCCCGTCTTGACGAGCCAGCTGCACAGAGGCTCAACCCCCGAAGGCGCCGAGGGACCACGCCGCTCTTAGGCACAAAGAGAGGCGCCCGCCCTATTGGACGAGCGCCTCTATGACCCGCTTGGCGCTACTTGGCGCGCACGTTCACCGCCTGCTTCTTGCCGTCGCGTCCCGCGCCCTCGTCATACTGCACCTTCTGGCCCTCATCGAGGGTGCGGAAGCCCTCCGTCTGGATCTCGCTGAAGTGGACGAAGATGTCCTCTCCACCCTCGTCCGGGGCTATAAAGCCAAAGCCCTTGTCCGGGTTGAACCACTTGACCGTTCCTTCTGGCATACCGATCACACCTATCTGACGAACCGAACTGGAACTGACGCATCAAATGTCCCCACGTACGGCCTCCCGCTATCGCCCACCGCGGAATCGTTTCGTGCGTGTACAATGCTACCGGTTCAGTAGCATTTGGCGCAGAATACTCGGAGGGCAACATGCGTCCTAGGCGGCCCATCTTGATCGCAACGGCGTTCGTCGTCCTGGCGTTGACCGGATGCGGGGTACGCCCTGCCGCAACCCAGACTTCTCAACCGACAACGACCCTGCCGCCGGAGCCGCAGCATGCGCTCGTCTTCGACATGGGTCACGGTGAGATATTCAGCGCCGACGACAGCACCCAGCTCGGCCAGTCAAAGGCGGTCGAGCAAATGCGCAATGCGGGCTTCGACGTGCGCATCAACCGCGACGCCATCACCGCCGAGGACCTCGCCGGCGTCTCCGGACTGGTCGTCGCCGGGCCGATGAGGCCTCTCCAGAAGGAGGAGTACGTCGCGATCAACGACTTCGTGAAGCGCGGCGGGACGGTCCTGCTCACAATCCACGTCCCCTTCCCCGTCATGGCGGTGCCGGCGCACTGGGGGCTTCCGGTGCAGCCGGCCATCGTGGGCTCGCTTGCCCCCGTCGACGCGAGCGACCCAGGGATCTTTCTCGCCGACGACATCCAGCCCGGCAAGTTGACGGAGGGCGTCGACGACATCGGCGTGATGTCCAGCTGGGTCGTCACCACCGCCGACAAGAACTCGGAGATCATCGTCGCCAGCGGCGCGAACGGCTGGATCGACGTCGACAAGAGCGGGAGCGCCGAGTCGAGCGAGACGGGAAGTTTCGGCCTCATCGGCGTCACGACCCTCGGGCGGGGCCACGTGATCGTCTCAGGCGACGACGCCGTCTTCGCGAACGTCGCGATCGTGAATCCGGGTAATGCGAAGCTCCTCGACAACATCCTCGCCTTCATGAAGAAGCAGCTCGACGCCTGAACTCTGTGTCGCGGGTACCTATGAATGTCATCGCCCAGTGCCGGGCCTGACTACTCACCGGTCGACCTGGGGAGGCGGAGGTGCGCATCAGTGGCAAGGTGAGGACGGTCCACCTCGTCACTTTGCTGCCCCTCGCCGCACTGTTGGTCGTCGTGCTCTACGCCTCGTATGCGTCACGTGTGAGCCTCATCGGGCAGGACCGACTCAATAACGCCCAGCTGGTGGCGACCGCCTTCAGCACGTCGATGACGGACTTGGCCGGAGCGGCGCGCTCGACCGGCACGGCAACACTACACCCGAGGACCGACCCAGACGTGACTGCGGCGTCCTTGCGTCAGCTCGCCCAAAGCTTCCCGCTCCACTGGGCGGCGATCACCGACGTGAGCGGCCGAGTGACCCACTCGAGCGACCCGGCCATGGTGGGAGCGTCGATAGCCGACCCCGCCCTGGGCAAAGCGGCAGGGGGCCAGTTGGCAGCACTCGGAACCGCTCGGCACTACGGCGGCGTCCCCGGGTTCGTGGTGGCCAGCCCGGTGATCGATGAGACAGGCCGCACGCGAGCGCTCAGCGTGCAGTTCGTCGACGGCGAGGCACTGGGGAGGCGGCTGTCACAAGCGCAGATATCCGGCGGTGCGAACATCGTCGACCGGTCGGGACATCTGGTCGTGCTGTTAGAACGACCTGCCTTGGCGCGATCCCTGCCAAGCTGGCTCACGTACGAGCCGGTGCGTCATGCGCTGGCAGGTCAAGTGGAAGTCGACCGGAACTGGGCCTTCCCGATCACCGGCGAGCGTCGTATCGTCGCGGAGGTCCCGATAGAACCATGGGGTTGGGCCGCCGGTTCAGGAGTCGACTACAGCTCGGCGATGGCGCCGTTCATGCGCGCCCTCACGATCACCGTTCTGCTCGGGCTGGTCGTCTTGGCTGTGTCGAGCGCGGTAGTGGCGGTCCAAGCCAGAGCACTCGTCGACTCGGTTGGCTCCCTGACCGTACAGGCAGAGCAGGTGGGCCGGCGCGAACGCTCTACGCGGGTCGTAGCGAGCGGAGACGAGATCGAAACGGTCAGCCGGATCCTCGCGGACACGAGCGAGGAGCTCTCGCGCTACATCACCGGTCTCGAGCGCATCGGGGAGTCAGGCCGCCTGCTCACCGGCGCGCTCTCCCGCGACGAGGTCGAGCAGGCCATACGCGATGCCGCGGTTGGGATCTTCGGCGCGAACGCCGTCTGGGTCTTCCTCTACAACCCCGGTGTCGGACTGCTGGAGCTCGTGTTGTGGCACTCGACTCAGGGGGTTGAGGCGCCGGACGCCGATCTGCGCCCCGGCGAGGGCATCGCTGGTCGGGCGTTTGCCGACGACGAGCTCGCCATCGTTCGCGATACGAGGGAGGTCGGCGACTTCGCGTGGCGCGCGCTCGCCGAGGACGGCCTCATGAGCGCATTGATCGATATCCCTCTCGAGGTCGGCGGTACCACCTTCGGCGTTCTCGGCTTGTCGGCACCGGACATCGAGGAGTGGGAACACGACGGTCGTGAAGTCGGGCTCGTGTATGCATTCGCGGCGCAGGTCGCGGCGGCGCTGGAGAACACCCGGCTCTACGAGAACGAGAGGACGGTCGCCGACACGCTCCAACAGGCGCTGCTAACCATCCCGGAGCACGTCAGCAGTATGGATTTCGCCCATACCTACCATTCGGCCAGCCACATCGCCCGAGTAGGCGGCGACTTCTACGACCTGTTCGAACTCGAGCATGGACGCTACTGCGTGCTGATCGGGGACGTTGCCGGCAAGGGCCTCGGCGCCGCCGTGCTCACTTCGCTCGTGAAGAGCTCAGTGCACGCCCACGCGAGCGAGCACGACAAGTCTCCCGCACAGGTCGCGAGCCTGGTGAACGCGCTCGTCTACCGAGAGACGCCCTCGGACGCGTTCGTCACGATGTTCCTGGCCTACATCGAGGCCGATGGCGTCATGACGTACTGCAACGCCGGCCACACCAGCGGTGGGGTGATCCGCGACTCGACGGTCGACCGTCTGCCAAGCAACTCGCCTCTTCTCGGCGCGTTTCCGGACTTCGACTACACGGACACCGAGACGACCCTGGACTACGGGGACATCCTGGTGCTGTACACCGACGGCTTGATCGAGGCACGCGCGCAACACGATCTATTCGGCGAAGAGCGGCTGTTCGTGCTGCTCGACACGCTCCGTGGCGCACGCCCCGAGACAACCGTCGACGCCATGCTGGCCGCCGTCACCGAGTTCACGGGCGGCGTGCTCTCCGACGACCTGGCAATACTCACCCTGACGCGATGCCCCCCGGACGCCTAGCCGACGTCCGGGTGCGTGCCGAGCAGCTCGAGCTCCTCGGACAACTTCGAACCGGGGCGGCCGCGCGACTCGTCCCTCGCCTCGGGCGCCGTGAGCCGGCGCTCGATGACGACGGTGGTGCCGTCACCGTTCGTGCAGAGCAGGATCCGATCGCTGAGCTCGAGCATGATCGTGAAGCCGACACCCAGCGACTGCTTGGTTGAGAACCCTGCGACCAGCGCTGCCCTGGGCAGCCGCCGGAAGTCGATGCCGTCGCCTTTGTCGGACACGACGACCTGGATCGCGTCACCCGCCCGGCGAAGCTCCCACACTCCTCCGCCCGCATGCTTCAGCGAGTTGGTCAGTGCCTCTCCGAATGACAGCAGCAAGTCGTCGGCGCCCGCGGCGCCGCCGAGTGCTCGTCGGAGTTCAGCACGCTCCCCCGCCAGATGGGAGGCGCTGTCGACCGAACGGGGACCGAGTTCAAGCGGCAGCAGAGCGGCATCGAGTTCCTCATCGCCGAGGAGCACAAGCCGGCCACCGGTCACGGCCGCCAGAGCGTCGCTGTAGGCCGCCCTGATCGCACGGTCCTGCCGCTCGAGCTCGGCCATGGCTGCTTCGCGCTCACGATAGAGCTGGGCGTTCTCGAGCGCCAATGAGATCGAGCTTCCCAACTTGTCGATGAAGTCGGATTCTGCGGCATCGAACTCCCGGGGCACGGCGAAGTTGAGTCCGATGCCAGCGAAGACCTCGCCCCGCATGATCAGGGGAATGGCAAGGAAGCCCACAAGCCCGTACTGCTCATGCAGCTCTGGGACGAAGGCCTGGTGAGTGGTGGCATCAGCGACGATGAGCGGCCGTCGACCTTCGCGTATCAGCCTCGTGAACGGAGCCTCCTCGACCGTGAAGACCTGGCCAATTTTCACGGGCCCTCCTTCGTCGGGGTAGAGGTAGCGCACCGTCGCAGAGTCTTGCTCGTCGTAGACGACCAAGTTTCCGCTGTCCGCACCCAAGACGCGCGCAGCCGCCGACAACGAGCGTCGCATGATCTCGTCGAATCGCAGCGTCGAGTGGATCAGCGCGTCGATCTCGGTCAGCGCGCTTTGCAGGATTTCCGCCTGGTGCCGTGCGGTGATGTCGGTCATGAAGGAGTAGAACGACTCCACGACCCCATCGTTGTCGCGAACCACGTGAACGAGCACGGACGCATAGACAGTCGAGCCGTCATTGCGTACATACTGCTTCTCGTAGCGGACCGGCTCTCCGGTCCTGGCGAGCACCTCCAAGTGCTCTTTTTCGAATGCAGCGGTTTCGGTGCTGTTCAGATCGCTCAAGACCACTCGACCGGAGAGCAAGTCCTCCTCGCTGTACCCGACCATCTCAGCGAATGCGTGATTGACCATCGTGATGCGTCCATCCGGCGTACCGGCGGCGAACGGCTGCGAGGACGTCTCCAGATAGCGGGCGAGTATGGTCGCGCGCTCCCGCAATCCGGCCAGCTCAGCCTCTCGGCGACGCTCTGCCCCCATATCCACGAAGAAGACAGCCACCCCATCGTCGTCGGGGTAGATGCGCATGCTCATCGCGAGTCTCAGCGGCTCGTAGTAGTCCTCGAAGGTCGTTGGCCCGCGATCGATGAGGGCACGCTGATAGGCCGATCGGAACCCGGTTCCCAGCCCGCCCGGGAACACGTCGCTCAGCTCCTTGCCGATGAGCTCGTCCCTGTCGCGTCGAAAGAGCTCCTCGGCGCGCTTGTTCACATAGGTGAAGTGCCAGTGCCGGTCCAAGGCGAAGAAGCCGTCGCCGATGCGTTCGAGGACGCGGTCCAGTTCCTGGGCGTGGCGCTCGCTGGTCGCCCCGTATTCGTCGGAGGCAAGCCGAGCATTCACCTCGTCGGTGGTCTCCACCGCCTCGATGAGCACCGCGGGCTCGCCGGCGTACTTCAGGGGCCTGCCGCTGAACGTGAAGTACCGCAGCGGCGCCGACCCACCGAGATGCGGGGTCAAATCCAGCCTGCGATCCTTGTCCGAGATCGAGCGCCCCTCGAGGATGGCGGCTCGAACGACCGGCAGGAACGTCTCGACCGCCTCGGGCCATACGTCCGCGAGCGGACGGCCCTCCATCGGACGCTCCGGGTCGAGCGACCGATAACGCCTGTTCGCGTAGCGCACAGTCATCTCCGGCCCGCTGATGATCGCCATCGCGACCGGGCTCTCATCGATAAGCTGGCGACACAGCCCGCCTGTGAGCCGGTCGATGGCGCATGCCTGACCGTCTGCTGTACAGCCCACCTCCGCCACGCGAGCGGTCCTCCGATCGTGGTAGTCACTATCCGCTGAACATACCCGCGCCGAGGAGGGTATGAGTCGCCTACGGCCCGATCGAACGAGGAAGGCATCCGATGCCGGGCAGAGAGAGCATGCCAAGCACCATCCAGCGCTCGCCAAAGAAGGCGCAGGACATATGGGCCAAGGTGCACGACAGCGCGGTTGAGGAGTACGGGGAGGGGCGACGCGCGCATCAGACCGCATTCGCGGCGCTGAAGCACCAGTACGAAAAGGTTGGCGACCACTGGGAGCCCAAGGGCCACAAGGGACCGTCCGATCCCGGCGGCGCCTCGCGCCACGGCAAGGGCGGGGAGACGTTCGGGGGCGTCGACTATTACGGCCACACCAAAGAGGAGCTGTACGAGCGCGCCAAGGACCTCGACATCAAGGGCCGCTCCCACATGGACAAGAAGGAGCTCGCGCGCGCCATCGCCGACAAGCAGTAGCGCGCGGCCGATCGCTCCTCCGCCGCTCCGCCTCACCGGTCGCCTGGCGTATCATCGGCAGGTCGCCGATGACGGAGGTTGCCGAGGATGACGGTCCGCAAGGTGTTGGGCGCCCAAAACGTGAGCCGCATGTGCATGGTGTGCGGGACCGAGAACGGCGCCGGCTTGGGCGCGCGCTTCTACGAGTTGGACGATGGCGAGCTCCTCGGCGTCTTCAGGCCGCGACACGAACATCAGAGCTACCCCGGGCGGCTGCACGGCGGCATCGCGACGACCCTGCTCGACGAGACCATCGGTAGGGCTGTGAACATCGGCGACCCGGACGCGTGGGGGGTGACCGTCGAGCTGACCGTCCGCTTCAAGAAGCCGGTGCCGCTCGATTCAGAGGTGCGCTCGATCGGTCGCATCACGAAGGACTCGAGCCGCCTGTTCGAGGGAACCGGCGAGATCGTGCTCGCCGATGGCACCGTGGCGGTGGAGGCGAGCGGGCGCTATCTCAAGATGCCGATCGACAAGATCGCCGAGGGTGACTTCGACGAGCAGTGGTTCCCCGACGCGAGAGAGCTGCCGGAGAGGGTCGATATCTAGTCCGCCACGGCGAGCGAGGTCACGTACCAGCGGCCTGACTCGTTGACGAGGCCGACAGTCCCGCGCAGTGGTCCGGGCGGCGTGCCGTCGGCCAGCGGCCGAGTCGTGCTGAGGCGCACCCGGACAACAGCCTTCGAGCCATCCACGCGCTCGTCCGTCACCGACTGGCCGTTCGAGCCCCGCAGCCCCGGATCGGTGAGCGCGGCATAGCCCGCGGATCCCTTGTCCAGACCCGGGTCGAGCGTCTCGGCCAGCAGTCGCTTGTCGTCATCTGAGGCGGCGCCGAGGTAGATCAGCGAGAGCTGCCCCGGGTTCGCCGAGGATGCGCGAGCCGCTGCCGCGTCCGATGCCGCCACCGAGTTGCGCCACGCGATAGCTCCGACGATCAGCGCAGGTATGACCACGGTGAGCACGCCGAGAAGCGGCCAGATCCACTGGCGTCTCGACGCGCCGTCGGACTGCGGGCCGTTCTGGGACATCGCTTCGCTCGCTCCTCTGGGCGCGGTTCAGGCGGCGGACGCGCGGGACGATCGGTCGGTCGCGTTGAGCCTACACCGACGTCCTCGGCAAGGTGAAACCGACAGTGGAGCCTGTGCCCAACTCGCTGGTCGCGAAGACGTCTCCGCCGTGATCGCGGACGATGGCTCGCGAGATCGCGAGACCCAGCCCGGACCCGCCCGTGTCGGCCGCCCGTGCGGAATCCGCCCGGTAGAAGCGGTCGAAGATGCGATCGACGTCGTCGGCGCTCATACCGTCTCCGGTGTCGGCGACGGTGACGGTGACCGTCTCGACCGCGAGCGAAACACTGACGGTGACGCCGCCCGCCATCGTGTGGCGCGCGGCGTTCGACAGGATGTTGCGCAGCACCTGCGAAAGCCGGTGCTCGTCGCCGAGGACCATGGCTGGCTCGTCCGGCGCCTCGACAGCCAGAACGACCCCGGAGCGCAGTTGAGCCTCGGCCCGGGCGGCCTCGCGTCGCGCGAGCATCGCGAGATCGAGCGGCACCATCTCGTAGCGAAGTCGGCCTGCTTCGGCGACCGCCAGTTCCTGCAGGTCGTTCACGAGCACGGTGAGATGCTGAAGGTCCTCGACGAGGGAGCCGAGCCGCGCATCGTCGGCGGCGATCACGCCGTCGGCCATGCCCTCGGCTTGCGCACGGGCGGCCGCGAGCGGGTTTCGCAGCTCGTGGGCGACGTCGGCGACCATTCGACGGCGCAGCTCCTCGGCCTCTTCGAGCGAATCGGCCATACGGTTGAAGGCGTCACCGAGGCTGGCGACCTCGGTGGGGCCCGCGACGTCGACCCGGTGCGCAAAGTCGCCGTCGGCGATCTCCTCGGCAGCCTCCTCCAAGCGTCGCAGTGGCTTCGCGAGGTAGGCGGCGAGCAGCAGCGCGACGACCGCGCCGAGGACTCCCGCAGCGATGGCGGCGATGAGGACGCTGCGGTCGACGCTGGCGACGAACGCCTGCTCGGCGGCACCGAGCATCATGCGGCCGCGACCCATCATCCCGGGGCGCGGCTGGGGAAGCGACGAAAGGTAGGCGTCGAACGCGGTCGAGAGCGCCGAGCGCGCGAACAGGCCGACGATCAGCGTCGTCCCCAGCGACACGCCGAGGATCGAGAGGAACACCTGGAAGCCCAGACTGGTGCGTCTCACTCGGCCTCCAGCTTGTAACCGACGCCGAAGACCGTGCGGATGTAGCGCGGGCTCTTGGGATCGTCGCCCATCTTGCGGCGGATGTTCTTCACGTGCGCGTCCATCGTGCGCTCGTAGCCTTCGAACGCGTCGCCCGAGACCGCCTCGAGAAGTTGAAGTCTCGAGTACACGCGGCCGGGGTGCTCGGCGAGCATGAGGAGGACGTCGAACTCGGTTCGGGTCAGCTCGACCTGCCGGCCACCCACGCGGACCTCACGGCGATCCGCGTCCACCTCGAGGTCACCCACCCGCACCGGTGCGCCCACTTCGCTGTCTGTGCGCGCGCATCGGCGGAGCACCGCCTTGACCCGGGCGACGACCTCCCGCGGCGAGAAGGGCTTGGTGATGTAGTCGTCAGCGCCGAGCTCGAGTCCGACGAGCCGGTCGACCTCGTCCCCTCGCGCTGTCACCAGGATCACGGGTATGCCCTGCGCCTGAAACCGGCGAGTGAGCTCCAGACCGTCGACCTCGGGGAGCATGACGTCCACCAGCGCCAGATCGGGCCGGTTGCACTCGGCGAGGCGTAGGGCCTCTGAGCCGTCGTGCGCGCGCAGGGTCGTGTAGCCCGCCGCCTCCAGGTACTCGGCGAGTACGTCCACGATCTTCACGTTATCGTCGATCACCAGGACGCTACTCATCTCACCCTCCCGTCAACCACTCCCGGGCGCCTCGCCAGTATCGCACTCCCTGCCGAGAAGCCGCCCGCCGACGCCAGATGCAGCGCAGCGGGACGGCATAGATCGCCGCCCCGCTGCCGCACACAAGCCGATTGGTTACTGGACGGAAGCGCCGCGGCCACCGCCGCCGCACGCGCCGCCACCGGCTCCGCGGCCACCCATGCCGCAGCCCGCGCCACTGCCGCCACCTGCGCCGCAGCCGCCGGTGCCGCCGGCACCGTTGCATCCGGCCGCCGTCGAATCGACGCGCTCGTTCAGGCGGGTCTCCATGTTGGCGAGAGCCTGATCCGCCTGCGCCTGAGTGATCTGGCCGGCCTTCACGCGCTCATCAAGCAGCTGCTTGCGGACCGCGAGCGCCTCTGCGACGACCTTGCTGCTGTCCACGCCGTTCTTCTCGGCGATCGCCGAGAACGAGGTGCCGTCCTGTCGCTGGTCGATCACGGCCTCGACATCTTGTCCGGTGAGCTTGGCGACGACGTCGGCAAGACGCCCGCCGGCCGTCTTCATCTGTGCACCCATACGCAAACCGAGTCCGCTACAAGCGGCTGCGACCGTCGATGTCGACGATGCGCTCTTCGGCGCTCCGGCTGCGAACCCGCTCGTCACTTGGCCGATCACGGCTCCGGCAACGAGCGCTGCGGCCACGAGGGCCACCATACGCTTCGCGTTCATTCGTGCTCCTCTCGGATCGGTATCCGCTTACAGCTCCACTGTCGCCCCGTCGCTTGAACGTCGTGTGAACGCCAGGCGCGGTGATGGTGAACTGACCGGACGTGAATCGGTGAGGAGCGGACGATGCGAGGGCGCTGCAGCGAGGGCTCTAGCGGTCCGCCAAGGATGCCGCGGGCAGATCACGGAATCGACCCGCGAACCGCATGAACGCGTACACGTCGGCGAAGTTGCTCGCGATGCCGAGCGACACTCGGATAGTGTTGGGCGTCCGGCCGCTGGCGTCGTGCAGGAGGCGGCTGCAGTCCTCGAACGTCACGGGCACGCTCGGCTCCTCGAAACATCCGGCCATCTCGTCGCGCGTGATCTCGTGCGCGATCTCGCCGTCTCCGGGATTGCAGAAACAGCCCGTCCGCACGGAGATGCGCTCACTACCTGCCAGCTTCTCGACCGTGTGCACGTCGAACACCTCACCAGCAGGGTCGAGCAGGTAGAACGCGATGGTCGCGCCGCGAGACTCCATGCGATCCGGACCGAAGACGCGGAACAGCGGCGTGCCGTTCGAATGCCGCTCGTGCCGCATGCGTTCCAGGAGCCAGCCGGCAAGCATAGACACGCGGTCGTGTACCACGTCGATGCCCACGCGCGAGAGGTGCCTGAGCCCGAGGGTGACCGCCGACAACCCAAGGTAGTCGACTGTCCCGTCCTCGAAACCCTGGTGACCCGGCGCGAGGTGATGCCAGCCATCGTCCTGCACCGACGCCAGAGTGATGGTCCCGCCCGCGAACCACGGGCGTTGCAGCTTCGCCAGCGCATCTCGGCGGACTATGAGTGCCCCCGCCCCGGTGGGGTAGCCGAACATCTTGTAGAACGACACAGGCACGAAGTCGGGCTTCACCGCCGAGAGGTCGAGCCGGTTCGTCGGCACGAAAGCGGCCGAGTCGAGCAAGACGTCCCAGCCAAGTGCGTGCGCCTGATCAACCCACTCGAGCGGGTGCTGGACGCCACTGAAGTTGGATTGCGCAGGGTAGGCGAACAGCTTCGCCGGGCAGTCACCCGCCTCGCGCAGCCCTCGCATCACCAGCTGCTCGTCCAGCCGTAGCTCCGGCTTGCGCACCGGCACGTAGACCACACGTGCGCCCCGGGCGCGTGCGAACTCACGGATCCCGTTCACGGAGTTGTGATTGTCGTAGCTCACGAGATAGCACGAGTTCGGTCCGAACGGATACGCCTCGCCCACCAGTTTGAGAGCGCCGCTGGCGTTGTGGGTGAAGATGACTTCGTAGTCGTCCTCTGAGGCGTTGAAGTACTCATGCACGGCCCGGCGCGCCTCGTCGACGAGCTGCGTGCTCATGAGCGACGTCGGGTTCGCCGAGTGCGGATTGCCGAGGACCTCCGATGTCAGCAGCGCGTGATGCGCCTCGAGCTGCGAGGCGGCGTAGAGCCCACCGCCTGTGTAATCGAGGTAGACGTGGCCGCCGTCATCGAGCCTGGTGTAGTCGAGAGCGCGGAGCTCGTCGATGGCCGCCGTACGCTCGTAGCGGGGGTGCTCGGCGAGGAATGCCGAGAACGCCGCCGACAACCCCTCGGGGCCCCTCGCGTCGTCCGCTGGTACCACGGCTCCCCCGTCTCGCTCGGCTCAGTCGACCGTCCGTCGTCGACGCCCATGATAGCGGTCGCCGGCCGCGGTCTCGTGGGTACACCTATGCATTCGGTCGCAAAGGCAGGTGCACCGTGCAAGAGCGTCAACATCATCTCGGCCGCGGCGGGATCGTCACCTTTGCCGGGTTCGGCATCAATCTCGCGCTGGGCGTCCTCTACTCGTGGAGCATCTTCGCAAAGCAGCTGACCGACTCATGGGGCTGGTCGACCGGGCAGTCCTCCCTCCCCTACGCCGTCGCGGTCGCCATGTTCGCCTCGGTGCTCGCTTTCGGCGGTCGGGCGCAGGACCGCTTCGGGCCCCGCATCGTGGCGACGATCGGCGGCGTGCTCGTCGGTGGCGGGCTGCTGCTCTCGGGACTTGCCTCGGCCGACAACGTGGCGCCACTGGTGATCGGCTTCGGCTTGCTCACCGGCTCGGGCATCGCGCTTGGATTCGTGTCGACGTTCCCCGCGGCCGCGAAGTGGTTCCCACCGAAGCGCCGCGGCCTCATCACCGGTCTCGTGGTCAGCGGATTCGGGATCGCATCGGTCTACATCGCGCCGCTCACCCAGTACCTGCTGCACCAGATCGGCATCAACTCGACGTTCCGCCTTCTCGGCATCGCGTTCCTCATCGTCACCGTGGGACTCGCGCAGTTGCTTCGTAATCCGCCTGTGGCGCTCGTGGCCCGCGCTGCGCTCACGAGTGAGCGTGCCGGAAGCTGCCGAGTAGGACCACGCGAGTACGACTGGCATGAGATGGTGCGGACCCGTCAATTCGTGCTGCTGTGGCTGATGTATGGGCTGACCGCGTTCGCCGGCATCATGATCATCGGCCACATGGCGCAGATAACCGCCGAGCAGGTCGGGGTCGACCTCGGCTTCTTGCTCGTGGCCGTGCTGGCGGTCGGCAACGCGGCAGGCCGCGTCGCGGCCGGGACCCTGAGCGATCGCTGGAGCGTGATCCGCACGATGACGCTCATCTTCACGCTGCAAGCGCTCACCATGCTCGTCGTCGGAGAGGCGTCCTCGGCAGTCACGCTCTCTGTGGCGGCGTTCGTCATCGGGTTCAACTACGGCGCCGACCTCTCGCTGTTCCCCTGCATCGTCTCCGAGTACTACGGGCAGGCGAACCAGGGCGTGAACTATGGCCTCGTGTTCACGTCCTGGGGCGTGGGTGGCGTCTTCGGCTCGATGATCGCAGGATTCATCGCCGACTCGACCGGCTCCTACGACGCCGCCTTCACGCTGGCCGCGGCGATGTGCGGCGTGTCCGCGTTGCTGACCCTGATCACCCGCCCTCCGTCCGGTACCGTCGAAGCGGTCAGCCGCCGAGGAGCACGGCACCGAGCCCCCAAAGCGACCGCGGGCTGACGCCAAGGGGCGGCGCCCACCCGCCGGTGCTCAAGGCGCACGCTGCGAGCAGGTTTCGTCGGTGCCACGGAGTATCATCACCGACAGGGCCCATTTGCGGCCGCCACACAGGGAGGGGCCTCATGAATGCAGCGCTCGGTGCTATCGGTGTCGTTCTACTCGCGTTCATCGTCTTTCTGATCTTCGCGTTCCTCTCCGGCCTTCGCGTGGCCGCCGAGTACGAGCGTGCGGTCGTCTTCCGCCTCGGGCGCCTGCGTGCGACCAAGGGACCGGGTCTCTACTGGCTCATCCCGTTCGGCATCGAGACGCAGCGCAAAGTCGACCTGCGCACCCTGACCATCGACGTCGAGAGCCAGGAGTCCATCACCAAGGACTCGGTCACCGTCAAGGTCAACGCCGTCGTGTGGATGAAGATCGTCGACCCCATCAAGTCGGTCGTGGCTGTGGCGAACTACAACAACGCCGCCTACCAGGTCGCTCTCACGAGCCTGCGAAACATCATCGGCCAGCACTACCTCGACGAGGTGCTCAAGGAGCGCAACAAGATCAACTCGGCGCTCAAGGAGATCGTCGACGCCGCCACCGAGCCGTGGGGTGTGGCCGTGGAAGCCGTCGAGATGAAGGATGTCGAGATACCGCAGGGCATGCAACGCGCGATGGCCCAGGAGGCGCAGGCCACGCGCGAGAAGCGCGCCCGCATCATCAAGGCTGAAGCCGAGCAGGAAGCATCGATGAAGCTTGCCGAGGCGTCGGTCATCATCACCAAGAACCCGCTCGCGCTCGAGCTCAGGCGCATGCAGATGATCACCGAGGTCGGCGCGGAGCAGAACACGACGACGATCATCATGATGCCGAGCGAGTTCGTGACGCTTGCTGAGAACGTCGCTGGAGCGTTCAAGCAGCGGGCGGCCAGCGAGTCCTAGCGCACGGCAGCGCCCTGTGGCATCGGTCGTGCCTCCGGCGGCCGCTTGATACCCATCGCTTCGTCGAGGAAATCGAGTACCTCCGTCACGTGGGCGGGGTCGGTGAACTGATGCCCTCCATGTCCGGCGCCCTCGAAGACGCGCAGCTCAACCTTCTCGGGACCGATGACAAGGCGCATGCGGTCGGCGAGCCGCTCCGACTGCTCGAGCGGCACCGTGTGGTCGTCCGTCCCATGCTCGATGAGCATGGGCGGATCGTCGGGGGACGCGTGCGTGAGCGGATTGGCCAGGCGGACGAGGCCCGGACGTGACGACAGGTACTCGCCGAGATAGCGCATCTGAGTCGTCGTATCCCAGCTGCGTGGCTGGGTCCTGAGATATTCGTACATGTCAGCGATATCGACCGGGCCGAACCAGTCCACCACCGCCTGGACTCGGTCGGATCGGTACGGGCGGGCGGCCGTCGTGCTCTCAAGTGACCGGACGCCCGCAGTCGTGCCGGCGAGTGCAGCCAGGTGCCCGCCGGCCGAAGCTCCCCAGACCGCTATCCGCGTGCCGTCGAACGCATACGCCTTCTTGTTGAGGCGCACCCACTGCACTACGGATTTCACGTCCTGTATCTGCGCTGGGAAGTCCGCATCGCCGAGAAGCCGGTAGTTCGCCGAGATGACCGCATAGCCGCGATCGCGTGCGGCGAGTGCCACTTGCTGCTGACCATCCCGTTTATCGCCGGTGATGAACCCGCCTCCATGCAAGAAGACGATGACCGGGAACGGCCCCCTCCCGCTCGGAGGCAGATAGACGTCGACCGATTGCCGAGGAGACTCGGTCGCGTACGCGACGTCGTAGAACTCGCGCTCCACCGGCGTCACAGCGACGCTCGTCTTGGGTGTGGCGGGGCGGCCGCTCGGCTGACAGCCGACCACCACGGCGGCCACGAGAAGCGCTGCGCCCACAGCGTCACATCTGCGCGACATGGCGCCAAGACTCTAGGCCGCACCGACGGATGTTCGAGTCTGATGATCCATCGCACGCCCTCCTCGTGAGCGAAGCCATCCAGCTTCGAGCCCCTATGTACCGAGGAGGGGGCCGTAGGTAAACGCTGCTAGAGGGTCACGCCCTCGTGGCCGGTGAACCTATCGGCTGAAGATGTAGACCGGCGTCCCGATAGGCACGCGCGGATAGATATCGACGACCTGAGGGTTGGCCAGGCGGATGCAGCCGTGGCTCGCGCGCGTGCCGATGGAGCTGTACTTGGCAGTCCCATGGATTCTGATCCCCGGTGAATTGAGATACAGCGCGCGCAAGCCGAGCGGGTTGCTCGGCCCCGGGCCGATGTAGCCCGGCATGTTGGTTCCCCAGTCGCTTCCGGGATTCGTCCACCCCGGATGCGGGTTCTTGCCGATGATCTTGAAGATGCCGTTGGGCGTGGGATAGCGAGACATGCCCACAGCGCATCGATACGTCTTCTCGACGCGCGTGCCGTTGTAGAGCAGCACCTTGAACTCGCGCTGCGAGACCAAGATCGTCTTGCCGATGTTGCGGCGGGTGACTCGCGGTGCGACCGTCAGCAGAGGCACAGTGACCGTGGGCTGTTCCGACGCGGGCGCACCGAGGCGCGCCAGCAATGCGGCCCTCAGCGCCGCGTTGCCGGTCGTCGCGTCCACCTTGCGTCCAGCGATCTCGGGAGAGATGTAGAGACGGCGACTCCTGATGCTCCGCTTCGCATTGACGGCGGGCCGGTTGAGCTTGGTACCCATCGAGCCCACCCACCCGTTGACCGCCGACGAGCTGACCACGAAGCGGGGTTCGATCGTCAGACCGACCGTGTCCGTGGGCTCGAAGGCCTGCGCGAGCATGCCGTCGATGTCGGGCACGAGCCCGGCCGCAGGAGTGAACTGGAACACCGTGGCGCCTGCAGCGACGACGACAGGAGGCATCGTCGGCAGCACCGACGCCTGCAAGATCGTCGCGCGCGCAGCCGGCTCGCCCATGCCCTGGAGCGGTATGCCGCCTATCGAGATGTCGGCCGTCACGCGCTGCGTGCCATAGCTGACTGCAGCGCCGGCCGTGGACGGCAACGCGAGCGCCGACACGATCGATGCGATGACCAGGACCCTCACGAGCGAGCGCGCGTGCTTCACGACACACCATCCAGATGGTAGGAACGACAGCGCCAGTATACGGCCCGTGTGGGCACGCTTGGCTAGAGGGCATTCAGACGTTACTCGGCGAGCGCGGAGATCATGCGTTCACCGCGATTCTTGACGCGTCAGAGAATACTGTTAGTATGCTAACCGTTCCCTACCTAACCATTTCGGGCATCACCATGCCCGAGCACACGAAAGCGCGGAGAGGCATCTTGCACGAGCACAATCCCCTGCATTCTGAAGAGCGGCCATTGAGCATGCAGGTCTTCGGCGCCTTCCACCGCGTGATGCAGGCGCATCGCCAGCTCATGGGCCGGAAGGTCTCTGAACACGGCGCACATCCCGGCCAGGCCATCTGTATGCGCGAGGTCGTGCATCACCCCGGCATCAACCAGCGTGACCTCGCGGAGCGACTGCATCTCGCCCGGCCGACCGTCACGGTGATGCTGCAGAAACTCGAGAAGGCCGGCCTCATCGAACGCAGGCCGGACGAGAACGACCAGAGATTCACGCGTATCTACCCCACCGAACTCGGCAATGCCCAGCACCTCGAGATGCATGAGGTACTCGGCGAGGTCGTCGACGCGTCCGTGGCGCCGATGTGCGAGAAGGACCAGCTTGAGCTCAAGCGGCTGCTCATGCTGATGGCCGACAACATGGAAACCGCACTTCAGGCCACCGACGGGAAGGACCGCCGATGATCCGGCTCCTCAGGGAGTACCTCAGGCCCTATCGGGTATGGGTCGCCATCGCCATGGTGCTGCTCCTAGCTCAGGCGACACTCAACCTCTACCTGCCGAAGCTCAACGCCGACATCATCAACGAGGGCGTCGCCAAGGGTGACATCGGCGCGATCATGCAGATCGGCGCGAACATGCTCGGTATCACGGTGCTGCTGGGCGTGCTCGCGATCGCGGGCGTCTACTACGGTTCGAAGACGTCGATGTCGTTCGGTCGCGATCTGCGCGCGGCGATCTTCCGCCGGGTCGGCCAGTTCGCGCAGACCGAGGCGAACAAGTTCGGCACGCCCTCGCTCATCACGAGGAACACCAACGACGTGCAGCAGGTTCAGATGGTCGTGCTCATGTCGCTCAATGTGCTGATCCTCGCGCCGTTCACGGGTATCGGCGGCATCATCATGGCGCTGCGCACCGATGTCCCGCTCTCGGCGCTCCTGCTGGTGATCGTCCCGCTCATGGCGATCTTCCTCGGCGTGCTCGTGTCGACCACCATCCCGCTGTTCATCGCGATGCAGAAGAAGGTCGACCGCATCAATCAGGTCATGCGGGAGACACTCTCGGGCGTACGCGTCATCCGGGCGTTCGTGCGCGACGACTACGAGCGCGACCGTTTCGACGCGGCCAACATCGACCTGACCGACACCGCGACGAAGGTCTTCCGCCGCTTCTCGCTCATGTGGCCGGTGCTCCTTGGCGTGATGAACCTGTCGACCGTCGCCGTGCTGTGGTTCGGCGGCCAGCGGGTCGCGGCGGGCGACATGCCCATCGGCGACCTCACCGCCTTCATCACCTACATGACGCAGATCCTCTTCTCGGTGATGATGGCGACCTTCATGCTCACGATGCTGCCCCGCGCGGCCGCCTCGGCAAACCGCATCATCGAGGTGCTCGACACAGAGCCCAGCGTCGTCGACCCGGTGTCGCCCGTCGCGCCTCCGGTGCAGCGCGGCTGCCTCGAGTTCCAAAACGTCGAGTTCCGCTATCCCGGCGCGGAGGACGCCGTCCTCAAAGGCATCAGCTTCTCGGCGGGCCCGGGCGAGACGACCGCGATCGTGGGGTCGACCGGCTCGGGCAAGTCGACGCTGATCAACCTCATCCCCCGCTTCTACGACGCCACCGGCGGCGCGGTCATGGTCGACGGCGTGGACGTGCGCGAGATGGCTCAGGAGGAGCTGTGGAAGCGTGTCGGCTTCATCCAGCAGCGTGCCTTCCTGTTCTCGGGCACCGTGAAGAGCAACCTGCGCTACGGCGATCCCTCGGCTACCGATGAGGACCTCTGGCATGCGCTGAAGGTCGCTCAGGGCTCCGACTTCGTTGAGGAGATGCCGGAGAAGCTCGATGCTCCCATCACCCAGGGCGGCACCAACGTCTCCGGCGGACAGCGCCAGCGGCTCGCCATCGCCAGGGCGCTGGTCAAGCGTCCCGAGATCTACGTATTCGACGACTCGTTCTCGGCGCTCGACTTCAAGACCGACGCGCGCCTCAGGGCAGCACTCGCCGATGAGACACACGCCGCGACCGTGATCATCGTCGCCCAGCGCGTCAGCACGATCATGAGCGCCGACCGCATCGTCGTGCTCGACCAGGGCGAGGTGGCCGGCATCGGCACGCACGCCGAGCTCATGGAGTCCAGCGAAACCTACCGCGAGATCGTCTACTCGCAGCTGACGGAAGAGGAGATCGCCTAGATGGCCGAGGAGATCAAAGACACCAAGGCCGCTCCCCGACGCGGCGGTCCGGGCGGCCCCGCCGGCATGCACGGCGCCGTCATCGGCACGGGCGTGAAGGCCAAGAGCTTCAAGGAGTCCGGTAGTCGGCTGCTCAAGCTGCTGCGCCCGCACTACGTGATGATCGTCATCGTCGTGCTTCTGGCGACGGCCAGCGTGACCCTGTCCACCATCGGCCCGCGCATCCTCGGCGAGGCGACGAACGTGCTGTTCTCGGGCGTCGTGTCGAGCCAGATGCCTGCCGGGCTGACGCAGGAGCAGGTGATCAAGGGACTCGAGGCCAAGGGGCAGGACCAGCTCGCTCAAATGCTGTCGGGCATGGAGTTCACGCCGGGTGCCGGCGTCGACTTCGATGCCATGGCGCGCATCCTCATCGGACTCTCGATCATCTACCTGCTGTCGACGCTCTTCGGCTGGGCACAGCAGTACCTGACCGTCGGGATCTCACAAGGCGTGGTCTACAAACTGAGAAACGACGTGAACGGGAAGCTCACGCGCCTGCCGCTGAAGTACTTCGACGACCACGCACGCGGCGACATTCTGTCGCGGGTGACGAACGACATCGACAACATCGCCCAGACACTCCAGCAGGCGCTCACCCAGATCACGACCGCGCTGCTCACCGTCGTCGGCACCCTGATCATGATGTTCTCGATCAACTGGCTGCTGGCGCTCGTCTCGCTGCTCACGGTGCCGCTTTCTGTGGTTGTGACGATGCAGATCGCCAAGCGCTCGCAGCCGCGGTTCGCCGCGCAGTGGGAGCACACCGGCAAGCTCAATGGCCACATCGAGGAGACCCACACGGGTCGCAACATCGTGAAGGTCTTCGGCCACGAGGAGGAGGCCGAGCGGATCTTCGACGAGGAGAACGAGAAGTTGTTCAGGAGCGCGTTCGAAGCGCAGTTCATATCCGGCATCATCCAGCCGGCCATGAACGTGATCAGCAACCTGAACTACGTCTTCATCGCGGTCATCGGCGGCATCGCAGTGGCCAACGGAACGCTCTCGCTCGGCGAGGTCCAGGCGTTCATCCAGTACTCGCGGCAATTCACTTGGCCGATCACACAGCTGGCCAGTATCGCCAACGTCATGCAGTCGGCAGTGGCGTCAGCCGAGCGCGTCTTCGAGCTGCTGGACGAAGCCGAGCAGCAGCCGGACACGGCGGCACCGCTGGCGATAGCACAGTGCCAGGGCCGCATCGAGATGGAGAACGTCTCCTTCCGCTACAAGGAGGATGAGCCTCTTATCGAGGACCTCAACCTCGATGTCCTTCCGGGGCAGACCGTGGCCATCGTCGGCCCGACGGGCGCCGGCAAGACCACGCTCGTCAACCTGCTCCTCCGCTTCTACGAGATCGACGGCGGCTCGATCAAGGTAGACGGCCGAGACACCCGTGACATGCGCCGAGAAGATCTGCGACGGCAGTTCGGCATGGTCCTTCAGGATGCGTGGCTGTTCGGCGGCACGATCCGCGAGAACATCGCGTACGGCAAGGAAGGCGCGACCGAGGAGCAGATCATGGCGGCCGCCGAGGCCGCGCATGTGGACCACTTCGTGCGGACGCTTCCCGAGGGCTACGACACGGTCCTCGACGACGACTCATCGAACGTCTCGGCAGGCGAGAAGCAGCTGCTCACCATCGCGCGAGCGTTCCTTGCCGACCCCGAGGTGCTCATCCTCGACGAGGCGACCAGTTCGGTGGATACGCGTACCGAGGTGTTGATCCAGCGGGCCATGGCAAGGCTGATGGAGAACCGAACGAGCTTCGTCATCGCGCATCGGCTGTCCACCATCCGTGACGCCGACACCATCATCGTGATGAACCATGGACGCATCATCGAGCAGGGCTCGCACACCGAACTGCTCGCGGCCAAGGGCTTCTATGCGGATCTCTACAACAGTCAGTTCACCGACGCACTGGACGAGGCCAGCTAGGGCTCAAGCGAATACCGCCTCAAAAGGGTCCGGTCTGCTCTCCAGCGGCCGGGCCTTCTGCTACTCGCGCGCTGCTCCAGCCACCATATTCCAGCACATCAGAGCGTCTTTTCTCCCCTATCGCGTGGGTAAGTAGCGGTTCTCGGCAGCCATAGCGGCAGACATGGGAGGCGATGGAGATGGCGACAGCCACGATGGAGGACGTCCGCATCTGGCAAGGGCGCACGGTGGTGGACAGCCAAGGCGAGAAGATCGGCACCATCGAAGACGTGTACTTCGACAAAGAGAACGGCAAGCCCGAGTGGGCGCTCGTGAACACGGGCTTGTTCGGGCTGAAGCACAACTTCATTCCGATCTCGCAGGAACTTCAGCAGACCTCGGGTGGCAAGATCACCGTCTCGTGGACGAAGGACCAGGTGAAGGACGCCCCGAAGGTCGACTCGAATCAGGAGCTCTCCCAAGAAGAGGAGCGGAAGCTCTACGACTACTACGGCATCGATTGGCAGCAGTCTGAGTCCGGCTCGATCTACCCGAACGAGCAGGGCACTCAGCAGGCACCACCGGCGCAAGCCACCGGGATGCAATCCGAGCAGATGCAGTCCGGGCGGACCAGCGGCTACGAGTCGACCCGCCAGCCTGTATCACCCGAGCAGTACCAGCGCGAGGCGCTCGAAGGCCAGCGCCGCTGGCGCCAGCGCCCGCCGAGTGAGCTCGCGCGCCTGAGCCGCATGGGAACGCACCAGCCGTCCGACTACCAACAGAGCCGCACGCAGCCCTCCGGCATGTCCGAATCGGATCTCGAAACCGAAGGCACCGGATTGGGCGCCGGCGGCGGCATCGCGAGCGAAGACGAGAGGAGTAACTGGTGATGGATGCAGCGATGATGAAGGATCGCATGTGGCACACGCACGGGGGGCATTCACCGCACTACATGGCTGCTCCCATTGTGTTCGTCACCTGGATCATGGGGCTCACGTGGGGAATGCTGCTCGGCATGATGGTGGGCAAGAAGGTGCTCATCTCCAAGATGTACGCCGGGCAGGGGGCTAAAGGGATGCATCACCACCACGGCGCGGGTACCCAGCCCTGCTGCCAAGAGCATGGCGGCGGCCCGGGTCACCACCGGATGTCAGCGACGCAGTGGTCTGAACCTCAGGAAGAACCGCGCGACGAGGGCGAGTAGGCAGGCGCGCGCATAGGGCATCAGCCGGGGCCCCGCCGTTTAGGCGGCGGGGCCCCGATGAGGGAGGAATCGCAGGACTCGACCGGCGAAGAGTGAGTCCTCGGTTGTGGTAGAACAGTCCACATGACTACTCCCCACGTGTATCTCAACGGTCGCATCGTCCCGCTTGATGAGGCCCGCATCTCGCCCTTCGACATCGGCCTGCTGCGCGGCTACGCCGTGTTCGACCTCCTGCGCACCGTGAACGGGCGACCGTTCCTCATGGCCGAGCACCTTGAGCGCCTCCGGGCGTCGGCCGGGCACCTGGGGCTCACCGTCCCCGCGAGCGACCACGAGATCGCCTCGGCGATCGAGGAGCTGCTCGCTCTGAACGGCCACACCGAGGCCACCGTCCGTCTGGTGCTCACGGGGGGCGAGTCGCCCGACGGAATGGGCTTCGACCCAGCCACCCCCACCTTCTTCATCCTCACCCACGAACTCCACGAGCCGCCCGCGGAAGTCTACGAGCTGGGCGGCAAGCTGGTCACGGAGGAGCACCGGCGCGAGGCGCCGCTCGCCAAGACAACCAACTACCTGACGATGCTGCGCCACAAGCCCCGCCTCGCCGAGGAGGGCGCTCTCGACCTGCTGTACCACGGCGATGGCCGGCTGTACGAGGCGGCCAGCGCGAGCTTCTACGTCGTCCGCGACGGTGTCATCCTTGCGCCGAAGGACGAGGTGCTTCGCGGCACCGTGGGTGAGTGGGTGCTCGAGCGCGCCGCCGGCCGCTTCCCCATCGAGTACGCCGAGGTCCCGATCGACGACTGCTTCTCGGCCGATGAGGCGTTCTTGACGTCGACGACGCGGGGCGTGGTGCCGATAGTCGCGCTCGACGAAGCGCGGATAGGCGACGGCAGGCCGGGCCCGATCACGCGCGAGTTGATGGCGTTGTGGCGCGAAGGAATCCAGCAGTCCCGCTAGACGTTTGCGGCGAAGCGTGAAGTGGCAAACACTTCCTAACCAGTCCGGCTTGCAACGCTGCAGCAAAGAAGCGAGATGTCTGAACCTGCCCCCGGCGTCGGCGAACGGCCGATGGACCCCCTCGATCACAAACTCAGCGAACTCGTGGACGCCCAGTCGCTGCAGACCATGATGGACGACTTCTCCGCCATCACGTCCATCCCCATGGCGCTGCTCGGCGTCGACGGGACCGTGGTCGTGGGCGCTGGCTGGCAGGACGTCTGCACCAAATTCCACCGCGTGCATCCCGAGACCTGCGCCCACTGCGTAGAGTCGGACACCGTGCTCACCGCAGGCATCCCTGAAGGCGAAGCCCGCCTCTACGAGTGCAAGAACGGTATGTGGGATGCCTGCACCCCGATCGTCGTCGGCGATCGGCACATCGCGAACTTGTTCACGGGCCAGTTCTTCTTCGACGACGAACCGGTGGATCTCGAGTTCTTCCGTCGACAGGCCGCGAGATACGGGTTCGACGAGGAGGCGTATCTCGCCGCGGTCCAGGCGGTTCCCCGGCTGTCGCGCGAGACCGTGGCGACCGGGCTGCGATTCCTCACGCGGCTCTCGAGCATGATCTCGCAGCTCAGCTACAGCAACCTCGAGCGGTGCCGCGTGGAAGAAGAGCTCCGGGTCGCCTTGCAGGGAGAGACGGAGCTCAGCGACAGGCTGGCGGCAGAGCAAGGGACGCTGCGGGCGATCATGGGCAACACGCAGACCCACCTCGCCTATCTCGATCCGGACTTCAACGTCGTGGCCGTGAACGCGGCGTACGCGGCTGGCTCGGGCAAGAGCGAGGATGAACTGCTCGGCAAGAACCACTTCGAGCTGTTCCCCAACGCCGAGAACCAGCAGATCTTCGAGGGGGTGCGAGAGAGCCGCAAGCCGGTGTCGTTCCAAGCCAAGCCGTTCGAGTTCGCCGATCAACCGTGGCGCGGCGTCACGTACTGGGACTGGCAGCTCACGCCCGTGGAGGACGAGGATGGCGAGCTCCAGGGGTTCGCGTTCTCCCTTCAGAACGTCACGGACAACGTCAGGTCGCAGGCATTCAGTGACGCGATCAACGGCCTCAACGATGTCATCCATGCCGGTCTGGACTTCGACTCGCTGCTGCGCCAGTTCGTGCCTGAGTTGGCCCGTGCCGCTGGCTGTGAGTTCGTGATCATCGCACTGCGTAGCCAGGAAGGGCGCTGGCATCTTCGTGAGACCTACGGTGCACGGCCCGAGATAAAGGAGCGCTCGTACTCGGATGCCGAGTTTCCTCGGCTGGTTGAGTCGCTCGAAAGCGGCAAGCCGATACTGATCGAGACGACGGATCCCGGCCGCAAGATGCCCGGGCTAGCTGCGCTGCTCAATGCGAAGTCAGCACTCATCACGCCCTTGCGCGTTGGCGATCAGGCCTTCGGCGTGATGGCGTGCGGCTACTACACGGGGCCGGGCACCTTCGGTCACGAGCACGTCGACTTCGCGTGCAAGGTCGCGGCCTCGCTTTCGCTGGCGCTACAGAACACGCGCCTGTTCGAAGCCGAGAAGCGCGCGCGGCAGGCCGAGTGCGAGCGCGCTGGGCGCCTCGAGCTCGTGCACGAGATCACGAGCATCGCGGTGAGCTCACTCGACGTGCACGACTCGGCGAACCGTGTGCTGGAGGCGCTCGAGTCGCACTTCGGACTCGCGTTCGCTTCGATACTCGTCGCCGACTCAGAGCGCGGCGTGCTGACACAGGCCGGCTCCGTGGGCTATCCCGAGGACTTCCTGAGCCGCATCACCCCGCCATCGCTCGACTCCGTGTACGAGAGCATGCGTGTGTATAGCGACGGCGTTCCCATCGCTGTCGAAGATGCGGCGACCGCAGATGTTCCCGACATCTCTCACACCGTGTTCGACCGGCTCGAGGCCATCACCGGGAAGCGAGTCCGTTCATACCTGATTGTGCCGCTCGAGTCGTACCAAGGCATCGTAGGCTCGCTCAACCTCTTCTGGGACGAGCCCCGCACATTTGCCAGCGGCGACATCGACTTCTTCAGCTCGGTCGCCCACGAGATCGCCGTCGGCCTGGAGAACGCACGACTGTTCGACAACGAGCAACGGAGGCGCGAGCGCTTGGAAGTCCTACACGGCGTGATGGAGACCGCAGTCGCATCCCTGAATGTCCGCGAGGCCGCCCAGGGGATGCTCGACTACCTGTCCCAACACCACGACTTCGAAATCTCGAACCTGTGGCTGGCGCGGGGCCGGTCACTCGATCTCGTGGGTTGCACGAACTGTCCCGAAGACTTCGAGAGCCAGCTCTCGCCCATGTCACTCGCGGACCCCTACGAGGCCTGCAAGGTGTTCGCGTCGGGCAACTCCATAGTGGTCCACAACGCCGAAGAGACGAACCCCGAAGCCGTCGAGCGAACCGCTCGGCTGGGCCTCAAGATCGGGTCCTACGCTGTGGTGCCGGTGCGATCGCGCGGCGAGACCATCGGTACGCTCAACTTCGCCTGGTCCGAACCGCGTCACATTGCTGCCGAGGACGTCCGCTTCTACCTCTCGCTTGGCCAGGAGCTGGGCGTCGTCCTCGAGAACGCACGCCTGTACGAGGCGCAACACAACATCGCCGACCGGCTCCAAGAGGCTCTTCTGGCGGTACCCGCCGAGGTGAACGGAATCGAATTCGCGCACGCCTACCACTCCGCGAGTGAGTCCAGCCGAGTAGGCGGCGACTTCTACGACCTGTTCGAGCTCGAAGGCGATCGAATAGGCGTGGTGATCGGCGACGTGGCAGGCAAGGGGCTCGACGCCGCCGTGCTCACCTCTCTCGTAAAGAACACGATCCGTGCGCACGCGAGCGAGCCGGGCAAGACACCTGACCACATCCTCGAGCTCACCAACGACCTCATCTACCGCTCGACGCCCAATGAGGCGTTCGTCACGGTGTTCTTCGCGATCATCGATCTGCGCGGTGGGCGGATAGTCTTCTCAAGCGCGGGCCACACTCCAGGCGTACTCATCTGCAAAGACGGCTCGGCGGAGCTGCTGCGTGCCACGGGACCACTTCTCGGCGCGTTCCCTGACATCCGCTTCGGCGAGCGCGCCGCTCCGGTAGCGCATGGAGACCTGTTGTTTCTGTACACCGATGGCTTGACCGAGGCGCGTCGCAATGCCGAGATGTACGGCGACGACCGCCTCGTGGCCCACCTGCGAACCACCGGTACCGAACCCGTCACCGAAGTGGTGCGTGACGTGATAGGCGAAGTCGTCTCGTTCAGCGACGGTCACCTCTCCGATGACGTCGCGATAGTCGCCGTCAGGATCGACGGCCAAGTCGGGCAGGAGCGGCTCGAGGTCTGAGGCCTACGGCATCGGCGCCTTCACGAACCCGTACATCTGCTCAAGCCGATCGAGCATCGCGTGGAACGCCTCGTGGCGCCCCTCGCCGATGACCTCTCGCTCGATCCGGTCGTACCCCTCGACCAGCATCTCTTGCACTTCGGCTGAGAGCCGCGTGTCCGCCGTGCCGAACACGTCTCCCTCTTCGGTCAAGATGTGTGCCCTCAGCAGGTCGGTGTAGCCCGCGATCTCGTCCATCAGGTCGATCCCGGAGTTCGGTTCCCGCCGCTCGAAGCGCTCGTACTGGTGCTTCTGCCGAGCGACGGAACCTCGTCCCAGGGCGTGCTCCTCGGCAAGCTGTTCGAGCCAGGTGTCGACGTCCTCTTGACGGAGCTCGCGCATCGCCGGGAAGAGCAGCTGCTCCTCCTTACCGTGATGGCACTGATCGACGAACACGCCAAGAAACTCCATCACCTGGTCGAATTCCTCGCGGCGGACGACCCTGCCGACCCGCAGGTCGGCGGCCATCCCATCCATGATGTCGAGCATTCGGATGACGGCCTTGTGTTCAGAGCGCAGGTCCTCGGTGGCTTGCATGGGCGCCTCCTTCGAGTCGCGGCGCGGTGGGGCGCCGCGAGGAGGTTTGTACCCGCACCTAGTATTGGAGAATGAGCGCGCGACTCGATTAGGGACGCTAGCGGCGACTCGTCGGCACGTTGCGCCGAACGACTTCCAAGTCGAGGAACTCGACTGCCCCATCGTGGACTTCATAAAGCAGCGGGATGATCCGGGCCTGCTCCAGCATCTCGAATGACGGGTCCTCGGCGGCGCTTGCCGGCAGCACGGCGAATCGGGGCGGGAGGCCCTGGGTCCACGAGCCCTGATACATCCGCTCGAACGCCTCCTCCGGCGATGCGTGGAACTCGAACATCGCACCGGCCAGATCGCCCGCTGCTCCGATGTAGACTTCGCCGCGCGATGAGTAGGTATCGCTTGCCACCTCGTATCCCAGCTCGGAGAGCGCGGTCCTGAGTGAGTTCTGTGCGTCCAGCAAAGCTATCCCGCCTCCCCCACTACCCGCTCCAGCCCGTCCAGGATGAGCTCGAGGCCGAAGTCGAAATCGTCCTCGGCGTCGTAACCGCTCGCCATCGCGTGCGACGCCATCCGGTGGAGGTACGGGTACTCCTCGGCGGGGATGGCCGCCAGGATCGCCTCGGCCATCTCCTCGGGTGAGACCTCGTCGTCGGGGGCCATGTTGAATGCCTGGATGCCGAAGCCGTAGATGTACGCGTCGATCACCGAGAACGCGTGGGCCGCACCTTCGAGGGTGAAGCCGGCCTCGACCAGCGTGCCGAGGACCCAGTCGAAGTAGCGGAGCCTCGACGGACCGCTCGTTTCGCGGGAGTCCAGCAGCGTGGGCGCCCAGCGGTGCCGGCCGAAGACCTCGCGGGCAGAGATGGCTCGGCGGCGCATCGCGTCTCGCCAAGTCTCGGCGTCTGTGGGCAGTTCGATCTGCTCGACCACAAGGTCGACCATCCCATCCAGGATGTCGTCCTTGTTCGCGACGTGGTTGTAGAGCGACATCGCTTCTACGCCGAGTCGCGCCGCGACACCGCGCATGGTGACGGCGCCGACCCCCTGCTCGTCGGCTAGGTCTATCGCTGCGGCCAGGACCCGGTCGCGGCTCAACCGCTCGCGACCGCCCGACTTCTTGCCCGCTCCAGTGCCCATCTTCTTGGCCATTTCACTCCCGCGCAGAATTGTACTTACTAAGTAAGTGAAAAGTGGGTATGATGCTTACTTAGTAAGTATAGTTCCCATCGCCCGACAAGCAACCACGCTACGGGCTAGAGGAGGAGGAAGCGATGAACACGGCTAAGAGCGACAAGACCATCCGGCAGGTGGGGGGAGCGGCGGCCCTCTACCTCGCGCTCGCATACCTTGCGGCTATGCCGTACTTCCTGCTGGTGGTCGACTACCCCAGTGCGACCACCGTGGCCGCGAAGATGGTCCTGGTGCTGGCCAACTATCCGAGTATGTACGCGATGTATCTCGCCACCTATGTGTTCTTCGGCATTGTGCTGGGCGTTCTGGTCTTGGTGCTTCACAACCGGCTCCGCGGTGAAGCTCCTTTCGCGGCAGGCGTGGCGGCTGTCGTCGGCCTGATGTGGGCCTTCGCGCTCGTTGCCAGTGGGATGGTCTACACCTACGGGATGACCACCATCACGACGCTCGCCGCGACCGATCGCGCGCAGGCGGTGCTCGCATGGCAGGCGATCGAACCGGTCGCGCTCGCACTCGGCGGCGCAGGCGGGGAGCTTCTCGGCGGGCTCTGGGTGCTGCTCGTGAGCTGGCTGGCCCTTAGGCTGGGCGCACTGCCGAAGGTGCTTGGGTGGCTGGGTGTGGCGATCGGCGCGCTCGGCGTTGTCTCCGTAGTCCCGCCCCTGCACAACGCAGCCTACGTCTACGGACTGGTGCAGATCGTCTGGTTCGCGTGGCTCGGCGTGGCTCTGCTTCGCGGGCCGGCCGGTGAAATACTCCAGTCCGCCGCGGATGCGCGTACGCTGACCAGCGCTCGCGGCGAGCAGCGGCTCCAGCCCAATCCGAGCGCACTCGACTAGTAGACGCGTCGCGCGTTCAACCAAACGGGGCGGCTGCCCGATCTCCAGGCAGCCACCCCGTGGTGGTTCA
>CAZSLI010000016.1:0-4344 GCA_964607705.1 uncultured Eubacteriales bacterium
CGATGGTGGCCAGAGACGGACTTGAACCGCCGACACGGGGATTTTCAGTCCCCTGCTCTACCAACTGAGCTACCTGGCCGTGCTGAGTGCCGTTGTATCCTACCCGCGCGTTCGCGGGCGGTCAACGCCCCTGCTGCGGCAGGGCCCGCTACTTGCCGCTCGAGTAGATGAGCACGATCGTCGTCTGGCTGGGATAGGCCTGCTCGCGACCCGCCGGCATCTGTCCCACGACCACGTTCGCCTCTGAGTCCGTGCCGTCGATCACCACCGGCTGCGAGCGCAGTCCGGCCTTGGCCAACTCCTCCTGCGCATCGGGTAGTTCGAGCCCCAACACATTCGGGACGCTAACCGTCGAAGTCGCATCCCGGGCCACTCCACTCGAGACCACGAGGGACACGTTGGTCCCCGGCGGCAACTGCTGGCCGGCGGCCGGGTACTGCGAAACCACGACGTCAACAGCGACCACGGAGCTCGGGTTCTCCACCGCGACCACTCGGAATCCAGCGTCCTCGATCGCCGCCTCGGCGTCGGAGCGCGTCAACCCCGTGACACCGGGCACCGATGCCGCAGTGGCGTTCGGCTGCGCCGCGACGATGAGCGTCACTTGGCTGCCCTCGGCGACCGACGTTCCCGCCGCCGGCCGCTGTTCGGCGACCGCTCCTACCGCCACGCCGGATCGCGGCTCCTCGACCACGCTCGCATTCAATCCTGCTGCCTCGATCTGCGACCGGGCGCTACTACTCGGCAGGCCTACGACGTCGGGGACGGAGACCGTGGCGGCTCCGGCAGCCACTTGGATCGTGACGGTGCTGCCCTTGCGAGCGGTCCCGCCGGCGGCCGGGTCTTGCGCGACCACCGAACCGACTTTGGCGCCGGCGACCTGGGTGGCCTCGGCCTGCGCGACAAAGCCCGCACCCTCGAGTGCGGTCTGCGCTTGCGCGGCCGTCTTGCCCACCACGTTGGGGACGGTAGCGTTCGAGCCGCGTCCGAAGACGAAGTATCCGATCGCGATCAATGCCAGCACCGCGAGGACGGTTGCGACCCATACCATCCAGTTGGGCCGCTTCTCGGGCACCGCGGCGAGCCATGCGCGGTCGGGCAACTGAGACGTCACGATGCCTGCCGGCACGGTCTGGCTGAACTCGCGAACCACCTGAGGCGAGAACTCGGCCTTCTGCAACGCCACGACCGCTTCGCCCTCGTCCATGCCCACCACATCGGGCAGCTGCCCCGACTTCGTGTGCGACACCGCCGAGCCGCTCGACACGAGCAGCGCAACCTCGGCGCCATCTGCTCGGCTCGAACCTGCGGAGGGCAGCTGGCCCATGACGTGCCCGCGCGCATACGAGTCGCTGTAGTCATTGAACACGCGTGCCGAGAAGCCGTGCTCCTGCAGCCGCGCGAGCGCCTGGCCTTGCGCCTGCCCAACGACATCCGGCACGTCCACGAAGGTCGTGGGCGTCACGGGGTTGGGGCCTTGCGAGACGGAGATGATCACTCGGGAGCCAACCGGCAGCATGGGCGGCATCTGCTCGTAGACGCGCTGTTCGGCCATTGAGCGTGGTCCTCTCATCAGAACTGGTCTACCGACTATGTTGCCAGAGTCTTCCTAGCCCACACACCCAGGGGCTCCTCGGCAAGACTTGGCGGCGGTGACTGCTGGGAACAATGTAAAGGAATGGCAGTCGCTGTTCGTTACAGCCGCGCTATGCTGGCGGCAAGCGACAGCACTCGAGGGGAGGCCGACATGGCCGAGCAGAAGCGTGGCGATGCGCTGCAGTTCATATTTTCGCTGTTCATCGGCGTTCTGATCGTGGTGGTGGTCGGCGTGGGCGTGTGGACGTTCTACCCGCCGCCGGACAGTGAGAACTCGCCACAGCAGCAGAAGCTCCAAGAGCTCTACCGCCAGCAGGAGCTCGGCAACATCGGCACGAAGTCCCCCGACGGCTCGCTCGATGCCACCCAGCAGGCGAAGGCCGAGAAGATTCAAGTCCAGATCAACACGCTGCAGCGCGAGATGGACAAGCTGCGCAAGCCGTGGGCGGTCAACACCAGCATCATGGTACTAAGCATCGCCACGATCCTGATGGCGATCTCCCTGCTGTTGCCCGAGAGCTGGAAGGTCTTTAGCAACGGAATCCTGCTCGGCGGCCTGTTCTCTGTCATCTACGCGACCGGCGTGTCGTTCGCCGGGGGCAACTCGCAGGCGAGGTTCTGGGTCTCGCTCGCGGCGCTCATCCTTGCGCTGGTCTTCGGCTATCTGCGGTTCGTGCGCGGGAAGCGTGAGGCCGCGGTCGCGAGCAAGGGCGCCCCGGCGGTCGCACTCGCGCCCGACTCGGCCGAGGTCGCCGGTCTGCTGGCCCGCATCGACGCGCTGGAGGCGCGCCAGAGGGCCGCTGCCGACGCGTTGCGCTCCGAGGACTAGACCCGCCCGAGAGGACGATGGACATGCCGATAGGCGACCTGCTTCTGGCCGCATTTGTCGCGCTGGCTTTGTGGCTGCTCGCGGTCGCCTTCCTCGGCGTCACGATGCCGCGGCCGGGGGTCGTGCCCACGCGTCCGGCGCACACACGCGAGGATGCGCTCGCGCAGCTCACCGAGCTCCAGGCCGCCGATGACCCCCACATCGCCGGTCCCTGCGCGACGCGCCTGCTCGAGCCCGATGGGCCCGCCAATGCGACCATCGTCATCTGGCACGGCTTCACCAACTGCCCCGCCCAGTTCGCCGAGGTCGCCGAGTCGCTCCGCGCTCGCGGCTACCGAGTCCTCCTGCCGAGGATCCCGCGCCACGGCGTCGCCGACGTCCTCACCCGCGAGCTCACCGAACTGCGCCCTGACGACCTGACCGCGCACGCGGCTGCCGTCATCGATATCGCCGCCGGCTTCGGAGACCCGGTGTGGGTCGCGGGCCTCTCGGCAGGCGGCGTGCTGGCGGCCTGGGTGGGCGCGACACGCGCCGAAGTCCAGCGGGTGGTGGTCTCGGCGCCATTCGTCGCCCCCAAGGCGATGCCCATGCCGGTGGTGCGCCTCATGGTGCGCCTGCGCCGGCTCGTTCCGGCAATCTACCTGTGGTGGGACCCGCGCAAGAAGGAGAACCTCGGCGAGAGCCCTTACGTCTATCCCGGGTTCCCGCTCCCTGGCATGCTGCCGTTTCTGCACGTCGCCGAGGCGCTCTATGACCGCCGCGTGCCAGTCACGACGCATCCCTCGCGCGTGGTTCTCACCTCGAACCCCGGCGACTTCGCCATCAGGCGCGATGTCGCGCTCGAGTTCGTGAACCGTGTGTTCGGCGGCCGCGCGCAGACCGTGGCGGTGGCGACGCTCGACGACAGCCTCGGCTGGTGGCACGATTTCGTCGACCCGCACGGCCCGCATCACGGCACCACAGAACAGGTGACCGAGGTCTTCCTGTCGGCCTTCGGCGTCGCCGAGGACCCGAGTGCGCTGGGCTGTCTTGTCGAGCCGCTGCCCCCACTGTCACCCGCCAACCTGCCGAGGAGCATCGCGTGACCGACCCGGCCACCCTGCGCCTGTCCGTCCGATACGACGAAGGAACCGGGCCCGTATTCGTCTTCCTTCACGGCATCAACGCCGACGCCACCGACTGGCGCACCGTCATCGACCGCATCGGCCCCGACTATCGCTGCATCGCGTTCGATCTCCTCGGCTTCGGTGAGTCGCCCAAGCCGCTCGACATCGCCTACTCCGCCGACGACCACGTCGACGTGATCGCCTCGACCCTCGCCGACCTCGGCGTGACCGAGAAGTTCGTGCTCGTGGGCTACTCGCTCGGCGGCGACATCGCTATCAGGTACGCCTCGCGGTATCCGGAGCGACTGCGCAGGCTGTTCATGCTTTCTGCGCCCTTCTACCTGCCGCCCGATGCGTTCTCTCGCGCCCGCTTCGGCCGGCAGTTCTTCATGGAGATCGCGTTCAAGCGCCTCTGGAAGTTCATCGCGCGCTCGAAGAAGAACGACAACGCGGTCTATTCGCTCGCATCCGGGCGCCTCGAGGACTTCGCGAAGGGGTTCATGCGCACCGGCGACCTGCCCGCGCACTGGGACATCATGAGCAAGAACCTCACGAACTGCATCGGTGCCGCCACGTTCGTCGACGACCTACCCAAGCTCACGATGCCCGCGGTCTTCGCCTTGGGCGTGCGCGACCCGATCGTGCACCCCGACCAGACGCCGCAGCTCAAGCGCCTCAAGCCTGACATGGAGATCCGCCGGATCGTGGGCCTGACCGCCGACCACTTCATGCTGCTGAACCTCCCCGAGACGGTCGCCGACGAGATCATGCGCGACGAGGTCACCTCGCTCCACGTGGTGCACCGGACCGGCA
>CAZSLI010000016.1:4444-20619 GCA_964607705.1 uncultured Eubacteriales bacterium
GCCGGCCAGGGCTACGGCGCGCTCGTGGCACTCGCGTGCGCTGCCGAGCACCCCGACTCAGTCACCGAGGTCATCGCCTTCTCGCCCACGCTCCTGCGCCCGGGCAGCGACCCCGAGCACAGCGCTTCTGACCGCCAGGTGGCCGAGCTGCTGGCGCACCGCGCGACCCTCGCCGACATGGCGGGCGACCCCCGTAACCAGGCGCTCTCGAGCGAGCGTCTCGAGACCCGCCTGGTGCCGGTCATGCGCACCTACGACGCGATCTTGTCGGCGGATTCCCGCGCCCTTCTGGACCGCGTGCGCGTGCCCGTGCGCTTCGTGGTCCCCCTCGGCGACGCGATCACCCCGCGCACCTTCCTCGCCGAGGAGGCAGCATCGCACAGCGGCTTCTCCCTGTTCGAACCACCGGGCGACCGGCTGCTCCCCATGAGCGACCCGCCGGCTGGCGTGCGCGTGATCGATCCGGACCGCGACGATGAGGTCTCGGCGGCGCGCGCCGAAGAGCCGGTGAAGCCACCCAAGTCGAGTCGGCTCACCGGCTACCTGAGCACCATCACCTGGCTGCTCCTGCTCCGCGGAGGCCTCGCGCTACTCGGCGGCCTGACGCTGCTGTTCGCCTCGACCATTCCGCCCAGACTCGTGACCACGGCGCTCGCCGTCTGGCTACTGGTGGAAGCGCTGCAGACGATCGCAGGGGCGTTCGGGCTCAGACGGCAGGGCAAGGCGTGGCTCCCGTGGTTTCTCGTGGGCGTCGTGAGCGGCGGGTTCGCGCTGTTCCTCACGGCCAGCGAAGCGCTAGCGGTGAGGATCGCGGCGGTCTACGTGGCGGTCTGGGCGATCGCGCGCGGAACCGCCGACCTTTACGTGGCGTCACGCGTGCGACGGATGCCCGGTCCGCGCTGGCTGCTCGTGGCACAAGGCGTCCTCGGCGTGTTGGTCGGAGTGCTGCTACTGCTCGTTCCCGAACTCGGCGCGCGGCTTCTGCGCTACACCCTCGGCGGCATGCTGACCGTGAGCGGCTCGTTGACGCTTGCCTACGCGTGGTCAACGAATCGAGGCATCGCGCGGCGCATCCGGCAGTATGCCCAGACGGGAGCAGGCAGGAGGTAGATCGGGTGATCAGCGTTGTGACGACCGCCGTGGCTTCGGCTGCGGCCACCGCGACTGCCGGTACCGTGAGTACGGGCACGATCGGCAGCATCGTCACGAGCGTGGTCCCAAGCGCTATCGCCTCGGCGCTGCCCTCTGCCATCACCACCACCGCGCCGGTCACCTCGACGATGCTCCACTTGCCGGTCCCCTTCGAGGTGTCCGCGATCTTCGCGGGCGCGCTCACCGGCGCGATGGTCGCAGTGAACAGACGGCTCGACCTCACCGGCGTGCTGACACTCGCGCTCGCGAGCGGGCTGGGCGGCGGCATCCTCCGCGACGTCCTCTTGCAGAACCAAGGCATCTTCGCGCTGCAGACACCCCGTGCGCTGCTGGCGGTCCTCATCGGCGTCTTCATCGGCGCCTTCTTCTACCGGGTCGCCGAGAGACTGCACGTTGCCGTGGTCGTGATCGACGCGCTGTCGCTCTCGCTGTTCTGTCTCGTGGGCGCCGATAAAGCGCTCGTCAGCGGCCTCAACGCGTATGCCGCAGTGCTCCTGGGCGTGATGACGGCCGTCGGCGGCGGGGTGCTGCGCGACGTGCTCCTGGGCACGGTGCCCCAGGTGATGCGACGCGGGAGCCTCTACGCCGTGGCCGCAGGCGTGGGCAGCGTCGCCTACGTGCTCATGGTGGTCTGGCTGCCCATCGCCAAACCGATCGCGCTCGCCGTCGCCGGACTGCTCGCCTTCACCTTGCGCGTGGGCTCGCTCTGGCTTGGCTGGGAGTCTCCCGAGCCCTACGACCTCACGCCCGCGATCGCGCAGGTCCCCGGGCGCGTCTGGCAGCACGGCCGCCGGCTCCTCGGCAGGCCCATCCCGCCGGCTGCAGAGGAACTCGAGCAGGCGATCGAGGACGACAGCGAGGAAGCACTCTAGGCGCCGCCCGGGCGGCGCGGCTGGGCGCCTACGCGTGCTCGGCCCGCAGCGTGAGCTCCGCGATGAGCGGGCGATGGTCCGAGGCCCACGAGGGCACCGCCTCGAGCGACTCGAGCGACCAGTGCTCACTGAATGCGACGTGGTCGAGCGCGCGGAACGGCAGCGGCGACGGGTAGGTGGGTGGCGGATCCTCCGGCACGCTCAGAAGCGCCCGCAGCGGCTCAAGGTCGGGCGCACCACAGTTGAAGTCTCCGGCGAGGACGAGCGGACGGTCGCGCGGCAGCTCCTCGGCGAGCTGCTCGAGCTGGCGCGAGCGCGTCTCGCGATGGAGGCTCAGGTGGGTACCGGCGAGGACGATGGGACCCGCGGGCAATTCGAGCTCGGCGATCAGGCAGCCGCGCCGTTCGCGCTTGCCGCCCAGATCGATCCCTCGGGTGGCGGTCATGGGCAGGCGCGTGAGGACGAGGTTGCCGGCCTCGCGCCCGAGCCGGCGGTCGAGCGGCATGAAGGCGTGCTCCATGCCTGCGAGCCGCCCCAGGTTCGCCGGTTGATCGAACCGCACAGGGAGTCGCCAGACCTCCGTGAGGACGGCGACGTCACAGTCCGCCTTGGCTATCACGCGTCCGATGCGCGCCGTCGAGATGATGCCGCCGATGCCCTGAGCATGGCGGATGTTGTAGCACAGGACGCGAAGGCGGGCGGCCCCGCTCACAGGTGCGCTACTTCGACCGGTCCTGGATCATCATGTAGATCCACACCGCGATGAGTGCGCCGATGAACGACGCGATCATGCCGCTCGGCTTAAGGGCGAAGCCGTTACCGGCGAGCAGGCTCACGCCCAGGCCGCCGATGAACGAGCCGGCCACGCCCAGGGGGAAGATGATGGCCCAGTTGGGCTTCTTGTCGGCACGCTTGAGCGCCTTGCTCTTGCCCATGACCACCCACGCGAGCCAACCGCAGGCCATGCCCACGATGAGCAGGTAGATGACGACGTAGTAGATGGCGGTGAGCATCTGGCATCTCTCTTTCGGCTGATGTCGCGACCATTCGCGTGACCAGTGTGTTCCAGCCAAGGATACCGCATCGGCCCCGACGGTATCAGACGCCTGCGGGTGCCTCCTCGGCCGCCTCATCGCCGAGGAACGCGACGACCGCGTCGCCGATCCCGGCGTCGAAGAGCACGCCCAGGTGCCCGGGGCCCTCCACCCGCATGTTACGCACCATGGGCCCTTCAAGCTCGGAGGTCGTGACCGGGTTCACGAGATTGTCGTGCGCCGAGTAGACCGACAGCACCGGCACGTCCTCGGCATAAGCCGAGCGCCCGGACTGGTAGAGCGAGCCCACGCGCAACTGCGAACCCGAGCGGCCGAGCACCGGGCCGCGCCACGGCACCCCACGCGCCGGTATGGCGATGACGGCGGCACGGCGCACGACCTCGGGGCGCGTCGCGATCAGGTCGAGCACGAACAGCCCGCCCGTCGAGTGAGAGAGCAGATCCACCTGCTCGGCACCCGTCTCCTCACGCACCTGGTCGACGAAGCGCGCGACCTGCCGAGAAGACGTCTCGAGTGCCTGCGGCCACAGGAAGTTAAACGCGTAGAGCGGTCCGGCGCCGGCCGCTCGCAGGCGACGTGCGAGGTAGATGAAGTCCACGCGGTTCTGGAAGTAGCCGTGCACGAGCACCACCGGCACCGCTCCCCCGCCGTCGCCCATTCGCTTGCCGAAGAGCTGGAAGAGCGGCATGAGCGGCTGAGTCCAGACGATGAGCCACATCTCTCGCAGCATCCACCGAAGCGAGCTGCCGGCACTGCGATGGGGCAACCGGTGGCGCGACTCGGCGTAGCTCGCGGCGATGTAGACCAGGCCGCACGCCCAGACCACCGCAAGCCACCCCACGAGCGCGAGCCCGGCGACGCGCGCGATGAAGCCGGGGTCGCTCAGCACAGGCGGATGCGGATCGTGGGCGTCGTGGCCGCCAGGGCGGGCCTCCTCGGCAGTCGAGTGGTGTCCTTGCGAGGATAGCCATCCGCATCGGTGTACCGCAATCGCTTCAACGGTACCGATTTTCCGCTACGCTTGGACACACGAGATCCACCGCCGAGGAGGTCTGCCATGCCGTTCGTTCTCGCGCTCGATCAGGGCACCACGAGTTCTCGGGCCATCGTCTTCGACGAGCGGGGCGAGAAGCGTTCGCAGGCGCAGATCCCGCTCCCGCAGATCTTCCCGCAGGCCGGATGGGTGGAGCAGGACGCCGAGGTCATGTGGGCGAACCAGCTGGCGTGCGCCCGTCAGGCGCTCGAGGAGGCCGGAGTCACGGCCGCTGACATCGCCGGGCTCGGCATCACCAACCAGCGCGAGACGGCGATCGTGTGGGACCGCGAGAGCGGTGAGCCGATCTGCAATGCGATCGTGTGGCAGGATCGGCGAACCGCCGAGGCGTGCGACGCCCTCATCGACCGTGGCGTGGCCTCGGATGTCCGGGCGCGAACGGGACTGCCTATCGACCCGTACTTCTCGGCGACCAAGATCGCCTGGATCCTCGACAACGTAGAGGGTGCTCGCGCCAAGGCCGATGCCGGGCAGCTTGCCTTTGGCACCGTGGATACCTGGTTCCTTTACAAGCTCACCGGCGGTGCGGTGCACGCCACCGACGTGACCAACGCGTCGCGCACGCTGCTGTTCAACATCGAGTCCGGCGCGTGGGACCCGTACCTGCTCGAACTCTTCGGCGTACCGGCCTCCATGCTGCCCGAGGTCGTGGCGTCGAGCGGCGTGGTGGGTGCGAGCGCCGAAGGCGTGTTCGACGCTCCCATCGCGATCTCGGCACTCGTGGGCGACCAGCAGGCCGCTCTCGTGGGCAACGGCTGCCTGTCGGCGGGAGAGGCCAAGGCGACCTTCGGCACAGGCATCTTCGCGCTCATGCATACGGGCACCGAGCGCGTCCGGACCGAGCGCATGGCCGCGACGGTCGCTGCTTCCTCGCCCGGGGCGATCGAGTACGCGCTCGAGGGATCGATCTTCATGGGCGGTGCCGTGGTGCAGTGGATCGTCGAGGGCCTCAAGTTGGCCGACTCGGCGGCCGCCGCGCAACACCTTGCCGAGAGCGTGCCCGACAGCAACGGCGTCATCTTCGTGCCGGCGCTCACCGGCCTCGGCGCCCCCGAGTGGGACCCGCTCGCTCGCGGCGCCATCTTCGGCCTCACGCGCGGCGCGACCGACGCTCACGTGGCGCGCGCGGCGATGGAGGCGATCCCGCTTCAGCTGGGCGACCTCATGGCGGCGATGTCGAGCGAGTCCGGCCACCCCGTCGACTCGTTGCGGGCCGATGGCGGCGTGACGGTGAACTCGCTCGTGATGCAGACGCTAGCCGACGTCCTCGGTATCGAGGTGCCCTGCGCGCAGATGGCTGAGTCGACGGCGCTCGGGGCCGCGTATCTGGCGGGGCTCGCCACCGGCGTCTGGAGCGGGCCTGCGGACCTGCCCATGCTGCGCGGCGTGGCGCGGACCTACGAGCCTGCGCTCGATGAGGCCTCGCTCGAGCGGCTCGCCGACCTCAAGCTGCGCTGGGCTGAAGCGGTCAAACGCTCACTCAAGTGGGAGCGCGCCTAGTTCCGCACTCTCAGTCGCCGAGAAGCAGCGCGACCCGCCGCTTGGCCGCACGCCGAGCGCCGACCACGTACGCCACGAGCGTGGCGCCGGTCGCACCGAGGTACAGCGCGAGCGAGAGGCGCACGAGTCCTCGGCCGTGGTTGGGTCCGAGCAGGACCGCGAGCGCGGTAAGAATGCCGAGCCCGCCCGCGAGGTAGAGCAGCCAGGTGGGCCTGCCAGTGCGCTCGACCGTGCGGGTGAGGTAGAGGTCCGCGACGCCGCGCAGGGCCGCGAACACCGCGACCGCGACGCCGAAGAAGCGTCTGGCGAGTTCCGGGTCGGCGATCACGATGGACGCGAAGATGAGCCCGGCGACGCCTGTCAGCAGCGTGGGGAGCGCGGTGGTCACGAAGGTGAACCGCGTGCCCTTCGTCTGCCCACGCATGCCCAGAGCCCCCACGATCGCGCTCGCCGACGCGAAGAGCACCCACGCCATGAAGCCGTAGGTCAGCAGCTGCGACGGGACCGGATGCAGCCCGATGACCAAGGCCGCGGCCGCCAGGTTGAGCAGCCCGGCACGCAGCAGTGCGTTCTCGACACCTGCCGTCGCCCGCACGAGCGGGTTCGAACGTTCCAGTCCGGGCGCAGGCTCGGCGTTCTCGGCGAGGGCGATACCTTCCGCGTCGTCCGGGTCGATCGCCCGAACGGCCGAGGCGGGATTCGCGTACGGAAGGCCACGTCCACCCGGCACGACCTGCAGCTCGAGCCCCTCTCGCGACGCCGCCACCTCGCCGAGGAACCGCTGCGGCGTCAGCGCGTCCTCGGCAGGCACGATGATGCGCACGGGCGCGGGAACGCTTGCGAGCAGGTGCGCGGCGTCGGTACCGAGGACGGCGTTCTCAAGCGATCTGGCGATGGGGACGATCTGGGCCTCGAGCCGCTCGCCGCTGACCAGCGAGCCCGAGGCCGCGCTCGCGAGGCGGTGCGCGACCTCGCGCAGCTCCACTACGCGGGCCGCGCGCTCGTCGCGAGCGAGGTCGTCGAGCGAGCCACCGGGCTCCAGCAGGCCCGGCGCGATGGCGACCACGCCGGCGCTGCGCTCGGGCGCCGACGCCGCGCAGCCGAGAGCGACGGTCGCGCCGAGCCCCTCACCGGCGAACACGACGCGACGCTCGCATCCCCACAACGCCGTGACGGTGCCGAGGACCGGCGCAACATGGTCGGCCAGCGTGTAGCGCATGCTGAGCGGCGCGGCGGACCCCCCGAAGCCGAGCAGGTCGAGCACCGCGACGTCGTGCGTGCGCGCCAGCACCTCGGCGGCGGGCAGCCACGCTTCGGAGCCGGCCTGCAGGCCGTGGAGGAGCACCAGCGGCTCGCCGCTCCCGCCGCGCCAACGCACGTTGAGCTCGCGGACTTCGTCGCGCACGATCTCCTCGGCGACGCGCTCGGGCATGTTCCACAGCACCATGTGGTCGGCGGCGAGACCGCCGATCTTGCGGATCTCCATGTCGGGCTTCAGGCGCTTGAGCGCGGGGGCCTGACTCACCTTCACGATCGCGTCGCGCACGCCGATCGCGTGTACCACGGGCATGGTGAGCTTTGGCAGGTCGTCGACCCAGGTCGCCGCGTTCACGGTGTTCGTGAGGTTCTTGCTCATGACCTCCCAGTGCGTGGGGATGTCATCGGCGTGGAAGGCGTCTTCGAGCGATTTCTCGGCAACTCCGGTCGCGAACTTGTAGATGAAGCCGCCCGACTTCTTGGACGAACCAAGTGCGTCCCACAGCCGCTTGGACCCGAGCTCGTAGAGGTACTTGAGGCCGGTCCCGCTCAGGCGGAGCTCGGAGGCGGGCAGGTAGAACGGCGCGTCCAGGAGGAACAGTCGCCGCAGCCTGTGCGGGTAGGTCGACGCGTAGCGCAGCGCGATGTCACCGCCCAGCGAGTAGCCCACGAGCAGGAACGGCTCGACGACGCCCATGTCGAGCAGGGTGTTCTCGATGACCAGTGCGTGCTCGTCGGCTGTGTAGTCGATGTCGAGCGGCTTGGGGCTGGCGCCAAAGCCGAGCAGGTCGAAGGCGATGAAGCGATAGCCCTCGCCGATGGTGTCGATGACCGTGCGCCAGTCACCGCCATCGGAGTTGATGCCGTGCAGCATCACGATGGCGGGACCGGTGCCCTCATCGAAGTGGGCGTGCAGTCTCAGGCTGCCGACGTCGGTCGTGACAGCCATGGCAAGGCCGCGAGCGCTCAAGATCACATCTCGTCGTCGAGCGGGGTGCTCTCGCCATCAAGGGCGGCGGCCCCTGCGCTCGGCACGCCCGATGCGCCCGAGCCGAACAGCTGCACCATGAGCAACCACACCACGAGCAAGCCGACGACCCACCACACCTGACTGATCGTGCGAGGACGAGGCAGGACCACGAGCAGCGCGGCCGCCCCGAGGTAGCCCGCTACGCGCAGCGCCTTCACACGCGCCGCTACCCACTCGCCGAAGACACCGAGCTCAAGATGACCGGAGACGTCGGCGATGCCGCCCTTGAATACGCGCCGGACTGCCGTGGCCCAGCGTGACGGACCTGCGAGCAGTGCGCCAACGATCACGATCAGAGCAAGCGCCACGAACAGCCGCTCCATCGTGACCAGCTGGGAGAAGATGATGCCGTAGGCGTTCTGTGCCGCGTCGGACGGTATCGAAGCGAGCGACTGCAGTTTGGCGCCCACGACACCTTGTCCGATGTAGATGACCTGCAGCGGGAGCAGCGTCCAAGCGAGCAGGCTCCAACCCAGCCACAGGAGCGCCTTGCGGCGGTCGGCGGCGATCGCCACAGCCCCGGCCACGAGCGCCAGGCCAAGTATGGGCAGCACCAACGCCACCTGCTGCAGGAAGTTCACGGCGCTGCTCATCTGAGCGAGCGTGTCGGACTGGTAGAGCGTGATCGTCTTGTCGAGGGCGCCCGTGCGCGGGATGTTCTCGATGAAGCCGAGCCCCGCAGTCTCCAGCCGAGCGACCAGCTTGTCCACGATCACGCCGAGATCGAGCGTGATGGTGCCTGCCTCTACCTGCACCGCCCCGGTCTGCTTGCCGGTGACGGCCGTGACGAAGGCCTGGTGGCTCACGCGGTTCACCTGATCCCAGACCTTCGGGAAGGCGTCCGAGTGGACGAACGCGCTCGCCTGCTTGCGAATGAAGTTGTCACCGGCGCTGCTTATCGGCGCCGCGAGGAACGCCAAGTCGGTGGGAAGGCGGGACTCGATGCGCGTCTGGAGATCGAGCTCCTTCACGGCGGCATCTGCTGCGGCTCCGGCGACTGCATCTTGAATCGCCGCATCACGCGCCAGCGGCGCAACGGTGCTCACGTAGTAGTCGGTGCTCGTGACCATCCGGTTCACCCACACCGCGGGGATCGCAAGAGCTACCGCCATCGTGGCGATGAGCATGATGGCTGCAGCCCCACCGTTGCGCAGTCTCACATTGCGGACGCCATCGGCCCCGTCGGCAGCGGCGACCTTCTCCCTAAGCTCGGCGTTCTCGGCGCGCAGCCGCTCGAGTTCAACCGCGTCCACGTTCTTCTCGTCAACCATCTCCACGCCTCCGGCTCGATCCCTTACGAACGGTTCGGACACACCCAGTTACCTGACTACCCACAAGCACACGACGCGACCGGTTCGATGAGCCCTGACGCGCCCCCTCATGCGCCCGAAACGACCGTCTCCGGCGGCCCGTGGGCCTCGACCGTCGCCTCAGGAAGTCTTCGCACGTACACAAGCGCGACCAGCGCGAACAGCGCAATACCGGCGAGCGATGCGCGAAGGGCCTTGAGCTGCGCCTCCGCGTAGACGTCGGCAAGCGCCTGGGCCTCTTCTTCCGAGACGCCCGCTTCGAGCGCAGCGTCCATGACCTGCTGGGTCGAGAGGAAGTTCGCACTTCTCTGGGCGGCCGCCGCGGCCTCCTGCTTAAGCGGCTCGGACAGGCTTGGTTCGACAACGACCGTCTTGGTGAAGTTGGCGGCGAGCGAGGCGATGAGTATGGAGCCGATGAGCGCGGTTCCAAGTGACGCGCCAAGGTTCTGGGCCGTGCCTTGGAGGCCGCCCGCCTCGCCACCGCGTTCCGGCCCGACAGAGGACATGATGACGTTGCCCAGCTGCGACGCCAGCAGTCCGAGTCCCGCGCCCACAAGCGCAAGGGCGATCGAGAAGCCGGTGTTGCGAAGGTCGGGCCCCACAAAGGCGAGCAGGAGCACTTCACCCACGAGCATCGCCGCGAGGCCGACCGAGACTATCCGCCGGGCGGAGTACTTGCCGGACAGCGATGAACCGCCCAGCGCGAACAGGAACAGACCCACCGAGAGCGGGAGGATCGTGATGCCGGTTTCCAGCGCATCGAAGCCCAAGACGGTCTGCAGGTACAGCGGCAATATGAAGAAGGTCGCCATGATGATGAACTGCTGCGACGCGAGCGTGATGAGCCCGGCGCGCATGGGTGGGATGTCGAGCAGGTCGAGATCGACGAGCGGTTCCTCGGCACGTGCCTTGACCCGCTCCTCCCACCGCTGGAACGTCACGAGCAGCACGCCGCCGAGGAGCATCAGCCAGAGTGCCGGCGAAAGGCCGAGAGGCGCGAGCGGCTGGCCATTGACGGTAGGCACGTTCGCACTTGGCGTGACCCAGCCCCACTGGCTCGATCGCAGGATGCCGAAGACCGCCGCCCCGAGTCCTGCCGCCGACAGGATGGCGCCCACCAGGTCGAGCTTGCCGGGGCGCCCCTTCATCGACGGGATCAGCTTCAGGAACAGCATCAGGAACAGCACGACGACCGTCTCGGCAGCGAAGACGTAGCGCCACGTGTAGTTGGCCGTCACCCACCCACCGATGAGCGGACCGGCAGCTGCCGACGCGCCCGCCACGCCGCCGAGGATGCCGTATGCAAGCGCACGCTGATGGCCGTGATACGTACCGGCCGTGAGCGCGGCGATGGCCGGGATCACCATGATCGCGCCGAAGCCCTCGATGAAAGACCAGCCCACGAGCAGCACGCCCAGGTTCGGCGAAAATGCGGTGGTCAGCGAGCCGATACCGTACACCAAGAGACCGACCGCGAACGCGCGCTTTGCTCCCCACCGGTCGCCGATCTTGCCACCGATGAGCATGAAGGCGGCCATGACCAAGGTGTAGATCGTGATCGCGCTCTGCAGTCCTACGACGGTCGTGTCGAGGTCGGCCACCACCTGGGAGATCGACACGTTCATCACCGTGGTGTCGAGCACCATGATGAACTGCGCCGCAGCAAGCATGGTGATGACGCCCCAGCTCGCCCTCTTGCCGGAGTCCTGCGCTGTCGCCACCTGGCCCCCTTACGACTTCGCGGCGGCCGCGAGCTTCTGAATGAGCAGGGCCTGAGCGACGATCATCCGAGCGATCTCGTCGGGATGGACGCTCTCGTTGGCGCCGTGGATGTTGGCAATCGCGTCCTCGGCGCCCAAGAGGATGAACTCCGCGCCCGGCGAGGCCTTCGCGAGCGTCTCGAGCAACGGGATGGAGCCGCCGCTGCCCACTTCCGAGGGGGTCTTGCCGTACGCGGCTTCGAGCGCCTCGGCAGCGGCGTCCATCGCCGGACCGCCCTTGGGCGCCATGAAGGCATCGGAGGCCTTTACTCGGCGGACGTCCACGTTGACACCCCAGGGCGCACTGTCGCGGAGGTGGTTCATGAGCTTCTCAAGCTCGGCCTCGGGGTCGGCGCCCGGCGCGATGCGTAGTGCTACCTTCGCGCTCGCCACAGGGAGCAGGACGTTGCCCGCATCCGCGATGCAGGGCACGCCGTCGATGCCGATGACGGTGGCGTTGGGCTTGCTCCACAGCATCGATCCCACGGACGCGTCGCCGGTCTTCTCGACGCCGTCGAGCATGCCTGACATCTCGCGGAAGAGCGGCTCCGGATAGCTCGCGCCGGGCCAGTCGAAGCCGTCGAGCCCGGGCACGATCGTGTTTCCGCGCTCGTCCCACAGCGAGTTGAGCAGCCGCATGAGCGAGACGAACGCGTCCGGAGCAGGCCCGCCGAAGACCCCCGAGTGAAGCGGATGATCGAGGGTGCGGACCTCCACCACGCACTGCACGTGACCGCGCAGCATGGTGGTGAGCACCGGCTCGCCGCACACGATGTTGCCCATGTCGGCGACGATCATGCAGTCGGCCGCGAACATCTCCGGGTGTTTCTCCACGAAGGCCTCGAGCTTGGAAGCGGTCTCCTCTTCCCCTTCGATGATCACCTTGATACCGACCGGCGGGCTCTCGCCGAGGACCCTCAGCGTGCCGGCGTGGATGGCGACGCCGCTCTTGTCGTCTGCTGCGCCCCGTCCGTACATACGGCCGTCGCGCATCTCGGGCTTGTAGGGATCACTCGTCCAACCCTGCTCCATCGGCGCCGGCTGGACATCGTAGTGCGCGTAGAGCAAGACAGTCGGCGCGCCCTCGGGGGCGGGGATCTCACCCCACACCGCGGGATAACCGCCGCCCTCGAGATCGAGCTCGCGGGCCTCGAAGCCCGCGTTGGCGAGCATCTTGATCACCTGGGCGCGCGCGGCGTGCACCGGGTCGGCCGGGTAGCCTGGGAACGCACACGACGCATGCGAGACGAGCTCGGCCAGCTCATCCATGATCTCGGGCATCATCGCGTCGACCGACGCCTTCATCTCATTGAGGTCCATTCGATGGCTCCTTAGGGATCGGCTCACACGAACCGTGAGATCACGAGACCGACGACGACAGCGACCACGGTGCTGACCAGCAGCGGGATCATGAACGAGTGGTTCACGACCGCCTTTCCGATCTTGGTGGTCCCCGTCTCATCCACCGCGACAGCGGCGAGCTGGGTTCCGTTGGCCGGCAGGAACAGCACGCCCGAGAGGGCCTGCCACATCGCGACGATCGGCCCGACGGGAAGCAGCGCGAGCCCGATCGGGACGATGGTCCGGGTGGTGGCCGACTGGCTCGTCGTAAGAGCCGCGAGGATGAAGACCGCAAGGGCAAACAAGAGCGGAACGGCGGTGACCGCGCTGCTCATGAGGGCGACGATCTGGTCGATGTGCGCTGCGACGAAGGTGTCCGCCAGCCACGCGATACCGAACAGCGCAAGGATCGCCACGATGCCGGCGCCGAAGATCTGCTGCTCGGGGATCGACTTCGGTTCGATCTTGGCGATGAGGATGATCAGCAGCGCGACGACGAACATCACGATCTGGATGACTGTGCTCGTCGAAACGGCAGCCAGGCCGCCCTCACCGTCCGGCACCATCTTCTGGAACGCCGGGAAGGCCGAGAGCACGACGAACGTCACGCCCGCGAGGAACAGGTAGGCGCTAGCTGCTGCACCCTTGCGAAGCGGCTCCTCGGGCTCATCGGCGGTCTTGGAGGACTTGGGAGGCGCCACGAGGCCCTGCTTGAGTCGCTCCTGGTAGATGGGATCGTCCTCGAGCGGCTTGCCGATGAAGTTCTGGACGACCGCCATCACGATGATCGCCGCGAGAGCAGAGGGGATTGTGATGACGAGGATCTTGCCGAGGTTCATGTTGTAGGGCTCGACCGCAACAAGCGTGAGCATCGCTGCCATCGCGGCCGATACGGGGCTGCAGGTGATGCCGTACACGTTGGCGACCGTAGCCGTCGCGAGCGGGCGCTCCGGCCGGATCCCATTGTCGTAGGCCGTCTGGTAGATGACCGGGAGCAACGGATAGAAGATGTTGGACGTCCCTGCCGCGACCGTGAACACGAAACTCACGAGCGGCGCGATGTAGTTGATCGCCTTCGGGTTCGACCTGATGATCTTGGAGGCCACCCGAACGAGGAAGTCGATCCCGCCGGCGGCCTGCATGGCCGCGGCTGCCGTGATGACAGCGAGGATGATGAGCATCGCTGAGCCGGGGGGCGCGCCAGGGGCCAGACCGAACACGAACACCAGCACGAACACGCCGGCCACGCCCCAGAGCCCGAGGCCGATGCCGCCCATGCGCACACCCATGATGATTGCGGCGACCACGACGAGCGCCTGCAGAAGGACGACCAGGTCCATCGCGACTCCCCCTCGATTGTTGTGTTGCGCCCGCCGTTGCGTCGCAACATGCTGCCTGCCGACCACCCCTACTACCTGCCGAAAGACCGCTTCACGCGCAGGCAGGGACGTGAAGCGTCCTACCTGATTGTTCCAATGTAGGGTACCATCGAGACTTCGCGGGTACCATTTGTTGGGAAAGCCACTTGGCGCAGGTCAGGTGGGCTGCGGACAACTGGAATGGGGGCACGTGATGGCGAAGAAGGGTTCTGGATGGGTGACGTTCAGCTGGGTCATCTTCATGCTCGCTGGACTGGTCAACCTGCTCTACGGCGCGATCGCGCTCGGCCGCAAGGAGTACTTCCCGAGTGAGAGCGTGATCTACGACGTCATCCAGTCACACGGCTGGATATGGCTGATCATCGGACTCCTTCAGTTGCTCGTCTCGTACGCGATCGCCCGCCGCAGCCAGATCGGCCTCTTCGGCGGCGTCGTGCTCGCAGTGATCGGAGCCACGATCTGGTTCTTCTACATGCTCTTCCTCCCGAGCAGCGGCTTCGCGCTCGTTCTGCTCTACGCCCTGGTGATCTTCGGCCTCGCCTCGAACGCCGAGGAGTTCGCCGTCGACTAGCCTCAAACCCTGTTACGCCCCAAAGGGTACGAGGAAGTGTTCAGCACGTACCGACAACCGAGCAGGGAAGGGAGAATGACGTGAAGTACGGACCAGTGGATGTCTTGGTCTTCGCCGTAGGTGAGCCCCGCTTCGACGGGTCGATCCTCACGGAGCTCGTCAAGCTTGCAGACGCCGGGACCGTTCGGGTGCTCGACGCGATGGTCATCGTCATGGACCAGGACGGCGAGGCACGCGGACTGGACATCGAGGACCTGCCCGTTGAGGACCGCGCGCTTCTCGGCTTCATCGAGACCGGTTCCAAGGGATTGTTCAGCGCCGAGGACGCCGCCACCTTCACCGAGGGCATGGTCCCGGGCTCGGGTATCGTCGCCCTCGCGATCGAGAACGCGTGGGCCGTGCCGCTGATCAACGCCATCATCGATGCCGGCGCCGAGATCGCGCTTCACTCGCGCGTCCCCGCCCCGATCGTCGACGACGCCCTCGCCGCAATCGGCGTGGCCGAGTAAGGAGCACAGCATGCCTGCACTCATCCGCGGAATGGCTCGCACGGCCGTCATCGCCGGCACCGCTACCGCCACCTCCAACGCCGTGAATCGGCGCATGGCCCAGGGTAATGTCGACGCCTACGCCGGCGCTGCCAACCAGTACCAGCAGGAGAATCAGCAGCCTGCCAACGTGGCAGTCGCGCCGGTCGCCGGTGGCGCCGCCTACGCGGTCCCGACGGCGCCCGTCGGTGGCGGCGAAGACCAGCTCGCACAGCTCGAGCGGCTCGCCCAGCTCAAGGCTCAGGGGATCCTTACCGACGAAGAGTTCGCTGCGCAGAAGGCGAAGATCCTGGGACTCTAGTCCCGGCCCACTCGCACGAAGATCAAGAAGGGGCCGCGCGACGCACGCGCGGCCCCTTCTCACGTTGTCTCATCATGCGTGAGCCGCCCAGGTGCTCGCGGCCCCACGCGCTCGCGGCGTCAGGCGCCCGCAGCCGTCGTGTCCTGTGACGCCTTGTCCTCTGCGGCACGCGTCGCGCGGTAGACGCCCGGAACGGTCGGCGCTACTGCCTGGCGCACAATGAAGGCCGCCACGGCGGCAAGCGCGATCACAGGCGCCAGCGCGGGTTCAGAGATTAGCGCGATGAACAGCGTCACGCTGAACGGCGCGGCGGTGGCTGCCACCGTCATACCGGCGATCATGGCCGTCACCGCGACCCCCTGGGGGATCGACGGCACCAACAGGTTCAACACGAGCCCGAAACACGTGCCGACGAAGATCACGGGGAATATGGGGCCGCCGAAGTATGCCGTCGACAAGCTCCACACGCTCAAGACGAGCTTCCCGATTCCGAGAGCGAGCAGCACGACCACGCCGAGCGTCGCAGCCTGAGCAAGCAGCTTCGGCGTCTCCGATTGCCCCGAGAACATCAGGTACGGCGCGAAGAGCGCTGCCGCGACGAGTGGTGCGCCGCCCAGCAGGGCGGCGAGCCAGGGCCTCACGCGCACCTTCTGCATCGCGAGCCGAACCTTCATGAAGCCGCCCGCGTAGACGAGGCCGATCACTGCGCCGACGATTCCGACAGCAACGCCAAGCACCACGTCGGTCATCCGCGCGTGCTCGAAGGTCGGAAACATCAGCATCCGATTCACGACATGCCCGCCCAACAGCAGGTACACCACGTAAGCTGTCGCGCCCGAAGCGAGTCCTGCAGCCAACTCGAGACGACTTATGTTCATCGCTTTGGGGCTGATGAGCTCCGCCGCCAGGAGTGCGCCCACCGGCGCGGCACCAAAAAACGCGCCGAACGCGCCGGCAACGCCCGTGTAGGTGATGATGCGCAGGTGCCTCGACTCGAGTCCGAGGCGCTCGGCGATCAAGGTGCCGATACCGCCCGAGATGTCCG
>CAZSLI010000016.1:20719-52704 GCA_964607705.1 uncultured Eubacteriales bacterium
GACTCGAGTCCGAGGCGCTCGGCGATCAAGGTGCCGATACCGCCCGAGATGTCCGTCAGCGGCGCCTCGGGTCCCACCGCGGCACCGGAGAACAGCGAGGCAAGCGAGAACGCGATGCCGGCAGGCAGGCGACGGTAGTCCATGCGTCCCTCGCGGTCGAACTCGGCTTCCGCCGCGCCGGTGTCGAACGGCCGCCCCGCCGAAAGTTGGACGATGAGGGCACACACGGCAGTCATGGCGATGACAACGCCGGCCGAGACCAGCTGAGGTGAGAGCGTGGGCAACATCTCGGGCAAGCGCTCGGTGAAGAACGCCACACCGGCGTGATCGACGTACAGGAAGGCCCACGTCGCGGCACCAGCGGCGAGGCCGGTGAACATAGCGATGAGCAGCAATCTCAGCGCGCTCCGTGCGGCTTCCCTGCTATCCACGCGCTCTTCCGACATTGCCGGCTCCCCCGTCGTCGCAGTTCAGGTGACTGACGGCGCAATAGTACCTGAAAGCCTGTGCGCGGCACTTATTGGCGCGCGGGAGCAGGATCGGATGATGGGCCGCCCAAAAACTACAAGACGTGATTGCGACCCATGCCATACACGAGGAGGTCGAGCATCTGCTGAACGGCCTCGTGCCGATCGACCCCAAGGCTCGTCATGATGTCGGGGTCGCGAGTTGCCGCCGCACCCTGCCAGACCATGTAGGCCACGAACGCCGTATTGGTCGGCCGGAAGTCGCCCTGCTCAATACCCTCGTCGAGGTAACCACGGATCGCCCGGTAACCCTGCGCCCTGCCTAGCGTGAATATGTCGAGCATGTGCGGGTCAGCGTTGATGTCTCGCCAGAAGACATCACTTCCCGCCGACTGGTATCGGTCGACCATCTCTGAGTAGCGGGAGATCTTATCCACCGCAGACGTTGCGGTCGCGGCCGCTTGGGAGCTCTCTCGGAAAGCGCGTTCGACATAGCGCTCAAAGACCATGCGGATGAGGCCCTCTTTGCACTCGGCGAGTTTATAGAGGGTGCTGCGTGAGCAGTGCAGGCGGTCGGCCAGCGCACCGACCCTGAGGTGGGCAAAGCCTTCCTCAAGGATCAGTGCCTCGAGCTCATCGAGCAACTGTTCGCGGCGTGCTTCATTCGGGCGTGGTGGCATTGGTACACATCCTTGCGGGTTTGGTACTCGATCGGCCGAGAGCAAAGCGGAGTCAAACCGGTACCTCTGAGTGAGGTTGGTACTCTATACAAGCCTGAAGCCCCGCGTGTCTAGCCCACGTGGTTCGGAGCCCTGGCGGTTACGCGTCGCTCCGCCCAACCTGGGATCGTGATACGGGCAGCCTGCAGCGCGCGGGCATGTTCGCGGTGGTGGGGATCGAGCGCTTCGAGCGCCTCGTAGAAGGCTCGCGAGTGATCTGCATGAGCGAGGTGGGCCAACTCGTGGCGGATCACGGCGCGCACCAGGTCGCGCGGCAGAAATAGTAGCGCGCGGTTCACGGTGATGTGACCGCTCTGCGAGCAGCCGGCCCACCGATCGCGCTGCCCGCGCACGGAGCACTTCGCCGGCGTCGCCCCGATTGCTGCGGCCTCCTCGGCAAGAAGTGAGAGGAGGCGCTCGCGCGCGCGTGATTGAAGCCATCGCTGGAGAGCGACGAGACAGCGCGCAGCATCAGTGACGGCCCCCGAGACGACGACGCGCGAACCATCGCTGCGCGCACGTACGCTCGCCGAGGCGGTCTGGCGGTATTCCACCGTCCAGGCCTCACCCGTAAGCGCGAAAGTGATCGAGCTTGGCAGCAGGTCCTTCGGATCTGCGAGCCAGATCGCGCGAAGGTCGCTGCAGTCGTTCAGCGCCTGCTCGATCCACGCCCGGCGCTCCCGAACGGCAGACGCGGCGTCGATATCCATCCCCTCCGGCACGATCACGACCACGCCGTCGTGCGGCGTTACCGAGATTCTCGCCTGTCGGGCCCGCGAGCTCGACCGGACCCTGTAGGTGTGCAGGGGCACCTCGGCTGAAGCGCCCGATCGCCACCCTTCGCCACCTGCCACTTTCCGCCTCCCTGTTCCCACCATATGTACTATCATCTACGCAACGGTACGGTACTCCGTATCCGCGCATAGTACTTGCCGCCGATGGGGGCGGCATCCAACAGGAGGGGATCCGCATGGTTGACGTAGCAGTCGATTCGCGCTCGGGAGCGCCCGACAACAGCGGTTGGTGGATGCCGCTCGTGATGGGCATCGTGTCGGTCGTGGTTGGACTTCTTCTGTTCGCACATCCCGCCGAGACGGCCATCTGGATCGCGTGGCTAGTCGGCGTGTATTGGTTCATCGGCGGTATCGTGAACCTGGTCATGATGTTCGTTGACCGCACGCAGTGGGGCTGGAAACTCGCACTCGGCATCCTCGGCATCTTGGCGGGCATGGTCGTCCTCGACGCGATGAGCAAGACGCCGCTGCTGGGCGCCATCGGCCTGGCCACGGTGTACGTCTGGGTACTCGGCATCCAGGGCATCGTGTACGGCGTGATCCAGCTGATCATGGCCTTCCAGGGCGGGGGTTGGGGCATCGGGATCCTCGGTGTCATCAGCGGCTTCTTCGGCCTGTTCCTGCTGGTGAACCCGTTCCCCGCGAGCCTGGCGCTTCCCTGGGTCTTCGGCGTCTTCGCGGTTGCAGGCGGCATCGCCGCGATCGTCTTGGCATTCAAGCTCAAGAAGGCGTAGCTCTTCTCGCAACTGAGTTCGTCTCGAAAGGACCCGTCGGCGCACGCTGGCGGGTCCTTTTACTTGTGTCGGAACGCGGATGCCGGCCCGGCCGGACACAATAGCCCACTCCGTACCACCAGCGGTCGCGTGGTACCCCGGACGCATGATCTCCGTGTAGACTGTGGGAACTTGCACGACACGGAGGGGAGAACCATGGCAAGCAAGGTGAGTGAGACGTTCCGCTCTGCGAGCGCAAAGATCGCGCAGAACAACCTCGAGATACCCGGCTGGCTCATGAGCGCCGGCATCACCGGCTGGCTCGTCGTGGGGATCGCAGCGATGGTCTCGCTCGCCGGCTGGCTGTTCGTGTATAGCGCGAGCATCTCGATCCCGCTGCTGCTGGCTATGGTGATCGGCATGGTCGCCTATCCCTTGTGCGAGCGGATGACCGCCCGCGGTCTTCCCAAGGCCGGCGCCGCCGTGGTCGTCCTTCTCTTGCTGGTAGGCATCATCGTCGGCGTGATCTGGGTCTCGGTCGCAGGAGTCATCTCGCAGTGGCCGAACATCCAGTCCCAGATCCAAGCCGGCCTAGACTCGGTCGCCACGCAACTTCAGGCCTGGGGCTTCGACACCACCGCGATCCGTGCCGGCGTCGAAGAGGCGATGTCCTCGGCAGAGAACGCGGCCTCCAGCCCGAGTACGCTGACGGGCGGCGCGCTCTCGTCGATAGGCTCAGCCCTGGCCTCGGGCCTGTCTGGGCTCTTCGACTTCTTCTTCGGCCTCTTCATCGCGGCCACGCTGCTGTACTACTTCCTCACCGACTTCCCCACCATCACGGCGTGGATCGCCCGCCACATGGGTGGCCTGCCGGTCGAGGTCGGCGAAGGGATCATTGAGGACGCTGTCAGCGCCATGCGCGGCTACTTCCGCGGTACGACGATCACCGGTTTCGTCGTGGCGACCTTCATCGGTCTCGCGATGTGGATCATGGGCGTGCCGCTAGCGGCGACCGTCGCGATCGTCACCTTCTTCACCTGCTACATCCCGTTCTTCGGCGCCATCATCTCCGGCGCATTCGCATTCCTTGTCGCGCTCGGATCCAACGGCATGACTACCGCCATCGCGCTGCTCGTGATCGTGCTCGTCGCACAGAACCTGCTGCAGACGATCATCAACGCGCGCGTCATGGGCGAGTCGCTCAACCTGCACCCGCTGGTGGTGCTCGTGGTCACGATGCTCGGCGGGATCTTCGGCGGCCTGCTGGGCGCCATGCTCGGCGCACCGCTCGCGGCGCTGCTGGTGAACGCGGGCAAGCGACTGTCGGCGGCCCTCATGCCCGAGATCACGCAGGAGCAGTTCGGTCGTGCGCTAGAGCATGCTGCCGATGAGGTTGGATAGCCCCTTCAGCGTCAGTACGGCCCCGAGCCCAAAGACCGTCAGCTCCATGACCGCGGCTGCGCGCGCCGTGACATAGGCCTTCCACTGCGCGATCTTGTTCTCGGCACGCCGCCCGTTGAGGAGATAGACCAGCACGGGGGTCACCACGGTGATCGCGGCGATGGCCACGTAGAACAATCCGCCGAAGACCAACTGCGAGACATCGTTGGTCCTCTCGCGCAGCACGACGCCTGCGGCGAGCGCGAGCGCGATGTTCTTCGGGCTCGTCGTGGCATTGGCGAACGCGAGCACCGCGCCTCCGGTGGGCGAGAGATCGTCGACAGCCTGAACCCACGTGGGCGGCTGCTGCGGGTCGTCAGACTTCATCCTGCCGCGATGCGCGAGGACCGCCGCGATCATCATGCCTATTCCCAGCGCGATGGCGATCGCTCCCTCAAAGGGCAGGTCAAGACCTTGGCGCGGCGGGCTGACGCGACCGGTGAACGCCGTGGCGACCACAAGGGCGGTGACGATACCGGCGACCCACGATGTGGCGAACAGGATGCTTCCGAGCCGCGCACGACGGGTGAGCAGTATCACGAGGATCCCCACGATCGAGATGGGACTCGCGGCCACTCCGAGCGCCAGGAGGGCGAGACGACCGAGCAGTTCCGGCAAGTGGACTCCAAGCGTTGGTCGAGGCCGGTAACCGCACAAACAGCAACGGTTCACAGCGTCAGAATATGTCTGCCAAATGGTACTATCCATTTGGGTTCGGTACCCAGCGAAAATGCGCGAAAACGGCGGTGGGCGCCACGACCCGACGATAGGGACCAAGTTCTGAGGGGGACGCCCATGCTCTACGCCGCTGTAAGCGAGAACTTCCCGATACTCGCGATCGTGCTCGCAATCGCTTACTACGTAGGTTCGTTCATCATGCTCATGTCCGATGAGCGCGAGCCGGCCGAGCAGTTCGCTTGGCTCTTCCTGGTCTGGGCGCTGCCGCTGCTGGGCCTCGCGATGTACTTCATCTTCGGCCGGGACTGGCGCCTGAAGAGCCGCGATCGCAATGCGCTGTACAAGAAGCTCGTCCTTCCCCACCTCAAGCCGATCTACGACTACTACAGGCCCGTCGTCGACAAGACGCTTGCCGAGGAGCCCTCGGCAGTACCGTCGAAGATCGCCGAGACCATCAAGGCGCTGAACTACGCCGAGCCGCTTCCGGTGCGTGATATCAAGCTGTACTCCGACGGAGAGAGCTTCTTCAACGCGCTGTGCGATGACATGGCCAAGGCGGAGCGCTTCATCCACCACCAGTACTTCATCTGGGAGACCGACGAACTGACGCGCCGCATGACCGACATCATGCTCGACCGCCTGAAGGCCGGCGTCGAAGTGCGCATCGTGTTCGACTGGATGGGTTCTCTCCCGTTCAAGAAGAACCAGGTGAAGGAACTGAAGGATGCCGGAGCCCTCGTGTACGAGGACATGAAGCATCTCGACAGTGTGAACTACCGGAACCACCGCAAGATCACCGTCATCGACGGCGAGATCGGCTACAACGGCGGCTTCAACATCGGCCAGGAGTACATCGACGGCGGGAAGAACTACCCGAGTTGGCGTGACTCCGGCATCCGCTACACCGGGCCGGGCGTGGCCGAGCTCCAGAAGTGGTTCTCCACACGCTGGTACGTGCTGCACAACAAGGAGGTGCTCCTCGGCGAGGAGTACATGCCTAAGCTCGATCCGGCGCTTACCGAGGGCAGCCCGACGATCATCCAGGTGGTCGCCCAGGCGGCCGAGGACCCGTACGGCTCGGCTGCCCTTGCCCACATGGTCGCTATGGGCGCCGCCACCAAGACGATCCGCATCCAGTCGCCGTACTTCGTGCCCGACGCCCCGATGCTTAACGCGATGGTCGGCGCGGCGCTGTCCGGGGTGGACGTCCAGTTCATGATGACGGGCTGGCCTGACCACCAGACTGCGTGGCTCGCGGCTCGCACCTACTACCCCAAGCTCCTCAATGCTGGTGCCCGCATCTTCCGCTACGACGCCGGCTTCTTCCACGCCAAGACCATGTCCGTGGACGGGAAGTTCTGCGCGGTGGGCACCATGAACATGGATCGCCGATCCTTCGACCTGCAAAAGGAGATGATGACCTGGGTCTACAACGGCGACACCGCCGCCCAGCTTGAGGCCCAGTTCGACATCGACCGCGAGAAGTGCACGGAGGTCACACAGGCGGAGATCGACGGGTACACCTGGGGTCAGCGACTCATGCAGCGCACGTACCGGCTGATGTCCCACATCCTCTAGGCGCCAAAGAGAATCACCGGCCCACACGAGAAGGCGGAGTAACGCATGAAGAAGATGCGCGTGGCCATAGTAGTGTCGCTCATGTTCGCCGTCATGGCGTTGGCGGGTTGCACGACGCCCGCCCAGCCCAGTGAGGACACAGCCAAGCCCGCCGAGGCGGCGGTCGATCTCGCCGGCACCAGCTGGAAGTGCCTGAGCTTCTCTGTGGCCGACGCGCCTGCCGAGGACCCTTTGGCGACGAATCCGATCACGGCGGAGTTCTCCGCAGACGGCAAGCTGACGGGCAGTGCCGGCGTGAACACGTATTCGACCACGTACGAGACCGACGGCGACAACATCACGATCGGTGAGCAGATCATCAGCACGAAGATGGCAGGGCCGCAGGAGGCCATGGACCTCGAGTCCGACTACCTGCTCACACTGCCCAAGGCGGTCAAGTTCACCGTGAACGACAACGGGCAGCTCGCTCTCATGGATTCGGCCGGCAATACGATCGCCCGTTACGAACCGAGCAAGTAGGGGTGCACACGCGATGAACGCGTGTCGACTAGATTGAGGGGGCACTTAGATGGGTTGTTGTCTGTTCGCGATGCTGCTGGCGGGCGCACCGCGTCTCGCATTCGTCTTCATGTGGGTGTTCAGGCCGGTACAAACGCAGAATGCGTTCACGAGCTTCTGGTGGGCGCTCCTCGGTGTGCTGTTCATGCCTTGGACGGCCCTCACGTGGGTGTTCGTCTATCCGGGTGGCGTGGCAGGCTTCGACTGGCTGTGGATCGGGATTGCGGTTCTGATCGACGTCGGCACCTACGTGGGCAACGTTCGCGCGAAGCAGATGCGCTAGCACGCGACTGAGCCAGCTGGCTATGCCCCGAACAGAAGGGGCCGCCCGACCGGGCGGCCCCTTCTGTGTGCTCTCACCGAACTCGAGGTCGATCGATCAGCCCAGCGCGATGCGCACTCTGTCGATCGCCTCGGCCTCGTTATCAGCCGTGGAACCCTTGGCCTCGGCGGTGACGTCAGCGAGTCCGAGAATGAAGGCCTTGAATGCCTCGTGCTCCTCAGGCGCCACCTCGGCCACGATGCCGGAGGCCTCACTGATTCGAGCGGTCACCTTACCCGCGAGATCCGTCGGACTTGAGGTCGCCTCCTTGTCGCGACCGCCCTTGACGTCGCCTGCAAGATCGCGGACCAACAGACTTTCGCTCGACGTGCGCGCCTTGGCGATGTACTTGGCGGCCGCATTCGCCTCACCGAAGCTGTCCCAGAAGCCGGGATCCGCCAGCGAGATGTACGACATCGTGTCGGACACCGCCCACTGAAGCCGCTGCCACTGGTCCTCTGAGAAATCGTTCTTGGTTGCCACACAGACCCCTCTCGTTGGTCGCGGTCGATAGCACGGTTCACTGGCCACGGCGGCTACGCGGCCGCGGCCGACTCCACTTGCATCTCCTACTTGCTCGTCGACTCCGATGATCCCGATGCGCCGACGGACGGCTGCGGGGTCACCGTAGGCTGGGCCGGAAGCGGTGCAGGCTGGGCGTCGAGCGCGAATGACGGGAGTCCGATCGTGAGATTCACGACCGTCCCTCGATCCACGCTCGCACCGGCCTTCGGATCCTGTGCTGATACACGCAGCACGAATTCGTCGCTCGGGGCAAACTCGAAGTGCACCTTAAGCTGCGCCTTGCGCAGCTCGCGCGCCGCCTCTAGAACGCGCATGCCCACGACGTCGGGAATCTCGGTAAGGCTGGTGGTGGGCTCCTGCGGCGCCGCGGGCTTCTCGGGAGTCTCGGGCACGTTCGTGTCCTCGCCCGAGCCTGTCGCTGGCGGCTGCTCGGCGGGCGGCTGCTCGACCGGTGCCTGCGGCGCCCCGGTCGAGACCGTGATGGTGACGGTGCTCCCCGGGTCGGTCACCACCCCGGCGGCCGGCGACTGCGCGATCACGTCGCCGGCGGGAACGGTGGTGCTCTCGGCCTTCACGGTCTTCACGGCGAAGCCGTCGGCTTCCAACACGGCCTCGGCGTCGGAGGCGGCAAGGCCCACGACGTTCGGTATCTGCTCCTGCTGAGTGCCCTTGGATACCTTGACGTTCACGAATGCGCCCACCGTCGCCTGCGTTCCTGCCGCAGGTTCTTGGGCGATGATGAGTCCCGCCGCGACCGTATCATTCCACTCGTAGGTCGCCTCACCTGGACGAAGGCCCTCGGCGGCCACGAGCTCGTCGGCCTCTGACACCGGCTTGCCCAAGACATCGGGCACGGTGACAACCGGCAGCTTGGCGACTGAGATGTCGACCGCCGAGCCTTCGGCGGCCTTGGCTTCGGCCTCGGGCGACTGCTCGACGATGATGCCCGGGGCTGCCGCAAGCGTCTCGACCTCGCTGACCTTGCCCACGCGCAGGCCTACTGCCGTCAGTGCCTTCTCGGCGGTGGGCTGATCGAGCCCGACGACTTTCGGCGTCACGACCTCCGGCGTGCGCAACAGGAAGAGCAGCGCGAGGATGGCGATGAGGACTCCGCCGCCTATCGCCCACCAGAACCATGCGGGACGCGTCGAGGGTTCCTCATCTCCAGCAGACTCCACCGCGGGTTCCGGCGCCGGGCCTTGCTCTGGCATGTCGGGATACTCGTCGGTCACGGTGGCCCCCTCGCTGCACGGCTTCTTCGACAGAACGATGCGGTACCAAAAGTGCTTCCACATTATTCTATCAGGGCGGCCGGGGGCTTCCGAATACGTGTGCGCCGGGCGCGCATCGGCCAGCGAACAGCGCCGCAATCACTCGCCGAGAGCGGCGTGCCGAGGATCAGTCGGAATCCGCTTCGCTCGCGAAGACCTTGACCTCGGTGAGGCCGAGTTCCTCGGCAGCCATCTCTCGGAGCTTGAACTTCTGGATCTTGCCCGAGGCGGTCTGAGGGAACTCGTCGACGAAGAAGACGTATTTGGGACACTTGTAGCGCGCCAGCCGGGCACGGGTGAACTCCTGCACGTCGCCTTCCGAGACGTCGGAGCCCTCGAAGCGCTTGATGAATGCGCCCACGACCTCGCCGTACTTGGCGTCCGGCACGCCCACCACCTGGACGTCCTTGACGCCAGGCATGGTGTAGAGGAATTCCTCGATCTCACGCGGGTAGATGTTCTCGCCGCCGCGGATGATCATGTCCTTGATGCGACCGGTGATGCGGTAGTAGCCGCCCTCGTCGATGGTGCCAAGGTCGCCGGAGTGCAGCCAGCCGTCGGCGTCGACCGCGTTCTCGGTGGCCTCGGGCATGTTGTAGTAGCCCTTCATGATGTTGTAACCGCGACACAGCAGCTCGCCCGGCACGTTGGGCGGGCAGTCCTCGCCGGTCTCGGGGTCCACCACTCGCACCTCCACTTCGGGGTGCTTGGTACCTACCGTCTCGCACTTGCGCTCGAGCGTGTCGTCGACAGTGGTCTGCGTGAACACGGGCGACGCCTCAGTGAGGCCGTAACAGATGGTCATCTCGGAGGCATGCATACGGTCGATGACCTGCTTCATCGTCTCGACCGGGCACGGCGAGCCGGCCATGATGCCCGTCCTCAGAGAGGTGAGATCGAACATGTCGAACATGGGATGGTCGAGCTCGGCGATGAACATCGTGGGCACGCCGTAGAGAGCCGTGCAGCGCTCCTTCTGGACCGCGGCGAGCACCATGAGCGGGTCGAACTGCTCGACCGGCACCATGGTCGCGCCATGCGTGAGCACGGCGAGCACGCCGAGGACGCAGCCGAAGCAGTGGAAGAACGGCACCGGCAGGCACACGCGGTCGGCCGGCGTGAAGTTCTGCCGCTCGCCGATGAAGAAGCCGTTGTTGAGGATGTTGCGGCTCGTGAGCATGACGCCCTTGGGGAAGCCGGTAGTCCCCGAGGTGTATTGCATGTTGATGGTGCTGTTCTGGTCGAACTGCTTCTCGGCGTCGCGCAGGCCGTCGTCGGGCATGTGAGCGCCCAGGAGCAGGAGCTCGGGCACGTTGTAGAACCCGCGGTGCTTCTCGGGGCCCATGTAGATGAGCGATTTGAGGCGGGGGAACTCAGGGGAGTCGAGGTGGCCGCGCTCCTGCTTGAGCGACTCCGGCACCAGCTCGCGGACGATCTTCACGTAGTCGACGTCGCGGAAGGCGTCGATGATGCACAGCGCCTTCATGTCCGACTGCTTGATCACGTACGCCAGCTCGTGGGACTTGTAGACCGGGTTCACGGTGACGAGCACCACGCCGATCTTGGCCGTCGCGAACATGAATGTGAGCCAGTCCGGCACGTTGCGCGCCCAGACGCCCAGGTGGTCACCGGGCTTCAGGCCGATGGCGAGCAAGCCCTTGGCGAGGTTGTCGGTGCGCTCGTCGAAGTCGCTGTAGCTCCAGCGAAGGTCGCGGTCCGGGTAGACGATGAAGTCGTGGTCGGGGTTCTCGGCGACCTTCTCGCGGAAGTACTGGCCGATCGTCAGCTCCGTGTGCAGCATGACGGCCTCCTAGTAGGGCGCGTAGACGACCGCGAGGATCTTCGCGGGAGTCGGGCTGCCGGCGCGCACCTCGTGCGGCACGATCGAGTCGTAGTAGATGCTGTCCCCCGGCCGGAGGGTGTGGACATCCTTGCCGTAGGCGATCTCGAGCGTGCCCTCGAGCACGAAGATGAACTCCTCCCCCTCGTGCGTGGACAACTCGCCCTCCGAGGACCCCGGGTGCACGTCGATGAGGAACGGCTCCATGTGGCGCGACGCCTTATCGGCGGCGAGCGCCGCGAAGTCGAGCGCACCCGCCTCCGAGCCTGAGCCCGACCCCTTGAAGCGCGTGACCGTGGTCGCCTCACCGGAGCGCATGACCACCGGCCCCACATGCGCGTCGTCGTCGAGAAGCGTGCCGAGGCGGACGCCTAGCGCGCGGGTGATCTTCACGAGCGGCGCAAGCGAGGGCGGCACGTCTCCCGCCTCGAGCTGCTCTATGAGTTCCGGGCTGCAGTCGCAGCGCTCGGCGAGCTGCGGTACGGACAGTTCGAGCTGCTCGCGCAGCATCCGGATCTTGTCGCCGACCTTGCTGTCACTCGCCATCTGAGTGGCCCCCTTGCCCCTTCGCGCCAAACCGTGCGCTGATTATGGCATCACCCGCGGGAGGCGGTCAGCGGTTGCGACTCTAACGGTTGTGAGCGCGAGCGAGTTCTCGGCAAGCGGCGGGTGGCGCGCGCTGCCCCGCTAGCGCTCGTAGATGCCGGCGGCCTCGGCCATGAGGTCGCGGATGGGCAGGCCCTGCGGGCACTGGTCCTCGCACAGGCCGCACTCCGAGCACAGCGACGCCTTGCCTTCGAGGCGGCTGTAGCCGAACGCCCCTGCCTTGGGGTCGTCCCACATCGCCGCCTGGTTGAGCGACGCGAGCACCGCCGGGATGTCGACGCCCTGCGGGCATGGCTGGCAGTAGCGGCACGCGGTGCAGTCGGCCTTCACGCGCGCCTGGAGCGCAGTGCGAGCGTGGTCGTAGAGCGCGAGCTCCTCGGCGGGCAGCGGTGGCTCGGCGGCAAGCTCGGCGGAGGCGACGTTGGCGCGCACCTGGTCGAACGTGCTCATGCCGGACAGCAGCAGTGAGACCCCTGGCTCGTTCCAGACATAGCGCAGCGCACGCTCGACGGGCGTGAGGTCGAGGGCCGAATCGTCGAACACGCCGGCCACCGGCTCCGGCAGGTTGGCGAGGCGCCCACCTTTGAGCGGCTCCATGATGACCACGCCCACGCCCTTGTCGGCGGCATAGCGGAGTCCTCCGAGACCGGCCTGGTAGTCCACGTCGATGTAGTTGAACTGGATCTGGGCGAAGCCCCAGTCATAGGCGTCGACGATCGGGGCGAAGTCCTCGGGCTCGCCGTGGTACGAGAAGGCCGGGTGGCGTACTCGGCCGTCCGAGCGACACTCGTCCAGGAACTCGAGGGCCCCGAGGCCTCGGAGCTTCTCCCAGCCGGATGCATTGATGCCGTGCAACAGGTAGAAGTCGAGGTGATCCGTCTGGAGGCGCTCGAGCTGGTGCTCGAGGATGCGCTCCATGTCGTCTCGGCTGTTGATGAGCCAGGTGGGCAGCTTGGTCGCGAGGTGCACGCGATCGCGCCAGCCACCCGACAGGATGCGGCCTACCGCCGGCTCGCTCTCCCCCGGCTGCCCCATCGAGGTGCTGTGGTACGGGTACGCAGTGTCGACGTAGTTCACGCCCTGGTCGATGGCCCAGTGCAGCATCTCGGCGGCGGCGTCCTCGTCGATGCGGTTCGTCTGCCCGCCGATGACCGGCAGTCGCATGCAGCCGAAGCCGAGGACCGATGACTCGAGACCAGTGGTGCCGATGGGGCGGTAGCGCATCCGGATGACCCTTCTCGCAGGCGACCGACGCATCATAGCAACCTGCCCGGAGCGACTGCCCGACAACCTAGCGGCCGCGCGCTACACGATTCAGAGCCAGTGCCACGACCGCAGCGGCGACGTTCACGCCGGTCGTGCGCTCGAACGCGTCGAAGCCGGGAGCCGAGTTCACTTCGAGCACCACATAGCCCCCGCTACCGAAGACGAGATCGACGCCTGCGACGTCCAGAGCCAGCGCATCGGCCGCCTGGACGGCGATCTCGGCAAGTTCGTCGTCCAGATCGTGGGCGGTCGACTCAGCGCCGGCCGCCGTATTGCCGCGGAAGTCGTCGAGCGCGTGCGTGCGCCTGACTGCGCCCAACGCGCGACCGTCCACCACGGTGACGCGCACGTCGAACCCTTCCGTCGGGATGAAGCGCTGCGCCATCACGGGCGGCTCGAGCAGCGCCAGGGCCGCGAGGGCGTCGTCGAGATGCCTCACGAGCGAGACGGCCTCGCCGCCCATGCCGCGACGCGACTTGAGAACGTACGGATACTCGAGCTGCTTGGCCGCTTCGAGCAGATCGGCTTCGCTCGCCACACTCAGGCTGTTGGGCACGCGAACGCCTGCACATTCGAGCGCGACGTACGCGTCGAGCTTGTCGCGCGAGATCTCGACCGCTGCCGAGTCATTCACCAGGGGGACACCAGCCGACTCGAACGAGCGCAGCACGCCGAGGACCCGGTCGCTCGTGAGTCCGCCGTTGCGGGGGACGATGACGTCGGGGGTCGCCAGCGGCTCACCCGAGAGGATCAGGCCCTCATGCGTCCAAGCGAGCTCGTGCGGGTCGAGCCAGAGCGCGCGTGCGCCCGCGCGCTCGGCCTCCGCCTCGAATCGCGGACGGCTCGATGGGTGCGGGATGCCGCACAGGAACGCGATGACAGGCGTGGACATGTCATGAGCATAGTCGGTTCATGCCGCCAGCGCGAAGCAGCAGCGGCTACGGGCGCCGCTCGTCAAGCAGCCGGGCCAGCTGCTCGGCAAAGTGCTCGCGGTCCTCATCCTCGAACTTCGACGGCCCTTGAGTCCGACCGCCGGACCTGCGATGCACCTGCTCGGCGTGGCGCACTTCCATCTCGATATCGATCGTCGCCGGTGAGAAGATGCGCCCCCGAACCCCAATGGCACGCGCTCCGCGACCAAGCACCATCGCGGCCAGCCCGATGTCCTGGGTCACGACGACGTCCTCGGCGGTGAGGTTCTCGATGATCACGAAGTCAGCCGAATCCCGTCCCGTGCTGACCATGATCGCCTCGACGCCGTTGCGACGCGTGTAGCGGTCGAAGTTCTGGGTGGCGTTGCCCACGAGAACGACCGAGTAGCCGCGTTCGCGCGCGACCGCGATGGCCTCACGGGTCACCGGGCAAGCATCCGCATCTATGTAGACGGTAGGCATGAGCCGACTGTAGCGGAAATGCGGCAGGCGTGGGGCTACTGGACAAACCACCCGTGTGGGCGGCTTCCCGGTGTCGTGTGATCGCGGCTTCGGCGATATCCTTCACGCGCCGCGTGCTACTCTTCTCGCGTCGGTACCTCTCGCCAGGAACCGGCCACGGTCCCGGAGGTTCACCGCCTCGCGGGGCCAACTCATTTCTTGAGCGCGCAGCTCACCAGCGACGCCTGGGCTTCTTCTTCGGCTTGGCGGGCGTCGCGCCGGAGGAGCGCGTGGGCTTTGGCTTGGCTGGCACGACGTCGGCCGGCTCGCTCCCGAGAGTGATGAGGTAGGGGCGCCTCGGTGCGATGGTGCAGTAGCCGTCCTCTATGAGCAGCGGGAGGATGTAGGTCATCGCGAGCGGAGAGAAGTCGTGCTCCCGGTAGAGGGTCTCGCCCACGCTGTCCTTGAGCAGCGGCCTGCGGCTCGCACCCATGGCGACAGGGCTGCGCTCGGCGATCTCCGCCTTGATGACGTCGATGATCTCACTCGGGATGAACCAGTCCTTGCCCGTGTCGTCGAAGACCACATGAACGCCCTTCTCGAGCGATCCGCGGTAGTGGAACATCTTGCCCATGACAGTGGTGCTGGTACTCATGCTGGCTGCCTCTACTGGTGACTGAGTGGTCTTCGGCACAGGTTGATGTGGCGCGAGATCACGCCAACCCTGCCTGCGGAGTGTATAGGAACCGGCATACACCGATGCCAGGCCGAGAACAACGAGTGCCCGCCGTCCATCTTGGTGGCGAGCACTCTGCTTGGGTTGCTGAATCCGGCGCTACTTACTGCGAAGCCGAACCGGCACGAGTGCAGGAGTCGGCGCGGCGAGCAACCCGGCGAATGCGATCATCACGAGTGCTGTGAGCAAGTAGGTCATCGAAATCCCCTCCGTCGTGAGTATTCCCGTGTAGCGGTCGGAAATACTGACTTCTTTAGTAGGGATTGAAGAGCACGACTCGTGCCACCGTGGGGAGGCTCCGCCCAGATCGATGCCAATGAGCGATGTCTGTCTGCCCTAGAGAAGATCGGTGGACAAAGTAGTGGGCGCGGCCGGCTGCTCCCATTCTCCTGGGAATAGGTACTACATGGTTACATCTGGTACCCATCGTTCGCATCCGAACAGATCACGGTGGATGCTCAGGGGCGAATGCGGGGCGACTGGCAAGGAAATCGGAGGGGGATCCATGTCAGAAGAACTGATGGACGTCCTGTTCGCTGCGTACCAAGACATCGGCAGCGCACAGAAGGACTTCGACGGGCTGGTCGCGCTCGTCAAGGACAAGCAGGTCAGCATCGAGGGTGCGATCCTCGTTTCGCGCGACGCCGGCGGCAAGGTCACCGTCGCCGACACGGGCAACAAGCTCGGCCGTAAAGGTGCGGGCTGGGGCGGCGGCGTTGGCCTCGCGGTAGGCCTCTTCGCACCCGCGATCCTTCCCGCCCTAGCCGTGGGTGCAGCTGGCGGGGCCCTGATGGGCAAGTTCGCCGACCACCAGATCACGACCGGCATCAAGGATAAGATCGGTGAGAAGCTGCCGCCGGGTTCCGCGGGCGTCATCGCAGTATTCTCCGACGATCAAAGGCTCGCAGTCGAGCAGGCGCTTTCCGGCTCACCAGCCAAGTCCGTCTCCCAGTCGGACCAAGGCGGGCTCAGGCAGCTGCAGGAGTCGCTCGCAGAAGCGATGGGCAAGTTCGCCCCCGACCGCACGGTGCTCCCGCTTAGAGATCCGGCGTTCGGCGGAACGGTCGGCAGGACGCTCGAGACCTCCGTCGCGGACTGGACGACGGTCATGACGCCGAAGCCACCCGAGGGCGCGCCCAACGTACTGGTCGTGCTGATAGACGACGCCGGCTTCGGCAATCCGAGCACCTTCGGCGGCCCCATCGCCACGCCCGCGCTCGATCGCGTCGCGGACATGGGGTTGTCCTACAACCGCTTCCACGTCACCGCTATCTGCTCGCCGACCCGGTCCGCTCTACTGACCGGCCGCAACCAGCACCGCGTCGGCTTTGGATCCATCGCCGAATACCCCGGCCCGTTCCCGGGCTACACCGCCGCGCTGCCGAAGACGTGTGCGCCGGTCGCCCGCGTGCTCAAGGACAACGGCTACGTGACCGGCGGCTTCGGCAAGTGGCACCTCACTCCCGACAACGTCCAAGGGGCAGCGGGTCCGTTCGACCGCTGGCCGTGTGGCTGGGGCTTCGACCACTGGTGGGGTTTCCTATCGGGCGCCGCAGGCCAGTACGACCCGATCATCGTCCAAGACAACTCGATCATCGGCGTCCCGCAGAACGAAGACGGCTCGCAGTACTACTTCCCGGACGACATCACCAACAAGGCGGTCGAGTGGCTGCACGAAGTACGAGCCCAAGATGCCGAGAAACCGTGGATGATGTACTACTCCACCGGCGCCACACACGCCCCGCACCACGTGGGCACCGCGTGGGCTGACAAGTACGAGGGCACCTTCGATGATGGCTGGGACGCGTACCGCGAGACGACCTTCGCCCGTCAGAAGGAGCTCGGTATCATCCCCGCGGACGCCGAACTGACGCCTCGGCCTGACCTGTTCCCCGCCTGGGACTCACTCAACGACTCCGAGAAGAAGCTCTACGTCCGCCAGATGGAAGTGTTTGCGGGCTTCTCGGAGAACGCCGACTGGAACGTTGGGCGCCTGCTCGACGCGATCGATGAGATGGGCGACCTCGACAACACGCTCATCTTCTACATCTGGGGCGACAACGGCTGCAGCATGGAGGGGACCATTACGGGCTCGTTCAACGAGATGACCTTCCTCAACGGCATCCCGCTCACACCGGAGCAGCAACTCGAGCTCATCGACAAGTACGGCGGGATCGAGGGACTCGGCGGCGTGGACAGCGCGCCACACTATGCGTCGGCGTGGGCATGGGCCGGCAACACTCCATTCCAGTGGGGCAAGCAGACCGGCAGCCACCTCGGCGGCACGCGCAATCCTATGGCTGTCGCCTGGCCCGAGCGCATCAAGCAGCGTGGCATGCGATCGCAGTTCACGCACTGCATCGATATCGGCCCGACGATCCTGGAGGCCACGGGTATCCCCGAGCCGAAGTCGGTGGACGGGATCGAGCAGGAGCCGATGGACGGCACGAGCTTCGCGCACACCTTCGATGACCCCACCGCCGAGGAGCGCCATACGGTCCAGTACTTCGAGTCGATGGGCAGCCGCGCCATCTACAAGGACGGCTGGTGGGCGTGCGCCCGCATCGACCGCGCGCCGTGGGACTTCTCACCCGCGACGATCGCCAAGCTCGCGCCGGGCGTGTACGACCCGGAGAACGACACCTGGGAGCTCTACTACCTGCCCGATGACTTCTCTCAGGCCCACGACCTCGCCGCCGAGCAGCGCGAGAAGCTCGCCGAACTCAAGGAGCTGTTCTGGGTCGAGGCCGAGCGCAACAAGGCCCTGCCATTGCTCGGCGGGATGTCGATCTTCTTCGGCATACTGCCGCCGCTGCCCACGGTCACCCGCTTCGACTTCTACGGTGACGTGCAGAACATCCAGCGAGGCATGGTGCCGCGCATCTACGGGCGTTCGTGGGCCATCGAGGCCGACATCGCCGTGCCGGATTCAGGCGCCGAAGGCGTGCTGCTTGGCAACGGTGACGAGATGGGCGGCTTCGCGCTGTGGGCCGACGAGGCAGGCAGGCTGACGTTCACATACTCGATGCTCGGCGTAGAGGAGTACAAGACAGTCGCGACCGAACCGCTACCCGCCGGCCAGTACGTCGCCAAGATGGTCTTCGAGTCCGACGAGCCGAAGCCCGGCTCCGGCGGAACGGTGACCTTGTGGGCGGGCGACAAGAAGATCGGCGAGAGCCGCATCAACCGCACGGTCCCGATCGCGTTCTCCTCATACGCGGGCATGGACGTGGGCCGCGACAACGGCCTTGTCGTCGACAAGGCGTACAAGGACAAGGCGCCGTACGCGTTCACCGGCACGGTCAGGAAAGTGACGATCGACCTGAAGCCCGAGACGATCGACACGGAACAGGACCTGCACGCGCATGGCGCCGTCCAGTCGGTCGGCGGAGGAGCCGCAGGCTAGCGGCGCATCCAAGGCCGGTGTCCGCCGCAGAAGCGACGGCACCGGCCTTTGCGCGCAACCGTGCCGCTCACAGGGCTCGAGGAGACAGCTCGATCGATCTGGCGGTGCGCAGCGTGCTGCAGCGCGCGTGTCTGGACTAGTCGCCGCGCCGCATCTCGTCGAGTGCCACGCAGACCGCAAGCACCAATCCGACGTCCTCACCTGGGCTGACTTCGATGCCGTACGTGTCGCGCACGCGGAACCACTTCATCGACACTTCGGCGACCTTGCCACGACCGCTCTTGATCTCATATTCGTGGTTGACGATGTTGCCTTGCACGTCCCAGTCCTCGCCGCCCTCGATCTTGACCTCGAAGCGGTCGCGCAGTGGCGAGATGAGCGCCTTCTTGACCGTCGCGATCTTCTGGCCGTTGCGCTCTATGTCCATCGTGTCCTTCACGCGGAGCATCTTCTCCTGGATGGACGCGACCTCGTTGCCGTTGGCATCCTCGAGCACGAACGTGCTGCGGGCGCGCAGGGCCTTGCCGTCGGCCTTGAACGCACGGTTGCCGTTGGAGTCCTCGATCCAGGCGTCATCGCCGATCGCGAACATCTTCTCGCGCATCTGATAGCGGACTACACCGTCGCCACCTCCGCGCAAACCCCCGCCGATGCCGGGGGCCTCTCCCCCCATGCGATCCCTGAGTCCCATGCTTGGACCTCCACTCGGTCAGCCGATAGAACACGGCGCCGAGAAGCATCGACGCCGCAATGGAGTACCCTATGACTGTCCCCAGTACCACGCTCTGCCACGCGCACGTGAATGAGTTTGCGCATCCCGCGCACGCGAATCTCAAGCCCGGATGACCTCCCGATGACGGAGGACGAATGACGGTCCCAGAATTCCACCTGCTCGCCAAGCCGACCGGTTCGGCGTGCAACCTCGCGTGCGACTACTGCTTCTTCCTCAAGAAGTCGGAACTCTACCCCGGCCAGCCGCAGCGCATGTCGGCCGAGACACTCGATGCGTACCTCCGACAGCTCTTCTCCGCGCAGGCCGACGGTCCCGTCAGCGTCGCATTCCAAGGCGGAGAGCCCACGCTCATGGGCATCGACTTCTTCCGCCGAGCGGTCCAGCTCGCCGAGAAGTACCGGCGACCACAGCAGTCGCCGGTGTACTCGATCCAGACGAACGCGACGCTCATCGACGACGAGTGGGCCCGGTTCCTCGCCGACAACCAGTTCCTCGTCGGCGTCAGCATCGACGGCCCGGCCAACGTGCACGATGCGTACCGGCACACGGGCGCTGGCGAACCCACTCACGCGCGAGTCATTGAAGGCATCCACACGCTCAATGCTGCAGGGGCTGCTTGGAACGCACTGACAACGATCAGCCACGCGAGCGAAGGGCGCGGCGCCGACGTCTACCGCTTTCTTCGCGACGAAGCCGGAGCCAGGTTCATCCAGTTCATCCCAATCGTTGAGCGTGAGACCGATGCGGCCGGTACGCCGATCGGCACCGCCGTCACGGAACGCTCGGTCACGCCCGAGGGCTACGGCGTCTTTCTGGCTGACGTCTTCGATATCTGGGTCCGCTCCGACGTGGGGTCCGTGTTCGTCCAAGACTTCGACGTGGCGCTCGCGGCGTGGGCGAACGCCGGCAACCCCTCGTGCGTGCATGCCCCAGCGTGTGGTCGCGCGCTCGCACTCGAGTTCAACGGCGACGTCTATTCGTGCGACCACTTCGTGGATCGCGACCACTTGCTCGGCAACCTCACGGATGCGCCGCTCGAAGAGTTGACGGAATCACCACTGCAACGCGCATTCGGCATGGACAAGGTGCGGTCGATGCCACAGGAGTGCGGTGCGTGCCAACTGAAGTTCGCATGCCACGGCGGCTGTCCGAAGGACCGCTTCGTACCTGCCGAGAACGGGCCGGACTCGAACTACCTGTGCAATGGATACGGGGCGTTCTTCCGCCACATCGACGAGCCGATGCGAGTCATGGCGACGCTGCTGGCGCAAGGCCGTCCGCCGTCCGAGGTCATGCAGCTGATCGCCGAGGTCGACGCTGAAGCCGGCGTCGAATGACGAACCCCGCCCACGCCTGAAGCGCGAGGCGAGGAGGGGCACCGAACGACACACTGCTGCACCCGAGGATGCTCGACTACCGCGCAGTGGCCATCGCCGCCGCATCAGCGGGCCTCGACAACAGCGGGCCCCTGGCTATCGAGCCGCAAATCAAAGGGTCAGAGCGGTTTCCCGGCTCTGACCCTTGTGCAACGCTATGGCGGGAGTGACGGGGCTCGAACCCGCGACCTCTGGCTTGACAGGCCAGCGCTCTAACCAGCTGAGCTACACCCCCGTTTGGGTGCCCGCTTGAGCGGGACAGCAGACGGGATTCTACCTGCCCCGGCGCACCGTGTCCACACCGAATCGCTTATGCTTACCGAGGGGACGCAGGGAGGCCGATCTATCCTCTCGGGTAGGTACTTCACTGCAAGAACCTACCAAGGAGGCGCGACTTGTCGGAACTTCCTGAAGCCGGGCTGCACGCGGCCGCCGAACTGAGGGGCTCGCTCGATGCCCACTTGTCAGCCCACGACAAGGCGGGCGCCGTCGCAACCGCACTCGAGGCGGTCCGTGAACGCCGGATCGGGATCGGCGAGCTCTACGGACTCGTGCTCGTGCCACTCCTGGTCGACACCGGCGCGGCATGGCAGCGCGGGAAGATCGGCGTATGGGAAGAGCATCTCGCCAGCGCCACCCTACGCACCATCATCGAGGCGCTCTACCCGGAGGTCCTCGCGGCTTCGGCTGCTGGTGCGGGGGCGGCCGGACGCGTCTTGCTCGCGTGCCCCACAGGCGAGCAGCACGACCTCGGGCTCCGCATGCTGGCCGACCGCCTCCAATTGGCCGGCTGGGACGTCCACTACCTCGGACCCGACACGCCCACAGCTGACATCGCCGCTGCGGCCGAGTCTCTCGGCGTGAGCCTCGTCGCACTCAGCGCGGCCACCCACTACAACGTGGTCCTCGCCCGCCGAGTAGTCGACGAACTCAAACGCCTCCTTCCCGGCGTGCGTGTGGGGATCGGCGGGCCGGCAGTCACCTGTGCGGCGGATTGGCCCGAAGGCGACCTCCTCACGGACGAATCGCTCGGACTGCCGAACTACGCCGACCCCGTCTGCGAAGGGTAGGCGCCGATGCTGTCCTTGCGGATCGCGTGGCGCTTCCTGAGGTCCGCGCCGATACAGACCGTCCTGATCGCCGGCGGCATAGCCGTCGGGATCTCTGCTCAGATCTTCGTCGGCTCGCTCATCACGAGCTTGCAGGCCTCGCTAGTCGACCAGACCATCGGCTCGGCGCCGCAGGTGACCATCGAAGCGATCGACGACGGCGAGCCGGTCACGTTCTCGCAGAAGATGCAGGACACCGTCTACCGCGACTCGCGGGTAAAGCAGGGCGCGGTGGCTCCCGTCCGCATGCTGACTTCGCTCTACACCGACGGCTCCGACAGCGCGCCACTCAACCTCATCGGCGGGAAGCTGCAGGAGCTCGACGGCATCTACAAGGTCAGCGAGCGGCTTATCGAGGGTGAGCCGTCCCTGCGTTCGACCGAGATCATCGTGGGCAAGGAGTTCGCGAAGAAGTTCGGCGTGAACGTGGGCGACAGCGTCAAGCTGGCCCTTCAGGGCGGCGGTTCCGCCGAGTTCACCGTCTCGGGCATCTTCGACCTGGGCGCCGCCGCCTTCAACGAGCGCCAAGCGTTCGTGAACGGCGAGGTGGCACGCACCGTCCTCGGCTGGTCTTCGAACCAGTACATGCAGGTCCAGACGCAGATGGTGGAGCCGTTCCAGTCGGCGGAGGTGGCGGCCGACTGGCGTACGCAGCTGCCTGGCGTCTCGATCCTCGACTGGCAGGCGCAGAACGCCGACCTGCTCACCGCACTGCAGAGCCAGTCGTCATCGAGCTACATGATCCAGGCGTTCGTGCTCGTCGCCGTCGCGCTGGGCATCGCATCCACGCTCGCGATCAGCGCGGTCCAGAAGACGCGGCAGATCGGCATCCTCAAGGCGATGGGTATGAGCGACCGCGCAAGCGGCCGGATCTTCTTGTACCAGGCGCTCATCATCGGCGGCATCGGATCGATCGCTGGCGTAGTGCTTGCCGCGCTGTTCATATGGGCGTTCTCGTTCGTGCCGGTGAGCTTCTCTATCGTCATGCAGCCGCGGTTCGTGATCTTCTCGGCGTCGGTGGGAATCGGCGTCGCGCTGGCATCGAGCATCATCCCGACGCGCAAGACATCCCGCCTCGACCCGATCGAGGTGATCCAGAATGGCTGATCTGCTCCTGCACGTGGACCAGCTCGACAAGGTGTACGGCGAGGGAGAGGCCGCGACCCATGCGTTGCGCGGCGTGACCTTCGACGTCGAACCGGGCGAGTTCGCGGCCATTGTCGGACAGTCCGGGTCCGGCAAGTCGACGCTGCTCAACCTCATCGGTCTTCTGGACACGCCATCGGCAGGCAAGGTCGTCTTCCGGGGCTCCGACGTGAGCGCGCTGGCCAAGCCCGACCGAGCCAAGCTGCGCAACGACTCGATCGGCTTCGTGTTCCAGTTCCACTATCTGCTGCCTGAGTTCAGCGTCTACGAGAACGTCGCGATGCCGTCGTTCATCGCCAACACCGCACCCGCCGAGGAGCTGCGCGCTCGCGCCACCGACGTCCTCGGCATGCTGGGGCTCGAGGGGCTTGAGGACAAGAACGCGAACCAGCTCTCGGGCGGGCAGAAGCAGCGGGTGGCAATCGCCCGTGCACTCATGAACCGCCCAGCGCTTGTGCTTGCCGATGAGCCCACGGGCAACCTCGACACAGTGAACACCGACCTCGTGTACACGCTGTTTCGGCAGATCAACGAGGAGACCGGCACGTCGTTCCTGATCGTCACCCACGACCGGGGTGTGGCGCAGCGCACCGATCGCGTGCTCGAGGTGAGCGACGGACAACTCGTGAACGACGTGCGCAACAGCTACCTGGGCGGCCGCGGCTAGGAACCCTGCGGGTTCCCGTCGCCGTCGTCGACCACGACCCCGTCGCGCATGCGGACCGTGCGGTCGCACGACGCGGCGACCTCGGGGTTGTGCGTCACGATGAGGAAGGTCGTCCCGCGCTCGCGATTCACGCGGCGCATCATGCCGACGATCTCCTCACTTGTGGCCGTATCGAGGTCGCCGGTGGGCTCGTCGCCCATGACGATGCCGGGGTCGTTCACGAGCGAGCGGGCGATCGCCACGCGCTGCTGCTGGCCGCCGGACAGCTCGCTCGGGATGTGCTTCATGCGGTCGCCCAGGCCCACCTCGTCGAGGAGCTCGCGAGCGCGCACGAGCGCGGCACCGCGTGTCAGCCCGGCGTACTCGGCGGCCAAGGCCACGTTCTCCTCGGCAGAGAGCGTGGGGATGAGGTTGAAGCCCTGGAAGATGAAGCCGATCTCCTTGCGGCGCACCCTCGTGAGATCCGCGCCCGTGAGGCCATCCACACGGCGACCGTTGAGCCAGACCTCGCCGCCATCGGCGCCGTCGAGGCAGCCGGCGATGTGCATGAAGGTGGACTTGCCCGAGCCCGAAGGCCCCATGATCGCGGCCATCTCGCCCTTGGTGATGTCGAGCGTGGCCCCGCGCAGGGCGTCCACGAAGTTGTTCTTGCCGAGCTGGTAGCGCTTCTGAAGCCCGATACCTCGGATTATGCAGTCGCGGCCGGCCGCGCCATGCGCGCGACTCGCCATGGACTCCGTGCCGAAGAGAGCGTCTGCTGCCGCGTTCGTCCGCTCACTCATAGCGCAGCGCCTCCACCGGGTTGAGGTTGGCGGCGTGCCACGCGGGATAGAGCCCCGATACCGTGCCCAGCCCCACCGCGAACAGGATCGTTCCGAACAGCAGTCGGTTCGTGACCAGGAAAAGAGTCGTCCCGCTCGCTGCGCCGGCCGCGTTCCCGAGCGTGGTCACCATGAGACCGAGCACGAGGCCGACCAGCCCGCCGATGAGACCGATGACTGCCGACTCGGCGATGAACTGCCCCATGATCTGCATATTGCTCGCGCCGATCGCCTTGCGCACACCGATCTCGCGCGTGCGTTCGGCGACAGACATCGTCATCGTGTTGATGACCGAGAGGCCGCCGACGAGAAGCGAGATGAGCGCGACAGCGTAGATGATGGATGAGAATATCTGCAGCGGCTGCTTCACGGATCGCTCGAATTCCACGGGCGTCATCGCGTCCACGTTGTCGATCTGTCGCTCGATGCGCCGCGCGACGACCTCCGGCCGCTCGCCTGGGTTCAGGTACACCGCAAAGCTCGACACGAGCGACTTGGGGTCCACCGAGCCCTGCAGCGCATCGGGCAGGTCGTCGTAGACGATCTGCTGCGCGTCCTCCATCGTCATGATCACGGCATTGTCCGGCGCCGTGAGCGTCTTCTCGAGGATGCCCTTGACGAGGTAGCGCTCGTCGCGTATCTCGACGTGCCCGCCTACGTGCCCATTGAGCTTCGTGACGAGGTCGCTGCCCAGGGCGACCTGCCCCACGTCGGTGTTTCGCAGCTCCTCGCCCTCGGCGTAGTCGACGACGAATGACTCGAAGCCCTTGGATCGGCCGTCGTCGGCCTGAATCGTTGCGGGAGTCCCGAAGTTGACGGCACCGAGCTCGCCGGAAAGCAGCGCCGAGCAAGCTGCGCTCGCCCGGGCGACTCCGTCGATGCGCTCGATATCGCGGCGCATGGAGACCTTCAGCGGCGCTGCCATGAGCCCCGAGATACCGCCCTCGCCCTGCACGACGACCTTGCCCGCGTAGTACCTCATGCCGCCGTCGACCAGCAGCGTGAGCTTCTCGGCAAGAGCGCCCATGACAACCAGCGAGAACACACCTATGGAGATTCCGAATATGGTGAGGAACGCGCGGAGTTTTCGGCGAAAGATGTTACGCAGGATGCGCACGCGGTTTCGTACCCCCCTCGAATGACCGACAATCGGGATGATAACCCTCCTCACCGGATTGACGGAAAGCCACTTTGCATAACACCGTCAGGCACCGCACACGTGGTCGAAGGAAGTGGGTCGTGGTTGCGACGGCGACGGCGGTCACGATGGTGGTCGCACTCGTCGCTTGGGCCTTCATCGAGCCGCGCATCTTGCTGGTCAGCCGCACCACGGTGGTGAGCCCCGACGTTCCGGCAGCACTCGACGGGACACGCATCGTCTTCCTGAGCGATATCCATTCCGGGAGCCTGCTGGGCGAGGGGCGCGTCAGCCACGTCGTCGACCGTGTGAACGCACTGAAGCCGGACGTCATCATCCTCGGCGGCGACTACATCGGCGGTGGCGGTGGCGAGAAGAACTGGCTCAAGATCACGAAGCACGTGAAGCGTCTGCGCGCGCCGCTCGGCATCGTCGCCGTGGCGGGCAACCACGAGGCCGGATGGTCGGTCCAGGGCATTCAGGACGAGATACTCGGCGGCAATGCGACGGTGCTCGACAACCGCAGCGTGCGCGTGGGCGCGGGCGGGGGTCCGAGGCTGCGGATCGCGGGCGTGAGCGACTACCTGACCGGCGAGCCGGACTTCGAAGCGGCCGCAAGCGAGATCTCGCGGGACGAGTACGCGATCGTGGTCTCGCACTCGCCTGATGCGCTGCCCGATGGGCTCGCCAAGACCCGGGGCGCATTCGACCTCGCGCTGTCCGGCCACAACCACGGCGGTCAGGTGACGATCTTCGGCCTGTGGGCGCCCGCGACGCCGTCAAAGCACGGGTCGAAGTACCTGCGCGGCTGGTTCACGATCGAAGGCGTCCCCTCGCTGGTGTCTCGCGGCGTGGGCGTCTACATCCTGCCGATACGCTTCTTCGCCCCGCCGGAGATCCACGTCCTCACGCTGCGGCGCGCGGCCGCGGGATAGGCGGCGCACGACTCGGCACAGCCGCAACCGACTAGAACAGCGTCCCCGTCTCGCCCGAGTCGCTTATGTCGGGCGCCGGCACCCCCACCGGCTCACCTGTGGGAGTGCCGCTCTCCCGGGGCGCGACCAGGTCGCCGAGGATCTCGGCCATCTCGCGCGCGTTCGTGGGCGCGTAGTCGTACTTGCAGTTGTTGAACATCACCCAGGTCCGCTCGGTCTCCTTGGCGAGCTCCTCGATGGGATCGCGCCACTCGGCGAGCTCATCCGGCGTGTAGAGGTAGTCGAAGCGGTCCGCCGCGGTGAGGGTCCGCGCGTGCCACATCTCACGGTTGCGTCCGTGGAAGCGGACGTAGCCGAACGGTGCGGTCGCTGCCGAGACCGGCGGCATCGCCTGGCCGGTCTCGACCGCCGGCGCGTCCACCGAGACGAAGGTCAGCTTGCGGTCGGCAAGGAAGCGCATCGTCCGCTGCAGATTCGCCTCGGCGGCCCATGACGCGTGGCGGAACTCCACGAACACCGGCAGGGGCGAGAGCAGCTCGGCGTCGCGTTCGACGGTGGCGAGGTTGGCTTCGCGCTTGTCCTTGTCGGCAGCCGTGAACCAGGGCGGGTACTGCATGAGCAGACCGCCGAGTTTCCCCGCCTCGCGCAGCGGAGCGATGCTCTCGAGGAAGAGTTCGGCCGCATGCTCGACCATCCGCGGCTCCGGGCGCCTGACGCGGCCGCGCGTGGTGAGCTCGTAGCCATAGCCGGCATCGCGCAGATCCGGGTGCAGCGCACGCTCGTCGACGTCGTGGCCGGTGAGCATGCCGAACGCCTTGACGTGGAAGGTGAACCCGGACGGCGTCCGCCGCACCCAGTTCTCGGCGAACTCGGGCCTGGGGATGCCGTAGAACGAGGAGTCGACCTCGACGGTGTCGAAGCGCTCGGCATAGTAGCGCAGGCGCTGCTCGGGCGTCTTCACGCCCGACGGGTACCAGCGCTCGATCATGGTCTTGTCGGTCCACGAGCAGGTGCCGACTACGACGTCGCCCACGCTTGTCTCCTCGCACCGGCGTACTTGTGGTGATGGTACCCGAGCCGCTGCCTGCCTAGGAATGCGGACGGGTTACTCGGCAGACCGGCGGTGCGGCGAGGCGCAGGCGGTCCGCTCGGGTAAGATTCGAGCGGTGGCGGTTGCGCCACTCGACGAGCAGAGGAGCCGACATGAAGCCAGTTGTTGACGAGGACTTGTGCATCGGTTGCGGCAACTGCGAAGACGTGTGCCCGGACGTGTTCGAGCTGCAAGACGACGGCCTGTCGCACGTCATAACGCCGAACCCCGGCCCCGACCTCTATGGCTGCGTGCGCGACGCGATGGACTCGTGTCCCACCGACGCCATCACCATCGACGAGGAATGAGCGTACAGCTTCCCGAGGGATACCAGCTGCCTGCCGATGACGACGCGCTCCTCGCCGAGTGTGGCGTCGACGTCTTCCGTGCCACCGGACCGGGCGGCCAGGGCGTCAACACCACCGACTCGGCGGTGCGCCTCACGCACAGGCCGAGCGGGATCGTCGTGGTCTGCCGGCAGGAACGCAGCCAGCTGCGCAACAAGCGGCTGTGCCTCACACGGCTGCGCGAGCGACTCGTGCGCGCTATGGCGCCGCCGCCTCCACCTCGGCGAGCGACGAAGCCGGGACGTGCGGCCGTGGAGCGCCGACTGTCCGCGAAGACCGCGCGGTCGTCGGTGAAGGCGAAGCGACAGCGTCCGACTGGCGAGGACTAGCCATGGACCTGCAGCTGATGGGCAAGTGGCTGGTGCTCATGGGCGTGGGGCTCGCGATCGTGGGCGGGCTCTTCTGGCTGGGCGGCCGCGCGGGGCTGGGGTCCCTACCGGGCGACATCGCCTACCGCGGCCAGAACATGAGCTGCTACGTACCGATCGTGAGCTCGATAGTGATCTCGCTGCTGCTCACGCTGATCGTCAACCTGATCATCAGGTGGTTCCGCTAGGCGCGCTCAGCCGCGAGTGTAGGCGACCTCGTGCTCGTCCATGAAGCGGCACACCTCGTCCACGTGTGACGCCACGCCCACGTTGATGAACTGGCGTTCGGTCACCCGCTCGCCGGCGCGGTCGTACTGCGCGTCGAAGCCGAGGTCGAGGTGCACGGTGCGTGACTGTATGCCCACCACGTAGCCGTCCGCGTCGATGACCGGACCACCGCTCTGGCCCCTGAGGCCTGGGGTGGAGGTCTGGAGCGAAAGGACGTGCCGCTCGCCCACGATGCGGTCTTCGAAGCGCGAGATCATCCCCTCAAGAGCGAATGCGGGGACCGGGAAGCCTGCGTTGATGTCGAACGACGAGCGGTCCTCGGCAAACGACGCGTCGACGTTGTGGAACGGGAACCCGATCCGGCAGATGCCTGTACCCACGACAAGCGGCCGGCTCTGTGGCCGGAAACGGGGGAACTCGCTGAATGCCTTGTGATCGAAGGGTTCGATGCGCACGAGTGCGAGGTCGGACGGCTCGTCCACGAACGCCTCGACCGCTGACGGCCGCATCCGGTCGATGCCAGGGACCGCCCAAAGCTCGACGCTATGCGTGAGGAATCCCCTGAGCTCGGCCTCACGGCGCGCAAGCTCCTCGCGCTTCTTCTCGGCGGGCATGGCGTGGTCGTGATGCAGCTTCGCGATGGATTCGTGCAGGCCTCGGCCGTTCGAGATCGACGCGACCGCCTGCTCTCCCTCGCGGACGACATGCGCTGCGGTGAGAACCCACCCCTCATCGTTCACGACGGTGAACGCGGCCAGCGTGGACAGGATGGTGCCGTCGTACTTACGGCGCAGCCCGACCACGGGCATCGTGTAGCGCATGGCGCGCTGAACCGATTCCTCGAACACGGAGCTCCCTCCTCGGCGATGGACTCAGTGTCACGCCGGGCGGGGCCCGACACAAGATGAAGCGCTAGTTGCGCTCGTCACGGTGGCGGGAGGTGCCGCCGTTGGTTCGCCAGAGGTTGCGCGCGTGACCGCTGAGGGGGTCGTGCTTGCGACCCCAACGAGCCAAGACGATATACAGCACGGGCAGCAGCAGGAACGGCAAGAGATACAGGAAGTACACGACCCACTGTTCCATGGCTTCCCCAACCGTAGGCGTCACAGCCAGTATCCCGCGGCGCCGGTGGTTTGGAAACTAGACGGACGTGCGCACCGGCGGGCGCGCTTCGATGTGGTCGCCAAGGCGCGGCAGGTCGTTCTCGAGCCAACGCGTCACGATGCCCCACATGAACGGCTCGATGAGGCGCAGCGCGCCCGTGGTCTCCATGGAGAAATGCAGCGCGACGAGGCAGCCCGTATCACTCTCGGTGAAGGTCCAGATCGAAGTGGACCGGTAGCTGGGATCGTCACTCGTCACCACCGCCCGGGCACCGGGGACCGACTCAGTGACGGTCAGGAGGATCTCTGCCTCGATGCCTTCCCAGTCGACAGTCTCGCGATAGGTCGCCGAGGAAGCACCGGCCGTGCCCGACACCAGCTGGGAATCTCGTATCTCAGTACGCCATGAGGGGTCGTTTCGCAGGTCGGAGAGATACCGCCACGCCACGTCGGCGGGCTGCTGAACTTCCTGCTCGAAGTTGGCCTCACGCACGGCACACCCCCTCGTCTCCGTGACGTCCGGCCTAACATGCATACCCGCGCGGTGCACGCTACCTGTATCACCGCATCGAATTCATCGTGGCGCCGAGGGCCAAGCCGCCCGTCCCCACCTAGGATCCCAGTGGTCGCGCCCCTGCGCCGCCGTCGCTCGCAGCCATCAGTCGTCGATGAGGTCCTGAAGACCTTGCTTCCTCAGCTTCTCCAGTGTCTCCAGCATCTCCTTGACCAGCTCGGGGTCGCTCGGTTCCCAGTCTTCGACCTCGGAGATGATGCGCAGCGGATGGATGCTTCGGTACGACTTGGTGGGATTCCCGGGGAAGCGCTTGTTGGTGACGTTCGGGTCATCCTCGAAGGGGCCCGTGGGCTCAACCACGTACACGTGTCCCGGGGGCTCGGCTCCGGTCAGGGCCACCGCAAGCTCCGCCGCGAGACCAGCCGCCGGCGCAGGCAGCGCGGTGAAGTAGATGTTGTTGGAGACTCGACCCTTCTGGTAGTTGGACTCGAAGCCGGGGCCGAGCAAGGTACCGGGCTCGAGCGCGGCCGCGGTGCCGTGGTAGAAGGGGCCGCTGATGTGCTCGCAGCTCTCGTACGTGCACGGCGTCCAGTCCGGGTCGGGTGCGATCTCCATGGCCATGCGCCTCCCTCGTCGAAGTCCAGTTTAGTTGACGCGCACGCGCGGCCCACAGGGCTATGCTGGAACCGCGCACGTGATGTGTGTGCGCGCAGCTGGCGACATTGCACTCGGGGGGAGTGGCGATGGCCGAGATCTCGGAACGGTTCGCGGCAACGGGCGTCGATGCAGCGGTCAGCATCACCCGTGCTGTGACCCATCAGCGCATCGGGCTCAGCCTCTCGTTTCCCGGCGACAGGCTCGATGCTCGAAGACTCGCGCGGGCAGTCCGACTCTCGTTCGATGCGGAGCCCATGGTCGGCTGCGCATTCAGGACCGACGAGCGCAAAGCCTACTGGAAGCGTCTCTCGCACCTAGCCGAGCCCGCCATCGTGGCCGAAGAAGTGGGAGACGATCTGGACGGCCGAATGCGCGCGTTCCAAGCGGTCGAGATCCCGGACGAAGGTCCCCAGGCGGCGGTGGCGCTCTTTCGCGCGCGCGACGGTGACGTCCTCGGCGTGAAGATCAGTCACGTGTTGGCCGATGGGCAGGCAGCGAAACAGTACGCGTATCAGCTTGCGGATCTGTACACGAAACTGGGTGAGGACCCCTCGTACACGCCAGTCGCGAACACACATACCCGCCCCAGTGGACGCGACGTGTGGGACAACCTGACCGCCGAGCAGCGCCGTAACGCCCGGCGGGCGAAATCGTGGGCGAAGCCCACGTGGCCCGCCCCACAGGCCGAGTCCTCCGGCCGAGGACTCACCTACCGGTGGGTCACGCTTGCGCCGGAGAGCTTCCGGGCGTTGAAGGCGTATGGCTCGGCCCGGGGCTGCACGGTGAACGACATGATGCTCGCGGCGGTAATGCGTGCGTGCATCCTGAACCTCGACCCGCCGACCGGCACGCCGCTTTCCCTGATGTGCACCGCGGACCTGCGCCGCTACCTGCCCGACGCCGCAAACCTCCCCATCTGCAACCTCTCCATCTCGGGTTCTCTCGACATCGATCGCGTCGACGGCGAGAGCTTCGAGAGCACGCTCGCGCGCGTTCACGAGAAGATGGGGCAGTGGGCGAAGATGTGTCATGGAGCAGGGCCGCTCGCCAACGCCGAGAAGATCGCGGGCATCGGATATGGGCCGACGAAGCTGCTGCTGGGTATGGCGTTTCGTGCCGGCGGATCCTCCGACAACCCCAAGACCTACCCGTGGTTCACCAACATCGGAATCCTCGACGAGTCTCGGCTCGGCTTCGGCTCGTCACAGCCCGCCGCAGCATTCATGTTCGGCCCGGCCACGAGCGGGGTCAGCATCGTGCCCGTCATCAGCACCTACCGCGATGCACTCACCGTATGCATGGGCTACTGCGACGCCGATTACGACACTTCGCATGTCGAGCTGTTACTGGCGTCAATCGCGGAGGAGATACAAGCGCACGTTCACTGACTCGGGCGCGAAGAAGCCCCTTCGCGCTCCTCGAAAAGGAGCCCTCCGGGGCCTTCAAGAACGAGTGGTGGGC